>DEJV01000005.1 GCA_002353525.1 Prevotella sp. UBA2739
AAATAAATTTATTAAAGTTTCGGAAATTCTATTCATCAACGAATATGACAAATTATCCTAATTCCCAAGGTTGTTGGAGGGGATTGCCCGAATGTCGCAATCGACATCGAGAAGTCCATGCAAGCAGATTTGTTCTTCGTTCTATTCGATTCTTTCGTTGTTGGTTAAACATCCGAAAGTTGAATCTTTTATAATATAATGTATTACTATCATTAAAAAATGGATGTTTTTAAAGTACCCATCTTACTTATCTTTCTCCAGAAAGGGTCTGTAAAAGTAATCTATTACTTTGAATTCAACCAACAAAACAAAGAAAAACTTTTTTGTTACAGAAATAAGTTGTATCTTTGCAACTGTTCCCGCGCAGAAGCTTGGTTTTCGGACCTTGCGAAAGGGATGGGGACAGACATCATGGACATAGGCGTTTTCTGGACGCCTTGGTTTTGACGCTCTAAGAACTTCGCAACTTCGAACGATTAGTCAAAAACAAGGCAACGGGGACGCCCCTTGGGATGTTTATAGACAGCCCATATTGTTGTATGTACACGGGTGGCGTGACAGCCATTGGTGTATCTGTATGGGTATTACTATAACATTCTGCGTGGGGGCTTTCTGCGTTGTTCGTTTCGACTAATCGGGCAATGCGAAGGCCTTTAGAGCGTGGAACGGGCAACAGGACTGGCTCCACGTTTTTTATGTCCACCGATGTAGAACAGCTATTACTACCCCCGCAGCCTTATGGGAGCCTGGCCGCACATTATTGCAAGTCAGTTTGCAAAAACAACAGGAAGTGGCATCAGGCATCACACGATATCATGCTCTCTACTATGCAACACTGCTCACCCAACAGCAGGCCAATGGTGACTTAGGCTCTTTGTCACAGTCGCTGTTAAGCAGTACCGTTGACATCAATCCTCACCAGATTGATGCCGCATTATTTGCTTTCGCATCGCCTTTTTCCAAGGGAGTGGTTCTTGCCGACGAAGTTGGTTTGGGAAAAACCATCGAAGCTGGTCTGGTCGTTTGCCAGTACTGGGCCACAGGAAAGAGGAAGATCTTGATTGTTTGTCCCGCTTCTCTGCGCAAGCAATGGGAAGCAGAATTGCTCGATAAGTTCGGTATTCCCAGTGAGATTCTTGATACAAAGAACTTCAATGCTTATCGACGTGAAGGGAAGAATCCACTAAATCCCAAGCGTGCCATAATATGTAGCTATAACTTTGTGGCAAAACATAAGGAAGACATCTTGCTTCACGGCTTTGATTTGGCAGTTATAGATGAAGCTCACAAGATGCGAAATGTCTATCGTTCTTCTGCTCGGACATCTGCAGAGGTGCGTGATGCTTTGACAGGCGTAAAGAAACTATTGCTTACTGCCACACCATTCCAGAATTCTTTGATGGAACTCTATGGTCTGACAAGTATCATTGACGACCGTCTGTTTGGCAGTGAAAAAAGTTTCCGAAGACAATACGGCAAAGGAGAAAACCTGAAAGAATTGCGTCAGCGTATCGAGAAGTTATATACTCGTACCTTGCGACGCGATGTGAAGGAGTATATCAATTATACTCATCGTCTTCCACTTACGCAAAAGTTTAATGCTACTGATGAGGAGCAACAACTGTATCAGGCTGTAAGCGATTTCCTGCGTAGAAATGACATCTACAGTGTTCCTGCTGCGCAGAAGAAGCTCACCACCATGATTGTGCGTAAGATTCTGGCTTCTTCTACCTATGCACTCATCTATACGCTTACTCATATCAAGGAACGTCTCCAACGGATGCTCGAAAACCAGAAACAGGAGCGTCTTGACGTAGAAGACCTTGTAGATGATGGCGATTGGGACATTTACGAAGACGAGGCTGCTGATGCAGAATCTGACGAAGACGATCTGTTCAATAGTGATGAGATAGATGTTCCACGTTTGAAAGAGGAAATCGAAACCATAGAAGGCTTCATTGAAAAAGCGAAATCAATCAAATCTGAATCAAAATCAAAGGCATTGCTCGTTGCTTTGGAAGAATCGTTTTCCAAACTCCAGGAACAAGGTGCAGAGAGGAAAGCACTTATCTTCACTGAATCTACAAAGACGCAGGCTTTTCTGCGCGAGTTTCTTGAAGCCAATGGCTATGCCAACCGTGTAGTATTGTTCAATGGTAAGGCAAGTGAACCGCAGACCAACGAGATATACAAACGCTGGTGTCTGGAACATCCTGACAAGGTGAGCGGCATCAAGGCTGCCGACCGAAGGGCCGCTGCTGTGGATTATTTCCAACACAAAGCAGACATCATGATTGCTACGGAAGCCGCTGCAGAAGGATTGAACCTGCAATTTTGCTCATTGGTGATCAACTACGACCTCCCGTGGAATCCGCAACGCATAGAGCAGCGTATTGGTCGTTGTCACCGTTATGGTCAGAAATATGATGTCGTGGTGGTCAATTTCCTCAACATGCGCAACTATGCTGATGTGCGTGTATTCCAATTACTCTCCACGAAGTTTAAGCTCTTCGACGATGTGTTTGGTGCCAGTGATGAAGTATTAGGACAGGCTGACACCATCGACATAGAATCTCGCATCTGGGAGATATACCAACAGTGTCGTAGTGAGGAAGAAATCAATCTGGCTTTCGAACAACTGCAAAACGAAATGCAGGAACAGATAGATGAGCGTATGACGGAAGTACGTTCACAGGTGCTGGAGCACTTCGACATCAATGTGCAGGAGCATCTTCGCATGACACGCGACAACACCACAGGATTCCTCAATCGTTATGAGCATATTTTCTGGGAACTGACCAAATACATTCTCAGCAAAGAGGCTGTTTTCAATGACAACAATCACAGTTTCGTCCTTCGTGTTCCTGTTGCAGGACAGCGACCAGGTAAATACGCCATGCTTCAACAGACGGATGATGCAACACCATATCGATTGAGCCATCCGTTAGCACAGCATGTCATCAATTCCGCATTGTCGCTGTCACTTGATGATGCCGAGGTGGAGTTTGACCAGAAAGCACTTTCCATGAACGCTGATCTTCCCGACTACCTTCAAGGGCAGAGCGGTGTGCTTATTCTTTCTTCTTTAGCTGTATCAGCCTTGGCAGAAGAACAATATATGCTATTCAATGCCATCACTGATGATGGGCGGATAGTTTCTCAGGAGGATTGTGAGAAACTTTTCCTCAACGGTGGAAAGGAACTTCCATGTGAACAAGTGGAAGAGCAGACCCGGCTGCGATTGCAGAAGGATGTGCTCCAACATAGTGCGGCAAAACTGAAAGAGCTGGATGCCCGCAATCTTTCTTTCTTCAAGGTGGAGGAAAACCGCATTTATCAATGGGAACATGATGTGATTGATGGAATTGAGGCTGAACTATCTACCATCAAGAAGCAGATACTGCAAACGGAAAGAGACGCCCGAAATGCAGAATCGGTGGCTGAGAAACTGGCTTTGGAAAAGAAAGTGGACGAGTTGAAGCGAAAGAAACGCCGTCTGCGAAATGAACTTGATGACCGGGAGGAAGAAGTAAGCAATCAGCGCAGAGCGATGATTGCAGAGTTGGAACAACGCATGGTGAAACAGACGGAGCAACATAATCTGTTTGTTATTCGCTGGAAAGTAAAAGCAAAATAAAGAATACATAGATATGGCACAGAATTATTACGAGAGTTTCAAGAAGAAACTGGAAGAAATCTTCATGATGGATCATGCCGAACTGGATTTCGGTATCTACCGCATCATGAACCAAAAGCGTAACGACATCCAACGCTTTCTTGACTCCGAGCTGCTTCCACAGGTAAAGCAAGTACTTGAAGGTAACAATGGAGGCGAGGCTGATAAGGCAAAGAAACGTATGGCGGAAATTGCTGCTTCTGTGGGTGGTAATATAGAGGTATTGCCTAAGGGCACCCCTATGCGCGATGAATACGACAAACTGGAAGCACAACTGGCGCAGTCTGCCGATACGGAGTCTATGCAGGCTGAGGTATTCAGCCATCTTGTTACGTTCTTCTCGCGCTATTACGATGGTGGCGATTTCCTGTCTAAGCGTCGCTATAAGGATAACACCTACGCCATACCTTATAACGGAGAGGAAGTGAAACTGCATTGGGCAAACAGCGACCAGTACTATATCAAGACCTCAGAGTATTTCCGCGATTATACGTTTGTACTGCCTACATCACGCAAGAAAGTACACTTTGTGTTGAAAGATGCCAGCACAGAGCAAAATAATAATCGTGCCGCCAACAACATGGAGCGTCGCTTTGCACTATGGCAGCCCACGTCAGAGGACGACCTATCTACTCCCCTCACCATTCGGAGAGGGACTGGGGGGGAGGCTGAATTAGACATCTACTTCACCTACGAGTTGATGCCTAAGGCTACCAAGCAGAAGGACTTGTTAGCAGCAGCTTTAGAAGCTATCACCTCCCTTGTACCTGCTGATTTTGAGGAATTGCTTACTGCTAAAGCTCCTACAAAGGATAATCCCAACCGCACCTTGCTGGAGAAGCACTTGACAGACTACACAGCCAAGAATTCATTCGACTATTTCATCCATAAGGACCTTGGTGGCTTCCTTCGTCGTGAATTGGACTTCTATATCAAGAACGAGGTGCTGCATATCGACGACCTTGATGCACAGTTCATCAACAGCCAGCTGACTATTGTTCGTGCCATCAAGCAGGTGGGTGAGAAGATTATCAGTATGTTGGCTCAACTTGAAAACTTCCAACGTAAGCTATGGCTGAAGAAGAAGTTTGTGGTGCAAAGTGACTATTGCATCACGCTCGACCGTGTGCCTGAAAAACTCTATCCTGAGATTATTGCTAACGAAGCACAGCGTAAGGAGTGGGTACGCCTGTTTGCCATTGACGAGATTAAAAGCGACCTTACTACTGAGGGCTATAGTGAGCCACTTACCATCGAGTTCTTAAAGCAGAATCCTTTCCTTGTTCTCGACACCGCTTTCTTTGATGCTAAGTTTAAGCATCAGTTAGTAAAGAGTTTGGAGAATATTGATGAGCAGACGAATGGCTTGCTGATAAATTCAGATAATTACCATGCACTTCAACTGCTACAGGAGAGATATAAGAATCAATTACAATGTGTGTATATCGATCCTCCTTATAATACCTCCTCGTCTGAGATAATGTACAAAAATAGTTACAAACATTCTTCCTGGCTTTCTTTGATTCATGATAGAGCATTGCTTGGCAAAAAACTTCTATTAGAAGGAGGGGTTCAATGTACAGCAATAGATGATGTTGAAGAAGGACGCTTGAAACTTCTGCTGGAAGATGTTTTTGAGGGTGAAACAGCTGTAGTCGCATTGAGGGTTAATCCCCATGGACGATTGGGTACCAATGGTTTTTCAATTACACATGATTATGCGTTGTTCTCTAGGAAAAATGAAAACAGCCCTTTTGGTCTGTTACCAAGAGACGAAAGGCAGAATGCTCGTTATAAGGAAAGAGATGAAAAAGGGGCTTTTCTTTGGTTCCCTTTACAGAAAACAGGCTCAAATACATTTAGGAAAGATCGTCCAACAATGTTTTACCCCATATATTTGAATGAATCGACGGGCACAATGCGCATACCAGATATGTATTATGATGAATCCCGTCAAGAATATGTGACAAGAGAAGATCCTGCCAATGGAGAAATTGTTGTTTACCCAATAAAAGACGACGGGCAAGAAGGAAACTGGTATTTCGGCATTGAGCGAGCAAGAAAAGAAGTTGGTGAGTTCAAGTCTGTTAAACAAAAAGACGGGTCATATTCAATTTATGTAAAATACAGAGCAACAGAGGGATTATCGCCATTCACAATTTGGGATGATGCTAAGTATTCTGCAACCGAGCATGGTACTGCATTGTTGAAAGATATTTTTGGGAAACAAGAAACTTTTTCATACCCCAAAGCCATTGCTGCCGTAGAAGACTGTTTGAGAGTCTCAAAAGTTAGCGCAGATAGTTCTGTTATTGATTATTTTGCAGGTTCTGGTACTACTGGTCATGCGACAATCAACCTAAACCGTGAAGATAATGGCAAAAGAAAATTCATCCTTTGTGAGGTAAATGATTATTTTAATTCAGTTACCAAACCACGAATTGAGAAAGTTATTTATGCTCAAGATTGGAAGGATGGAAAACCTGTTTCTCGCAACGGCATCTCCCAATGCTTCAAATACATCCGATTGGAGCAATACGAGGATACGCTGAATAACCTTGAAATCAAGAAGCAGCAGACAGATTGGCGCGATGATGAGTTCCATGAGAGCTATATGCTCAGCTATATGCTCGACACAGAGACTCGCGACTCGCTGCTGAACTTGAAGATGTTCGTCAATCCGTTCAATATGTCACTGAAAACCACCAAAGACAATGAGTTGGTAGAGACGAAGGTGGATATGGTGGAAACCTTCAACTACCTGATTGGCTTGAACGTGGAAACGGAAGACTGGTTTGAGAATGACAACATCTGCGTTGTTCAAGGAAAGACCCATTGTGGAGGACTGAAAACGCTCATCATCTGGCGTAACTGCGAGGTGATAGACAACGAGAAACTGTGTCGCTTCTTTGAGCGCATGGATTTCCGCACTCGTGATACAGAGTTTGATCTTATATACGTGAATGGCGACAATACTTTACCTAACTTGCGTAGAGACGAGGAGAACTGGAAAGTGGAGCTGATTGAAAAAGAATTCCAAAAGCGAATGTTTGAAGAGGATTAGACCATGCCAAGAGGAAGAAGACAAACAACAAGACCTGCACGCCTACAAGAAGCTCTGGTCTTGCATAAATACATCCTGCACCTGTTGGGATGCAAGGACTTAGAGGCTTTGAGCCAAGACTTGAAGGATCCTGCACTGGAGGGTGTTGATGACGAAGGAACGTCACACATTTTCTATGCACTGAAGATGCACATGTATGACTATGAAATCAAGGAGGAAAAACTCTATGAGTATGACCGCAACATAGTGAAGCATACAAAAGAGATAAACGAACGGCGAGAAGAAAAGATAACGTGGAAGTATTACCAGTACCTGGCTCTGCTCTTCACTGAAATATATCTCGACCGCTTTTTCTCGGACAAGCAACGTCTGCTTGATGACATCAATACGTTCCTGGTGCATGACTTCAACCAGCGCACAGAAACTTGGCACGACATGCCAATGTTCACTGAAGACGACCTGAACAAGGTGGCGTTTTGGGCTGCAACAGGTTCGGGTAAAACGCTGATGATGCATGTAAACATCAAGCAGTATCTGTATTATGCAGAGAAACATAATGCCAAGAAGTTGAACCGCATCATGATTCTGACACCTAACGAGGGTTTGTCAAAACAACACATTGACGAACTACATAAATCAAACTTTGATGCACAGCTTTTTGCAAAGCAAGGTCGTGGCGGTTTCTTTGAAGGTCAGACCATTGATGTGATTGACATCAACAAACTGGCAGAGCAGGATGGCGACAAGACGGTAGCAGTGGATAGCTTCGAGGGCAACAATCTGGTTCTTGTTGACGAAGGACATAAAGGTAGCGGCGGCGAAGTGTGGAAAGGCTATCGAAATAAACTGACTCAGGAGGGTTTCTCATTTGAGTATTCGGCAACCTTCGGACAGGCTATTGCCGCACAAACGGGAGCCAACCGCAAGAGCTTGCTGGAAGAATATGGTAAGGCTACACTCTTTGACTACAGTTACCGCTACTTCTATAATGATGGTTATGGCAAAGACTACCGTATCATGAATATGGCAACAGTGGAGAACGAGGAACTACTGAATATGTATCTGACAGCCTATTTGTTGTGCCTCTATGAGCAGACACTGGCTTTTGATGGTGATACAAACATTAAAAACAAGTTCCTCATTGCTCGTCCGTTAGGCATCTTTGTGGGTAGCTCAGTGAATGCCGTTCGTACTGAAGGTGGACGTAAGGTGAGTGATGTAGTGAAGATACTCCTTTTCCTCCAAGACTTCATCAATAAACCTTCGGAGTTTAGCAGCTACATCAAGCGTCTGCTTAATCCTAATGATGGTATCAAGAATCCACGTGGCTATTCGTTGTTTGCCAACAATTTCTTATTGACAAAACAAGGATTGAAACTTGGTGAGGAAGATGCCTTCGCAGCCCAGACATATCATAAAATAATTGAAAGGTTATTCCACAGCAGTGTACCCAATGCCCATCTGCATATAGACAAGCAGAAAGGTGGTGACGGCGAAATAGGTTTGCGCGTAGGAAATGCTCCTTATTTCGGAGTTATCAATGTGGGTGACAGTGATACACTTATCAAACTGTGCGAGTCAAACGACCTGAACTGCGAGACGCATGAGTTTGGTAACAAATCCCTGTTTTCTCACATTAATGATGAAGACTCTACCATCAACATCCTTATCGGTTCCAAGAAATTCAGTGAAGGATGGAGTAGCTGGCGTGTTAGCGCGATGGGACTGATGAACGTGGGTCGTAGTGAAGGCTCGGAAATTATCCAGCTCTTTGGTCGTGGTGTGCGTTTGAAAGGCTATAAGTATTCTTTGAAGCGAAGTACGGCACTCGATAGCAGCTATAATCCGGGCAATCTGCCAAAGGGATTACGAGAGATAGAAACGCTGAATATCTTTGGTGTAAGGGCTGACTATATGGACACCTTCAGGAAATATCTGGAAGATGAAGGATTACCTGCCAATGAAGAAGCATACACCCCTGTTAGTATTCCAACCGTTAACTTACTTGGTGAAACTAAATTAAAAGTGGTTCGCCTGAAAGAAGGTTACGACTTCAAGAAAACGGTAGTGGTACATCCTGAAGATTGCATGGATAAAGTGTGTGTCAAGGTGGACTGGTTACCAAAAGTTGATGCTTTGTGGAGCAAAAAGGCTGGTGTGGAAGAGGGGGCTGTAAAGCCTAAAGGCAAATTGCGCTCAAATCATCTTGCGCTGCTCAATTGGAATAAGATATTCTTTGCCATTGAGCAGATGAAAAATGAACGTAGCTGGTGGAACATGGAACTGAGCATGGAAACATTGCAACGTTTAATGCAGTCTTCAGACTGGTATGAACTGTTCATTCAAGAAGACGACCTCAAGCCAAAAGACTTCGGTAGTGATGTGTCTCGATGGGAGGAGATTGCCATCGCATTGCTACGAGCATACATTGATCGTGCCTACAAGATGAGCAAAGGGAAATGGGAGTCAAAGTATATGGAGACGGTCTATTTGTCGCCCAACGATCCAAACTTCTTTGAAGAATATACTGTTGAAGTCCGCAATGACAAGCAGGAGTGGATTGACAAACTGCATGAACTGCGCGAACAGGTATTGTCAGGTAACTTGGAGCGTGACTTCTCTATATCCGGACCTTGGATTACATCACTCCGTTTCGACCAGCATCTTTTCTATCCATTGCTTTGCCTACAAGACAGGGACGATCATGGTAAGAAGCAACTAGTGGATGAAAACACCAACGAGCCATTGATAAAGATTTCTCCCGTAGCTCTTAACCCAGGAGAAAAGCGATTCGTGTCAGATGTAAGAAAATTCTTTGATGACAATAGGAATGGAATGCTTGCGGGTAAGGACATATACCTTCTCAGAAACGAGAGCCGTAAAGGCATTGGCTTCTTCGAAGCAAGTGGATTCTACCCAGACTTCATCCTTTGGGTAAACGATGGGGAGCATCAGCATGTCACATTCATTGATCCTAAAGGTATTCGTAACCTAAAAGGACTGCAAGACCCCAAGATCCAGCTTTACAAAACGCTGAAGGAAGAAGTGGAACCAACGCTTCATGATGCAGACATCACTCTCGATAGTTATATTCTCTCGAACACAGCATATCAAGACGTGAATTTCTGGGGAACGCGCCCTGAATTTGCAGAGAACCATGTATTATTTGATGAAGATGATAAATATATTAGCACTTTGTTTAATCGCATCGTATTGCATTAGAACTCAACAAGCCCCCAGCTGATTCTAGCTTCTATAATCTGCGGGGGCTGTTCTCAAAACACATCAGCTCAGCCGGCATTTACAAAAAAGTGAGAAGTTCAAATGACAAGTAGGAGGTCGCGTGTTTGAATTGTCTTTATATCAAAAAAAATCACATGTTACATAAATAGGATAAAAAAATAAGGATTTCATTACTCCCACGACTGATGGTCGTTATTTTCTTCTCAGATTCTTTGCCGCAACAGAAAAATTTCTTTACCTTTGCTGCCACTTACAAACCAATAAAAAAGAAAAACGAATGAAAAAAGGATTTATCATGGCCGCTCTCATGCTAATGGCATTAGCAGCCAACGCACAAAAGAAATGGACTGTTACACCGCAAGTGGGCATCAACCTCTCTGACCTGCAGGGCAGCGACGCGCCCGACTGCATGAAAACCACAGTAGGATTCATCGGCGGTGCCGAGGTGGAATATCGTCCTACATCGTTGTTCGGTGTGTCCATCGGTGCATTTTATTCAGTGAAGGGATGCAAGACGGACGAGACGATGACCTTCCGTTTCGGTATGACGAAAAGCGACGGAACAAAAATAGAAACGCTGAGCACAAACGAACACGTCAACAAATATGAACTTCGCTACCTGAGCTTCCCGCTGATGATGAACTTTCACGTTTGGAAGGGACTGACGGTGAAGGGCGGTATTCAATATAGTAACATAATGGCAGCCAGAATAAAGGGGAAGACATGGGGGTTCATCGGCGATCAACCTGAGATAGGTATCAGCGGAGGACTGTCTCACCCCGAACAGGTCGGTATGTATCAGGGCGTTGGGGCTCCCGAGCCAACATCGGAGGACATGGTGAATCCGCAACGTATCGATAAAGACATCAACACTGGCGTGAAGGGCAGCTTCCACAAAATGGAATGGGCCATTCCCCTGGGCGTGTCGTATGAATATAAGAATGTGGTACTGGATGTGCGCTATATGATCGGGCTGAGCAAGGTACCTCGCCACAGCCGTGAGGACCGTGTTCACAACAGCTGCACCAGCATTACCCTGGGAGTCAGACTATAATTGATAATTGACAATTGATAATTGATAATTAGCCTGACGGACCATAGCGAATTGAGGATTGAGAATTTTTCAACCACGAATTGTTCGAATTGTACGAATGTTCTTTGGTTCTAAATCATAGCGCGAAGCACCTTCGGTGCCACGAATTGTTCGAACTTTGGCGAATTTTCAATCCTCCATCCTCAATTCTCAATCCTCAATCCTCAATTTTTAACCGGGAAAGTGAAGTAGGTGTCGGGGAAGGGCTCGTTGCGCAGCGTGAAGTGCCACCACTCCTCGTCGAGGGGCTTGAAGCCGTGGCGCATCATGGCTTGTCGGAGCGTCATGCGGTTGGCAAACTGCTCGGCGGTGATGCCCTCTGTGGGCACATACTGTTGGGTGTCGGGATTGCCACCAAAGTCGGGATGCGACTGCTGCCCGAAGAAGTCGAACGTGCCGCCCATGTCGAGTTCCTTCTCCGTTGTCATGTCGAAGAGCGTCAGGTCGACAGTCGAACCGCGCGTATGGCCGCTTTTCTCAGCGATATAGCCTTGTGGAAAGAGCACATGCTTGTCGAGCTCGGGATAGAAGTAAGGCTTCATCAGCGTATCGTTCACATCCTCGGCCCAGCGCACGAAGTGGTCTACAGCCTTCTGCGGACGGTAGGCATCATAAATCTTCAGGCGATAGCCCATCCGCTTCACGTCGTCGCTCACCGCACGCAGACTGTCGGCAGCCTCGCGCGTAAGCAGGGCCGTGGGTTGCTCATAACCGTCGATGCGCGAGCCCACAAAGTTGTAGGTGCCGAAATACCTGATTTCCAGAATCGCATCGGGCACCACATCGGTAATCACCACAAAGTGCTCCCTGCCATCGCCAGTAGCCACTTGCAGACGACTACCCTGGCAGCGGTCAATGGCAATAGCTGCTGCTAATGCCGCCACCGCCACAAGGATCCAAAACAATACTTTCCTCATGATGTCTTCATTTTCTAATGATCAATTATCAATTGTCAATTATCAATTGATAAGTTGCTTGCCGGTGTTGTTCATCATGGCTTTCGCTTTGTTGTAGGGGATGACGAACGAGGGCATGCCGGCAGCATAAGGAGCAATCTCGTATTGCTGGTAGGTGACGATGATGCCATCTTTGCCGAAGATGGGTGGTGTGACAGGCATGGGCAGCAGATAGGTCTCAGTGAGGGTGAGGTTGGACGCCAGTTCTTCGTCGGTCTTCACCTCGAAATACTCTTTCAGTCCGTCACGAAGTACGGTCTGCATCTTTCCACTGCTGAACAAATCCCAGCCGACGCGACGACCGTCGCTCTTGCGGAACGTCATGCCCGATCCTACAGCTCCACCATGAGCTCCGCCACCATTCTCGTAACTATTGAAGAGGTAGGTGACTACGCGCTCGGTCTCATAGTCTTTAGTAATCTTGGTGCTTGAGGCCAGTTCGGGAATCTCGGGCATACCGTCTTGCTTCATCTCGTTGTACATGGCCTGGAACTCCTTCACCTTCAGATCGAAATAGTAGTCGGCCATCTTGTCACCGTCGGCGAGGTCGCCACTGTAGGAACCTTGTTTCGTGTCCTCCTCACCTCCGCCGTAGGTAGAGCCAAGCGACTCGCTGATGTACTCGCGGATAGCGTTGACAAGCGTGGCGTTACCACCTTCGGGGAAATCGATGGTCAGGTCAAACTCGCCTGCATCATTCTTCAGGCTTTTGGCAATCTTCTTGGTAGTAAGCTTATCGGTCTGAGACTTTTCTGTAGGTGCAACAACAGTTGTTGAGTCGGCATCTGCCGAAGAGACGGTTGCTGCTTGCTTTTTGTTGCAACTGGTCAGGATAAGTGCTGCCAGAGCAAACATTGTCATGAGAAATCTGTAGTTCTTCATTTTGTTCTATTTTTAATTCATCAAAAAGAGAGAGATTCGACGAGTCACTCCCTCCATTTTCCACTGTTTGCAAAAGTATACATTATTCTTTATCCAGCCAAATTATCAGGAAGGAAAATGAGAAATAGAACCGATACCTGAGCCACTCTGGCGATGTTCCCGATATTACAATTATTATTAAAAAACATCCAATTTGATTCCATTTTATTTTTTCTATATTTGCAAAAGTATCAATAAATGAATAACTTAATAACTAATCATATGGATATTTTTTAAAGATTCTATTGTTATTATAACGTGAGTTCGACGAATTCAGAATAATGCAAGTTGTGTGTCAGAAAATAGGAGGAACAACCGTTTTTTAATGCGGCACGACTTTCCTATGCCTTCTGCAAAGTTTTCTTTTTTATGTTCACCAACGAAGCAATCATAAACACGATGCAGAACAATGTAATGATTATAACGCGAGTCTGAAACAAAATGTCAAGACTGGTGCTGTCGTCAGGCCTCAGCCAGTCAGCAAGACATGAAGCTGTATTGTTGACCATATGCATTAAGAAACATGCCACGACATTACGGCTCCGATAGTACACCCAACCATACAACAAACCATTGAGAAAGGCTATGACTATCAGACTGGGATAAAAGTGCAGCACACCAAAAAGCAACGATGACAACACTATTGCGAGAGCTGCGTTGGGCTTCCAACGGAGAAGATATTCCTCGACACCACCACGCATAACCAGTTCTTCGGCAAACGGCGCCAGCAAGCATATACCGACAATCGAAGCTACGCTTAGCGCACTATCAGAAGTGGCAGTGGCATAGTCGCCGAAATCAAGGATAGCAACGAAAAGGTTAATCGGAAGTATAGCCGAAAGTTCCAATATCAATATCCATAAAAACAACCCTTTGTCAAAAGATGCCATAGCCGTCCTACAGCAAGATTTGTTGATATTGGTATATCCCTTTTTAATGAATAGTAATATTATGAGCAGGTTTCCCAATATAAGAATGGCGTCGTCAAGGACACTGTTTTTTAAAATTAGCTCAAAAGAAACACTCCTTCCGAATAAATAATTTTCCGACAAAAAAGAAATCAGATACACGCCAAGAGGGGTAGCTATTAGAACTATTGAAACATAAAATAGGTAAAATTTTATGACGTTCAGCAAATTGGAGTTTCGACTTTTCATTTTTTGATCTATTTTTCGGTTTAAATATAATCAAACACAATAATACATATTTTACATTACACCACCAACTAATATTGTATATGTTAAATAATATTATAAATAATTATACGTTTGACCAAGACTTTTGAAACATCTAAAAATAGGAAAGGACTAATCATCATAAAAACACAATCTTGTCACAAGCCAGCAATATGTAATTATCACTCCGTGAAGTCATCCCAACCAGTCGGTGAAGATAAGTATGCAGTCGTGCACCGTCTCAAAGAATTTCTCTATTCGTTGTTTCACGCTCTTCCAATAAATTCCATTCATAAACCTCTAATTAGTAATAAAATTGAATTTATAGCAAAAGTACTGATTTTATCTCTATTTTTTGTCGAAATGTTTGATTTTTAACAAAAGACAAACATTTTTATAAAAGTGGTACTCTTTATAACTATTCAGACTAATATTTAATATTCAAACGCAGACTTCTAAAGTTTGCTAGATCCATAATACTCCAATAGGATCGAATATCAAAAAAACTGAGGTCACCGGGACGGTTTGATTTCATTAATTTTTTCGATTTGCGACTTTGTGACATTTTCCCATTTCTACGCTGGCAGGGGTGAAAAACATGCCTTTTTTGGCGCAACCACACCTTCTATCGGCGTAACCATGTTTTCTATTGGCGCAAACTTAGCTTCTACAAACGAAAACATAGCGTCTACAAACGAAAACATAGCTTCTACGGGCGTAAACATACGTGAGTTCGACGAATTCAGAATCATGCAAACTGTGTGTCAGAAAATCGGAGGGACAGGTCCCTTCGATTTACATGACAGAAGGCCTCTCCTGCTCAGTCGGAATCTCTCTGCGACTGCAGGAAGGCCCTCTACCGTTAGTTCCCTTTTTTTCTGGAAAAAATTGGAAGTATAATAATAAAAGTATAGTTCACAAGTTGGACAAACTGGAGCCCAAATGGGTGTGAACTGAGTCCCCCTGTTACATGATTTTGGTTTTTTATCTTTTTTCTGTGTACTCAAACTTTATAATGCCGTTTACATTATATGGTCGAGGAAGAGGCCTTGCGCCAGACTCTATGCTTGAGGTCTCGGTGAATCTAAGGTTGTTGAATTGCAGGGCGAGGGTTAGATTTTTTCCTTCGCCCTTTTTGTCGATAACCTGTATTTTCCCACTTGTAGCAACAAATGTGTTCCTATCATACCCTATGTTCATCGGGTAGAATAATTCTGCCATGAAATCGTCAGAATCCAAGATGTCACCTTCCTTGATGTCTTCGAGGAAGAAATTGTTCCTGTTCTCTAATTTGTTGTTGTATTTGTAGTGGATGTATAAACTAGTAAGTCCAGGGGCGTCATTAATAAGACAATAGAAGGATGGGGATTTATAGTTTGACGTTAACCCATCTGTCCAGCATACCGCTTCCGACACGGGATAAGTTGTATTCTTATCTATGTTACTCAAAATCAGTTCAATGTCTTCTTTCGAATTGTCCATGTTATCGTCGCTACTCGAGCAGCTGCTCATGCCGATAGCCATCATCAGCACACCGCCCATCAGAAATAAGAAAATCTTTTTCATATGCCTACATATTATCTTTTTAAATTATAACACGATTCTTTGAAAAATCTTGCATGCGAGTCCGTGTTTTTAACATTTTTTTGTGTGTCAAAAATCACAGCAGAGATCATGGGTACAGGTTTGATTTCCATGGAAATTGCAATTAATGCCTGATTATGCTCGAATTGATGCCTAGTTACGTTCTAATTAATGCCTGATTAGACCTTAATTGATTAACTAGTTAGAGGGTAATCAGGCATCGATTACAAAAGTGCGTGTGAAGGCATCGTGACGGCAGAAAGACTAGTGTCACCAAGCATAAGCCATTATCCGTCAGGCGATAGCAAGGTTTAGTGACGAATGAGGGCAGCAGAGCTGCAGGTTTCAAGTTAACGTGAAAATTGCCATTAGAAATGACTCAAATACCAATTGGCTGGTATCTTATATTCATAAACGAAGGTCTGGATGTTTTGACACCCAGACCTTAATTGTATACCTAATAATAAGCAGAGACTAGCATGTTGCCGGCCAGGGCTTGAGCGTCTTGAAAAAGTCGTTGCCCTTGTCGTCGACGAGGATGAAGGCGGGGAAGTCCTCAACCTCAATCTTCCAGATAGCCTCCATGCCAAGCTCGGGATACTCTACGCACTCGATGCTCTTGATGCTCGACTGGCTAAGCACTGCGGCCACACCGCCGATGCTGCCCAGATAGAAACCGCCATGCTTCTGGCAGGCGTCGGTGACTACCTGTGAGCGGTTACCCTTGGCTATCATTACGAGAGAGCCTCCATGATCCTGGAACTCGTCAACATACGGGTCCATACGGTTGGCCGTGGTGGGTCCCATCGAACCGCAAGGATAGCCTTCGGGAGTCTTGGCTGGTCCGGCATAGAGCACGGGATAATCCTTGAAGTACTGTGGCAGATCCTCACCAGCATCAAGACGTGCCTTCAGCTTAGCGTGGGCGATGTCGCGGGCCACGATGATGGTGCCCTTCAGGTTGACGCGAGTAGAGACGGGATACTTAGTCAGTTCGGCACGAACGGCATCGATGCCCTGGTTCAGGTCGATGACAATCTGGTTCTGTCCCTCACCAGCCTTGGCATACTCGGCAGGAATCAGTTCGCTGGGGTTGTTGTCCATCTTCTCGAGCCAAACACCATCGCGGTTGATCTTGGCCTTGATGTTACGGTCGGCTGAGCAGCTGACACCCATACCAATAGGACAGCTGGCACCGTGGCGAGGCAGACGGATGACACGGATGTCGTGGGCCATGTACTTACCACCAAACTGTGCACCCAGACCAATCTTGTGAGCCTCGAGCAAGAGTTTCTTCTCCAGGTCGATGTCGCGGAAGGCACGTCCTGTCTCATCGCCGGTGGTAGGCAGGTTGTCGTAGTACTTGATAGAGGCAAGCTTCACGGTGAGCAGGTTCTTCTCTGCCGATGTGCCGCCAATAACAAATGCGATGTGATAAGGAGGACAAGCAGCTGTGCCGAGGCTCTTCATCTTCTCAACGAGGAACGGGATGAGCGTGCCCTCGTTCTGGATGGTGGCCTTGGTCATGGGATAGAAGTAGGTCTTGTTGGCCGAGCCGCCGCCCTTGGCTACCATCACGAAGCGGTATTCAGCGCCCTCGGTAGCCTCGATATCAATCTGTGCAGGCAGGTTGCAACGGGTGTTCACCTCTTCATACATGGTGAGGGGCGCATTCTGCGAGTAGCGCAGGTTGTCTTGCGTAAAGGTGTTGTAGACACCCAGAGAGAGCGCTTCCTCATCCTCAAAACCTGTCCATATCTGCTGTCCTTTCTCGCCGTGGATGATGGCTGTGCCAGTGTCCTGGCAGAAAGGCAGGATGCCCTTGCAGGCCACCTCGGCATTGCGCAGGAACTGCAGAGCCACATATTTGTCGTTCTCGCTGGCCTCAGGGTCTGTGAGTACCTGTGCCACCTGCTCATTGTGCGAGCGGCGCAGCATGAATTCCACATCGTGGAAAGCCTCCTGGGCCAACAGGGTGAGGGCCTCGGGCGATACTTTTACGATTTCTTTACCTTCAAATTCGCTGATTGTGACCCCTTCCTTGGTGAGCAGACGATACTCGGTGTCGTCTTTGCCCAACTGGAACATGGGTGCATACTTAAAATCTGGTGTTGCCATAATGTTTTGATTTATAGAGTTAATA
Source organism: Prevotella sp. UBA2739 (assembly GCA_002353525.1). Classification (GTDB taxonomy): domain Bacteria; phylum Bacteroidota; class Bacteroidia; order Bacteroidales; family Bacteroidaceae; genus Prevotella. Next base: position 17,856 of record DEJV01000005.1, read on the forward strand.
TCCAAAGATGTCGGTGAGAGTGAGCCGTTTGATGGGGCCGATCTTCTCAAGCAATTTCATGTCGAGTTCTTTCTCGTCGCCAAGAATGATGTAGCGGTAGGCTTTGTTAGCCATCTGCTGCCGCTCGAAACTGACGATGTCGGACAGCTGCAGGGCGGGGAGTGCCTGATAGATTTTCTCGTTCAGATCGTAGTCGAGTCCCAGTTTCTTGGCACGCAGGTAGGCATTGAATACCGACGACTTGGTGGTGCGCAGGCTGGCGAGCTGTTTGGTGAGGCTCTCCTTGGCAATGTTGAAAGCACCCTGGCTCTGAGGCATCTGGTTGAGAATCTCGTGGAAGACGCTGATGCAGTCTTTCATCTTGTCGTTCTGGGCGATGATATGGGTAATATAGCTCTCCTTATGTCCTTTCTCATCGGGTCGTGAATAGTATGCCGACGCATTGTAGGCCAGTCCGCGTGCCTCGCGCAGCTCCTGGAAGACGATGGTGTTCATTCCACCGCCAAAGTACTCGTTGAAGAGTGCCTGCACGGCAGCCTCGTCGGGATTCCACGAGCGTCCCTCATTGTGGTACATGCGCATGTAGATGTTCTTGGCCTCGTAGGGGGCAATCCACACCTCGTTGGTGTTTGCCTCTTGCTTGATGTAAGGCTTGTTTTGAGGAACAGCCTGCAGGCGCTTGGGTGTCTTGTGCAACTTGGTGAGCATATTCGAGAGTGTCTTCACGTCGTCGGGACCATAGTAGACCACGGTGTGCTCATACTGGTTGAGGTTCTTCAGCAGGCTGAGCAGCTGTTGCGGGTCGGTATGTCTCATCTCGTCGATGCTCATCTGGTTGCGGGTGCTGTTGTAAGGCCCATAGACAGCATAGCTGTAGAGGGCATCGAAGCAACCGCGCTGGCTTTTCTTAGCATCCTGACGGGCTTTCTGCGTGAGGGAGATATACTGTTCGAAGGTGTTGTTGTCGGCCTTGGCGTTCTGCAGGAGGTTCTCGAGCAGTGCTACGGCCTCGGGCATTTTCTCGTTAAGTCCGGTGAGCAGAATGGTGATGTTGTCGTCGCCCACGCCGATGCGGTAGAGGCATGCCAGCTCGTAGAATTTCTGCTTGAGCTCGACCACGCTCATCTTGTCGGTACCCACATAGTCGGAGTAGTCGGCGGCAATTTCGTAACGGTTGTCGGCCTGTGTGCCAAACTCATAGCGGAACATCAGGGTGAAGAGGCCGTTATCGGTGTTCTTCTTATAAAGCAGTGGCAGTCCTTTCTTTGTCTTGGTGACGGTCATATCGCGATTGAAGTCGACAAACTGCGGCTGGATGGGCTCCACCTTGCTATTCTGAATGTCTTTCACAAACTGGCTGACATAGTCGCGGTTAGAGGGGATGGCCGTGATGGCAGGTTTGTCAATCTTCTTCTGCGTGGTGTCGTCGCCCTGACGCTTGTAGACACAGGCGTAGTTGTTACCGAAATGACGGTTGGCAAAGTCGACAATCTGCTGTTTGGTCATCTTCGAGATGCGGTCGAGACGGCCTACGACATCCTCCCATTTCTGTCCGTTGATGAAGGCGTCGACAAACTTATCGGCACGGTTGGAGTTGATATCGAGTGCCTGCATCTCACGCAGCTTGAGGTTGTTGATGATGCTGGGCAACAGGTTGTCGGCAAACTCGCCGCGCTTGAGTTTCTCTATCTCGGCGAGCAGCAGCTGGCGCACCTCATCGAGGGTCTGTCCTTCCTTGGGCACACCCAGCATGATGAACTGGCTGTAGTCGGTCAGGTGCTGGGCACCACAGTCGGCACCAAGCATCAGCATCTTCTGGTTGATATCGAGGTCGACGAGTCCGGCCTTACCATTGGAGAGCAGGTCGCCGATAACGTCGAGCGTGTCGCTCTGCAGGTCGGCAGCTCCCTTGAAGCGCCATCCCAGCATCACGCGCTCTGCCTCGGGGCCTACGATGGTGGTGTCTACGGGTGCCGTGAGCTGTGGCTGCGGCCCGTATTCAGGCCGGCTGAGCTGTGGATTGGGTTTCCACGAGCCGAAGTAACGGTCGATGGTGGCGATGACCTTGTCGCAATCCATGTCGCCCGCCATACAGATGGCCACATTGTTGGGGCAATAGTAGCGGTTGTAGTAGTTCATGATGTTGACAATCGATGGGTTCTTCAGGTGCTCCTGTGTGCCGATGGTGGTCTGTGTGCCATAGGGATGATTGGGGAAGAGCTTGGCGTTGAGGGCAGCCCACAGTTTGCGGCTGTCGCTGGTCAGTCCGATGTTGTATTCCTCGTAGACAGCCTCGAGCTCGGTGTGGAATCCGCGCACCACCATATGCTGGAAGCGGTCGGCCTGAATCTTGGCCCAGTTGTCCACCTCGTTGGCTGGAATATCCTCGACATAGCAGGTGACATCGTTGGAGGTGTAGGCATTCGAGCCCTCGGAACCGATGGTTGCCATGAGCTTGTCGTACTCGTTGGGGATGTTGTAGCGGGCAGCCAGCTGGCTCACGCTGTCGATGGCATGGTAGGCCTGACGGCGTGCCTCGGGGTCGGTGAGCTTACGATAGTCCTCATAACGGCGAGTAATGTCGTCGAGGAACGGTTTCTCGGCCACGGGGTTGGTGGTACCAAACTGCTTAGTGCCCTTAAACATCAGGTGCTCCAGATAGTGGGCCAGTCCGGTGGTCTCTGCGGGGTCGTTGCGCGAACCGGTGCGCACGGCGATGTAAGTCTGGATGCGTGGTTTCTCATTGTTTACCGACAAGTAGACCTTCAGTCCGTTGTCGATCGTATAGATGCGTGTCTTCATCATATCGCCGGGCACGGTGGTGTACTTGTAGTCTTTGGCCGAGAGGCTCGTGGCGAGCATCATGAGGCCAGCGAAAATAACAGATTGAAGTTTCATATTGTCTGGTTTTAAAACGTCAAATTAAAAAAAGATGATCTATGTCCATGTCAGTTCTCGTAGTCAACCTCATGGTCGAGCTTGTCGATAAAGTCGTTGAAGACATCGTCTTCCACATCGCCCATGGCAAACTCTTTCTCGGCATCCTTGCGAATCTCGCCCACCCAGATGCGGCGGGCCTTGACATACTCGTCACGGATATGCTCGGCATCGGCCTCAGTAATCTCGGTGAGCCCATAGTAGTCGAGAATCATCTGGTAAGTCCAGGCCCATTGGTACTCGCGATAGTGGCTGTTGATTTCCTCGAAACGGTCGATGACAGCCTGAATCGTCTCCAACGTGCCATTCTTGATATCGTGGATGAGACGGGTCTCCTCGCTCTCGGGCAGCAGCAGACCGGAAAGGTCGATCCAGTTGCCAAGTCCTGTCTTGGTGGTAGGTACTCCGAAGTAACCATGCTTCTTGGCACGCTTCAAGACAGCACCCATGTAGAGGCGCAGGGCAATGTCGTAATATTTGATGCCCTTACGGAGCGACGATGCGTTGATGACGTAGTCGTGGTAGTTGTATTGCGACTGCAAGTCACCCGATGCCTCGCGCAGACGCTCGAGAATCCGCTTGCCGCGCAGGATACCTCCCACGGTGAATGGCGAGAGCCAGTCGAAGTTGACGATGCTCTTCTGGCTGCCGGCCGAACGACGGTCGCGCTTGGGCCACTTCTTAATATCGCGATAGAGACCCACGGTGGTGATGTTGCGACCAGGCACCAGATACATGTCGTCGTTGTAGGAAATAAGATAAGAGAACGGCAGGTCGCGCGTGTCGGGATGATGCATCAGTTTGCCCATACACACCGAGAAGGCACCTATCTTGGCAGGCATCAGCACGTAGGAGCCGCTGGCCGTCTTCGTTCCGCGCTCAAGGGTTCCGTAGTGAATAGGACCCATCTTGTAGGCATGGTTGGAGAAGTTGGTGGCCGAACCGGCATTATAGAACGAGAACTGGGCACCGATGAGCAGTGAGCTCTTGTGGTGGCTGGCCGAGAACGGACCGCAGAAGGCTGCACATGCCTCACCGTTTGACATGTAACTGTTGGCGAAGAACACGCTCTGCGAGGCCGTGAAACCGTTGGCAATGTGGCATGCCTCGCCCACAAAGCAGTCTTGCATCTTCACACTGTTGATGATGCTCGAGCCGTTGCAGATAATCGAGTTCTCGCAGATAACACCCGTGCCGATGTAGACCGAATCGTTGGGGCCATTGAGTATCGAGCAGTCGCTGATACGTGAGGCCCCATTGATCTCGCAATTGTCGTGAATCACAGTGTTTGTTATCTCTTTGGTGCCGACAATCTTCACGTTGTTGCCGATGATGCCCCGTTCGGGCATGTTGCGGCGGATGTCCTCGTTGATGAGCCGGCGTATCTCGTCCTTGATATATTTATCGGTAAAATGCTTCACCATGAATGCCGCAAACTGACTGTTGAGGTTGCCAAAGATGATGGCATTACCGTCGCCAGCCTCGTTGAGCACCGAGATGAGATTGCCCTCTCCATAGGTGGCACCCTCGGTGGTCTCGATGATGCTGACATTCGAGATCAGGCAGTCGTCGCCTATGGTGTAGTCGTTGATGTATCCGCCCACATTCTCTATCAGGCAGTTGTCACCAATGGTGACGTTGCGCAGGGTGGCATTACGGATGCCACAAGGCTTGACGAACCCCTTGCTGATTTCCATTCTCTTCTCGAAGGCTCCCAGGCGAATGTTGCCATAGAACGCCACGTTGCGCAGGGCTGCAGGCGTGAACCCCTCGCCCACCTCAACGGCTGTCCAGTCCTCGGCACTACAGCCATGGTCTTCCAGCGTGAGGATTTCCTCTTGAGTTAAAAGTCTATACTCTTCCATAGTTTTGGTGCTTATCGTTATACATCTGTCTCCTCGTAGTCATTGTTATACAAGAAGTCGTTGTAGGGATATTTCTGTACGTGCAGTTCGCGAACCTTATTATAAATACTCTCGCGAAACTCGTCGATATTGATGCGCTCGCGGGCCGAGATGAACAGACAGTTCTCGTTGAGCCGTGCCATCCAGGTGCGCTTCAGCTCATCGAGCGAAATGTTCTCCTTGGTCATGGGTGTGAGGTCGTCGGCCTCTTTCTCCACCCACCGGTAGGCATCAATTTTATTGAACACGATCATCGACGGTTTGTCGGCACACCCCAAGTCCTGGAGTGTCTTCTCCACCACGCGAATCTGCTCCTCAAAGTCGGGATGGGAGATGTCTACCACATGCAACAGCAGGTCGGCCTCGCGCGTCTCGTCGAGGGTGCTCTTAAACGAATCAACCAAGTCGGTAGGCAGTTTGCGGATAAAGCCCACGGTGTCGGCCAAGAGGAACGGCAGATTGTCGACCACCACCTTGCGTACCGTCGTGTCGAGGGTAGCAAACAGTTTGTTTTCTGCAAACACATCGCTTTTGGCCAATAGGTTCATGATGGTAGACTTACCCACATTGGTATAACCCACAAGGGCCACGCGGATGAGTCGTCCGCGATTCTTGCGCTGGGTGGTTTTCTGCTTGTCAATCTCAGCCAGGCGCTCCTTCAACAGGCTCATGCGGTTGAGAATGATACGACGGTCCATCTCCAACTGCGTCTCACCAGGACCACGCAAGCCCACGCTGCCCTTGCCACCGCCCGAGCCAGAACCACCACCCTGGCGCTCCAGGTGGGTCCACAAGCGTTGCAGACGTGGCAGCATGTAACGATACTGCGCCAGTTCGACCTGCGTCTTGGCGTTGGCTGTTTGTGCACGCATGGCAAAGATATCGAGAATGAGACTGGTACGGTCGAGAATTTTCACTCTCAGCTCGGCCTCGATGTTGCGTATCTGCTTGGCCGACAACTCATCGTCGAAAATCACCATTCCCACTTCGCGCTCAGCATCTTCTTCTGCCTTAATGTATTGCTTGATTTCCTCCAGTTTGCCTTTGCCCACATAGGTGGTCTGGTTGGGGCCATTCACCTTCTGCGTGAACCGCTTGACGGTGACGGCTCCAGCCGTATCGGCCAGAAACTCAAGCTCATCGAGATATTCTTTGGTCTTGGCCTCGTCCTGCTGTTGGGTGATGAGTCCCACCAACACTGCGGTCTCGGCCTTCACCTCGGATATAACAAATTCTTTCATTCTTAAATTGTCAATACTAGTATTTCTTGGCAAAGTTACGAAAAATCGAGAGCAGAACAAAACAAACAGTTTGTTTTTTATGCCGAGATGGAGTAACTTCGCGTCTTTTCGTCGCAAAGTTACGAAAAGTCGGGCGAAATGCCAAATTTATTTGAGCATTTCCGAGACGGAGTAACCTCGGCGAAGTCAAAGTTGTGCGAAAATCGAGAGAAATGCAAAAGAAAGTTGCTTTTCCTTGCTATATTTTTCTTACCTCCACCACACTGACGACACCCTCAGCCACACGAAACCTGATGTCACGGCCACCGAAGGGCAAGCCATAGATGCGCTGGCTGTCGGTATGATAGTGGGGGCGCGGATCAAGCGAGAGGATTTTCGTCAGTGCCGCCAGCTCGCCTGAGGAGAACTGCTGACGCAAGTCGTCGGGGATTACCACTTCCAGCTGTTTCCATTCTCGTTGGTCGGTGAAACCGCCACGGGCCTCGGGATGGGCATCGGCATAGGGCACATAGGGCTTGACATCGTAAATGGGCGTACCGTCCATCAGATCGGCACCCAGCACATGTATCACCCCATTCTCCACTTTCTCGATACGCACACACGAAAGTCCCAGGCCATTGGGACGGAAGGGTGAGCGCGTGGCAAACACACCCATGCGCTGATTACCACCCAGACGAGGCGGCCGCACGGTGAGTGAACGGCTCTCGCCGGCATCGTCGCTGTTTGCCGAGAATCCCCATATCAACCACAAATAGTCGAAATCCTCTATCCCCCGCAGGGCATCGGGCTGGGCATAAGGTTTCTCGAACACGATGCTGCCACGCAGTTCGTCAACGAGTCCGCTCTGCCGGGGAATACCAAACTTGCTGGTCAGCGGCGAACGGAAATGGGCGATGGGCGTGATTTGTTTCATTATCTTGTCTTTCATGATGGCACATTTCATGGATGCTGCAAAGATAAACAAAATATCCTAAAAAGGAAAGGGAATGCATGATAATTCTGAAAACGTTTACGTAATTTTTTGCACGAAAATTGCATGATTATTTGATTGTAGTCAACTTTTCAGCTAACTTTGCAATCACAAAACAACGGATTTTCAATATTTACATGCTACATCATACAAACTGCTAAAACATTCAAGATAAGTACGAAGAAATAGCCTCGATGTGATATCGGGGCTTTTTTGTTGCCTTTCCCAAAACTGTCGGTTGGAAAATCAAATTGTGTAGTTGATTCGCACGGTAATCGATTATCTTTGCAGCTGAATTCAATTCTAGTATATACTAACTTCTAACAATATGGACAATAAAAAATATTTCTTTGCGGTCGATTTGGGCGCAACGAGCGGAAGGACAATTATCGGCACGTTGAACGACGGAAAATTCGACTTGGAAGAACTGACTCGCTTCGACAACAATCTCATTGAGACGGGCGGACACTTCTACTGGGACATCTATGCCTTGTATTTTGAAGTCATCAAGGGACTCAAGGTGGCTGCCAGCCGGCAGATAGAGATTACCAGCATTGGCATCGACACATGGGGTGTCGATTTTGTGTTTGTCGGCGACGACAATGCCATCTTGCGCAACCCCATGGCCTATCGCGACCCGCACACCTTCGGCAAGATGGAAGAGTATCTGGAGAAGGTGGCCAGCAAGAAGGATGTCTATCATGTGACGGGCATTCAGTTCATGAACTTCAACTCGCTCTTTCAGCTATATGCCATGAAGGAGGCAGGCAACAGCGCCCTGAAAAACGCAAAGAAGATTCTCTTTGTGCCCGACGCACTCAGCTGGATGCTTACGGGCGAGGCCGTATGCGAGTATACCATCGCCTCCACATCACAGATGCTCGACCCGCGCACCAAGGACCTCGACAAGGCCCTGCTGGCAAGTGTCGGCCTGAGCCGCGACAAGTTCGGACGCATGGTGAGCCCCGGCACACAGATTGGCGTGCTCACCGAAGAGGTGCAGCGCATGACGGGTCTGGGAGCTGTGCCGGTGATTGCCGTTGCCGGTCATGACACGGGCAGCGCCGTGGCTGCCGTTCCTGCCCGCAACGAGCAGTTTGCCTATCTGAGCAGCGGCACATGGAGCCTGATGGGCATTGAGACGAAGGATGCCATCATCAATGAGCGCAGCTACGAGCTGAACTTCACCAACGAAGGTGGCATCGAGGGTACCACGCGATTCCTGAAAAACATCTGCGGCATGTGGCTCTATGAGCGCTGTCGCAAGGAGTGGCCCGAAGAGGTGCGCCGGCTCTCCCACCCCGAGCTGCAAGGTTCGGCCATGCAGGTGGAGGCCTTCCGCAGCATCATCAATCCCGACGATGCCTTGTTTGCCAACCCCTCATCGATGATTGAGGCCATACAGACCTACTGCCGCAACACCCACCAGACAGTGCCTGAGACACCCGCCGAGATTTGCCGTTGCATTTTCGACTCGCTGGCCCTGCGCTACCGTCAGGTGTTCGGATGGCTGAAAGAGTTTGCCTCTTTTCCACTCAACGTGCTGCACATCATTGGCGGCGGATCGCTCAACAAATATCTCAACCAGTTTACCGCCAACTCGCTGGGTGTGGAGGTACTTGCCGGACCGCAGGAAGGAACAGCCATCGGCAACATCATGATGCAGGCAAAAGCATCGGGCGAAGTGAAAGACATCTGGGAGATGCGCCAGATTATTGCCAACAGCCTCGATCTGAAGCAGTTCCACCCACAAGATAAAGAACTGTGGGACGAGGGATACCAAAAATACCTCGCTGTCACAGGACAGAAGTAAACAAGCATGCATGGCCCTGGCAAAGATGACATTCGCCGCTGAAAGGAGGGATGACATTCGCTGCTGAGAGGCCTGCATTCAACCAACAAGATTATCAATAACAAAAAATACTTAGAAAACTATGAGTAAACCATTAGTAGAGACCAAAGCAAGAGTAGGTGTATTCTCGATTGCTTTACAGGCATATCTGCCACAGTTCCCACAACTAGTTCCTGAATTTGAGGCACAATATGACGCCTTCAAGAAAACCCTTCCCGACACCATCGAGATTATCGATGGCGGCATGGTCACCACCAAAGAGATGGCCATGGAGGCTGGCGATAAGTTCCGCGCTGCAGACGTCGACTTGGTCATCCTGCAACTGCTGACCTATTGCACCTCTTATAATATGCTGCCGGCAGTGCGCGATCTCGACGTGCCCGTAGTGCTGGTGAACGTGCAGAAGAAGAAGGCTCCCGACTATGCCCATACCGACATTCCCACATGGCTTGGCGAACTCTATGCCTGTGGTGCAGTAGGCGAGATGGTGGCCGACCTGGAGCGTGCCGGCAAGCGCCATGCCGTGATTACCGGTGTGGTAGAAGGCGGCGACCCACAGGTGCAAGCCGAGATTGAGGACTGGTGCCGTGCCGCACAGGTGCGCCGTCGTTTCCGCGACACGAACATTGCACAGATAGGACGCCCCTATCCCGGCATGATGGACCTCTATATCGACGAGACCAATCTCTACCACCGCATGTTTGTTTATACCAAACAGTTCGACTGGGAGAAGATGTGGGCTATTGCCGACAATATCACCGACGAAGAGGCTATCCGCGCCAAGGCTCAGGACATTCTCGACACCTTCGACATCGAGGGTGGCGGCACCATCGAAAAGGTGTGGGACATGGCCAAGTATGTGGTGGCTTTTGAGCAGTGGGTGAAAGATGAGAAACTGGGCATGATTGCCTCTCACTACGACGGTTTTGCACAGGGCATTGCCGGAAAACTCGACTCGATGCTCATCCCTGCCTTCTCGATGCTCATCAAACAGCACACAGCATGTGCCGTAGAGGGTGACATGAAGGTGGCAATGGCCATGTCGATATTGAAAACCATCAGCGGTACCGGCACACTCTCTGAGATGTACAGCATCGACTTCAACGAGGACATCTGCATCATTGGTCACTCGGGATCAGGCGACTTCGACATCTCGCAGGCCAAGAAGCCTACCATGAAAATCGTTCCTGTGTTCCACGGCAAGGCTGGCGGTGGCTACCTCACACAGTTCTATCCTCCCACGGGACCCGTGACTTATCTGGGCATCACCCAAGACAAGAATGGCGTGTTTAAGTTTGTGGTGGCAGAGGGCGTCAACGAGGACGGACCTATCTTCACCTTCGGCGACACCAACATGCGCACCCGTTTCTCTATCGGTGCACGCGAATTCTGCAACCGCTGGAGCGAGGCCGGTCCTACCCACCACATGGCAGCTGCCGTAGGTCACCACATCGACACCATTCTCAAGGTGGCCAAGATTTTCAACATCAAGGTGGATGTTGTTTGCAGATAATCAAGCTGAATGAAGAAATAAAGAACAAATAACCATGTCAAAAAACAAAGGTAGTCTGAAGAGCACCCTGGCGGTGTCTCTCAACAATTATCTGGACGCAGGTGCCATCGTGGCCGGATCGAGCGGCGTCACCCTATGGCAGAATTATCTGGGTCTGTCGGAGATGCACCTGGGATGGCTCAACGCCCTCAGCGCCAATGCGCTGGGAGCTGCTATCGGTGCCATCATAGGTGGTTTCCTGGCCGACAAGTTCGGACGTAAGTTTATCTTCACCTACAACCTGCTGGTCTATATGCTCGGCGTACTCATTGTGATGTTGTCGGTGAATTTCCCGATGCTTCTTGTGGGTTTCCTTATCACGGGCATCTCGGTGGGAATTGGAGTTCCTGCTTCATGGACATACATCTCTGAGAGTTCGGAAGTGAACAACCGAGGCCGCAACATCTGCATCTCGCAGATGTCGTGGGGACTCGGCCCGATGTTCATCCTGTTCTTCGGCATGCTGCTCGCACCGGGCGGCGTGCTCTATGCACCCGTAGAGTCGCTGGCCCATGCCATCGTGGGAGCCGACGCAGCACAGGCCACTGTGGAGGTGTTCTCCTCGCGCGTGGTATTCCTGACGCTCTTCATCGTGGCCTTCATCGCCTGGAACCTCCAGCGCCAGCTGGAAGAGAGCGCCGAATACACTGCCCAGAAGGCCAACAACGTGAACAGCAGCATTGTCGACAACATCAAGCTGCTCTTCACCAACAAGACTGCTGTCAAGACCGTAGCTTTCCTGGCTACCATCTATCTGACGTGGAACCTGGTGGCATCGGTGATGGGATTCTTCATGCCGCATATCTACGAGACAGCAGGCGGACTGAGCAATGAGTCGGCCAACATGCTGAGCTGCATCAGCTGGGTGTTTGTGGTGGTTACCACTTTCATCATCTCATTCTACGTAGACAAAGTGGCCCACCGGTTCTTCTACATCTTCGGACTGGCTGCAGCTCTCACCGCCTGGCTTCTTGTCATCGGCGGTGGTGTGACCACCATTGCAGGCATCTGGATCTTCACCATTCTTTGGGGTATCAACAACGGTAGTTCGGTTCAGGTGTTTTACGCCTTGTGGGGCTCAGAGCTCTTCCCCGCCAAATTCCGTGCAGGTGCCCAGGGTCTGATGTTCTTCATCGTGCGTGGTCTTTCGGCAGCATGGGGACTTGTCTTCACGTATATCTATGGAGAAAATGGCGAAGGCTTCACCATTGCCGCTTATTGCATGGTGGTGCTGCTGTGCATCTCGCTCGTGGTTGGTCTCATTGGCATGCCCAACACGCGTGGCCGTGCCCTCGACGACATTGTGCACGAGCGCTATGGCGAAAACTATTGATTGATTTTCGTAGGTACGAGGGCAATCTCGTACCTACGAAAATTCGTAATATCGATACATCGAGATTTCGAAACTTCGAGACTTCGATATTTCGATATATCGGAACATCGACATATCGAGATCCCGATATATCGACATCTCGAAAATCAAAAAAAATCCTCAGACTTATTACTCTTTCAACTTGAAAGAGTTCTCAATGCTAGTAATCTCATCATGGAAAAGAGCATCTATCCGCATGCGCTCTTCCACCTGACTGCAGCTGTGAATCACCGTTGAGTGATCGCGGCCACCAATCAGCTTGCCTATACGCGAGGAAGGCATCTTGGTGTATTTCTGCGCCAGATACATCGACACCTGACGGGGCTGCACATACTCACGCTTGCGACTGCGGCCCGCAACAGCCGTAGAAGAAACGTTGTAATGGGTGCACACCGCATCCAGAATATCGTCGATGGTAAGCGGATGGTCGTCAACCTTCACGGCACGTTTGATGACACGCTCTGCCAAACGCATGTCGATATTACTATTATAGACCACCGAATAAGCCAGCAGCGAGTTCACCACTCCTTCCAAATCACGCACACTGCCGTTAGCCGTAGAAGCAATAAAACGTACCACATCAGAGGGGATACTCAGTCCATCGCGCTTAATCTTACTCTCCAGAATATCAATGCACAGCTGCACGTTGGGCTTCTCCAGTTCGGCAATCAACCCGCAGGAGAAACGAGTGAGCAAGCGGTCGGGCATTCCCTTCAAATCGATGGGCGGACGGTCGCTGGCGAGGATGATGCGCTTACCATTCTTGAACAGATGGTTGAAGATATGGAAGAAGGCCACCTGTGTCTTCTCTGCCGTCATCCACTCTTGCACATCGTCGACAATGAGCACATCAATCGTCTGGTAGAAATTGATGAAGTCGTTGGTGGTGTTATGCAACACAGCACTTGTATACTGCACCTGAAAGAGGCGGGCGCTGACATAAAGCACACGCTTATCGGGATACAGCTCTTTGGTGCGCACCCCGATGGCATTGATCAGATGCGTCTTTCCGCATCCCGACGGTCCGTAAATGAACATCGGGTTGAAGGAAGTCTTGCTCGGATGCTCGGCAATAGACAGTCCCACGCTGCGTGGCAGCTTGTTGCTGTCGCCCTCTATAAAATTAGAAAAGGTGAGATGCGGATTCAGCTGCGAGTCGATGGGCTGCGGCTGGGCTGCATCGAGCACACTGGGCGACTGGTTAGCGCGTGTGCGTGTGAGCGTATGCCCAATTTGGGGCACAGGGTCTGCCGGAATCACCTGTGTGAGATGGTTCGCCATATCGGTGACAATGCGATAGGTAAGCTTGACACCCTTTCCAAAGGTATGCGAAAGCACCTTGCTCAGCAAGTCAACGAAGTTCTCTTCCAAGTACTCGTAAACAAACGGACTTGGAACTTGCACCAGCAATGTTTGAGTCTCTTCGTTGAAAGACTCAAGCATGATGGGCTTGAACCATGTGTTGAACTGCTGCTCTGTCACATTGCCCTTTATGAGCGAGAGGCTTTGCTCCCAGAGTGCACCAGGATTACTTTTCATTACCTTAAATTATTGAATTATATGACGAAGCTTTACAAAAAAGCTCATTAGGTTTTTGTATTCGTCTGCAAATTTCGGAAATCTTTTTGAGAAATGCAAATCTTAACTTTTATTATTTTTTTACATTCGTTCGTAAAGTGCACAATCACGGGTGTTTACGAAAAGCGAACTAAAATATACGATTTTCCCTATTTGCAAATTTAAAACCTACTGATATATCGCCACTTACACACAATTTATGTTTTTCTCAAAAACAAGGGCAACGCCTGATAGCAATCATCACAAACACCACTAAAACAGGCGGTTTCAGATGATGCCCTCAAGCAAAAATATGCCTATGCTCAATTTAGACAAAATTTAATTTACTTATCTTTTTTGCCAAATACGGAGAAATGCACGTAGCGTTTCGGATGGGATTTCAAATCGATGAGCAGCGAATCGGCATCGCGCACCGTGGCATTCAAATGATTATACAATTGCGGGTCGCGCATGAGCAGGCCCAGCGAGCCTTGGTTGCTGTTCAGCTGTGCCGTGAGCTGCTTCACATTGTCGAGTGTGGCATCCACGCGCGCCAGTGTTGACGCCACGTCGAGGGCACTCAGATTGCCTGTCAGCTGCGATGTGTTGTCGAGCACGCCATCCACCTTCGTCATCAGTCCTGGCATGCGCTTATTGAGGTTGGCCATCAGCGTGTTCAGTTCGTTCGAGGTAGTAATCAGATTGCCCGAGATGGCCTCCACGTGGTGCAACGACTGGGCAATGGCCGGATCGGCCAGCAGCATATTCAGGCTGCCCATGATAGAATCGAGCTTGGGCAGCATTTTCTCTATGGCGGGTATCATGTCCTTCACTTGTCCGAGTGCGCCGCTGCTGACCTTTCCCGGGATCACGTCGCCAGGATTCAATTTTCCCGTGCCGTCGCTTTTCACAATCAGGTTCACCTGCACGTTGCCCAGCATGTCGCTCACAATCTCTGCCGAGCTTCCCTTGGGCAGCTCCAGCTTGGGGTCGATATCCACTTCCACTTTGATGTCGGCATCGGGATTCTGATAGTTGTAGTCCACTTTCTTCACCACTCCCACGCGGAATCCGTTGGCATAAATCGGACTCGACGAGGCCAGTCCGGTAACATCATCGAACGAGATGAAGTATCTGTTATTCGATGAAAACAGACTCATGCCCTTCAGAAAATTCATTCCGAAATAGAGCAGGACGATGGCTCCCATCGCAACGAGTGCTATTCTTATCTCTTTTGAAACTTTCATATTCGGTTGTTTGTTTATTGGTTCTTATGTGCGCGATACTCCCTGATGCCTTCGCGAACGTCTATCTTCTCTCCGTTCTTGAAAGCGATGATGAATGCCTCGGGGAATTTCTCCAACAGCGTCTTGCGCAACTGGTATATCTCATTGTAGTTGACAGAGGCACCGACAGTATATTTATACAGGCCTCCCTCCTGATAGTGGTACACATCGGCCGTTCCTTTCAACTGCGCACTGCCGCTCTTCAGCAACTGCGAACTGGCAAGAATCTGCACCTTGAAAACGGGTCTTCCGTCGTTAGCGTTGCTCTCTGCCCCACTACTTTTTTCCTTTGTTGCTTGCTCCGGTTCCTGCTTTGCCACTTCGGGTTCCGCTTTTTGTTCCCGTGCTTGTTCGGCTTTTGGCTGTTCCGCCGCCATTTGAGCTTTTGGCTGTTCTGTCTGCCTTACCGTCTTTGACGGTGCTGCTTTGCTTTCCGCCTTTTGCGCTGCCTTTTCCTTGTATTCCTCGGGTACGACCGACGGAATTACTGTTTCCTGATCGGCCGTTTCCTCGAAAGGGACGGTGGTTCCTCCAAAATACTTCTTCTTGTAAGCGATGAAGGCATTGTAGATGCCACGGGTGTACTTCTCGGGAGCCTCGGCAGAATTCATAAACCGCTCTTCGTCGGGGGTGGAGATGAATCCCAGCTCAAGCAGACAGCCGGGCATCGACGTCAGGCGCAGCACGGCCAGATTGTCCTGATGGGCACCGCCGTTCTGCCGGCCGGTGGCAGCACATACATAGCGCTGCATCAGTTTGGCCATCTCAACACTCCGCTCGCGGTAGGTGTCTTGTATGAACTCAAACATGATGTTGCTCTCTGGCGAGTTGGGGTCAAACCCCGCATAATGTTGCTGGTAGTCTTTCTCCATCACGATGACGGCATTCTCGCGCTTGGCCACATCGAGGTTCTCGGTGATTCCTTTGTTGCTGCCCGAAACGCGCCCCCTGCCCAAGGTATAGGTTTGGAAACCGCGTGCAATCTTCTTGCCGGGCAGCGCGTTGATATGGATGGAGAGGAAAAGGTCGGCTTTATTCTTGTTGGCAATCTCTGCCCGCTGCCACAACTCGAGGAAGACATCTGTCTTACGGGTGTACACCACCTTCACGTCGGGGCAGTTGCGCTCCACATACTTGCCGAAGGCCAGAGCCATTTTCAGCGTGAGGTTCTTTTCTTTCGACATCGAGCCTACGCAGCCCGCGTCCCTGCCGCCATGACCGGCATCGATAACGAGCGTAAACCGCTTGCCGGCTCCCATGGCGTGGGTTGCCAGCGTCAATAATAACAATGCTATGAAAACAACTCTTTTGCCCATGCGTATTGTTTTGGCTGCAAAATTAGTGAATTATCTACAAAACTCAAACCTTTCGTCAGGTTTTTTCTCTGATGAGGAGCAAATCTTTGTCCGATTCGTCATTTTACCAGGTGCAGCTCCACGCTTGCACCGTCGCAATCGGCTCCCATCGGCGGGTTTACCTTGGTCAGCTCAATGTCGACGGAGGTCACTCCAGCCATCTCGTTGAAGATGGACGTGCCGATACGCCCAGCCACATGCTCCAACAGTGCCGACGGCTGCATCATCTCACGTTTTACCAATGCCAGCAGCTCGGCATAGTTGAGCGTGTCGCTCACCTTGTCGCTCTGCATGGCCGTTTTGATATCATAGCCCACGCGCACCGTCACCACAAAGTCGCCACCTGTCATGCGTTCCTGCGGCATCACGCCGTGTGTGGCGTGAAACCGCAGGTTGCGTAGGGTTATGTAGGAACTGGTTACTTTCATTTCAAGTGAAAAGTTCAACTCAAGTGAAAAGTGAAGAGTGAAAAGTGAAAAGATTCTTCAAGTGAAAAGTGAAAAGTGACAAGTGACAAGTATGATTACTCTCAAGGCAGAGGCTCCAGCTCGAAAGGTAATCTCTCACCTCTCTCCCCTCACCTCTCACCTCTCAATTCTCAATTATCAATTATCAATTATCAACTACCCACACCTGCTGGCACCGCAGTTCTTGCAGATGAGGCATCCTTCCTGATAGACGAGGGTCTCGTGGCCGCAGACCGGACATTTCTGGCCCTTTGCTTCTGTGCCGTCGGTGATATACTTCTTCAGGGCGCGTTCCACTCCGTTCTTCCAGGTGTTGATGCTCTCGCTCTTCAGCTGCAGCGAGCTCACCAGCTTGATGACATGCTCTATCGGCATGCGGTAGCGCAGCACTCCCGAGATGAGCTTGGCGTAGTTCCAGTATTCTGGATTGAACTTCTCGCTCAGTCCCTCCACGGTAGTCTTATATCCGCGCTTGTTCTCAAACTGGAAGTCATAGCGCTTCGTCCCGTCGGGGTTCACCTGCTTGATAATCTTTCCTTTTGTCACCGACTTGGGCAGCATGATGCCTTCCTCATCGTCTTGCAGACCGGTAAAGATCTCGTAGGGATAACCATCCAGCAGACCCACAAAGGCCACCCACTTCTCTTTGTTGTTCTGGAAGCGCACCACGTCGCACTCCAGCACTTGCGGGCGCACCTCCGTCACCTCGGGATGCTTGCAGGGAGGCGTATCCACCGACGTGGGCATCTCGTTGCCCTCGTTGTTCTCCTTCTTCTTGTCTTTCTTCGACACGCTGATCATCACGCCCGAACGGCTGCCGTCGCGATAGATGGTACAGCCCTTGCAGCCCGACTTCCAGGCTTCCACATACAGGCGGTTCACCAGCGCCTCGTCCACGTCGTTGGGCAGGTTCACCGTCACGCTGATCGAGTGGTCCACCCACTTCTGAATGGCTCCTTGCATCTTCACCTTCATCAGCCAGTCCACATCGTTGGCCGTGGCTTTACAATAAGGTGACTTGGCCACCAGCTCGTCAATCTCCTCTTGCGTATAGCGTTTTTCGGTGTCCAGACCGTTCACGCGCATCCACTCAATAAACTTCGGGTGATAGACGATATACTCCTCGAACGAGTCGCCCACCTCATCCACAAAGTCCACATGCACGTCGGCGTCGCCTGGGTTCACCTTTCTGCGGCGTTTATATACGGGCATGAACACGGGCTCAATGCCGCTGGTGGTCTGTGTCATCAGCGAGGTGGTGCCGGTGGGAGCGATGGTCAGACAGGCAATGTTCCGTCGGCCATATTTTGCCATGTCGGCATAGAGCTTCCCGTCGGCATCCTTCAGTCGCAGGATGAACGGATTCTTCTCCTCGCGCTTCGCATCGTAGATCTCGAAGGCGCCGCGCTCCTTCGCCATCACCACCGACGAGCCGTAGGCTGCCAGCGCCAGCGTGCGGTGCACGTTCACCGAGAAGTCGGTAGCCTCCTGCGTGCCGTAGCGCAGTCCCATGGCGGCAATCATGTCGCCCTCGGCCGTGATGCCCACGCCCGTGCGACGGCCCATGCCGCTCTTGCGCTTGATCTTCTCCCACAGGTGATACTCAGCGCCCTTCACCTCCTGGTTCTGCGGGTCTTCCTTCACCTTCTCCATAATCTGGTCTATCTTCTCCAGCTCCAGGTCCACAATGTCGTCCATCAGCCGCTGTGCCATCGCCACATGCTTGCGGAACAGCTCGTAGTCGAAGTAAGCCTCCTTGGTAAACGCATTCACCACATACGAGTAGAGGTTAATGCTCAGCAAACGGCACGAGTCGTAGGGGCAGAGCGGTATCTCGCCACACGGGTTGGTGCTCACCGTGCGGAAGCCCAGGTCGGCATAACAGTCGGGAATGCTCTCGCGCAGAATGGTGTCCCAGAACAGCACACCCGGCTCAGCACTCTTCCAGGCGTTGTGCACAATCTTCTCCCACAGCTTGCGGGCCGAGATCTCTTTCTGCACAAACACCTCGGCGCTGTCGGCATTGCCGTCTACGGGGAACTGCTGCACATACGCGCGGTCGTCGATGGCGGCACGCATAAACTCGTCGTCAATCTTCACGCTCACGTTGGCACCCGTCACCTTGCCCTCGGTCATCTTCGCGTCGATGAAAGCCTCAGAGTCGGGATGCTTGATGCTCACGCTCAGCATCAGCGCACCGCGCCGGCCGTCCTGAGCCACCTCGCGCGTACTATTACTATAGCGCTCCATAAACGGCACCAGGCCCGTCGACGTGAGCGCCGAGTTGTTCACCGGCGAACCCTTCGGACGGATATGGCTCAGGTCGTGGCCCACGCCGCCGCGCCGCTTCATCAGCTGCACCTGCTCCTCGTCGATGCGCATGATGGCACCATACGAGTCGGCATTGCCGTCGAGACCTATCACAAAACAGTTCGACAGCGACGCCACCTGGAAGTTGTTGCCGATGCCCGTCATCGGACTGCCTGCCGGCACGATATACTTAAAGTGGTCGAGCAGCTGGAAGATCTCCTCTGCCGCCATCGGGTTGGGATATTTCTGCTCGATGCGCGCTATCTCATTGGCAATGCGCCAATGCATCTGCTCGGGCGAACACTCGTAGATCTTGCCATAAGAATCCTTCATGGCATATTTGTTCACCCACACGCGGGCGGCCAGTTCATCACCGCCGAAATACTGTAACGACGCTGCGTAAGCCTCATCGTATGAATAAGTTTTTCTCGATTCCATGTGTACGATTATATATTTTTGCCTACAAAGTTACAATGTTTCTTTGACAAAATGAAATACTTCGTGAAGATTTTTGAGATAAAACTTTCCCGAAATGGAAAAGTTTACTAATTTTGCAAACAAAAAAATCAACCAAAATGGAAACCATACACACTCGCAGAACCATCCGGAAATATTCCGACCAGGAAGTTAGCAACGCCCTCCTCAACCGTCTGCTGACCGACGCCGAGCGCACACAGACCATGGGCAACCTACAGCTCTATAGCGTCGTCGTCACACGCAGCCCGGAGATGAAGCAACGGCTCGCACCCGCTCATTTCAACCAGCCCATGGTCACCCAGGCACCCGTCGTGCTCACCTTCTGTGCCGACTTCAGGCGCACCACCGTATGGTGCGACAACCGGCAGGCCGATCCCGGCTACGACAATTTCCTCTCGTTCATCAACGCCGCCACCGATGCCCTGCTCTACTGCCAGACGTTCTGCAACCTTGCCGAGGCCGAGGGACTGGGTCTGTGCTACCTCGGCACCACCGTCTACATGCCCCAGCTCATCATCGACACGCTGCAACTGCCGCGCCTGGTGATGCCCGTGGCCACCATCACCCTGGGATGGCCCGACGAGCAGCCGCCGCTCTCCGACCGTCTGCCCCTGGCCGCCATCGTCCACGACGAGACCTACCACGACTACACACCCGCCGACATCGATGCCCACTACACCGCCAAGGAGCAGTTGCCCGAGAACCAGGAGTTTGTGCGCATCAACCACAAGCAGACGCTCGCCCAGGTGTTCACCGACTGCCGTTACACCCGCAAGGACAACGAAGCCCTCTCTGCCACCTTGCTTGAGACACTCCGCAAGCAAGGACTTATATAATTGATAATTGATAATTGACAATTGATAATTCTTGAAGACGCGTGGTGATAATTATCCGAAATTCAATTCAATTATCAATTGTCAATTATCAATTATCAATTAAATTGCACTGCCAGCATCGTCAGGTCGTCGCTCTGCTCAGCGCCACCCACGAAGTCGCGCACGGCGTCAGCCATCTTTCCTATCAGCAGCTCCGGCTGGTGCTGACGCAGGTCATACTGCGTGTTGGCAACGGCCAGCACCCGCTCCCTGCCAAACAGCTCATGCTCGCTGTTCTCTGCCTCTGTCAGTCCGTCGGTAAACATAAATATCGTGGTCTGGTGGTCTATCATCGTCTCCTGACACGTATACTTCCTGCCTGGCACCACCCCCACAATGAGGTTGGGGTCGCACGGCAGCACACCCACCTGGCGGCCCACCAGCAACGGAGCCTCATGACCCGCATTGCAATAGCGCAGCCTGCCCGTCTTCAGGTCGAGCACACCCAGGAACAACGTCACAAACATGTTCGACTCGTTGCCCTCGGTCATCGCCTCGTTCAGCGTCTCCACAATCTTGTCCGGCTCCGGCTCATGTGCCGACACCGTGCGCAGCAGCGCCCGCGTCATCGCCATCACCAAGGCCGCAGGCACACCCTTGCCCGCCACGTCGCCAATGCAGAAAAACAGATTGTTGTCGCGGATATAAAAGTCGTAAAGGTCGCCGCCCACAGCCCTCGCTGCCGCCAGCGTACCATAAATATCGATGTCGTCGCGGTCGGGATAGGGCGGGAAAATCTTCGGCAGCATCGACATCTGAATGCCGCTGGCAATCTTCAGCTCGTTCTCCATCGCCGCATTCTGCATCCTCACCGCCTGCAGGTTCTTAAAGCCGCGAACCGCACGGCTGATAATCAGTCCTATCAGCGCCAGGCCCGCCAGCATCAGCACAAACAGGCCGAGGCCCACGCGCCGCAGGCTCTTGAATACCTCCTTGTCGGGGCACACCACCGCCATCGACCAGCCTGTCTCACCGTCCACGGGAGCAAAGAACACATAGTTCTTCTCGCCTTTCTCGTTGGTCACCACCGTCTGTCCGCTCTTGCCCTCCATCATCTCGCGGTTGATGCGCTTCGCCGTCGTGTCCTTCATCTTCGACGTCACCTCCTGAATAGAGCGTCTCATCACCAGGCTCTCCTCCGGACAAGCCATCATCTGACCCGTGCGCGAGATCACCAGGTTGTACGACGACGGATAGATTGGCCGTGCGTTGATCACGCCGCCCAGCCAGTCCAGCGATACGTCGGCGCCCATCACCGCCACCGTCCGTCCCTTTGCGTCGTGTATGGGTATGGTGTAGGTGCAGAGCATCGTCTTCGCCCCCGCCTCGTCGTAGTAAGGCTCCGACCAGCGGCCCTTCGTCGCCGCCATGCCGTCGATGAACCACTCCGCGTGCAGGTAGTCGTGCGATGCCGACCCTATCTGCGAGGTCTCCATCTTCCCGCCTTCGCGCCGCACCACATAAGGCTCAAACCAGCGGCCCTTCTGCGGGTAGTAGTTCTCCACAAAGGCCACGCCGCATCCCATGATGGCCGTATTCTGCTCCACCAGCCGCCGTGTCACCACACAGATTGAGTCCGGCATCCCGAGCGTCTTCTCCACGGTCCACGACATATTTTCCAGAGCCACCTCCACGGCCGTCATCACTTTCTGTATCTCCAGGTTCTTCACCTGCAGTTCGGCTTTCGCCCTGTGCTCCACCTCCTCGCGGATGCCTTTACTGGCAAAGATATACTGCACCGCCGACGTCACTCCTATCAGCACGGCAGCCGTGATGATAATCGCCAATGTCGACTTTGCCTGTAGCGAATGCCGCCACTCATTCAAGTGTAAATTCATTCCGATTTTTCTTAGTAGTGATTCATTTATTTCGAGAGCCGCAAAGCCCCCTCTTTCCAACCTGCAAAATTATCACTTTTTATTGAAACATCCAAAAACTTTCAGGGGAAATAGCTAAATGATGAATGAATGATTTTTCGACAGAGAGTTTTTCGACAAAGAGACAAAGAGACATTTTTAGATCCGACTGAGCGGGTAGACTGACCGGGTAATGATGGCCTGGCTTGTAGCAGCAACCTCATACATGATTCAAGTATGAGGTTTTCCCTTACAGTCTACCCCTGAACCCTCCTGCCGAACGGATTCTATTTTGAAGTTCAGACTACATACATGCCTCACATTACTTTTTCACATTTTCACATTTCACATTTTCACAATTAACTCACATACAAACGCTCCGGCTTACTTTCTGCATGCCCTGCTCTCGGCTACGACTGAGCGGACAGAACAGGGCAAATCCATTTTTCCACTTTTCCATTTTTCCATTTTTCCATTTTCATCACTTTACAACACACATTAATACTCATACATGTCTACTTTATTAAATTATATATTATTATAATATTATATAATTATTCAAAGTAGAGGCTGTTTTACACTTTACCTCCCCCACTGCATTTTTCGATTCAACCTTTGTAATCTACATTTCTACTAACTAATGTCTACTTTATTAAATTATATATTATTATATATATATTATAATAATATATAATAATATATAATTATTGAAAGTGGAGACTATTTAGCAATTCCCCACCCCATTACTTTGCGAATTGGGAAAAGTGGAAAATGGAAAAGTGGAAAAGTGGAAACGCACTGCTCGGTCCATTCCGGTTGTCTCTTAAATGTGAAAATGTGAAATGTGAAAATGTGAAAAACTTCATTCTGCGAACTCTCTTTCACACGAATTACCACGAATCACACACGAATTATTCGTGAATAAGAATTTATGGTTAATTCGTGGTAAATTACTGATAATTCGTGTTTATAAAAAAAAAGAAATTTTGCTTTCCATGAATAATGTAACAGCCCGGTCAGATTTGCAGCTCGGGCGGATTCTGGGCATAGCTAGCTCGGGCGGATTCTGGGCATAGCTAGCTCGGGCGAATTTGCAATCCGACCGTTTTGAATATAAGCATTTGCAATGCGATAAAATCTTCCGCTTGCGAACTTTATTTGCCGCATTACAAATGCTCATACTCGGTGCAGTCGGATTGCAAATCCGACTGAGCGGGGCAAATCCGACTGAGCGGAAATTCAGAAATTCAGAATTTGGAAAAGTGGAAATCAAAGCCCCGACTCGTTGATGATGGTAGCCCGAGTCTTGTAGTTGGAACCACTCTCCCGAATTGGGAGGGTGGTTTTGTCCGCTCGATCGGTCGGATTTGCAGCTCAGGTAGCTCGGTCGGATTTGCAATCCGGCCGTTATGTCTAAGATGTACACACACTACATTTCTCAAGCAACATTCTGAGATTTTTCGTACGCCCTCTGGCGCCGTAGAATAATGCTCTGCGCGCGCAGCCGTGCGTTGTAAGGATTTCAGAAAACTTTTCGAAAACCATGCGAAATATCCCGAAAAACGCTTGCAAAACTGCCGTTATATGGCTATCTTTGCAGTAGAGAACCGATAACCGAATGTCAAACTTTTTAACTAATTAAACCGCTTATGCTAAAGTACAAACTCTATCAAGACAACCGAAAGACCGCCCAGAACAAGGGTTACTGGTACGCACGTCCCCACGTGAATCACACCTACGACCTGAACGAGCTGGCCGAGCACATGGCCAACCACAATTCGCCCTACTCGCTGGGTGTCATCCAGGGAGTGCTCACCGACATGCTGAGATGTATCAAGGAGCTCGTCGAGGATGGAAATGCCGTAAAACTGTCCAACCTGGCCATTTTCTCTCTGGGTTTCCGCTCTACGGGTGCCCCCAGCGTCAAGATGTACGATGCCGGTAAGAACATCAAGTCGTTCAGACTCCGCGCCCGCGCCACCGGCGATTACACTCCACAGGCCCTCAAGCAGCGTGTGAAGGTGCGCCAGTACGACGAGTACAAGGTCAGCACCGATGAGCCCGAGACCGAGCCGACTGAGCCTTAACTGTGAAGAGTGATGAGTGAACAGTTAACAGTGAATAGTGAAAAGTGCTTCCCTCGCCTTGCTCCAATCCGTTAACTGTTCCTCACTCTCACACTCAACTGAAAACTATTCACTGTTCACTATTAACTATTCACTGTAAACTATGACAAAAGAAACTTGGAAACTGATTCTTCAGATCATCGTCAGCGTCATCACCGCCATCGCCACCACGCTAGGAGTCACCAGTTGCATGTAGTCAATTGATAATTGATAATTGACAATTGATAATTAGGCCTAGCGGAGTAATCTCAGCACGCTAGCTCAGCTAGCTCGGTCGGATTTGCAAATCCGACTGAGCGGGAGAGCTCCCCTAGCTCCGCAAGGCAAATTATCAATTAGCGAACATCCGACCGTTTTTGAATATAAGCATTTGCAATGCGATAGAATCTTCCGCTTGCGACCATTTTTCCCGCATTAAAAATGCTCATACTCGGTGCAGTCGGATTTGCAATCCGACTGAGCGGAGGAACGGGAACTGGCTCTTATAAAGAAACGAGCGGATGCCCTAGAGGAACATCCGCTCGTTATGATATAATGAGAATGATTGATTGCTGGAATTACTCTACCACCACGGGCTTGTACTTGGGAACGAGTGTCTTCATGACAATCCAGCCGATGAGGTAGGCTACGGCACAGAAGCAGAACACAATCATGTAAGCGGCAGGCTTGCCCTCGTAACCCAGGAAGGTGAAGGCTGCACCCTGACCCTCGGCATAGGTGAAGAGGTTACCCGAAACCTTGTTGATGAGCATCGAACCGATACCGCCAGCCATGGCGCCAATACCGGTGATGGTGGCAATGGTCGACTTGGGGAACATGTCGCCTACGGTAGAGAAGATGTTAGCACTCCATGCCTGATGACCGGCTCCGGCCAGACCGATGATGATAGCGGGCCACCAAGCGGGGTCGATGGGCGAGTTCTGCCACATGGCCAGCGGCTGGGCAAACAGCGCGAACAGGGGGAAGAAGGCAAAGATGAGCATGGCGAGCATACGTCCGGCATAGGGGTTCATGCCACGCTTCTCGACAAACAGCTTGGGCAGGTAACCGCCGAAGATGCTGACCACCGTCACGATGAAGTAGAGGGTGAAGATGAGCAGCTGACCCATGCCTGAGCTGGACTTATAGCCGAACTGGTCGGAGAAATAGGCAGGCGCCCAGAACAGATAGAACCACCACACACCGTCGGTCATGAACTTACCCACGATGAACGACCAGGTCTGCTTGAAGGTGAAACACTTGGCAAAGCTGATGGCGGGACCCTCGTCGTTGGCATTCTTCGGATCGTCGGCGGTGTCGGCATCCTGGTTGATATAGGTGAGCTCGGCGGCGTTGACGTGCTTGCTCTTGTTGGGCTTGTCGTAGACGAACACCCACAGGGCCATCCACACGAAGCCCAGTCCGCCAATGATGATGAATGCCATCTCCCAACCGAAGGCCTCAGCAAGGGGCGGAATGCTGATAGGGGCAGCCAGGGCTCCTACCGACGCACCGGCATTGAAGATGGAGGTGGCGAAGGCACGGTCTTTCTTGGGGAAGTACTCGGCGGTAACCTTGATGGCGGCAGGGAAGTTGCCGCTCTCTCCCAGTGCCAGCACGGCACGGCAGAAGAGGAACAGGTAGACGCTGACGGTGGCAATGCTCAGGGCGGTCATCGAACCGGCCTCGACGGCGCGGAGGGCGGCAAGTGAGGGCACGCCCTCGATCTTCATGGTCACCCAGCCGCAGGCTGCGTGCATGCAGGCTCCGAGCGACCACACGAAGATGGCCCAGAGATAGCCTTTCTTGGTGCCCATCCAGTCGATGAACTTACCGGCGAAGAGGCAGAACACGGCATAGAGGATGGAGAACACTGAGGTGATGGTACCGTAGTCGGCATCGGTCCAGTGGAACTCGGGCGCAATGAAGTCCTTCCACGTGAGCGAAAGCACCTGACGGTCCATGTAGTTGACTGTTGTTGCGAAAAACAACATGGAGCAGATAATCCAACGGTAGTTGGTCATCTTTGATGTTTGTACAGGATTCATTGTTATTGTTAGATTTGTTTGAGAATCAGATTTAGTGGTTGCAAAGATACAAAAAAATGGGAATATACGGTGTCATACGCTGAGTTTTTTTACGAAATCGTTTACTTTTCAGGTTTTCTCAGCTGGAGAAGTAGACTCTCTTCACGCGATTGGAGACTCCTGTGAGTACCTCGTAGGGGATGGTCTCGAGCACATCGCTGAGCACGGTGACGGGCAGGTGGTCGCCGAAAATCTCTACCTGGTCGCCCTCACGGCAGTCGATGCCGGTGACGTCGATCATGGCCACATCCATGCAGATATTGCCTACGTAGGGGGCTTTCTGCCCGTTGACCAGACAGTAGCAGTTGCCACGCCCCAGCCGGCGGTTCAGTCCGTCGGCATAACCGATGGGGATGGCGGCAATGAGGCTGTCGCGCTGCAAACGCCCCTTGCGGCTGTAGCCCACGGTCTCTTCCTTGGGCACACGGCGCAGCTGCAGAATGGTGGTCTTGAGCGTGCTCACGGTGTGGAGAATGCGGTTGTCGCGGGGGTCGATGCCGTAGAGGCCCAGTCCCAGACGGCACATGTCGAGCTGCCGCTCGGGGAAGTGCTCGATGCCGGCGGAATTGTCGATGTGCCGGATGATGTGATGGCTGAAGGCGGCCTGCAACTGGGAGCTGCCCTGAAGGAACAGCTCGTACTGACGGGCGGAGAAACGGTCGAAATCATCGCTGTCGCTGCCCACGAAATGGGAGAAGACGGAGCGCGGGATGATGGCCTGCTGGTGCTTCAGCCGGCTGATGAGCTCGGGAATGTCGGAGGTGCTGGCGCCGGAAGCCTGCTCGGACACGTCGGCCACCTTGAAGCCGAGGCGGTGCATGCCGGTGTCGAGCTTGATGTGGACGGGCCAGCCGGTGATGCCTTCCTTGCGGGCGGCCTTGATGAGGGCGTCGAGCAGACGGAAGGAGTAGACCTCGGGCTCGAGGTCGTAGTCGAACATGGTCTTGAAGGCGGTCATCTCGGGGTTCATCACCATGATGTTGCTGGTGATGCCGGCCTTGCGCAGGGTGACTCCCTCGTCGGCCACGGCCACGGCGAGATAGTCGACGCGGTGCTCCTGCAGGGTCTTGGCAATCTCGACGGCACCGGCGCCGTAGCCGTCGGCCTTGATCATGCACACGAGCTTGGTGTCGGGCTTGAGGAACGAACGGTAGTAGTTGAGATTGTCGACCATGGCGTCGAGGTTCACCTCGAGGATGGTCTCGTGCACTTTCTCTTCGAGCAGCTCGGCCAGCTGGTCGAAACCGAAACGGCGGGAGCCCTTGAGCAGGATGAGCTCGTGGTGCAACTGGCGGAACTCGGGTGAGGCGATGAACTGCTGGGTATCGGCGAAGAAATGCTTCTGGGGTGTCTGGATGAGGTGCTGCTGCGAGGAGATGGCATGGCCGATGCCGATGAGCTTGGTCACGCCGCGCTTGGCTGCCAGCTGGGCCACCTCGGCATAGAGCACGGAGGGCTGCTCGCCACTCTGGTCGATGTCGCTGAGGATGAGCGTGCGGGAGAGCTGACCGGACTGGCCGTCGGCGGAAGTGCCGGCCTCCTGGCGCCTGCTCATGAAGTCGAGGGCGATGTCGAGCGAATGGATGTCGCTGTTGTAGGAGTCGTTGATGAGAATGCAGTTGTGCTGTCCCTGCTTCACCTCGAGGCGCATGGCCACGGGCTCAAGATAGGGCATGCGGGCGGCTATCTGGTCGGGCGACATGCCCAGGTAGAGGGCCACCACAAGGGTGGTGATGGAGTTGTCGACAGAGGCTTCGTCGATGAAGGGGATGGCATACTGGTGGGTGTTGCCCTGATAGACGTAGGTGACGTGGCAGCGGCCGTCGGCCACCTCGCTTTTGGCAATGAACACAGGTGCCTCCTGGTTGTAGCGCGACCAGCTGAGACGAGAGCCCTGGTAGTGGGAACGGCGGATGCAACGGCTCACGATGTCGTCGTCGGAACAATAAACGATGGCCTCGGTGTCGTGGAAGAGCTGCAGCTTCTCCATGCACTTCTCCTCCATGGAGCGGAAATTCTCCTGATGGGCGGCTCCCAGCGAGGTGAGCACGCCGATGGTGGGCTGGATGATGTCGTGCAGGGCCAGCATCTCGCCGGGCTGGCTGATGCCTGCCTCGAAGAGTCCCACCTGGGTCTGCTCGTTGAGGAGCCACACCGACAGGGGCACGCCTATCTGCGAGTTGTAGCTGCGGGGAGAACGCGTGACGCGCAAGTGGGGCATGGCGGCAGCGGACTGCGACGACGCAGCATTCTCGTCGGCAGCCGACCAGCAGCCCACGCCCGAGAGAATCTGGTAGAGCCACTCCTTGACCATGGTCTTGCCGTTGGAGCCGGTGATGCCGACAATGGGGATGTTAAACTCGTCGCGATGGCGCTCGGCCAGTCGCTGCAGGGCGGCCAGGGTGTTGACCACCTTAAGGAAGCAAGCGTCGGGATAGCGCACGTCGGGATGGTCGGGCACAGACTCGACCACAAAAGCCCGCACGCCACGGCGGTAGAGATCGTCGATGTAGCGGTGGCCGTCGTTGCGCTTGCTATGGAGGGCGAAGAAGAGGGTCTCCTCGGGGAAGCAGAGCGAACGGCTATCGGTAAGTAACCACCGGATGTTTCCTTCGTGTGCGCCGTAACGCCGCGCACCGATGAGCGTTGTAATTTTTTCGATAGTATATGTCATCGTTATTGATATTTGTTTCTATTTTACGTTTCGGATTGATATTCGAAGGTACGTGGGTGCGAGATTAGCCTCGCTAGCTGAGATTTTTAGAGCCGCTACTGGCGCTGAAAGGGTATTCTCGTACCTCCGTACCCCCGCACCCCCGCACCTCCGTGCCAATGGGAGCATGCGGATACTTCATCCGGAATGCCGCCAACAACTCGTCGGTATGCCGGCAAAACTGCCGGTATTCCTCCGACTCGGGATGGAAGGGCTTGTGGCTGAGTGCCTGACGGATGGGACGCCAGTCGGCAAGAAACTGGTGCGACTCGGGACTGAGCAGATGGCCGACCAGCTGCTGCCACACATACTCTACGGCCTGGCCGCTGGGATGGAGCATGTCGTCGGCATAGAAACGATAGTCGCGCAACTCGTCGTTGAGAATCTCGTAGGCAGGGAAATAACAAAGATGGGCCCTGAAGGCAGCCACCACTTCATCGGCGGCCAGCAGAAGGGTTGCCTTCGACAACTGACTGCCATGATAGCCGTATTTGGCATAGCGGATGGGGCTGACCGTCAGCACGATGTGCACACGGGGATTGACCGCAAGCAGCAGCTCGACGCATTGGCGCAGGGCACCAGCACAGTCGGAGATGCTGAGTGTTTCTTCCTGAAACAACCGTTGCGGACGTTTCTCGCAATTGTCGACAATCTCGCCGGTCTCCTTGAGCCGGTAAACGTGGTTGGTGCCCAGGGTGAGAAACACCACATCGGACAGGAAGGGATGATCAGAAGCCTCTGAACGGCCATACAACTGTTGCAGAGTATGAAGAATGCTGACTGGATTGTACATCACGCCATAAGGATTGACCAACGCCTGAAACTGATTGTCGGCAAAACGCTGTCCGATGCTGGCAGCAAAACAACTGCCAACAAACAACAACCTGTCATCCGGCCGTATCTGCCATCCAGGGCTTTCGATCGCCACTTCTGTGCGAAACTTCATCATGCCTTCCTTCACTTTATTTCTAATCTCTTGCTTCTTACTCTCTTGCCTCTTGCTTCTTGCCTCTTGCTTCTTACTTCTTACTATACCACTCTTTCAGCACATAGAACGCCTTTTTCTTCTCGCCATTGTCGCTGAACAGGCCCTTACGGTTGTAGTAGTCCTGAATGCCGACGAGCACCCGGCGGGGCGAGCGGAAGTCCTTCAATATCCACGGCGTGGTGCCAGCCAGTCCGTCAATCTTGTCGAGCATGGCCGTATTCTCGCGGTAGAGGTTTTCCTGGAACTCCTCGGTCCACCGCTGGTTCTTGGCACCGTGCAGACCATACTTGGCACCGCCGCCAAACTCGCTGATGATGACAGGCTTGTTGTAGGGTATCTCCCACTCCATCTTCGGCGCATCGTTGACGTCGCGGTACCAGCCGATGTACTGATTGAAGCTTACCACATCGACATACTCGTGCATATTGTCTTGCAGGCGGTTCTTGAAATTAGAGGCCGACGTCACCTCCATGGCCATGCTCACCAGACGGCTGTCGTCGAGCTGCTTGGCCAGGCGTGCCAGATTGCCCAGGAAGGCATCGCGCTCGGGCGAGTGGGGTGTCTCGTTGGCAATGCTCCAGATGATGACATTGGCACGGTTGTGGTCGCGTGCAATCATATCGGTGAGCTGCCGACGGGCATTCTCGAGGGTGGCGGGATTCGTCCAGTCGATGGTCCAATAGACAGGTATCTCCGACCATACCAGCAGGCCCATGCGCTCGGCCTCGCGCACGGCATACTCGTTGTGGGGATAGTGGGCCAGACGCACAAAGTTGCAGCCCAGTTCCTTGGCCCACGAGAGCAGGGTGTGGGCATCGGCGGTGCTGTTGGCACGGCCGCCGCCATAGGGTTTCTCCTCGTGGATGCTGATGCCCTTGAGGAAGATGGGCTCGCCATTGAGCAACAGCTGCTTGCCACGCGTCTCGATGAGACGGAAGCCAATGCGGTCGGTGAGCGTCTCCTCGCCCATGCTTATCTCCACATCGTAGAGTTTAGGATTCTGGGGCGACCACAGCTGCGGTTTTCCTTTCATCGTGAGGGTGGCTGTGCCTGCGGCATCGGTGACCACCGTCTTCTCAATTTTCAGTTCGGGGATGCGCAGGGTCACCTTGCGGCCTGCCTCGGGGCGATTGAGCTTTACGCTGAACGCCAGGCGACGGCCCTCAAGGCTGGCCAGCCTCAGCGTGTAGTTCTCGATATAGGTCTCGCCGAGGCTTACCAGCAGCACGTCGCGGGTGATGCCGCCGTAGTTCCACCAGTCGAAGATCTGTGTGGGCACGGCAGAAGCATGGCGCTTGTTGTCGACCTTCACGATGAGGGTATTCTCACCGGCATGCAACTGGCTGGTGACATCGTAATTGAACGGTGTGAAACCGCCCTCGTGATGGCCCACATGATGGCCGTTGACATAGACATGAGCATCGTAGTTTACGGCTCCGAAATAAAGCAGCGCGCGGCAACCGTCTTGCGGCCGGTAGTCGAAGCTGCGCTTCAGCCACACGGTGCCCTCGTAGAAGAAGAGACGGTCGTCCTGCGTGTTCCAGTCGCCCGGAACCTGCATGGTGGGAGCCAGGTCGAAATCGTATTCTATCAGGTCTTCGGGCTTCTGGGGCTTGGCATTGCGGAAGAAACCCCACTTGGTGGGCCGCATGCGATAGTCGTAATACCCTTCTTCCTGCACGTCGACAAGGTAGTTCCATGCGCCATTGAGCGACTGGGCGTGGCGTGCCAGGATGTTGGCCACTTGCGGCACTTCCTGTGCCTGGATGGCCAGCGTTGCAACGAGCAACGAAATCGTAACCAATGCTTTTCTCATATGATGAATGTATTTTTAGTTTCGGATGTTTACATCCTTGATTTTCGTGGGTACGTGGGTGCGAGGGTAAGAGGTCAGCTGCGGCTCACCTGCAAGCCCTTACGGCTCAACGTCATGTCGACGAAGCGGGCGTTCTTGTTGGGACGGTCGGCGCTGAGCAGCTGACGGATGCGAGCAGCTGCCTCGGGGTCTTTGGCTACCATATACAGATAGCCGCCGCCACCAGCACCGGGGAGCTTGTAGCCCAGGCAGAGATCGTCAATCTTATCGGTAATGGCTCTCACGGCCGCAGGATTAGTACCGCTGTCGAGGGCCTGGTTTTGCAACCAGTTGGTGCGCAGGTGCAAGCCCATCTGCCGGAAGTCGTTGCGCTGGATGGCCTCATACATGTCGAGTGCGTGCTGCTTCATCTGGCGCAGCAGGGCCAGCTCGTCGTGATGGTTGAGGAACATCTTGCGCACAATCTCGGCCAGTATCTTCTTGGCTGTGCGGGTGATGCCGGTATAATAGAGCAGATGGCATGCCTGGTATTCGGGCTGCGCGAACAAATCGTCGGGCAGCCAGCGCACCACTGGGTTCTGGTAGAAGCCACGCTCTGTCTGCAACAGTTTCACGCCTTGCAGCAATCCGCCAAACTGATCTTGCCAGCCGCCACCCGTGGTGAGCATCTGTTCGAGTACGAGCGTGCGGTGGCCGATGGCGTTCTTGTCCCACCCCAGACCACAGAAATCGTTCAACGCACCCAGCACGGTGGCTGCCAGCAGACTGCTGGTGCCCAGTCCGCTGCCGGCAGGGATGGCCGAGAGCAGCGTAATCTCGATGCCACAGCCAAAGTCCATGAGCTGATGCTCGAGCGTATCGGAGGCTGAGGGATGGAAACCAGCCAGGGTGAGGGCTGCCTTGGGGATGGAGAACGGACTGCCCACCCGCTGGAAGTCGGCCAGCTCGGCATAGGTGCGCACTTGCTCAATGGCTCCCAGGTCGATGCTACGCAGCGTAATCAGATAGTCTTTGCTGGGTTTCACGTAGGCCTGCAGGGGAGGCTGGCCGTTGAGCTCGATGGCAACATTGACCACATTGCCGCCCTCCATCAGGCAGAAAGGTGGTGTGTCGGTCCACCCTCCGGAGATGTCGATGCGCACGGGCGAGCGTCCCCACACAATCTGGTCGCTATAGACCGACATGCGGGGCTGGGGATGCTGGGCAAGCACCTGCTCGGTGAGTCCTTGCCGCAACAGACTGAAAGCTTGCTGCTCTTCTCTTTCGAAGGGTTCGCCATGGAGTCTTTTCAGCTCGGAGCGGAACATGCTATCGTGAATGCGCGTCATCAGAGGTGCCTCTGGAGATATCTGTGCGGGCTCGGGCAGATGGAATGCATGGAACTCATGGGCAGCGTCGTCGAGGTCGGTCTGATAGAACACGCTGTGCTCGTAGTTCTGCGCAATGGCTTTCCAGCTAGCGGCACGGTACTGCCGGCGCTGGGCTGTCAGCCGGCGCAGGTTGGCTTTTGCGGATATCTGCTCGGCTGAGAGAAGGGGATGGGTGCCGAGTGATGAGTGATGGGTGGTGAGTGTTGATGGATAGAGGGTGACGGGTGATGATGGATTGTGGGTGTTGCCATAGATGGATTCCACCACATCTTGCATCTCCTCGATGGTGTCAACGACAGGGAATCGTGGAGTGGTCTGCTCGTCACCGGCAAACTTGTCGTCGTAACGATAGGGGCGCACCACCCACTGACTTTCGCCGACTGGCACAATGTCGAGACATTCGCCAGGTTGCAAACTAATCTGCCAGTCGTTCTCAGGCACACCCGTAATGATATTCTCGTGAGAGAGGGTCCACTTCCCGCCCACATAACTATTCTCAATCCAAAGGTTGCGGTTTTCCTCGGTGATGCGAATGCGCGTGACAGCATTCTGCACAAACATGGCAGGATGCGGTTTCAGCGAATGATGCATGATCTCGCGCTGGTCGTTCACCAAATTCTGGATGGCCAGTGTCGACGAAAGAAGTTCGTGACTGGTGCCAAAATGGTAGAACTCACCACCGGGCAGAGGCAGAATGGCCACGCTGAGCTGCGACACCTCCGCATCGGGAAGTGTGGGATGAGTGCCCAAAGAGCAGCCAAACTCACCATAGAGGTCGTAGTTCTGCATAGAGACACTAGGAGAGGTGGCATCAGCACCATCCACACAGTGCCTCATCAACACCTCGACAGCCCTGTCGCTGAGCAGCCACACACCGATATCGGTGAGATAGAAATGGTCTTTCTGCAACTCACCGAGCGTCATGGTCGATGGCTTCTGCAACATGCACTTCAGCACCGACGGCGAACGACGGTCGGAGACAAACACACCATGGTCTTTGGCAATCTCGGGACCTAACCATAACCCGTAGCAAACAACATCGGCCTCGGGAATGGGCTGCAGGGGCTGAGTGGCACGAATGAGCACGTCGCCACTCACTATCATGGTGTGCAGCGATGAGGGTGCGGCCTGCATGATTTGCTCATACAACGGCACCTGCAACGACAGCAGGTCTTGCGACAACCGCTGTCCGCGCTCCCACCGGAACACCGGGATGGGTGTCAGTATCTTTCCCGACGGTGCATAAGCCGGTAACCTACGGCTCTGCCCGCCGGCATGCAGCAAGATGCGTTTCTCTTGTGCCAGCCATTCGGAAAAAGTTTCCTGACCAAAGCCACTGGCATGCTGACAACCAGCAGGATACGGATGGCTGGCAGCATGCAGATAAGCCTGATGCAGGAGCCATGCACTTCCCCCACCCGACCCTAGTTTCTTGTCGATAGGATCGTGCGTACAGAACCACTCATCGTGGCCGTACCCTGTGATGTCGTGAAAGCAGTCCACCAAGTTTGGCGGAAGTGAAAGCAATTTCTTCATGCCCAAATCTCCATCCCTATGCATGATCTATTTGAATATACATCCTTGATATTCGAAGGTACGAGGGTACGAGGGTGCGAGATTAGTCTCGCTCGCTGAGATCTTTGGAGCTGCTGATGACGAAGACAAGTGTATTCTCGTACCTTCGTACCCTCGCACCCTCGTACCTCCGAAACTTCAATGAATTACATATTATGAATTATGCATTATGAATTATGCATTATGAATTATGCATTATGATCTCTTCCTCCGCCATTCAACGAAGGCCACGCCCAATACAGCCAACAACAAGACCACAAATGCAATGTAGGCAATGGTCTCGGTGCGCTCTACCGACTTCGGGTTGAAGCTCAGCTCCACCTGGTGCTTGCCCGCCTTCACGTTCAGGGCACGCAGGATATAGTTGACACGTCCCAGTTCAGCAGGCTGTCCATCGATAGTAGCGGTCCAGCCAGGATAGTAAATCTCGGAGAAGACCACCACGCCTCCTTTGTCCGACTGCACATCATAGGTGAGATGGTTGGGCTCGTAGGCTTTGATGGTCACCACGGCATTTTCCTGTGCCACGGCATTGCCCAGCTGGGACTGGAACTTCTTGTCGGCCACCGCCTCATGGCGCAGGTTCAGTTTGCCAATTCTCTCAATCTCCTCGTTGGCATTGTCAACATAGTCCACCTTATCGACAAACCATGCGTTGCCATAGGCATAGGGGTTCTGGATGGGCACCGTCTGTCCTCCCTGCAGGGGCATAATCACATATTTCGTATTCAGCATGTTGAGCACAGGGTAGAGACTGTCGCCCGGCACCTGTGTCATGTCGCCCTGTGCATCGGCAATGGCGGGCATCAGCTTCTGCATCTCGGGAGCGATGTAGGCCTCAATCATTTCCTGATAACGGCGCAACTTGGCTGCATGATAGCCGCCAATGCTCTTATGATAGTAGGAGGTCTCGTTCTCGTTGAACGTATTGGAGGCCAGATTCAGCACGCGATAGTCAAGGCTCTTGTCCTGCAATATCTGCTGGTCGGTAGGAGTCATCGGCTGAGGAGCGTCGCGCTGGCTCTTCTCCACAAACATCTCGTCGTTCAGATAGCGTTTGTCAATCTGCCACATGTCGACCAGACAAAGCAGCAAGATTGCTCCCACGGCATAGGCCATCTTTATTTTCTTCGTCAGATAGAGCAACAACACGCCCATGCCTACCACGATGACCCAGAACGAACGCCAGCAGTCGCTGGTAAACATGGCCCGGCGCATTTCACGCAGATTGTCGAGCAATGGAGCCAGCTGGTCGGCAGGAATCTGACTCATAGCCTGCATCTCGCTGCTCGACACGAAGTCTGAGAAGAACAGCGATGGCATCAGCGCAAACAACGCACAGAAACCGGCAGTCAGCGCAAACGAGATGGCAAGGGGCTTGTACAGCACCTTCGGGTTTTTCTCCTCCAGCACTTGCTTCAATGCCAGCATGGCCAGCAACGGGATGGTAAACTCGGCAATGACCAAGATGCTTGCCACCGTGCGGAACTTGGCATACATGGGCACATAGTCGAGGAAGAAATCGGTGAAGCCCATGAAGTTACGACCCCACGACAACAGTATCGACAGCACGGTGACCGCCAGAAGGGCCCATTTCATAGGACCTTTCACGATGATCAAGCCTAGAATGAACAGCATCATCACAAATGCGCCCACATAGACGGGACCGCTGGTGCCGGGCTGCTCGCCCCAATACTGTCCCAGCTGCTGGTAGATCTGAATATAGTTGTTGTCGGCATGCTCCATAGCCGTCTTGTTCGCTACAAGCGGGAACGAGGCACCGCCCTTCGTGTTCGGTATGAGCAGCGTCCATGTCTCGCCGATGCCATAGCTCCACTGCGTGATATAGTCGCGGTCCAGTCCGCTGTTGGTCTGGTTGGCGGCATTCTTCTTCACCAGCTCGCTCTTGCCTCGCATCGACTCCTGTCCGTACTGCCATGTATGGTAGAGGTTCGACAGGTTGATGCAGATGCCCAACAGGGCACCCACGGCACAGGCTGCGGTAGCCTTCATGAAGTGAGCCAGTTGTTTCTTCCGTATCGCATCGACCAGCCATGCCACGACCATAAAGAAAATGATGAACAGATAGTAGTAGGTCATCTGCACGTGGTTGGCGTTCACCTCGAATGCGGCAAAGATGGCCGTCACGATGAGTCCCCACAGGTATTTCCCCCGGTAGGCCAGCACCAGTCCGGCAATCATCGGCGGCAGATAAGCCAGTGCCATCACCTTCCAGATGTGGCCGGCTGCTATGATAATCAGGAAATAGCTGCTGAACGCCCATATCACAGAACCCAGCGCAGCCAGGTGCCAGCGGAAATCGAAGGCACGCAACAGGATGTAGAAGCCCAGCAGATAGACAAACAAATACCACACATTCTCGGGCAGCCACAGGTGATAGGCTTTCACCAGCTTGCCCAGACCGTCGGTACTCTTGTACGATGGTGCAGTCTGGTAAGTGGGCATTCCACCGAATGTAGAGTTGGTCCACCGTGTGGTCTTTCCTGTCTTCTCATGATAAACCGAGGCTTCTTGTCCTGCCCCTCTTCCCGCACTGGAGTCATGCCGGTAGAGAATGCGTCCCTCTATGTCGGCAGGGAAGAAATAGGCATACGAGATAACCGCAAAAAGCAACACTGCCAGAACATCGGGCAGGTATCGTTTGATTGTATCCATATTTTTTATAAACGTTTATAATCTGACTGCAAAAATACAAATAATTATCCATTATCAATTGTCAATTTTCAATTTATTTGTATCTTTGCACCAAAAAGAATATGAAAATAGGAATAATCGTAGCCATGGACAAGGAACTGCGCCAGCTACAAGCACTCTTCGGAGAGAATGCAGGCAACACTCCCCTCACCGCTGAGATTCGTGTAGAGAAATGTGGTATCGGGAAGGTGAATGCTGCCCTGGGAGCCCAGCGCATGATCAACGAGTTTCACCCCGACGTCATTATCTCCAGTGGTTGTGCCGGCGGCAATGGCGACGACATCAACGTGCAGGATGTTGTGGTGAGTAGCGAACTGTGCTACCACGATGTCTATTGTGGTACCGCCATCGACAATGACACCCAGTACGGACAAGTGCAAGGCATGCCTGCCCGCTACAAGGCCGACCCAAAGTTGCTCAACACGGCCCGCCAATTATCGTCTGCTCACCATCAATTGTCTATTCACGAGGGACTTATCGTCACTGGCGACTGGTTTGTCGATTCGAAGGAGAAGATGCGCAGCATCATCGGAAAGTTTCCCGAGGCGAAGGCTGTCGACATGGAGTCGTGTGCCATTGCCCAGACTTGCCACATCAACAACGTGCCGTTCATCTCGTTCCGTGTCATCAGCGACATTCCCCTGCGCGACACCCAAGCCCAGATGTATCATGACTTCTGGAACACAGTAGCCGACCGCTCCTTCCAAGTCACCAAGACATTCGTGGAAGAAATACTGAAGAGTGTTTAGGGAAATCGCCGGTTGGGAAGCGAAACACCCAGCGTGCTCATTCGCCACCCATCCTTCGAATCTCAGAGTCGCCTAGTCTTTTGTTTTTGCGCACCCTCAGCGACTTGCCGCCCCAGTCCAACCGACAGACTACCGATAGTTCCAGTGTGTGGGCCGATTTGTTGGATATCATTTCGCCACTAACGCCTGGAGCCATCAGGTGTTGCGTTTGGTGTGGATAGAACCGATAGCCCAACGACACTTTCACTTTGTGGGCAAACCATGATTTATCAAGATGGAGCGAGCCGCTAAAAAGGCTCGTTCCCTTTGTGGTCAAGCCCCTGCTAGCTGAAACATAAAGCACATTTCCTCGCAACGACCAACCGTGTTGAAGCATTCCACTCATTGAAACACTACCAACGAATGTGCCTGATAGGACTCGCAACCCACCAAGCTCATTGGTTGAATGGTCATACATCGCATTCATGTTCAATATGAAACTCCCTCCAACCGTTTTCATAGCCGACAAAGAGAGTGAGAGACTTTGGCTGGAGCCTCCCTGCTCGTAAGTGGAATAAGCCCTATCGGCATCATTTTCCTTTATATATAAGGATGTTAACAATGGTGACTTAGCCCAACCTGCTGTCAGCGTAAAATAGTTAAAAACGGTCATACCCGCAGACACTTTGTCCACACATACAGGCTGAAGATATGGATTTCCTACGGTATAACTAAACTCATCATTCCACGTCTTCACCGGTGCGAGCATATACATAGATGGCATTTTCCACTGACGAACATAAGCGAGACTCAACTGATGCCCTTTCGCGGCATTCAGCACATATCCCAACCGTACATTCGGGAAACACTCCTTGTATGTTTGCCGAAGGTTACCCTTATTATCGAAAGAAAAGAGTTGTGAATGAACAGTCTTCCACTCAAAACGAATTCCCAAAGAAACACTAAATTCTTTTCGCTTAAAATCATAGCTTGTATATGCGGCAGAAGCGGTTTCCTTATATCTGAATTCATGGGCAGCTGCACTCCAGGGATTCTCATGCCCCATTGAAATCAATTGATTGTCATTCTCTAAACAATTACGCCATTGATTGAAAGCCACTCCTGCCTTAACAACACTCGCACGATTTACTTTTTCTGTCAAATCTGCCTGTCCCTGCCACAGACGATAATGATGATGGATTTGGTAATTGCTGCTCCACTGT
Organism: Prevotella sp. UBA2739; assembly: GCA_002353525.1. Classification (GTDB taxonomy): domain Bacteria; phylum Bacteroidota; class Bacteroidia; order Bacteroidales; family Bacteroidaceae; genus Prevotella. The sequence goes on from DEJV01000005.1 coordinate 57,187, forward strand.
GAAGGATTATCGCAACGAGACATTTGATTATGCTCAGCATGGTTTTCTTGCGCCCATGTGGCGGCAACCTGCAATTCTCCTTTATTCCAGTCGTGCACATAGTCGGCTGCCACATATCCGTCACGGCGGCGGCTTGCTCCCCTTCCTGCCATTTGATAGCTGTCAGCAAGGACTGCATCCTGAGTCACCGTCACATCCGAACGGTAAATGTCATGCGCAAAAAAACAATCCACGTTTCCTTCTACCGTGAATACATCGTGAGGCGAAAAGTCATAGCCTGCGCCTATGGTCAGTTTCGGACTCTGCCATCGACGATACGGATGGGCAACTGTCACCACATCCTTATCTGATTGTTCGAACAATTTCTTGTTCGTTCCAGGAGTTTCCATCCACCGACGACGATAAGACGACATCATATAGGACGACCACTTACCATAACGTAGGTTCATGTTCAGACGCGGAATAGAGACGCCTTGTGCATGCTCGTTGATATCACTGTCGAGGGTAATCGTGGCATTGCCGCCTTGAAGGTTGGATGCGGAAGTAACATAGAGGATTGCCATACCTGCTTTTTCTGCACTTTGCTCAGCCCCTCCCCTATTGACAACCCTGATATTTTTAATATTACAAGCACTTTGACTTTTCAGATAATCTATCAGTGCGTCACCACTCATCCTCACTTCTCTCTTATTTATGTATATCTTTCCTACCTCCATGCCGTTGACGGTTAGCCTGTTTTCCACAATGGTGAATCCTGGCAGCAACTCCAGGGTCTGTTGCAAATCCAATGGTTTAAAGAACTTATTGTTCTGGATATTCACTAGATAGCCAGTGGCATCACGAACAATGCTGTTTCCTTTGATTAGTACCTCATGCAGCTGCAGGCTATCTGCCAAATCATTGGATACAGTGTCACTTACCGACAATGAGACACCTGTTTCCCTACCCTTGAGAGCATGAAATAATAGGGGTTCGGCTTGTAGCATTTTAAAAACCATCAAGCACAATAAAAGGGAATACAGGTGCCTCATCATTTCTTTCACTTCTTTTAATTAAATAGAATACAACTTCTCAACAAATATTATCATAATTAATCTGATTGGATGCGACCAACAACATCAAAACAGTTAAATAGATTTTTGTTTTCATCATTCTTGTTGTTTTTACATTCATAAATTGGTTTGTCGCCACAAAATTAATCTATACCGTCATTGTTGGTGCTATAATCCCTGTACTAATGCTGTACAGCGAGTGTACATTTTGTGTACATGCCCCAAAACCGCCTTAAATCGGCAAAAACTGTTTTCTTTTCCTTAGCTTATCCCAAAGATTTTTCTTACTTTTGCAGTATGAAACATGCAGCTATTACGGTTCTATTGACCATCATCGTTCTCTTCTCTTGCCAACAATCCTGTCGCTATGACACCCGGTTGCTGGCCATGGACAGTCTGCTCAGATATAACGAAAGCAACTCTTATCTTGAGATGAAAAGCAGGATAGACAGCATACGCAACATGCTGAGCAAACTGGAGCCAGACATGAGAAAGGCGGATAAGGAAAACCGGATGTTTTATACTTTGCTCTGCAACAAAGCCCTGTTGGCATGGCCAGACACCATTCCTGACTCCGACAGCGCCATACAGGCAATAATCAAACACTATGAACACACTGGCAACAAGCAACTGAAGCTGGAAAGCAGCCTTATTGCCACACGATATTACATGTTGATGCGCAACGATTCTCTTGCCACCCATTATGGCGAGCCAGCATTCGAGCAGGCCATGCGGGAGGGAGACAGCGAGAAAGCGACAAAGCTTTGCGACATGCTAAATCACTGTTTTATCAGCATGAAACAACAAAGCAGATGTGTTGATCTTGCCAAGAAACTTCTACACTGGAACGAGCAACGAAGAGACACGCCAGACATTGCCAACAGCCTCGTCAGACTTGCCAATGCATATAGCTACACGAATCATCGTTATGACACCAGAACACTTCTCAGAAAAGCCATTCATCTGGGAGAGGAAAGCCGAGACACAAACACGGTTATTAGTGCCAAACTGAATATGGCATTCTTTTTCGTGACCAAACACCAATACGACTCTGCCCTTATTTACCTGCGGCCATCGATCAATATCGCAAAAGAAAAAGAACAAACTGGTGGGTTTTACACCCTTGTTGCCAATATATATAAAGGTAATGGCATGCTGGATTCTGCAGAGTATTATTTCAACAAAGCCATCAAGCAGGCCATCTCTTCCTCCGAAAAAATCATATCACTTGACAATCTCTCTGTCATTGCCCTCAATAGATGGAATATCGAACAAGGACTCTCATTCCGACGTGCCCTTGAGACTTACAGAGACTCTATCAGAAAGGATGAAGGCAAGAAGAGGCTACAAGTCATCAACCAAGAAAACAACAGATTACGACAAGAGAACAACTCGAACAAGTATTATATCAACATCTTATTGGTAGTGGCACTAGCCATGGCCTTTATCTTGTTCGTAATTCTTCTATTTAGGAAAAGAAACAGAACGACAGAACTCAACACAATAGAACCAAATACCCACAATGCACCAAACAAAACGATTACACACGCTGCCATCTACCAGCGCATCATGGGCATACTGAATAACGAAAACTCATCACCACTCACTGACGAGGACTGGAAGGAATTAGCAGAAGCCATCAACGCCTGCCATCCCCATTTTACGGAGAACCTGCATGACCTATGCAAAATGAACGCCCAAGAGTATCACATTTGCCTGTTGCTGAAATGTAACATCAGCCCGTCAAACATAGCTCTGCTAACTAATAGAAGTAAAGAGGCTATCACTGCAGCACGTCGCCGTCTATATGAAAGAGCAAAAGGAGGAAAAGGAACACCTAGTGACTGGGATCTTATCATAAAAGAGATGTAACTCAACTTTTCGCAAAAATGAAGCAATTCAGAAGTTACAGGAGTTCAGGAGTTGCAGACATGAGCATGGTCTGCTTCCTTCTCGAGTCTTGGCATATCAGGCAGTATTGTCTGGACTTCTGAAACTCCTGAACTACAACTGCAGTTGGACATATGCGAAAGTTTAAAGATGTAAAATTGTCCATCAATCCAAGTCTCGGGAGTTCCTTCAAACATAGCAAATAAACAACAATTTCTCAATTGTTAATAAATTACACTTCAATTTGTTAGCAAATTACACTTCAATTTGTTAACAAATCACATCCTAATTTGTTAACAAATCACATCTTCATTTCTTAACAAATCACTTTGGAGCCCTTTTCGACCACAAAATCAGTCGAAGACATACACGGAACACAGTGGTTTCTTATATACATCGTATCGTTGCAAATTGTCAATAATCATTCCCAAAAAGTTCGCTGTTGACAAGAACAACCGAAAAAACCACAAACAAATTGTTTTCACTGTACTTTATAAAAAAGTATTGCGCAATTCAATTATTTATTATATATTTGCAGAGAACTTTAAAATTTATCTTATTTTTTTATTAGACATGGACATATTTAACGCAAGGAACAATGTATTATTATGGAAATGCTTCCTGATTTTGGGTATCTCAATGACTATGTGGTCATGTTCTGACGACGACCCAGTGGAAGAAATGCTCCCAGAAATCGAGGATGAGGCTGTGCTAAGAGTAGACTATGCCCACTCGCTGGCCGACGCCCAAAATCCCGATGCCTCGAAAGTGTCAACAACGCTCATGCCCATCAGCGACACTAACAAAGACCTGGAATGGAAAACTATCGACGGTAAGCGCATGGTACTGGTATGCACCATGATGAATCACAGCAGCCTGCGCTTCTGGGAGGCTACCGACACTTTCCGCCTCTCCAAACAAACGGGCATCTGGGTGACACTGCCCGCCGACTGGAAACGTCGTGCCAACGAGTATGCCAGAGGCGACTCTCTACACACACGCTACAGAATGATTCAGATGTTAGGCCTCTGGCCTGGATGCGACTACGACACGGTGGTGGAGTTCTATGTAGACGCCAGCCGTCTGTTCCGTCCTGCCTTTGACCCCAGCATCAACACAACAACCTGCGGAACGTCATTCCCTGCATGGGCCGACGAGAACTATACGGTTGGAGAGACTAATTTCCGTGAGTGGTTTGCCTATCAAAGCAGTACAGCATACGTAGGCGATTATGCTTGTCCGTGGACACAGCTGGGCTATACCTACGACTGGCACCACGGTTCTTCGCGCGAAGGACTGTCGGAGTTTGTGGCCACTTACAACTCGCTGGCACTCATCAAGAAACGGCAAGGATCATGGACCTTTATCAATAAGGAAGTGAGATAAAGGAGAAAACTAAAACTTCATCATCAGACAGACAAGAAGTACAAGAATGATAATTATGAGCAGGGATATCAGACTGATATTCCTGTTTTCTTTGTCACTGAACTTCCGCTCAGTCATCTCTTCAGGGTCATTATCTGATTGTTGCAAAGACGTCATACATTTGTCACTTTTCACTTCTCACTTGTCACTTTTCACTTAGAAAAGCTGAGGCTTTTCACGACTTCACCGCCAATAACCAATCCTGCCGCAGCAGGCACAAAGGCATTGCTGGCTGGAATAGAACGGCGCGTGGCAGAGGTTGGAGGTGTTTCGCCTTCAGCATAAGGCAACGGTGTCTCCTCACTATAGACAACCTTCAGGGAAGGAATGCCCAATTTGCGCAACCGCTTACGGATGATCTTCGCCAGCGGATCCATCTGCGTCTCATTGATGTCGGCCACTCGGAAGGCCGTCGGATCCATCTTATTGGCAGCGCCCATGCTGCAGATGATGGGCACATGCTGCTCGTGACAACGCTTTATCAATTCCAACTTGGCGGCAACGGTATCAATACAGTCCACCACATAGTCGAACTGACTGAGGTCGAGCGTGTCGGCATTCGTGGGCAGGTAGAACATCCGCAGGGGCGTGACGCGACAGTCGGGGTTAATGTCGTGAATGCGAGAGGCAATGACATCTACCTTGTATTGACCGACGGTGGAATGCAAGGCGATAATCTGCCGATTCAGATTGGTAATATCCACACAGTCGTTATCCACAACTGTAAGACTCCCTACCCCACTACGGGCAAGCACCTCAACAACGTATCCACCCACGCCCCCTACACCGAAGACAGCCACATGACTGTCTCGGAGCTTTTGCATGGCATCATGACCAAACAAGAGTTGGGTGCGCGAGAAGGGACACATCTTATTATAATTAAGAAAGGTGAGCCCAGGGATTAATTATCAGAATAGCTGAGCGAGGCATACTGCATCATAGCATAGCCGTCAACACTGAAATCGTTGATAATAAACTGCATACGCAGCTTATATGTATTGGGGTTGTAGAATCCTTGCGAATAGAAACTGGTATAGTTAATGGATAAAGCCTCGGTGAAATTGATGGCTGCCTCATGCTTTTTGTCACCAACCGTGAACGAGAACTCCAGTCTCTTGTTTTCAGGGATGACATAGAAAAGCTGACTGGACTGTCCGGTGGTATTGTTTTTGAAACTCCAGAAAGCGGTCATCTTTGCGACGAGAGGCATGTCGTCCATGGCCTCAAGAGCCTCGCGCAAATCTTTTCTTGCAATAATGGACGCGAACGGCCAGTTGTCATTTTCGTTTTCTACCTCCGGGAAATAGTTCTTCAAAATAGATACGGGGAAATCGGCAAAAGTAATGGTTTTGTTGGTGCTCACTGTGCATGGTGCGCTGACGACCACCGAGTCTTGCTCGCCCTTGGCATTTTGGAAATACGCTTTCAGGTTGCCGATATGGTAGCCCTGGATGGGAGTGAGATACTGCTGAATTTCGGCCTCGGTCATCGCGGCGGTGGTCACGTCGTCCTGATTGTCATCGTCACTCAAACAAGATGTGAATGTGAATGCTGCCGTGCACAACAATGCCAGCAGCGCAAATCTAGCTGTTTTTTTCATTGTTTCTTTTTTGTTTATATTGTTTTGTTCAGCAGATAAACACACATGGGTATGAAAATCTTGCACGGAGCATCAGATTTTTTTGCTCTCCGTATGCAAGAGGTTCATAAACTCCTGTCGCGTCTTGGCCTGATTGAAGGCTCCGCTGAACTCACTTGTTGTCGTTATCGAATTTTGTTTTTCAACACCTCGCATCTGCATGCACATGTGTTTGGCCTCTACCACGACCATCACACCCAAGGGTTTCAGCGTATCCTGAATGCACTGCTTGATTTGCAGGGTCATACGTTCCTGCACCTGCAGACGATGGCTGAAAATGTCGACCACCCGGGCAATCTTCGAGAGCCCTGTGATATAGCCATTGGGGATGTATGCCACATGCACCTTTCCGTAGAAGGGCAGCATGTGATGCTCGCAAAGCGAGAAGAAGTCAATATCTTTTACGATGACCATCTGGCTGTAGTCCTCTTTGAAGAGTGCGTCGGTGAGCACCTTGTGGGCATCCATGGAGTAGCCTCTTGTGAGCACCTGCATAGCCTTGGCCACGCGCATGGGAGTTTTCTGCAAACCCTCGCGTGTGGGATCTTCGCCTAATAGGTTAAGTATACTTTCGTAGTGGGATGCGAGTTCGTCAAGTCCCTCGCGAAATTCTGTTTCCGGATTCATGATTACTGTTCTTGCTTTTGGGGTAAGAAGACGATTTTAGTATTGCACGGTGATTTTTCCTTTCACGATACAGGCTTGCTTATAACCCATCGCCTTCACGTTGCGCAACACACGCGCAGCCTCCTCATAGGTTTTGAAGTTGCCAACCCTGCATTTCCATTGCGGTGAATAAAAGTGTACATAGATGGGCAGTTCGGGATACTTCATCTTGATGCTTCTCCCTGCCTGCTCAGCCTTTTGCTTATCGGCACGCGAGTTGCCTCCGGCAAATGCCTGCACACGGAAGCCATTGATTTTATAGCTGTGGCGTGGCACTTTCTTGCTCATGTCGACCGGAGCTGGCACCGTCTCGCCATTCTCGTCGGTAATATGCCGCACCTCGCCTGTGACGGGTTTTGCCTCTATCGGTTTGGGCGTGGCTGTGGTAGTGAGCGGTACTGTGTCGTTGCTATTCACGGGTGCCGTTGGGGCAACAGTCTTGCCCGTTGCCGGCGCTGCCGATGCCGTACCATTCACCAAGTCATCGATAGCCTTGCTCTGGGTGACAGTCACCTTGCCCTCTCCACTCTTCTGCTGTTGCAGTTTCCCAAGGAAGGTCTGGGCTGGCGAAGAAATAAGCGACAAGTGACAGATGAAAAGCAGCAGCAAAAGCCTCTGCCACCTGCTAAGCGTTGTCAATACGGTTATTTTATACATAGTCATATCTCCTTTCACTTTTTCAAATCAACATATCACTTGTCACTTATTATCTATCAGTTATTTCCAAGCATCAATGATACCCTTGAAGTCGGCGCACTTCAGCGAAGCACCTCCGATGAGACCACCGTCGATGTCGGGTTTGGCAAACAGCTCAGGGGCATTGCTGGCCTTGCACGAACCACCATAGAGAATAGTAGTGTCGTCAGCTACGGCCTGACCATATTTCTCAGCAATGATGCTGCGGATGTAAGCATGAATCTCCTCAGCCTGGTCGGCAGTGGCAGTCTTGCCTGTACCAATGGCCCAGATGGGCTCGTAGGCAATCACAATCTTGCGGAAGTCTTCCTCAGAGAGGTTGAACACGCTACCCTCAAGCTCAGCCTTCACCACCTCGTTCTGCTTACCAGCCTCGCGCTCCTCAAGGCTCTCGCCGATGCAGAAGATTACCTTCAGACCATTCTTCTGTGCGAGCAAAACCTTTTCCTTCAGAATCTCAGGAGTCTCCTTGTAATATTCGCGACGCTCAGAGTGGCCGAGAATCACATACTGGGCACCTGTGCTCTTCACCATTTCGGCACTCACTTCGCCTGTGAAAGCACCTTTCTCTTTGTCGGCACAGTTTTCAGCGCCCAGACCGATGATATCCTGGTCGAGGAACTGTGCGATGCTTGCCAAGTGGATAAACGGTGTGCAGATGACAACCCCACAGTTGGGTTTGTCGGCCTTCAGTGTCTCGTTCAACTCCTTTGCCAGAGCAATACCGTCCTGCAGGTTCATGTTCATTTTCCAGTTACCTGCAACAATTTTCTTTCTCATTTTCTTTTTTCCTTTAAAAGTTAAATATCTAATGATGTTGTCTGTTCGTTCTTATTTTCCGCTTCTGTGGAAGCCTTTTCCTCCTTTTTCCGCAGAACCTTCTTTTTCCTCCTTATCCATTTGGTCCATGCCCACAGTCGGTCGGCCAGTGTGAGCAACAGCAGCGGCAGGGCAAACCATATCAGGATTCGCACCACTTTGGCGGGCACAGAGTTCTCGGGCATTTGTCCGATGGCAAGCTGATGCAACGGCACGTTGGCCTGCGAGTTGGCAATGACGGGCAGATTGTTGTGGCTCCACTTGCGAATGATGGTGCCATTCTTGATAAGCAACAGGCCGGGGTTGCTACGGATAATCGTCTTGAGCGTAATCTCGTCGACTATATAGAACGGATATTCCGCTCCCGTGAGATCCTGCCACTGCAGGATAGCCTCATCCGAACTGGCCGTGAGACAATAGAACCGGTATCCGTTTTCCTCTGCATACTCGTAGAGCTGGTCTATCTGCCCGAAGTTGCTGTCGCTGGCTTTTTCTAAGTGTGGCGAGACTAACAGGAACGTGTAGCTGGTATCTGCCAGCATTTCTTCAGTGATGTCCTCGCCTGTCTCAGCCGACTGAATGGAGAAATCGTGGATGGGCGGCACATATCCCTCGGCAGTCTGCACGGTCTTGCTGTCAACAAATGTCCATGTAGAGTCGGGGTAATTATCAAGTGTAAACTCCTTTTGCTCACCGTTTTTCTCCAGGATGAACGTGGTCTCAAATTGTGGCTGCGGAGCACCCTCGGGTATCTCCATGCCTTTCTTGATATTTGCTCCCACATGATAGGGCCGGAAGTCAAACTGCGGTAAATCATAGAGGCTCCACATGCTCGAGAGCAAGATGAACACAAACGTAAAGTTGATGACTATCCACTGATTACTCTCCGAGATGAAGCGCACCATCTTCAGCGGCCAGCGGGCTATCACTGCCGCGCATATCAGCAACACAACATTCTTGCCAAACGTCTGCCAGTTGGTCAGCACCAGGGCATCGCCAAAGCAGCCGCAGTCTTTCACGGGATTAGCCACTGCCAACCACAACGTGACAGGGGTCATGACACACATGAAGAGCAATGCCAGCCGCGAGCTCACCCGACGGTGAATGGCAAAAAGCAGGAAGATGCCGAGGCTGAACTCCAGTGCCGACAACAGCACCGATGTGCCCAGCGTCACCATGTCGGGCACATAGTCGCCCAGATGCAGCGCCGTGAGATAGTCTTGTATCTTGTATTGCGTGCCCAGCGGGTCGATAGCTTTCACGTAGCCGGAAAAAATGAATGTGACTGCCACCAGCAGGCGGCACACATTGGTCAATATTTTTTTCAAGCTCTCCATCATACCCGTATTTCAACTACTCACTCAACTTAATGACTCCAAACACAGCGTAGTTGATAATATCCATGTAGTTGGCATCAACGCCTTCCGACACCAGTGTGGCGCCACCCAGGTCCTCAATCTCTTTCACACGCTGTATCTTCGTGAGAATGAAGTCTGTATAGCTGCTCACACGCATAGAGCGCCAAGCCTCGTTGTAGTCGTGGTTTTTCTTCAACATCAGCTCCAGCGCCTGTTGCGCAAAGCGGTCGTAAAGCGCCATCGCCTCCTCATTGTTCATGTCTACCTCGTCAACATACCCCCGGTCCAGCTGGATAAGCCCCACGATACCATAGTTAATCAGGGCAATGAACTCAGGACGGATGCCTTCACCCACCAGCGACTCTTTCTTGATTTCCAACGAACGGATGCGCTTCGCCTTGATAAACAATTGGTCGGTAAGCGACGAGGGGCGCAAGATACGCCACGACGCACTATAGTCGTGCAGCTTTTTCTCAAACAGAGCCCGGCACTCTGCCATGACCTGTTTAAACTGTTCCTCTGTATGGGTTGTTGTCGTCGACATGATGATCTTTTCTTTAATAACGCCGCAAAGTTACGAATAATTTGTGAGACTGAGAGCGTTCGCTCCTATTTTTTTCATTTTCGGGACTCTCAGCGAACTATTCCACTTGTTTTTGACGCTTGTGAATATACTTTATCTTAGCACATTGCACGTCGAACTGCACCTGCAACGAGTCACGGTGCATGCGCATCAGCGTGGTACGGGTCAGCTCGTCGGCAGTGGCTGTGCCGGCCTTGTGGTGGGCCTCCGATTGCCGCTTCATCCGCTCGTAGTCCGCCTTGGCCTTTTGTAAGGCCTGGTCAACAACCGCCAGCTCTTCCTGAGCCCTCGTCAGTTCAATATTTTGCTGCAAAACCAAAGCCTGCTTGCGCGCATCGATGGCTTTAGGATAGGTGCGCCGCAACGAGTCGATGGTCTGTAGGGCTGCATCGTAATGCTTTTGCTCAAACTGCGAATTGGCAGTTTGCAACAATTCGTCGGCATATTCTTTCGTCTTGTCTGTGTGACAGGCCATCAGCAGCATGATGCCGGTCATAACGATTGTGATCTTTTTCATCATTGCCTCATGATTATTTTTGTTATCTGTTCACTCGGTTCGCCAACTTGTCAATGAGAAACAACTTGCCTGCTCCCGAGGCCACAAAGGTAGTAAGAATCGTTGAAATGTGCAAATTCTTAGCAGCCGTTATTTTTTTATTCGGGATTTTTTGCGTACCTTTGCAGCCGCTTAAGGAAAGACAACCTCTTATGAAACTATACTCTGACGCAGAATTAGCAGAAATACTCGATCAGGACATATTCCACCAGATATCGCAAATCGTTGACCAACTGGGTGTCGATGGATATGTGGTGGGAGGCTTTGTGCGAGACATTTTTTTGGAGCGGCCCAGCAACGACATCGATGTGGTGGTGGTCTCCGACAATCCTGCCGACTGGGAAGAAGGTTGTGGCATCAAGGTGGCCAGGGCCTTAGCCAAGAAGATTGGCCGCAAAGCCCACCTGTCGGTATTCAAGAGTTTCGGTACTGCACAGGTGAAGTTTGCCGCTCAACACGCTGCCGTCCATTCTCAATCGAATCACTCCCAACTGGTAGAGATTGAGTTTGTTGGTGCCCGCAAGGAAAGCTACAGCCACGACTCCCGCAAGCCGATCGTGGAGAACGGCACACTGGAAGACGACCAAAACCGCCGCGACTTCACTATCAATGCCATGGCCATCTGTCTGAATGGCAACCGCTTTGGCGAACTGGTAGACCCGTTCAACGGACTTGCTGATATGGAAGACGGAATCATTGCCACACCCCTTGAGCCGGATGTCACTTTTTCTGACGATCCGCTGCGCATGATGCGCTGCATNNGCCACCCAACTGAATTTCCAGATTGAGCCCGAGACGTTCGAGGCCCTCGAACGGATGGCCAGCCGCATCAAAATCGTCAGCGACGAACGCATTGAGGTGGAACTGAACAAAATCATGATGGCTCCCCACCCGAGCATCGGTTTCGACTATCTGCAACGCAGCGGACTATTGCAGATTCTGCTGCCTGAGCTGTCGGCTCTCGACATCGTGGAGAAACGCAATGGCAGAGCCCATAAGAACAATTTCCTGCACACGCTCGAAGTGCTTGAAAATTTGATTAAAGCCTGCAACGCTATCGCTGAGAGGGACTCAAATGCGCCTTCGACAGAGAGCGGCAACGAGGCGCATGAGGCTCCCTCTGGAACCGTAGGTGGGACTTCTTCACTCTGGCTCCGTTGGGCTGCCTTGTTACACGACATTGGCAAGACGAAGTCGAAACGATGGGATCCGCTGGTGGGATGGACTTTCCACAACCACAATCTGATTGGTGCCAAAATGGTGCCCGATATTTTCCGTCGTCTGAAACTGCCTTTGGGCACCGAGATGAAGTATGTGCAGAAACT
>DEJV01000066.1 GCA_002353525.1 Prevotella sp. UBA2739
ACGGTTTCTTCACAACAACAGTCCTGACAGACTATTGCTTTGGCCTTGGCGGTGTCATCATAGGCACGGCCATAGGTAGTTATGTTTTCAAGCACATTCCCAATCAGGCCTTCCGATATGTTGTCTATGCTTATATTGGAGTAAGTGGAATGATTATCCTGCTAACAAACTGCTAACTCGCAGATAGGATCTTCTCTGAGGATTTTGGGAGCGGACTTGCCTGCCAGCACCAGAATCTTCTTGCCATTCTTGGACAAGCCAAGCGTCTCTTTTGTCGCCGAGCGGCGGTAGATGTGCAACTGACGTGAGCGGACTACGGCAGTCAGTTCAGGGTCATCCTGCATGGCCGTCCATATAGGATGATAGATGCCATCCTCGTCAAACAGCTTCCGTTGCAGGTGGGAGCATAGGTTGGTGGTGTCGATGGTCATTGCCACAGGTCAGAACTTGACGGTAAATTCATCGTTGATGTCACGGTTCTCTTAAAATCAATCGTTAAGTTTCAATATTTTCTTGCAACTGTCTAACTCACCCTGCATGGCCTTGTCAATCTCTTGCAAGCTGAGCCGGACATTCTGCATACGCGAATAATAGACGTTGAATTCTGGCAATTCGTGCAGGTAGCGCACGTAGTCGAAAATGGTGGCATTCATGTCGCCGTAGAAGTGCCTATAAACCAAGTCGGCAACAACGCGCTTCTGATCGATAACTTGCGATGAAACAGACCTGTACTGGCGGGCATATCCATAGAAATCGTCAATATGGCCGATAAGTTCAACATTGCCGATGGTGTTCAGGATTTCTGTTTTATATACATCCATGCCGTTATCCACGTCAGCCTGTACATACTCTGAGATGGCTGTATTGATAAACGTGTTAGCCACGGATTCATCCACGCGGTCAAGCGTATCGGCGAGGATGGCCAGATGCAGAATCATCGAAGTGGAGTCGATGGTGTCGTACAATGCTTGATATTCGTGCAGTTGCTGATGGGTGCGCCCCATCTTTTTTACGGTCTGCTCGGCAAGTAGTCGGGCAGTCTCTGCCTTTTTGGTGGCACCGACACAGTTGTTGATTCCAAAGGTGATGGCAATACCGCAGACTGCTGCCAGGAAACTGGACAGGAAGTTACGCAGCCAAGTGGTGGTTTCTTTCTTCATATCTCTGAAAATTGTTCTGTCGTGTTCTGAATTTAATCAAATCAGTGGGCAAAGTTACTGATTATTGGTGGATTTCCGAAACTTTTGCTTCGACATTTATGATAGTTTATGTATTTCAGTAAACCAGAATTAGATAGAATTGATATGTTCAAACCACCGACAGCGTGTTCCCTACGTGTTCCGTATGAAAAGAAAAAGGAGTCAGATTTTCATCTAACTCCTTGATTTTTCAGGCGCTTCAGGATGGGCTTGAACCAACGACCCCCTGATTAACAGTCAGGTGCTCTAACCAACTGAGCTACTGAAGCGGGTTTTGCTGTTAAGCGGTTGCAAAAGTACGGTGTTTTTCTGAAACTACCAAACTTTTTCGCGAAAAAATTCATTTTTCAGTGAAAATAATGTATTTTTGTAGGCGAATAACGATAAATGACGTATGAAGAGAAGACTTTTTGTGTGTTTCCTGCTGGTCATGGCTGCCTTTCCGGTGATGGCGCAGAAGGATCATCATTTTGAGGTTTCGAAGAACCTGGAGGTGTTTAACACCATTTATAAGAACCTGGATATGCTGTATGTGGACACGCTGGACGCGTCGGAGACCATCGGCGCGGGCATTCAGGCCATGCTGAAGAGCCTGGACCCTTATACGGAGTATTACCCCGAGGAGAAGCTGCATGAGCTGAAGAGCATGTTTACAGGAAATATCTATGCGGGCATCGGCTCGACCATCCATTATAACCAGAAGATCAAGAATGTGTGCATCTACGAGCCGTACGAGGGGACGCCCTCGGCTGAGGCGGGCCTGAAGATGGGCGACGTGATACTGAGTGTGGACGACACGACGATGGTCGGCAAGGATGTGAGCTACGTCAGTTCGCACTTGCGCGGTGAGGCCGGCACGAGCTTCGTGCTGAAGATTCGCCGTCCGAGCACGGGCAAGGTGATGCAGATGAAGATTACGCGCCGGCAGATTCAGAACCCGGTGATTCCTTATTATGGTCTGCAGAAAGACAGCATTGGCTACATGATGCTGTCGGGATTCACGGAGAACTGTTCGAGGGATGTGCGCCGTGCGTTCATCGACATGAAGCGGCAGGGCATGAAGGGCCTGGTGTTCGACCTGCGCGGCAACGGCGGCGGCTCGGAGCAGGAGGCGGTGTCGATTGTGAATATGTTTGTGCCGAAGGGCGAACTAATAGTGAGCAACCGCGGCAAGCTGAAAAAGACCAACCGCGACTATGTGACGTCGGTGGAGCCGATAGACACGGTGATGCCCGTGGTGGTGCTGGTGAACGGCAATACGGCCAGCGCGAGCGAGATTACGAGCGGTGCGATGCAGGATTTGGACCGTGCGATAGTCTTAGGTACGCGCACGTATGGCAAGGGACTGGTGCAGACGGCTATCGACCTGCCTTATAATGGCAGCCTGAAGCTGACTTCGAATAAGTATTATATCCCGAGCGGGCGTTGCATTCAGGCCATCAACTACCGTCACGGGAAAGGCGGCTACACGGAGCATATCCCCGACTCGCTGACTCGGGTGTTCTACACGCGGAACGGCCGTGAGGTGCGCGACGGAGGCGGCATCAAGCCCGACGTGGAGGTGCGCCCCGACTCGCTGGCCAACATTGCGTGGTATCTGCAGAACCCGTCGGTGAAAGACTCGTCGGACGTGCTGTTTAATTATGAGCTGGACTATTTCCTGAAGCACCCGACGGTGGCTAAGCCCTCGGAGTTTCATCTGACAGATGCCGACTATGCTGAGTTTAAGCAGCGGGTGATAGACAGCGGATTCAGCTACGACCCGGGCAGCGACAAAGCACTGAAGGCACTTATCGACGTGGCTAAATTTGAGGGCTACTATGAGGATGCCAAGCAAGAGTTCGAGCAGCTGGAAAAGAAACTGAAGCATAATCTTGACAAAGACCTTGACAAGCACAAGGATGTGATCAGGGAAATGCTCGAGACCGACATCATTGCCTTCTATTACTATCAGCGCGGATCCATTGAGGTGGGATTGCGCTACGACAAGCAGTTTAAGGAGGCTTGCCGTCTGCTGCACAATGAGGCAGAGTACCGCCGTCTGCTGAGTCCGCAGAAATAATTTGTCAAGAAACTCTAGGCAAAAGTGTATAGGAAAGGATAGTTTCTCATAAAGAATAACCGACATGAAGCACAAACTATTATCCATCATGCTTTTCTTGCTTGTGGCAACCGCTGCAAAGGCTCAGCATCGCGACACATTCTGGTTGGGGGCAGACATCAGCGGCACTACCCAACTGGAGGCACACGGAGGGAAGCTGTATAATAAGAAAGGTGAGATACGTGAAAACACGGCCTTGATGAAGGAGTTGGGGCTCAATGCAGTACGTCTGCGCGTGTGGGTCAATCCTCGTGGCGGATTTTGCAATATGCACGATGTGCTCGACATGGCTAAACGGGCCCGCTACTATGATATGGCCGTGATGATTGATTTCCACTATAGCGACTGGTGGGCAGACCCGGGCAAGCAGCCCATTCCCGCCACGTGGCAATACTACAGTTACGACGAGATGAAGCATGCGTTGGCCGAACACACGCGTGAGACGCTTCAGCTGCTGAAAGACCATGACATCGACGTGAAATGGGTGCAGGTGGGCAATGAGACCACTCATGGATTCTTGTGGCCCATGGGCCGTGCCGAGGAGCACATGGAACAGTATGCCGGTCTGACCGAGGCTGGCTATCAGGCCGTGAAGAGTGTCTATCCTCAGGCTGTGTGTATCGTGCATCTTGACGGTGGCTGTGACGCCAAACGCTATGATTTCATCTTTGACGGACTGAAACGCTATGGTGCCCACTGGGACATGATAGGGCTGAGCGTGTATCCTTATTGGGACATGCAGGCCAAACTGACGCACAGCGAGGACGAGACATTGCAGAAGGCAATAGACAATATCAACCGGATGCAGCAGAAATATGGCTGCGAGACGATGATTGTAGAGACGGGCGTATGGGTGAAAGAGCCAGATAAAGGCAAAATCTTCATGCAGAAACTCATCCGTGCCGCACGTGAGCAGACGGCCGGACGTTGCCGTGGCGTGTTCTATTGGGCACCCGAGCTGGAAGGACATTATCCGCTGGGAGCCTTCAACAACCATCGTCCCACGGCCATCATGGAGGCTTTCACCGAGGCGGGCGCCAGCCGCTAATCAGGAGCGCAGACCATAAGGAGCATCACTTTTTCTTCGAATCGCTTTGCCTTGTCGGAAAAAAAGCGTAACTTTGCGAGATAATCAACAAAGCAGTTTTGTTGCCCGAGGAAAGAATCATGAAAAATCTGTTTCGACTGATACGCCCCAAACAGTGGCTTAAGAATGTGTTTGTGCTGGTGCCCATCTTCTTCAGTGGTCACCTGATGGATGCCGATTGCCTGTATGCGGGCATTGTCACGTTTGTGGCTTTCTCGATGATTGCCTCGTCGGTATATTGTTTTAACGACATTATCGACGTGGAGGCCGACCGCCGTCATCCCGTGAAGTGCAACCGTCCGATAGCCTCGGGAGCCATCTCGCTGAGGCAGGCCTACGGACTGATGGCACTGATGCTGCTGCTGTCGATGGCCTCGCTGCTGTTGCTGCAGGCCAACTATTGGAAAGTGCTGCTGGTGATACTAGGCTATTATGTGCTGAATCTGGCCTATTGTGCCGAGCTCAAGCAGCATGCCATTGTCGACGTGTGCATCATTGCCTTCGGGTTTGTGCTGCGCCTGTTGGCCGGTGGTTTTGCCACGGGCATTGTGCTGAGCCGCTGGATTGTGCTGATGACTTTCCTCATCACGCTGTTCATGTCGTTTGGCAAGCGCCGCGATGACGTCATCCGTATGAACGACACGGGCGAGGCGCCGCGCAAGAACACCATCCGCTACAATCTGGCCTTTATCGACCAGGCCATAACCATCACCGCCTCGGTGACGCTGGTGTGCTATATCATGTATACGGTTTCGCCCGAGGTTATCTCGCAGTTGCATACCCCTTATCTCTATCTGACCACCGTCTTTGTGTTGCTGGGACTGTTGCGCTACATTCAGCTGACGGTAGTCGACAAACGAAGCGGCGACCCCACGAAAATCATGTTCCGCGACCGATTCATCCAGGTTGACGTGCTGTTGTGGGCATTGTCGTTCTTAATCATGATTTATGTGCTATAAAGTCTATGCTTTCGATTTCGACGGAACGCTGACCACTCGCGACACCTTGCTTGCGTTCATCCGTTATGCAAAGGGCGACTGGCGTTTCCTGCTGGGCATGGCACGCTATGTGCCGCTGCTGGTGCTGATGAAGTTGGGAGCTTACCCCAACTGGCGGGCCAAGCAGCGGGTGTTCAACCACTTCTTCGGAGGCATGACCCTCACCGATTTCGATGCTCTCTGCCAGCGGTTTGCCGCCGACAACCGCCATCTGCTGCGGCCGCAGGGACTGGCCACTATGCAGCAGGCACGAGCCGAGGGAGCGCGGCTGGTGGTGGTGAGCGCGAGCATTGACAACTGGGTGCGCCCGTTTTTCGAGACCGATGTAGAGGTGCTGGGCACGCAGGTAGAGGTGGCCGACGGGCGGCTGACGGGGCGTTTCCTGACGCGCAATTGTTATGGTGAGGAGAAAGTGAGACGCATCAGCGAGCACTATCCCCACCGCGAGGAGTACAAACTGATAGCCTTTGGCGACAGCCGGGGCGACAAAGAACTGTTGGAATATGCTGATGAGAGCCATTATCGACCGTTTAGATGAGCACCGCCGCGAGCAGTTGGGCGAGGTGATACGCTTTGGCGTGGTGGGTGTGCTGGCCACATTCATCCAGTATGCCGTCTATTGGGTGCTCATTCGCTGGCTGAATCCCTCGGTATCGATGACCATTGGCTATGTGGTCAGTTTTGCATTCAACTTTCTGGCATCCACACGCTACACCTTCCGGGTGAAGGCCAGTGCCCGTCGTGGCGCAGGCTTTGCGCTCTCGCACGGTGTGAACTACCTGTTGCAGATGGTTACCCTGAATCTGTTTTTGTGGCTGGGCATCAGCAAGCAGTGGGCGCCCATCCCGATGTTCTGCGTGTGCGTGCCCGTGAATTTCCTGTTGGTGAGATTTTTCATGAAAGGAAAAGGTGCAAAGTGAGAAGTGACAAGTGAGAAGAGACAAGTGACAAATAAAGACAACGATGAAGAAGATAAGACAAATATTCGGCATTCGGCATGAGGAGCGCTGGGTGGCACTGGCCATCCTGCTGTTGCTTGTGGCGCTGAACGCCATGGTGATAGCCCGATACTACGACCTGTTCACCCCCTTGCGCGCGAGCTACTGGCCCACGTTTGTGAAGAATTTCTACATCTCGGGCTTCGACCCCATCACCTACGATGTGGTCAGCGAGTGGTCGGCCAAATATAATGTCTACCGTCATCCGTTGCTGGCCTTCTTCATGTTCATTCCTTATTTGGTCAATCAGGGCCTCATGTGGCTTACGGGCATCAACTGTGCCGTGTTTGTGGTGGCAGCGATGCTGGTGGTGAGTGCTTTCTATTCGTTTCTCTTCCTTCGCCGTATCTGTTGCGATGTGGTGGGTGTGTCCAACACCGATGCGTCGCTGCTGTCGTTTTTCTTCTTCTCGTTTGCCTATGTCATGATATCGGCTTCCGTGCCCGACCACTTCATCATGTCGATGATGATGCTGTTGCTGGCCTTGTGGCTGTCGGGGCGTAAGATGGTGAGTGGCAGGCAGATGACCATCTGGCAGACCGTTGTGCTGTTTGTCATGACGGCCGGCATCTCGCTCAACAATGGTGTGAAGATATTCCTCTCGGCCCTGTTTGCCAACGGCCGTCGCTTTTTCCGACCCAAATACCTGGCATTTGCCGTGCTCATTCCGGCGGCGCTGATGTGGCTTTTTGCCCGTTGGGAGTATAAAGTGTATGTGTGGCCGCAGGAGAAGGCACGCAAAGAGCTGAAGGCCAAGCGCAATGCCGAGAAGAAAGCGCGCGACTATCAGGCGCTGGCCGACTCGATGGGCAGTGGCAACAAGGCGCGGCTCGACTCGGTTTTCAAGGTGCAGCAGAACCGGAAGATGTGGGCCAAATATCGTGCCGACCACAAGCAGCCGTGGAACATGCATGCCGGCAAGCCCATCAGCAAGGGCGAGTTCATGCGGTGGACCGACATCTCGACGCCCCGTTGGGACAGTATGGTGGAGAATTGGTTTGGCGAGAGTCTGCAGCTGCACCGGCAGAATCTGCTGGAAGACACGCTGCGCAGCCGCCCCGTCATCATCCGCTATCAGTGGGTGGTGAGCTATGTGGTCGAGGCTCTCGTGGTGCTGTTGTTTGTGTTGGGCATTGTGGCAGGCTGGCGCAAGCGGTTCTTGTGGCTGGTCATGTCGTATTTCGGTTTCGACCTGCTGCTGCATGTGGGACTGGGATTCGGCCTGAACGAAGTTTACATCATGACGGCCCACTGGGCATTTGCCATCCCCATAGCCACGGCATATTTGCTCAAGGGACTGCGAAAGGACTATTTGAAATATGTGAGAGCACTCCTCTTGGTATTGACAGTTTATTTGTTGGTTTATAACGTATGTTTGTTCGGTCGTTACTTGCTGGGTTGAGACTGCTGCGCCTGCGCCGGGGCGAATGGCCGGTGGCTGTGCTCGCGCTGGTGGTCATCGGCGTGTTTCAGTGGCTGCTCATCTCGAAGTTCTATGTGTTGTTTGCCGACTACTCGCCCGAAAATTGGCGGGTGTTCATGCGCAACTTCCACATGTCGGGCTTCGACCCCATTACTTACGGTGTGGTGACCGACTGGAACATAGGCTATAACATTCTGCGCCATCCGCTCTTGCCGTTTCTGCTCTATCCGTTCTACCTGCTCAACCAGTTGTTATGGAGTCTCACGGGCGTCAACTGTGTGCAGTTTTTGGTAGGAGCCGTGCTGGCCTTCTGCGCGTTTTACAGCTTTTTGTTTCTCTACCGCATTCTTCACGAGCTGGTAGGGGTGGGCCGTCAGGTGGCGTTGCTGCTCGTCATGTTGTTTTTCGGGTTTGCCTACATTCTCATAGCTACTTTTGTGCCCGACCATTTTGTGATATCTTTGATGCTGATTCTGGCCACACTCTATATTGCCGGCCTGAAGCTGAAGGCGCATCAAACCTTCAGCGTGGCAGAAATCGTGGTGATGTTTGTGCTGACCGCTGGCGTTACGCTGAGTAATGGTGTCATCACGGGTTTGGCGCTGCTGTTTGTCAATGGGCGTCGTGCTTTCAGCAGGCCGATGGTGGTCAGTCTGTTGGTGGCCTCGGTGGTGCTCGTCGGTTTGGGATTGGGTGTGAATGCGTTGCTCGATGATCCTGGCGATCAGGATGTTGCCGGTTGGCTGGACACGTCGTTGCCCCGTGTGCAAACCGTTGTAGAGAATTTCTTCGGTGAGTCGTTGCAGCTGCATCGCCGCCATTTGTTGGGCGATGTGCTGGTGCGCCGTCCAGTTTTCGTTACTTACACGTGGGCGGCACAATATGCTGTTGAGGCTGTTCTGGTGTTGTTGTTTGTCTGTGGTGTGGTGGCAGGTCGCAAGTCAAAGTTCTTGTGGCTCACCATGTCGTGCTTCTTCTATGCCGTATTGCTGCATCTGACGCTGGGCTTTGCCATCAACGAGGTCTATATCATGGCTTGCCACTGGGCGTTTGCCATGCCCATTGCCATGGGCTATTTGTTTGTCGATACCCGCAAATGGCTGAAAATGTGCTTGTTCATTATCATCCTATCCATCGTCGTTTATCTGTGGATGTATCACGGCACATTGCTCTACCGTTATCTCACATGGCCTTTACGCTTGAAGTTTTAGACATAGAGAAATTTCGACATAGAGACATAGAGACTTTTTTAGACATCTTAAACGGATGTATTTCCGATATAAAGACATATTCAGACATTGCTTCTCGACAGAGAGTTTTAAAATTGAAAATAGATATTTGACTTTCGACAATTATCAAAAAGATGTCTAAAAGTCTCTATGTCTCTATGTCGAAAACAAAACTCTTTGTCGAAAAAGCATCTATCGCTTTCCCGTCCATTTCTGAAGGCGTCGAACAATCGATTTTCTGATTTGAGAGAAATTGCCATAGCGCAGGTTGAGCCACAGTTCTTCCATCGAGCGCCACATCTTCACCCACGGATGGCCCCAGGCGTTGATGCGGTAGAGCGTCTCCTTGAAAGGCACGTACTCCATGATGTATTTGGGATGTTTCAGTGGGAACTCCAGTTCGTAGCGCGGCATGGTGAAGATGCGTTGCACGCCGCTGGGCAGCGTCTTCAGCGATGCGTAGTGGGTAGAGTCGTTGGTGGCTCCCACATTGTTGATCAGGTTGTGCGTAGGCATCACGGCCAGTCCGTGGTTCATCAGCATGGTCGACCAGAAGATGCTCTCAAAGTATGGCTTGCCATTGGCACGGTGGTTGTGGCACATCTGCATGAAGTCGCTGCGATATTTTCTTACCTTCACCAACTGCTCCAGCTGACGGCGGTTGAAATCGTCATCGAGAAACGAGTAGGTGCCATCCCATTTGTCGACGACCCTGCGCCACGATGCCCATCCCCAAATGGCAAACACCGAGGTGAAAAAATAGTCGTAGGGCACGTCTTTGGTAATCTCTTCCTCATTGAAACCCGTAATCATGGTCACGCGCTCGTCGTGCTCGTAGCGGTCGAGCAACTCTTTGCAGAAGGGGAAAAACGACTGCGAGGGCACTACATCGTCTTCGAGCACCATGCACTTGTCGGCCAGCGAGAAAGCCCATTTGTGCGACAGATAGCCCGACGGGTCGCAGCCTTGGTTTTTGGGCTGGTAGTTGCGGTGCACCTCGCACTCCCAGTCGATGTTCTCGTCGGCCACAATCTGCCTGCAGGCCTCAATGCCGGGCAAGTCTTTTTCTCCCCGCGGTCCGTCCTGATAGAGGAACAGGCGTGAGGGTCGTGCCTTCTTCACTTCCTCAAAAACTAGTTTGAACGAGTCGGGCCGGTTGAAGAAGAGCATCAGCACGGCGATGTCGGTCTTGGCAGCGTGTTTCATAGTCGTTGATATAGTTTGAGTATGACATTCTTCATCAGTTTGACGAGCCATCCCGCCAGGGTGGGCGGCAGCGTGTAGACCGTCCGCTCGTAGAGTGGCAGGCGTGCGGATGAGATGTTGAGTGTCTTTCTGTATTCCTTGGCCGCGTCGGCATTTCCGGCATAGAGAAAGCTCTCGTACTCTTTCACCTGGTGCAGTGAGAAGGCTTCGCGCAGCCGGCCGCGCTGCTCATCGCTCCACTGGCCGATCAGCTGTGCCAGAATCTCGTCGTAGAGCCGCACGCGCTCCAGCGTCTGACGGCGGTTGTTGGGCAGCCCTATATTATAATAGTACACACAATGGTCGGTGAAGAAAACCTTCGGCTGCCGGCTGAGCACCTTCATCTGCATCATTTTGTCCTCGCCCTCGATAATCAGGCGTGGCGTGTCCAGACAGCCTTCCAATATTTCCTTGCGAAAAAGAATTCCCCACAGCACGCAGAAGCGGTTTTTGTTGGTCATGATGGCGCGCATCAGTGGCTCCGTGGGTGTCAGTCCGCGATAGACAACCGGCGAGTGGGTGCCATGCTGGGTGCAGAAAGTACCTACCACCTCGTCGGCCTGCTCGCGCTCTATGGTGTCGTAAAGGCGTTTCAGGGCATGGGGCATGAGCGTGTCGTCGGCATCGACAAAGGCGATATACTTGCCCAGGGCAGCCTCCACACCCTTTCTGCGGGCATCCGTCACACCGCCGTTCGCCGTATGAATCACGCGGATGCGGTGGTCGCTGGCAGCCAGTTGGTCGCAGATGGCTCCCGAGTTGTCGGTGCTGCCGTCGTCGACAGCCACAATCTCAAAACTCTGGAAGTCTTGCGTCAGAATGCCGCGAATGCAGTCGGCTATGTATTCAGCCTTATTGTATACAGGAATGATGACCGATATTTCCATACCCCAAAATGTATAATGGTTTTACTCCTTTTTCTTCATCACTTTCTTCTTGGCGAAGTCGATACACTCGTCGAGAATCACCGCCCGGCTCAGTTTCATCACGACGAAATAGAGCACTGCCGCCATCGTCACCCGCGCTGCCAGCAACAGCCAGTAGTTGGCTATCGGCAGGGTGCAGAAGTGGGTGACGACCATGACTCCTGCCGCCGCCAGCATGAAGGGACAGATGTCGCTCAGTGTTTCGGCAAGCGTGATGCCCAGCAGGCGGTAGGCCGCCCGTTGCCATGCCAGCAGCCACACAATGAGGAATGCCGAGTAGGCAATGATCATCGGCACCATGCCCAGCCGGTAGAAAGCCAGGATGACGGCCACCTGCAGCACAATCTGCATGATGTTCAGCCGCAGGTAGATATCAGAGCGTCCGCTGCTGATGACGAGGTTCTGATACATCGTATAGAAGGGCATGAAGGCACCGCTGACGCAGAGAATCTTCAGCAGCAGCGCACTCTCGAGCCACCGTTCGGTGAGCGCCAGCACGATAAACTCGCGCGACACCAGCGCCAAACCGAACATGCACGGGAAGGAGATGAACGCCGTGAAGCGCATCATCTTGCGCATCACCCGCTTCTCGCGCTCCCGTTCGTCGGTCACCGACACCAGCACCGTCTGTGCCACCTGTCCCATGGTGCCAGAGATGAAGTTGTTGGCCTTGGTGTTCCAGTTGTTGGCCTGCGTGTAGTTGCCCACGTCTTTCAGCAGGAACAGCCGTCCGAAAATCACGGTCAGGATGTGGTTGCTCACCGTGTTGATGATGTTCGTTAATAATATTTTTACGCTGAAATTGAACATCTGCCGCACCGGCCCGAAGTCGATTTTCCACGTGGGTCGCCACCCCGAATAGTAATACCTGCCGATGTTCAGCACCAGGATGAACAAGATCTGCTGCCACGCCAGGCTCCAATAACTGAATCCCTTGTAAGCCATGACGATGCCCGTGGTGCCCGACACCACCAGTGCCGCAATGGTCGATACGGCCAGCTCGCGAATCATCAGGTTCTTCGTCATGTAGGCACCCTGGGCAATGCCGAACGAGGCGATGACAAACCCCAGAAACACAAATCGCGAGAGACCCACCAGCCGCGGCTCATCGAAAAACCATGCGATGAGCGGTGCTGCAGCAAACAGAATGGCATAGATGGCAAAACTGGCCAGGATGTTGAACCAGAACACCGAGTTGTAGTCGCGGTGCGTGGGAGCTTTCATGTTGATGAGACCTTGCGAGAAGCCACTGCTCTGCAGGTTGCCCGCAATGACGGTGAAGATGGTGAGCAGCCCCACGATGCCGAAGTCTTCTTGCGACAACCGACGCCCCAGCAGAATGCCTATAACGACATTCAGCAACTGCACCGTTCCGTTGTTCATCATGCTCCAGAACAGTCCCTTAGTGGTTTTCTCCTTCAGGTTGTCCAATGTGAAATCTCTTTTTCCTTGGCAAAGTTACGAAAAGTCGAGCGAAATGCAAAGGGAAAGCTAGCTTTTCTTTTCATTTCCGAGGCGGAGTAACTGATGTAAAGTGACGAAAAATCGAGTGCAGAACAAAACAAACGCGTTTGTTTTTTGCGTTTGGGTGGTTGGTCATTCTATGGCGGTGCGTCAGAAAAGTTTACAAAATGGCGATTTGCGTGTTTTGTGAATTTGCTTTGCTCACAAAACAGGACGCAATTTGTTAACAAATTACGATGCGATTTGTTAACAAATTAAGGTGCGATTTGCTAACAAATTGAATTGCGATTTGCTAACAAATTAAAGAGTAATTTGCTAACAAATTGGAGTGTAATTTGCTAACAAATGAGAAATTGTTGTTTATATGCCCTTTTTCGACGATTTTATCGGTTTGGTAATTATAATTTACAAGTACGTAAGAAAAGTGCCAAAAAAGTTGCGATTTTTCAAGAAATGCCTTAACTTTGCATGAAGAAGCAATCAAAGTATCCGATTCTAATGCCTTTTTTATCTATGACAAAATCAATCTCAATGCTCATGTTGCTGGTGCTGTTTGCCCTCACCATGCAGGCGCAGCCGTCAGCACGCCAGTCCATCCGGCTGGACGACGGCTGGAAGTTCGCCCTCGGCCATGCTGCCGACCCCGTGAAGGACTTCGGGTGTGGCACCGAGTATTTCAACTATCTGACGAAGGCAAACTCGATTCATAACGAGGGACCTTACTCCAGCAAGTTCGACGACTCTGCCTGGCAGAAGGTGCGCGTGCCCCACGACTGGGTGACCACGCTGCCCTATGCCCCCGACGCCAGCCACTCGCACGGCTATAAGACGGTGGGCTATCGCTATCCTGCCACCAGCGTGGGATGGTATCGCCGGCAGGTAAGCATTCCCGCTGCCGATCTGGGCAAGCGCATCACTCTGCGCTTCGACGGCATCTTCCGCGATGCCCGCGTGTGGTTCAACGGTTTCTATCTGGGCAACGAGCCCAGCGGCTATGCCACGCAGGTCTACGACGTCAGCGAGTATGTCAACTATGGTGGTGACAACCTTATCTGCGTGCGTGCCGACGCCACCCTCGAGGAGGGATGGTTCTACGAGGGTGCCGGCATCTATCGCGACGTGTGGCTCGAGAAGTCGGCAGCCGTCAGCGTGGCCCCCTTCGGCACGTTTGTCTATGCCGCCCTGCAGCCACCTTATAGCGAGGCCACCCTCCACGTCGCTACCGAGGTGTACAACCACTCGCTGCAGTCGCAGTGCTACACCGTGGAGCACCGCCTGCTCGATGCCGACGGCCGCGAGGTGGCGCACACCCAGACCAGCCAGGAGCTGACCATCGGCAGCAAGGACACCCAGAGTCAGACGGCCACCATGCAGCTGGCGCAGCCCCACCTGTGGAGCCCCACCGACCCTTATTTATATAAGGTAGAGACCACTGTCAAGGTTTCCGGGAAGACTACCGATGTGTACTATACCACTACCGGCATCCGCGACATCGACTTTACCGCCGACCGCGGGTTTCTGCTCAATGGCAAGCCCCTGAAGCTGAAAGGCGTGAACATGCACCAGGATCATGCCGGCGTGGGAGCCGCCATCCCCGATGCCCTGCAGGAGTGGCGCATACGCCGCCTGCAGGAGCTGGGCTGCAACGCCTACCGTGCATCCCACAACCCCATGACACCCGCGCTGCTCGACATCTGCGACCGTCTGGGCATGCTCGTCATCGACGAGAACCGCCTCGCTGGCATCAATGCCGAGCATCTACGTCTGCTCGAGAACATGATCAAGCGCGACCGTAACCACCCCTGCGTCATCCTCTGGAGCGACGGCAACGAGGAGTGGGGCATGGAGAACACCATACAGGGGCGCCGCATCGCCGAGGCCATGCGCGAGCATACACGCCGCCTCGACCCCACGCGCCACTCTACCATTGCCAATGCCGGTGGCGGTGAGATGATCAAGGGACTCGACGTGGTGGGATTCAACTATATCCTGCAAAACCATGTCGACGAGCGCAAAAAGGCCAATCCCGACTGGAAGATTGTAGGCACCGAGGAAACCACCGGCTGCGGCACACGTGGCGTCTACTTTACCGACCCCATCCAGCCCGGGCGCATGCCCTCGATGAACCTCGAGGCCGACCCCAAAGACGGCACGCTGAACCGCATTGAGCGCGGATGGCAGTTCTACGACCAGCGCCCCTGGGCGGCAGGACTGTTCTACTGGACCGGTTTCGACTATCGTGGCGAGCCAAATCCGCTGAAGTATCCCGCCACCGACTCTGAGTTTGGCATTCTTGACTACTGCGGATTCTGGAAAGACGAGGCATGGTATCTGCGTTCGTGGTGGACCGACGAACCCACCCTGCACATCTTCCCCCACTGGAATCTTGCAGGTCATGAGGGCCAGCAGGTCGACGTGTGGTGCTACAGCAACTGCGACGAGGTGCAGCTCACCGTCAACGGCCGCCGGCTCGAGCGCAAGGCCATGCCCCGCAACGGACACCTGCGCTGGACCACCACCTACCAGCCCGGCCGCATTGTGGCTCACGGCTATAAGAACGGGCGCCGCATTCTCACCCAGACCATCGAGACCACCAAGCCCGCCTCGGCCATCACGATGCGTGCCGACCGCACCACCCTGCAGGCCGACGGCCGCGATGTGAGCGTCGTCACCGTGGAAATACGCGACGCCAAGGGCCGCCTCGTGCCCGATGCCTGTCCGGTGCTCACCTTTCGTCTGGAGGGCGAGGGCCGCATCCTCGGTGCCGGCAATGGCGACCCGTCGTATCTCGGCGCCGACCATCCCAGCGACCCCGACTGCCATGAGTTCACCATTCCAGCCTTCAACGGTCTGGCGCAGGTGCTCGTGCAGAGCTCTACCAACCCCTCGGCCCTGGTTCTCTCAGCATCCTCCGGTCAGCTGAAAAAAGGAGCCATCAGTATAACAACACAGTAGCGCCCCCGAAAAGGAATGATATGTATGAAATAAACAAAGGCAGGTTGTTGTCAATCTTTTAGATACCTCAACTTTGCAACTCAGTTGTAAAGTCGTTGTGGTATCTTTGCAACGAAAAATAGAGAACAGACAATTAAAAAAAGTTGCAGATATGACACATCATCATCACGAACACCATCATTGCGGCTGCCACAGTTATGTGAACGAACAGGAAGGGCATTGCTGTAGCCATACTCATGATCATCACCACCATCATCATGAGGAGGGTGGGACGAAAGGAAAAATAGCACTGATTGTTGCCTCTGTGGTGTTGCTTATTGCTGCTGCCATCATCGAGAAACGCTTTCAGCTCTCTGTCTGGCAGTTGTTGCTGATTTATTTGGTACCCTATCTGCTGGTGGGGTGGGGCACCTTGCGTGAGGCGGTTGAGGGAATTGCTCATGGCGATGCCTTCAATGAACATTTCCTTATGTCGGTGGCTACGATAGGAGCCTTGTGCATTGGTTTCCTGCCTGGTGCCGAGACACAGTTTCCTGAGGCGGTGTTTGTGATGTTGTTTTTCCAGATTGGCGAGTTGTTTGAGGGCTATGCCGAAGGAAAAAGCCGACAAAGCATTGCTCACTTGATGGACATTCGGCCTGACGTGGCGAACCTGGAAGTGAGCGACGAGCGGGGAGAGGCGAGTGGCCAACCAGCCACCCGGCAGGTTCATCCCAGCGAGGTGAACGTGGGAGAGGTGATTGTAGTGCGCCCCGGCGAGAAGATACCGCTCGATGGTATCATTGTTGAGGGCAGCACAGCACTCAATACGGTGGCACTCACAGGCGAGAGTGTGCCTCGCGATGTGGCTTGTGGCGATGAGGTAGTGTCGGGATGTGTCAATCTGTCGGGCGTCATTCGTGTGAAAACGGTTAAGAGTTTTGGCGAGAGCACTGTCTCGAAAATTATCAATCTGGTGGAGAACGCTGCCGAGAAGAAGTCGAAAAGTGAGGCTTTCATTACCCGTTTTGCGCGCATCTATACCCCAGTGGTGGTGTTTGCAGCCATAGCTCTTGCCTTGCTGCCGCCCTGGTTGTCGGGTAATTTTGCCGTTGCTTTCCCCACTTGGCTCTACCGAGCTCTGATGTTCCTGGTAGTGTCGTGCCCCTGTGCGCTGGTCATTAGTATCCCGCTCACATTCTTTGGTGGCATTGGTGGTGCCTCACGTCACGGAATACTGGTGAAGGGCTCCAACTATTTGGATGTCCTCTCCAAGCTCGATACAGTGGTACTCGACAAGACAGGCACGCTGACGCAAGGCCACTTTGCTGTGACGGCCGTACACCCCAGTATTTACGATGAGCGGCAGTTGCTGCATTTGGCGGCTCATGTAGAGCACTTCAGCACCCATCCAATTGGTGCGGCTTTGCGCGAAGCCTTCCCAGAGGAGGCTACTGACGGCTGCACGGTGAGCGATGTGGAGGAGATTGCCGGTCAGGGCGTGCGTGCCAAAGTGGGCAACGACGTGGTGTGCGTGGGAAACAGCCGGATGATGGATGCCGTGGGAGCGTCATGGAGCGACTGCACCCATGTGGGAACGATCATTCATCTGGCGGTAAATGGTCAGTATGCTGGTCATATTGTGATTAACGACCAGTTGAAAGACGATAGTGTTGAGGCTATAGCTCAACTGAAGAAACAGGGTGTAGAACATATCATAATGCTTACAGGCGACCGTAGCGAAGTGGCAGCCGATGTGGCTAACAAACTGGGCATCGACCATTATCACGCGGAATTGCTGCCCGTCGATAAAGTGGAATGGCTCAAAAAGCATCTATCCATCAACACCCAACACCCATCATCCAACACCCAACACCCATCATCCAACACCCAACATCCATCATCCAACACCCGATACACAGCCTTTGTGGGCGACGGCATCAACGATGCTCCGGCACTGGCCCTGGCCGACGTGGGCATCGCCATGGGCGCATTAGGCAGTGATGCCGCCATTGAGGCTGCTGACGTAGTGCTGATGGACGATTCTCCGTTGAAAATAGTGCAGGCCATCCGTATTGCACGCCGCACATTGTCAATTGCTTGGCAGAACGTTTGGTTTGCCATTGGTGTGAAGTTGGCTGTGCTGGTGCTGGCCACTTTCGGCATGGCCACGATGTGGATGGCAGTATTCGCCGATGTGGGCGTGACGGTACTGGCGGTGCTTAATGCGATGCGGGCATTAAGCACGAAGAAGTGAGGAGTAGAAACATAGGCGAAGATATGCTATTTGGCAGAGACAAGCGTCGTGATGCTGCGTGGGGGTAGCATGACGGTTCCGTTGGAAATGCCGACAGGCTTGAGGTTTTCGTCAGCTACATCGGAAGTGCGGTACATTTGCCATCGACGGGTGCTTTTGTCTGACAGTTGCAAAGCGAAACGCTGCGGGTTCTCACTATAGTTGATAACCACGGCTACCCACTGTCCGTTGCTGTTCTGATAGGCGGAACACATGATGCCATAAGGGTCGAAGGCTTCTGATGAGGTGACTTCGTGGCGCACTGCTCCTGGCCGGACGAATCGGCTATAGTTGCCTAGAGCCCACATCAGGCGGGAGTCGACGGCATGTCCACTGCGCATGTGGTCGGAAGTGTAGACGCGTATGAGTCCGTCTTTATAGTCTTCGCCTACGGCACGCCACCATGACCAACTCTCTGCATCGGCAAAAACAAGGTCGTGATGTATGACTCTAGCCACGTAGAGTGCCGTTTTCATGCTAAAATCGTAGCCTCCGCCTCCGCCAATCTCCTCGTCGTTGCTCATGATGCATAGTTCGGTCTGCCAAAACCGAAGGCCATAGTGGGAAAGGGTGTCGCGCAACTGTTCACGTATTTTTCGCATGTAAGGAACCGGCGTGTTGGTCCAGTAGCTGTGTCCCGCTATCAGCCTGGGCACGTTATAGGTGTCGCCAAGATAAGTGGCTGTACTATCTTTCGTGAAGAAAGTGCGAATGGTGTTGCCACGCTCCCAAGTCGTCTTATAGATGTCTAGAAGACATCGCAAATCGCTCGACTCGTTGACAAGAATCTGTGTGCTAAGTTGCTGTTCGTGAAACGCTTTGGCTGTTTCTCTGACCAACCGGGCAATCTCGCGGTTGGTGGCTGGCGAACCTTCTTGTTTAGGTCCAATCCAGTTCCAATGGCCATCGGGCTCGTTCACCGGACAGATATAGTCGAAGTGAATGCCGTCGTGCTGCTCAATCCCCTTCAGTGCAGTGGCCATAAATCGGGCAAAATCGTCGTAACAGTCTTCGCGCAAATTGATGGTTCCCCCACGTCCGGTATTGGTGGCCAATCCATTTTTTGTAAAGTAGACTGGTGGCGAATTGAGAAATGCCAGAAAGTGGGGCACACCTCGCTGCTTGGCCATGCGCATGAATTTGCGTTGGCCAGCCTGCTTGTTCCAGTTGTAGGTACCCTCTTTGGTGAGGAAACACTCTGTGCGTGTTCCAGGCTGAATCTGCGAATCGTGTTGTTGTTCCTCACTGCCGGCTCCAAGGTTGAAGCGCCATACCGACAGTCCGATGCCCAGGGGCTTACCTTGGGCATCGGTGGCAGTGGAGAACAGCCAGTCGGCAATTTTTTGCTGCTCAGTCTCGTCTTGCCACAAACCGATGAACTGCATCGACCAAGCATCAGAGGCGCCAAAGTGGCGGATGGTCTGCCGTGGCTGGTCTACCTCAATGGTAAAATCGGCAGCCCGGCAGGTAAGCGAGACTACAGTCAGACCAACAATCCATAGGTTTTTCAGCTTCATCATGATAGGAAGGGTTATTTGTCTTGGGCAATGGCATCGAAACGATATTCCACAAAAGCCTCCATGGCCTCATAACAGGCCAATCCCAAATCGTCGTAGAGACGGGCGGTGGTGCGGTTGCGGTCCTCGGCGCGCTGCCAGAACAAACGCTCGTCGTCGCCCAGGAAAGGAGCGCTCTCCATCTGGCTCTGGTGCTTCAAGATAGACTTACGCTTCTGCAACAGTTCCTCGGGGCTCATGGGCACACACATCTCGATGTCCCACAGGTCCCATTCTGCCCATGCGCCACGATAGAGCCAGATGCGACAGTCGTGCGTCCATGCCTCGTCGGCCTTTAGCTCTTGCTGGAAAGCAGCCAACACGGCATCGGTACACTTCTTATGCGTGCCGTGCGGGTCGGCCAGGTCGCCTGCAGCATAAATTTGGTGGGGCTTTACTTCGCGCAGCAGCTGGCGGACAATCTCTACGTCGCGCTCGGTCATGGGCAGCTTCTCTATCTTCCCGCTTTCATAGAAGGGAAGGTCGAGAAAATGAATCTGTGCATGGGGAATCTGGTTGTAGGTGCATGCAGTGCGTGCCTCTCCGCGACGGATGAGCTGTTTCACGGTGCGGACATCCAAAGAGTCGACATCGCCCTGTTTTTTCTGCTTGAGAAAGTCTTTTATCTCGCGGTATTTGCGTTTGATGTTCTCGTCGGCATTCTCGCCAAGCAGCTGATTGAAACCGTTCACAAAGTGCATGTAGCGGGTTACCTCCTCATCGTCGACGGCAATGTTGCCCGATGTCTCGTAGGCAATGTGCACACCGTGCCCCTGCTGTACCAATCTGCGGATGGTGCCACCCATCGAGATGACGTCGTCGTCGGGATGGGGTGAAAACACGATGACCCGCTTGGGATAGGGTTTGGCGCGCTCCGGACGGTAGGTATCGTCGGCATTGGGCTTACCACCGGGCCAGCCGGTGATGGTGTGCTGCAAGTCGTTGAACACCCGGATGTTGATAAATCCGGCCGAACCATATTGCTGCAACAGATGTTCCAGTCCGTTGTTGGTATAGTCGGAGGCCAGCAGTTTGAGCAACGGCTTGCCCGTTTTCATACAAAGGTTAATCACATCGCGACGCAACTGTCGGTCTACGATGTGGGTAAAGTCCATTTTTGAAGATAGGTCAAGATCTAACATATTCTTGTTTTTTTATGGTAAGTGTCGGGAGTCTATTTCTCAATATTCGTTCGTTTTGTAAACTCAATGATCTCAGGAATATAGCCGAAGGCCAACCCTGTGACGGTGTCTGCACAGCCGTAGTAGACAGCGATGCGCCCTGTTTCGGGATCGTGGAGCGCGGCGCATGGGAAACATACGTTGGGCACATCGCCCATGCATTCGTAGGGCATTTGCGGCGAGATGAGGTAAGGACCACTGCGGGCAATGACGCGCCAAGGCTGGTCGAGGTCGAGCAGTGCCGAACCGAAACTGTAGACATAGCCGTTGCACGAACGAAGCACGCCGTGATGGAACAGCAGCCAGCCCTCGCTCGTCTCGATGGGCACAGGTCCGGCACCAATCTTCATGCACTGCCAGGCACTGACCTCAAACGGTGCAGGCGACATGACGTGGCGATGACGGCCCCAGAACTCCATGTCGGGCGACTCGCTGTAGAAGATGTCGCCAAAGGCGGTATGCCCGGTGTCGCTGGGTCGGCTGAGCATGGCGAAGCGGCCGTTTATCTTGCGGGGGAAGAGCACACCGTTGCGGTTGTAGGGCAGAAAAGCATTCTCCAGCTGGTGGAAGGTCTTGAAATCGGTGGTCCAAGCCACACCGATAGTGGGTCCGTGGTAGCCGTTGCACCAAGTGACATAATAGCGGCCGTCGATGAAGGCCACGCGCGGGTCGTAACCATATACCCACTCGCCCACTTCTGCATCATCGCAGTCGAAGCGGATGGTATGCTCGTCAATGTTCCAGTGCACTGCATCGTTGCTGAATCCGGCATGAAGGGTCATGCGGCGGTTCTGGTCGTCGCAGCGGAAGACACCGGCGAAACCTTCGCCGAAGGGTACCACAGCACTGTTGAAGATGCTGTTGGAGTCGGGCAGCAGGTCACGTGGAATGATGGGATTGTCTGAACAGCGCCACATCACGCTTTTGCAATCGGCAGGACGGTCCTCCCAGGGAATGTTGGGGAGGGGGTTGCCTTGAATCATGAAGTGTTTCATTTTTTATTCTTTTGTTTTTTTCTTGGATAGGGTAATTATTCCAGAGATTCCAAAGGTTCCGGACTTTCCGGAGATTTCTGAAATGATGGATATTCCTATAATCTCGTGTTATGTTGAGTTGATTACGGACGGTCTTTCTTGGCTGTGCCGAAAGCAGAGGGCTGGTTGCCCATTTCCAGTTCGAGCGTGCCACCAGCCACGATATCCTTGAAATCGATGTAAGACTTGGTGTATTTCTTGCCGTTCAGACGTGCACTCTGCACATAGATGTTCTGCGCACTGTTGTTGTTGACCACTACCTTGAAAGTACGACCGTTACCCACATTCATCTCAACCTTGCCGAAGAGAGGCGAGCCGATGATGTAACGGCCACCGGCAGGCTCAACTTGATAGAGACCCATGGTGGAGAGCACATACCATGCCGACATCTGGCCCACATCCTCGTTGCCGCTCAGTCCGTCGAGTTTGTTGCTGTACATCTCGCTGAACACCCTGCGCAGCAGACGGGCTGCCTTCCAGGGCTGGCCCACATAGTTGTACATATAAATAATGTGGTGGCTAGGCTCATTGCCGTGGGCATACTGTCCGATGAGACCGCTGATATCGGGCGAGGCATTTTCTCCGAGGTCGCCCTCCACGATAAACAGCGAGTCGAGTTTCTCAACAAACCGCTTTTCGCTGCCAAAGAGACCTACCAGTCCGTGCACATCGTGGGCTACCAGCCATGTGTACTGCCAGGCATTGCCTTCGGTATAATCGTCGTGCTGGTGAACGGCATGGAACGGATTGAACGGCTCGCGGAACTTACCCTCGCTAGTCACACCGCGCATGAATCCCGTCTTCGGATCGAAGTAACGGCGGTAACTCTGGCTGCGGTTGTAGAAATACTTGTAGTCGCTCTTGCTGCCGTAGCGCTTGGCCACTGTTGCAGCCGCACCGTCGGCAATGGCATATTCCAGTCCCTTGGCCACTGTCTCGTAGGTGGGGTCGAGGTCGCAGGGAATATATCCGTACTTAGCGAGCAGGCCCAGTCCGCGCTCTTCAAGCATGTCGCTCTTCTTCAGGGCATCAATGGCCCGTTTGGTGTCGGTGAGATAACCTTTCATCACAAGGTCGGCCAGCACGATGCTGCCGGGATTGCCCACCATGCAGTCGGTCTCATTGCCCATGAGATGCCATACGGGCAACTTGCCCTGCTGGTCGCAGATGTGGAGCATGGTTTGTGCCATGTCTTTCTGTATTTCCGGATGAATGAGGGTCATCAGCGGATGGGCAGCACGATAGGTGTCCCACAGGGAGAAGGTGGTATAGTTGGTGAAATGGCCCTGATAGACCTTGCCGTCGGCTCCACGATAGCGGCCATCGACATCGTTGAACACCGAAGGAGCAATCATGGTGTGGTACATGGCCGTGTAGAAAACCGTCTGTTCGTCGGCAGTACCGCCGCTGACGCGCACTTTCTGCAACTGCTCTTCCCACTTACGGTCGGCACCGCTTACGAGCGAGGCAAAATTCCAATGGTTGATTTCGGCCCGCAGATTGGCTTTGGCACCATCGACGCTCACTGCCGACAGGCCCACGCGCAGCAACAGGGGTGCATCGTCGTTGACAAAAGAGAACACACTGATGGAGTCACCATCCTGCGCTACCTTCTTCACCGGGCGTGAGAACTCTGCAGCGAAGAACACCTTCTGGTCCTTGGCCCAACCGGTGGAATAGCGATAGCCGGTGATCATCGTCGGACTCTCTATCGTCATTCCACACTTGCTCATCTTGTCCCATCCGATGCCTTGGTTCAGGTTGAGCACCATGAAGCCCTCTGCCACATCGGCCGGGAGGGCGTAGCGGTGCATGCCGGCCCGTTCGGTAGCTGTCAGTTCCACTCGGATATTGTTGTCGAGCATCACACTGTAGTAACCCGGACGCACGCGCTCGGCACGATGGGAGAACAATACCTCGCGCTGACGGGCATCCAGCACCGGCAGGAAAGCCACATCGCCCAGTTCGCCAATGCCAGTGCCGCTGAGGTGCATGTGACCGAAACCGATGAGCACACTGTCGGACTCATGGTAGCCGGAGCACCAGTCCCAGCCGCGGGTATGCTCGGTGGGACCGAGTTGTATCATTCCGAAGGGCACATTAGCACCTACGAAGACGTGACCGTGGCCGCCGGTTCCTATTCTTGGATTCACCAGTTTGGTCAAGTTTCCTGCCTGACTCAGCGACGGCAGCAACAACAGTGACAGCGCAAGCAGCCACCCATGTAACTTTTCTGTTCTCATGATTTCTTTGTATTGATAGTTAATGTTTTGTTCTTGATGAGTTGTTCGTGGGAGATGCGATAGGTCTTCAGCGGTTTTCCGCCCAGGGTCATCCGGTCGATCAGCACATCGGATGGTGTTGCCGACTGTCGGTCGATCACGATGTCGCCACCAGGATAATAGTCGGGATTGAGATGCAGCGTCACCTTGTCAAACACCGGAGTGGTGATGCAGTAGTAGGGTGACCCCGGACAGTCGGGATAGAATCCCATCATGGTGAACACCAGCCATGCCGACATGGTTCCGCAGTCGTCGTTGCCGGGAATGCCGTCGGGCTTGTCGCTGAAGTATTTCGCAATGAGTTGGCCGGTGAGCCGTTGTGTGCGCCACTCCTCGCCCTTGAAATAGCAGAAGAGGTAAGGATAGGCAATGTCGGGTTCGTTGGCAGGGTCGTAGAGTCCTTCGTCGAATACCTTCTGCAGTTTGTTGACGAAAGCTTTCTGCCCGCCCATGAGCCGTGCCAGTCCGAGGACGTCGTGGGGCACGTAGAAGGTATAGTTCCATGCGCTGCCCTCGTGGAATCCGGGTGCATTGGAGAAGTCGGCACCATCTTTCGGATTGAAGGGGGTCATGAACGAGCCGTCGGCCAGACGCGGCCGCAGTGTGCCGTACTCTTTAGAATAATAATGCTTGTAGCCCAGGCTTTGCTCACGGAACCGCTTGGCATCGGCTTTCTTTCCCAGACTGGCAGCAAGAAGGCTCAGCGAGTGGTCGGCAATGTAATACTCTAAAGCATGCGACACGGAATTGTCGCCCGACAGATCGGCGGCATAGTCGCCCATGGGCACATAGCCTTTCTGCAGATATCCGTCGATGTCGGGGCGCATCTTGTTGTCTTTGCTGGGTGCAGTGGCCGAATGGCGGAAAGCCTCATAGGCTGTCTCGATGTCGAAATCGCGCAGTCCTTTCAGCCACGTGTCGGTAATGACCGGGATAGAGGGGTCGCCCTCCATGGTCCATGTCTCCCGTCCATAGAGCTCCCACTTGGGCATCCAGCCCCACTCGCGATACATGTCAATCATAGAGCGAACCATGTCGAGTTGGCTGTCGGGATAGAGCAGTGTGAGCAACTGGTGCACATTGCGGTAGGTGTCCCAAAGCGAGAACACCGTATAGCGGTTCTTGGCCTTGCCCGCAAGATGGCCGGTCTGACTGCTTTCCATCATCGGATACTCTCCGTTGACGTCCTGCACCACATTGGGATGCAACTGGGTGTGATAGAGTGCGGTATAGAACATGCGCCGCTGCTGGTTGGTGCCGCCGTCCACAGTGATGACTCCTAGCTGACGGTTCCATGTCTGACGGGCAGCCGCCTTGATGTCGTCGAAGCAGAAGCGGGGCTGCTCCTTCTGCAGATTCAGGCGTGCATTGTCGATAGATACAAACGAGATGGCTGTCTGCACCTCCACCTGCTCGCCCTTCTGCAGGTCGTAGCTGAAGTAATAGCCAATCTCGTTGCCGGCCAGCTCACGCCCGTATCGGGTGTAGAGTTTGTATTTTCCGTTGTCGGGGTCCCACTGGGCTTCGGTACCTGTCATGGGCGGCTGTTTCTTCCAGTAGCCCGACGATTTGGGTGCGCGGTTCACCTTCATAACGAAATAGACGGGGAACACGGCTTGCGAATTATAACAGAACGTTCCCAGCAGGCGGAAGCCCTCAATCTCGGTATCGCTCACGCGGCGCACCATTCCTCCCACCTCATTGGTCAGTCCGTCGCCGATGTTGACCAGGATATGGCTTTCACCGCCGGCAAACGTGTAGCGCTCGGCAGCCGTACGGGTAGTGGCCGTCATCTCGCAGCCTATTCCATATTTCTTCAGCATGACCGAATAGTAGCCCGGCTGCGCCTTCTCATCGCTATATTCCGAACCGTAGTGACGGTAGTCCACATCCAGCGGACCGCTGGTCGGCATGGTGAGCAGAGAACCCATCTCGGGACAGCCCACACCACTGAGTGTGCCGTGGGCAAAGCCAGTGATGAACTTGTTGTTGTATTCGTAGGGAGCCGACCACCAGCGGGCGTCTTTGTCAAACTGGTTGAGGTCGCTGCCCATCACATTGAAGGGCACCACCGACATCATTCCGTGGGGCACTACGGCTCCAGGATTACACACGCTGAAGTTGGTTGTCCCTATGAACGGGTCCACGTAACTGGCCAAATCGTTTTCGGCCGTTGCGCTCAGCACTGCCAGCATGGCCGCGCATCCTATCAATAATCTTTTCATTGGCATCATCTTTCGTATCATTAGCCTTGCATCAAAAATGAAGTTCAGAACTACAGAAGTTCAGACATATGCTTGTCAACTCGTTAACTCGTCAACTTGTCAACTGATCAACTTGTCAACTCGTCAATCAAATCCTTATCTCTCCTTCCAGCCGGATGTCGTCAGAGGCGCTGCCCACCATTACTTTGAATGTGCCTGGCTCTACCACGCGCTGCAATTTGGCATTGACCACCTCGAGGTCGGTTTTGCTAATAGTAAACACTACGCGGCGGGTCTCGCCAGCCTTGATGTGCACTCGCTCGAAATGCTTCAGCTGGCGGTTGGGCTGCACCACCGATGCCACCTCATCGCGCAGATAGAGCTGCACCACCTCGTCACCATCGGTGTCGCCCGTGTTCCTCACGTCGAGACTCACCTCATAGCTGTATTCCGACTTCCGGTTGATTTGCAGGTTGCTATAGGCGAAATCGGTGTAACTCAGTCCGTAGCCGAAAGCATAGAGCGGCGTGACGGGCATCTCCACATAGTCGTGTCCTACGGGATTTTTCTTGTTGTAATAGACAGGCAACTGTCCTACGCTGCGCGGCACCGATACCGACAGGCGTCCGGCGGGATTGTAGTCGCCAAACAGCACGTCGGCAATGGCCATTCCTCCCTGTTCGCCCGGATAGTAGGCTGTGAGCAGTGCGTCGGCATGCTCGGTGGCCCAGTTCTTCAACATAGGGCGGCCTTCGATATAGACCACCACCAGTGGTTTGCCCGTCTGCCGCAGTGCATCGAGCAGTTGGTTCTGCAGTCCCAACAGGTCGAGTGTGGCACGGTCGAAACCTTCGCCGCACTCCATGTCGCTGACAGTCTTGCTGTCGGCCACGGCAGCGCCAGTCTCCTTGTATTCTGTCTTGAAATCGCGCGCACTCGAACCGCCTACCACGGCAATGATCACGTCGGCCCTTCGGGCGGCAGCTACGGCCAGCGCAATGTCGTTGCTGCTGGTGTCGCGCACAGCACATCCCTTTACATATTCTACCTGAGCCGCAGGCAGTTTCGAGCGCACACCGTCGAGCACAGTCTTTACTTTCTCGTCGGGTTGCGGGGCAGTATAGTCGCCCAGCATATTATACCGGTTGTCGGCATTAGGGCCTATCACGGCCACACGCACATTCTTCTGCAATGGCAGTGTGCGATTCTGGTTCTTTAGCAGTGTGATGCTCTCCCGGGCTACCTGCCGGGCCAGTGCCACATGGGCATCGGTGTGAACGCCTGCGGCAGCGGCAGCCGAACTGACATAAGGCTGGTCGAACAGTCCCATCTCAAACTTCATGGTCAGGATGCGGCGTACGGCCTCGTCGATGATATCCTCCTTCAGCTGCCCCTTGCGTACGGCATCTATCAAAAGTGCATAAGCCTTGCCGCCTAAGTCCATCTCCACGCCGGCATTAGCGGCCAGGATGGCAGCGTCCTGCAGCGTCTCGGCCACATGATGCGTCTCCCACATGCCGTCGATGCTATAAAGGTCGCTCACCACAAAGCCGCGGAAAGCCCAGTCGCGGTGCAACACATCGCGCAGCAGATAGCCATTAGCCGTGCAGGGTGTTCCGTCCATAGAGTTGTAGGAAGTCATGATCGACAATGCACCAGCCTCCACAGCACGGCGGAATGGCGGCAGGAATGTTTCGTGCAGGTCGCGCATTCCCATATTGGTGGGGTTGCCGTTTTGTCCGCCTTCTGTGGCACCGTAGGCCAGGAAGTGCTTCAGCGTGGGCAGTGTGCTGTAGGGCAACGACAGATTGCCGCCACCCAAACCTTTTATCAGCGCTGCTCCCATCTCGCCTGCCAGCACAGGATCCTCGCCGAAGGTCTCTTCCACCCGGCTCCAGCGTGGGTCGCGCACCAAGTCGAGGATGGGTCCGTAACTGATGTGCCCGCCCTGCAGTCTGATTTCGCGGCTGATGGCCTGTCCTATCTGCTCCATCAGTGCCCGGTCGAATGTGGCAGCCATGCCTAAACCCGTCGGGAAAACGGTCGTGCCGATGGCCATGTGGCCATGGGGAGCCTCCTCGGCCAGAAAGATGGGTATGCCCAGGCGCGTCTTCTCCATGGCATAGCGCTGCATGGCATTGCCGGCCTCGGCTGCGAGTGCAGGTGTCAGTCCGTTGGCCAGCGTCTTCCGGGTCCAAGGGTCAGCACGGTAGACACCCCAATAGGCGCCCACATGCAGGCTGTCCACCTCGCGTTTGAATTTCTCAGAAACGCTCACGGTGGTGCCCGAAGGCATATTGCTGCCTCCTTGTCCCTTGCTTCTTGCTTCTTGCCTCTTGCCCCTTGCTTCTTGCTTCTTGCTTCTTGCCTCTTGCACCCTCTGATGAATGACATATGAGTCCCATCCCAGCAGGCAGAGCGTCTGTCCCACCTTCTCTTCCAGTGTCATCCGCCCCAGCAGGTCGTTCACTCGTGCCTCCACGGGCAGGCTCTTGTCCTTATAAGGAACCCCCTTGGCGCCGAATGCCACAGTACCAATGAGCAATAAGCAACTTGTCAATATCTGTTTTTTCATGATGAAAAATGTTTTTCTTCCTATTATGAATAACAACTCACGGGTGCTTTTCACCTATTCTTATCTTTCCTTTTACGGCCACTTCGGCATATTCCGTCCCGCCATTCAGCATGATGCGCACCGTCTTACGGAAAGATCCACGGCTGGTCAGTGGCCGATAGGTCACCGTTACCCATCCTTTACCGCCTGCAGCTACGGGTTCTTTGCCGAAGGTTGCCGATGTGCAGTTGCAATGTGTCTTCACCGTGTCGATAGCTATTGTCGTGGTTCCTTGGTTGACAAATACGAACCGGTGGCT
Source organism: Prevotella sp. UBA2739 (assembly GCA_002353525.1). Lineage (GTDB taxonomy): Bacteria > Bacteroidota > Bacteroidia > Bacteroidales > Bacteroidaceae > Prevotella. The sequence continues at coordinate 29,031 of DEJV01000066.1, forward strand.
CACAGACTCGTCGCTTGTCAGTGTGCCGAAATCGTGCAGGGTGTCGCTCGTCACAAAGTCTGTCGACCGACTCTCTTGCCGGGCAACGGCTTTACTGGCATATATCGAGTCTTCTGCCGTCATCCTTGCCTGCTTGGGCGTTCCGCCAGCACACGACAAGAGGGCACATACCGCCAAACTTGCATACTGATATTTCTTCATGCGTATTTTTCAGTTAGCTTTGCAAAGTTAGTAATAAATTCACGAACAGCCAAACAAACTTTACATAAACTCCATCTCCTGACATTCCAAAAAGTCACTCTTCCCGCTCCAGCCCAAAAAAGAAATCCGGGACACAGGCAATAACCTGCGCCCCGGACGTCGTTATAGAGAGACAATTAACCTAAAAAGGCTGATGAAAATACGGGTGTCTTGGCTTGTTATTTAGCCATGATGCCCAGTCCCATGATGCCGGCATAACCCCATGAGGCATACTGCCAGTAGTAGCTGTTCGGGTCGAGCTCGATGGTATAACGGAGATAGCGGGCCGGCATGGGTGCATAGAGCACGTACCAGTCGTTCCAGTCATCGCCGCGAACGGAGTTGGCTTCTGCAGTGCTGCCCAGGTTAATCCAGTTGGAGTTGTCGGTGCTGATGGCAACAGAGAACGATGCCATCACATAACTCCTCATATAGAAAGCACCTACCTGCTTCTCCTCGCCCATGTCGAGTACAAAGTTGGTTGCTCCTTCTTTTCCGATGAAATCCCAGTTACCACCATACCAGCCACCGGCAAAGAGGCTGCTGTAGCCGCCTTCGACCATGTTTTCAGAGCTGACAACAGTGAAACTCTTCATCACGTCGTTGCTCAGAGGCGAACCGGCGTTGGCCAGGTCTTCCGATGTAGGATTGATGCGCATGAGCGACTCGGTCTCCATATACTTCAGTGCGAAGTAGCGGACACGGAACTTGTCGTCGCGTGCCAGGCGTACATCCTGGCCATTCACGTCTGACAGAACGATAGGGACGAGATAGCTTTCGCCGTCTTTCAGTTCAGAAGCTTTCTCTTGGTTGAAGCTTACCTTGCAGCTTTCCGAGCTCATTGTGTCTGCAGCAACCGTGAGAGTGGTTTTCTCCAGGGTGATAGCGCCTGCCGGCAATTTCTTGTAGTCGGTGTTGTTGGCTGCATTATAAGTGTCGACGAAGCTGTCGTCGTAGGCAATCTGTGCCGATACACCACCCTGCACCAGGCTGGTGGTCTTGACGTTTACCTCAACCTCCATGCCTCCCACAACACCTACTGGCGTTTTCAGCACGCTTGATGTAGAGATGGGCTGCATGGTCTTGTCCATATAGACGCGAGTGCCTTCTACGCCGTCGAAGTCGTAGGTCTCGTCGTCACTGCAGCTGGTGAGAGCCATTGCTCCGAAAAGCAATGCTCCACCAATCATGAATATATTCTTTAGTTTCATAATGTTCAATGGATTTTTATGTTATTTGTCAACTCGCATTAGAACGGGCACTTCTGATGGTCAACCCACTGTACGGTACCGAAAATAGTAGCATCATAGCCGTGGCCAGTCTCATCGCGCACCACGCCGCCGTCCTGAACCTCACCATTGAAGCGCCAGTAGGCAACCAGTCCTGCGGAACTGGGATCCACATAGCAGATTCCATCTTGCAGCTCAGCCTGCGAACGGGCAACGTTCCACACACGGCACTCGCTCACGCAACCGTCGAAGAAACGGGCATTACCAGCCGAGCGGCCGATGGCAAAGCAGTCGTCCCAAGAGTGGCCGTCGTAAGCCATGCTCAGATTAATCGTTCCACCTTTGGTCTCAACAGCCTGAATCTGCTCACCATCGAGGTATACACGCAGCCAAGAGCCATCGTAGACAGCGGCAAAGTGCAACCACTGGTTGGTGGGGAACTCATTCTCTGCCCATGCCTCATAGTGGTCTTTCTGGTCGGGGTGGAAAGCGGTTCCGATAGAAGCCTTGGCCAGCTGGAGCTTGTTGCAAGGATTACCGGCACCGTCGCCAAAGCGGAAGAGGAAATTCTCCTCCAGTCCTACCAGCGAGCTGATGCCGTTGGCACTGCGTGGAGAGTTGGGGAAGGAGATGGGTTTCACCTTCATCTCAAGTGTCATCTGGCTCATTGAGCGCACAGGACTCTCCTGGATGATGTTTCCGTCTTTATCCTTGGTGTCCTTAAATCCATATACATTGAATCCACCGGTACGGGCCAGGTAGGCAGCCTTCACATCAATCACCTTTGTGAGCAGCAGATAAGCTGTGCGTGAAGACTCCAGGATGTCGAGGCCGCCACCGCTTACAGAGGTGATGGTCACCGGAATGCAATAGGCCACGCCCTCTTTCAGTTTGTCGCCATCGGCTTTTACCACCAACTGATCCGACTGGGCTGTTCCGGCCTTGATGGTCACCTCACTACCGCTCAGCGAGAAACTCCCCGATGGAGGCAGCTCGCTGTTGCGGCCTGTCTGTGCATTATACTCATCAATCTTTGAGGGATCAACGGTGATTGAGATTTTCACATCCTCAGTGGCTTTGGCCGTCGACGAGACAGTAATAGCCTGGCTCGACTCACCATCTACGAGGAAGCGGATATTCTGCGAACTGAGGGTACCTGTGAGGAAAATGGCATCGCCATAGTCGGCGCCATTGTCGCAGGCTACCAATCCCAACAGCATGAGTGCTGAATAAATATATTTTTTCATTGTCATTACTTATTTAATATCTAACGGATTAATAGATGGCAGGATTCTGAATCTGAATGCACTCGCGGAAGCGGTAGTAAGGCTCCGGACTGTTAGAGTGGATGTTGTAGTCACGATGTCCGAAGAAGGCTCCGAAACCTCCCTTGCGTCCGTTGGCTGGCTGGAAGCGGGCCTGGTTGTACATACCGCTCAGGCTGCCCTGCCAGTTGTCGCCCACGTTTTCGCACAGCACCACTTTCTCCCAAGGCCAGCCGCCATTGCTGGTGCCGCCGCCGTAAGCCTGGTTGAAGGTGTAGTTGCAGATGTCGATGCACGAGGTAGGACCACATCCCGGAGAGTCAACGCACAGCAACTTCTTGGTGATGTTCTCATCGTAGGTGATACGGTCGCCATAGCGTGCCTTGATCATGGCCAGACGATCTTGCTCGGCTGTCACGCTGTCGGCAGGCAGCGGACCCATATACTTGGCCAGATGCTTCATGAAGTGCAGGAAGTAGTCGCCGCTCAGGAAGTCGCCTTCCGGCTCGTAGTCGGCATCAAATCCGTCGAGGTCGTTGAGGAACACCTGATCGAGGAAATACTCGGCATACATCTCGATAGACTTGTTGATGGCTGCCTCGCGGGCTTCTTTCTCGGCATCAGTGCCGCTGGGCATGGCCTTGGCAGCATTGTATGCCTGTTTGAATTCCTTCTCGTCGGTCTCGGCATCAATACGGGTGATGGCCACCACCAGCATCTTGGTGCCTTTGGTCTTCTGCACGAAGCGGAGTTCCTCCCACAGGTCGGTATTCTCCGGTGCGGGAATACCACCCCAGAGCGAACAAATGTCAAGAGAGTCGGGCAGACCGGCAAAGCGAACTGCCATGGAGTTCTGTGCGCCATACTGTGCAAACCACATGAATGCAATCGAGTGGTCGCTGGCTTTATAATCGCGGAGGTTCTGGTAGTAGAGCGGACTATAGGTATAAGGCTTCTGTATCTCCTTGCTCTCTATGTCCGTGTCGCAGGCTGTCATCAGGCTGCCGGCAACTATCAGGGCCAAAAGAATCTTTATTGCTTTCATATCTTTTTCTCTATTTTACTTTTTTACCTTTTTACCGTTTCACGTCCCACCACAGACGGGTTCCTGCAATATCCTGTCCGCCGAGGAGCGACACAGCAGCCTGCGTGTTGGCAGAGTTGTTTGAATATTCGGTAGTGGGGAATTTCAGTCGGCTGATGAGTTCGCCGTTAGGAACTTCTCCCTGCGAGTCGTTGCTCTGGATGGTCACGATGCCGGGATAGCCCGTGCGGCGCATCTCGCTCCATGCCTCCTGTCCGTCGGGATAGAGTGCAATCCACTTCTGCAGGGCAATGCGCTTGAGGTTGTCGTCGTTGTTGTCGCCCCATTTCACAGTCACGTTGGTCAGCATGTTCTCCACTGTGGTCGAACGGTTGTTGTAGGGATCAGTATACTGCTTGAGTGGCAGGTTGGTGTCGTTGCTGATATAAGCGTCGGCGCCATTGACACTCCACGACGAGAATGCCGTGCGGATGCCGTTCTCATAGTAGCTCTGTGCACTCTCCGTGCCCAGGTCGAAGCGCAGTTTGGCCTCTGCCATGAGGAAGTAGGCCTCGGCAGCCTTCATCCAAGGCATATCGCTGTCTTGCGTGAACTTCATGCGCGAGGTCTTGCCCTGATAGTTACCCTTGTTGGGGTTAGGCATACCGTTGCGGGCACCATGATAGCCGCCGCCGTCGGTGCACTCCTGGAAGTAGGCACTGATGCGCGGGTCGGCCAGACCGTTCAGATAGCAGTCCATGGTGGCACTCATGTGCTCGTCGTCCCAGCTCTCCGACACCTCCCACATGGGGTTGTTGTACGACAGGGTGGAACTGTGACGGAGGTAAGCGTCGTCGCCGCTGTCCTGCATCAGGCCGATGCTGTTGCTCAGCACTGCCTGGATCTGCTCGCGGGCCTTGCTCTCGTTGACGTTCGAGATGCGCATGGCCAGACGCAGACGCAGGGTGTTGGCCATCTTCACCCACTTCACCACGTTGCCCTGATACACATTGTCGTAGTCGGCCATATAGGTGCTCTGGTTCTGGGCATAGTTGGTCAGCACGTCAATAGCGTCGGCTATCTCGGTGAAGAACTGGTTGTAGATGTCTTCCTGCTTGTCGTAGGCAGCCGAGGCGCTGACACCGAACTGGCTGTAAGGAATAGGACCGTACATATCGGTGATGCGCTGCATGGCCAGCACCTTCACGATGGTTGCCATGGCGCGTGCGGGCGACACCTCGTCGGTGTTGTCGTAGATTTGCTTCCAGGGCAGCATAATGTTGGTGTATGCATCGGTGAAGGCAGCGTTATACCAACTGGGATAGAGCTGGTAGTGGTCGTTGTGGCGCGATGTGTAACCCCAGCTGGTGATAGGGGCTATATAACTGGCAAAGAGGTCGCCCTGCAGCATTTCTGAGATCTGATATTCACCCGACAAGTCTTTACCCACGATGAATACGCCACGCTGCATCTGGCTGAACGGTCCGCCCGTGAGCAGGTTGTCGTGAGTCATGTCTTCCTCTGTAGCCGCATTGGGATCGTGATTCCATTTCTCATACTCGCCGGTGCATGAACTGAACATCATGCTGCCTGCGAGCAGCAAACCACTGATTGCAATGGTATATATGTTATTTCTTTTCATAATGTCTTGACGTTTAGAAGTTAAGTTTCACAGAGAATCCAAGATTGCGGGTACTGGGCAGCATGAAGTAGTCCATACCATCGAAGTGAGTGCCTGTGCTGGCTGCCAGCTCAGGATCGAACGGCGACTTGCAATACAGCATGAACAGGTTGCGGCCGGTGAAGGCTACGTTCATGCCCTTGATGAATGGCACAACCTTCGTGATGGGCACATCGTAGCCCAGCGTGAACTCGGCCAGGCGCACGTTGGTCATGCTGTAAACATACTGTGAACCTGCGCTGGAGGCGGTCTGGAACCACTTCTGGGCGGCAGGAACCTTCGAGCCGTTGATCATCACACCACCGGCATCGCGGGCATCGGCCGATGTCTTCGAGGTGCCGTAGTTGTCCATCAGAGCCTGTGTCATCGACACACCCTCACCACCCACGCGGGCTGTGAAGAGGCAGCTCATGGTAAGACCGTTCCAGCTGAACGAGTTGCGCCAGCCCATGGTGTATTTCGGAGCGGCATTACCGGCATAGATGAATCCGTCTTTCAGGTCGCCGGCGTTGCGGTCAATCTGCACGGTGTTGTCGACATAGTCCACATAGATGTGTCCGTGCGAGTCGGTACGCAGGGCGGTCACATACAGGTCGCCGATTGAACCACCCTCATACAGACGGGTCATGGCGTTGCCGATGCTGATGAGGTCGAGATGGTCTTGTGAGATTTCGCCCAGGCCCTCGAGCACTATCGGACGGAGCAACTCCTTGATCTTGTTGCGGTTGATGGTGTAAGTGAAGTTCGACTCCCAGTTCACCGGACCCAGAGGCTGCTTCAGTCCTACGCTCAGCTCAATACCCTTGTTGTCTACACGACCACCGTTGATGAAGATATCGGTATAACCGGTAGCCACCGACAATGGCGGGTTGAAGATCTGGTTGTAGGTGGCTGTGTGATACAGCGACAGAGCCACCGACACCTTGTCGCCCCACAGGTTCGACTGCAATCCAACCTCCCATGCCTTGGTGCGCTCAGGCTCCAGGTCGGAGTTAGGATAGTTAGGCTGGTTGACGGGGTAGGCGTTCACAAACTTATATCGCTTGTACGGCAGATACAGGCTGGGCGAGTTACCCACCTCGCTGTAGCTGGCGCGCAGTTTCAGGAACGACAGCACGTTGCCTTTCTTCAGTCCGGGAATCAACTCAGTGAGGATGGTGCTCACACCAATCGACGGATAGAAAATGCTCTCGTGGTTGGTTCCGGCCATACCTACTGCCCAGTCGTTACGGGCGGTGGCATCGAGATAGAGCATGCTCTTCCATCCCAGCTGGGCAGTGGCAAACACGGCCTGCTCGTTGCGGTGCTCTCCGTCTTGTTCGGGTTTCATCGAGCTCTGCATGATGTTGTTCAGCGTGAACTTGTTGGGAACAGAGTTCAGATAACCGCCGTTGTAGTCGATGTTCCAGTCGATGTCCTGCATGCTGGCACCAATGTTGGCACTCAGCGAGAAGTCGCCGAAGTACTTGTCGATGTTCAGAATCACGTCGCTATAAATCTGACGGGTGTTCTCGGTGTTCTTCAGATAAGCACCAAACTTGCTGGCAAAAATCTGGTCGGTAGAAGCAGAGTACTTCTTCTCGTACAGCGCGTTGGTGTAGTCCATCTTCGCACGGGCTGCCAGGCTGATGCCCTTGGCAATCTCGTAGGTCACGCCGCCGCTCACCATGAAACGGTTCTTGTGGTTGGTCAGGTTGTCGCGGTTCACAATCCAGTAGGGGTTCTGCATGGCCAGTGCCATGTTGCCCCAAGGCCAGTACTGGGTCTTGAAGTTACGCTCGGCATTGTACATCTCGTACAGCTTGTAGGTGTCGAGACTGTAGCTGGGTGACATCAGATAGAGCGGAACGATGGGGTTGAAATACTGACCCTCAGACACCATGTTGTTCTCGCGTACATTCATATACATGGCGGCGAGGTCGAGCTTCAGTTTGTCGTTCAGCATGCTGCTGGTGTTGCGGATAGAAACGTTGTAGCGGTCCAGTGTGTTGTTTTCCACAATTCCCTCTGCGTTGGTGGCAGCCAGCGAGAGGAAGGTCTGGTTCTTGTCGTTACCTGTCGACAGCGACACCGAGTTGGTGGTGTTATAACCTGTGCGGAAGAAATCCATCGGGTCGTAACTGCTGGGAGTGCCCAGTTTGGCTCCCCAGGCAGCAAACTCGCCTGCTGCCGAACCGTAGGTGTTTTGGAACTCAGGTGTAATAAACGGACTGAAGAACGAGGTGTTGTTCGAGTAGCTCACGCTGGTGCGGTCTTTCGAGCCGCGCTTGGTGGTAATCATCACCACACCGTTCTGGGCGTCCTTACCATAAAGAGCCGAAGCGGCAGCACCACTGAGCACCGACAGGCTCTCGATATCGTCGGGGTTGATCATCGACGCACCGTCACCCGACTGGCCCATACCGCTGAAGAAATCGTCGGGCTGTGCGGTCTGCAGCGATGGCATGGGTATACCGTCGATGACATACAGTGCGTTGTTGTTGTTCGAAATAGACTTGTTACCACGCATCACCACTTTGGTACCGCCACCGATACCTGCCGACGAGGCGTTGATCTGCACACCGGCCACTTTACCGGCCAGGGCGTTCATGAAGCTGGCGTCTTTCACACCGGTAATCTCGTCGGAGTTCACCTGCTGCACATTGTACGACAGGGCTTTGGCCTCTTTCTTGATACCCATGGCTGTCACCACAACTTCTTTCAGACTCTTCACGTCGGTCTGCATCGACACGTTGGCCGTGCTGCCGTGTACAGCTGTCTCGCTGGTCTGGTAACCCACGTAGGTGGTCTCCAATACCGGGTTGGCAACGGTGGTGAACACGGTGTAGTTACCGTCGATGTCGGTCACGGCACGGTCGCCGGTACCTTTCACGGTCACCACGGCTCCGATAAGCGGCTCACCGTTCTCGTCGAGCACTTGTCCGCTGATTTTGCGGCGCTCGCCCTGCTGGACGGGCTTCTGTGTTGTGTTTTTCTTCTTCAGATAGACCACCTTGTCGTCTATCGTGTAGGAGATGTCTTTGCCGGCAAGCAGGCTCTCGAGTGCCTTGCTCACGCTGACGTTTTTGACGTCGACACCGCTGATGCGTGTATTGGCGATGTCGTCATCGTAGAAAAACTTGTAGTTGGTCTGTTTCTGAATCTGCTGAATGACCGTTCCCAGCGTGGTATTACCCTTGCTGAGCGTCACCTGAGCAGACATCCACTGAAACGGAGCCCATACAAAGCAGAGTACCAACAGCAGTCGCACTACCATTGGTTTCCTTTCAGAAAGGAAGGTTTTCTTACTTCTTCTCATGGTTGTTTTTTATGTTTAACAATAGTTAGTTGATTTATAAGGTATAACAACTGCCCGTAAAAAAACACTTACGGGCAGTGGGGAATTTTTTTGGGGAGATGGATGAAAGTTGAAGACCGATGGCACCTGACCATCAAGCCATGAATGTTATCTGGCTAGTTTTCGTTCCTTAATAAGTTGTTTGAAATCAGTGAGCTCAAGGCTGTGATTCGGCTCATGACTATGATTATAGTCTGCTATGTTTCTATTCACTTCGGCTATGCTAGCCACAGTTTCATCGTAGGTTTTCTTATCTACGCCCAACTTTTTGGCTTCTTCCTCCGAGATGGCCAAGGTGTAGACGGAGTCTTTTACATGAAGTTCTATGTGTTCAGCGAGCTTGTAAACCATGATCGCCTTTTGCTTCTCCTGAAAGTTCATTGTCGAGAGTAGGGCCGAATCGACTACTTGAAGGTAGGTTTCGTCATCTTTGCTGATTTCAGCGTTTTTCTGTTCTCTAGTGTTCATGCATGCAAAAACTGTAAATGATGCGAGAAACATGAATACTATTGTCATTGTTCTTCTCATATAAAACATAGAATTATAGTTAGAATATTTAAGTTATACGGCGTTCCATAAAGCGCTTCCGCCATTAGAGTCTGTTGTCTTAAATCCCAATTTAGCGCAAACGTTTGAGCCGGAAACAAAGAGTTTTAAAGATATACTCACAGAAGCATTAAAGATTCCTAATTTTGACTTGGTTGTTGTTTGATCCCACTCTTCAAGGCTACATGTCATAACAGGTGAAATGGCAGCTTTTGACGAGCATAAAAAGTCCACTCTTAGAAAAGCGTCACCTTCTTTCCCTTGATGCGGTAGCTCACGGGCAGGGTGTTGCACAGAGAGTGGAGCACCGAGTCAATGTTGCTCTTGCGCTTGATGCTTCCCGAGTAGGTGCTATGCAGGTCCAGACCGTCGGAGAGCACCACCGTCACGCCATAGACAGCCTCCAGCGTACGGGCAATCTCGTTGATATTGGCATTCTCAAACGGGATGAGATCGTCGTGCCAGATGGCTGACAATCGGGTGTTCACCTCGCTCACGCGCAGCATGCCCGTCTTTTGGTCTATCTCTGCCTTCTGTCCCGGCATCAAGACCACCATATCGCTGATGCGGCTGTTGCGCACACCCACCGATCCTTCTATCAGACTCACCTCGGCAGTCTTCCCCTTGGCGTCGGCCTTGAAGTTGAACTTCGTGCCAAGCACCTTCACCGTCATCACCTCGTTGCTCACAATGAAGGGGTGCAGCGAGTCTTTCGTCACCTCGAAGTAGCCCTCACCCTGCAGCTCCACCTGTCGCTCGGCGCCCTCAAACTGTTCGGGATAGCGCAACTGCGAACCTTTGTTCAGCCATACATGGGTGCCGTCGGCCAATACAATCTGCTGTGTAGCCTCTACCGACTGTGCCACAAGCATCTGTTGTTGGGGCACTTGCGTGTGCAGCCAGTAGGCCAGCGCACCGCCCGTCACCAGCACCACCACGGCAGCTGCGGCATAGCTCAGCCAGCGCCGCATCGGCTGTGTCCGGGCTCTTTGCGGCTCAGCACCATGTGCCGGATGCGACATCACGCGCAGCATGGCCTGCTCTAACTTCTCGGCCGACACCTTCTGTGCCTCCAGTCGCTGCCACGTAGCCTCCAGTTCGTACAGCTCGCGGGCATTCTCGTCCGATTCGTTCACCCAGGCATTCACCGCGGCCAGTTCCTCCTCAGAGGCCTGTCCTTCCACAAATCGCATGATGATATATTCTTCTGGCTTCTTCATTGTCTTCCACCTTTTTATATTATAATGTATTGCCGACAAAGATAAGGGTATGCTCGCACACTCGTACCTCCGCATCCTCGGTACTCTAATAACAACCCAGCATCCAAAAACACTTACTGCAACAGGCACAACAGCAATAGCAACATCGCGCTGCGCACGTCTTTCAGCCGCTCGCGCAGATGTTTCAGTGCCTTATACATGTGGGCCTCGACGGTTTTCACCGAGATGTCCAGCGCTTCGGCAATCTCTTTGTTGCGCATGTCGAACATATAACTCAACCGGAACACCTCGCGGCACTTCTCGGGCAACTCGCCGATGGCTCCCTCCAGCCGCTCGCGCAGTGCCTCGTTCTCCACATATTGCTGCGGACTGTACAAGTCGAGGTTCATCATGCGCCGCTCGTTCAAGCTCTCGGTCATCGCCAGGTAGGCAGAGGTCACGTGGCGGTGTTTCAGCACATTCAGCGAGCGAGTATAGACGGCACGGTAGAGCCAGCCCTGTATGCGGTCGCCCAGCACCATCTGGTCCTGATGCTGCCACAACTCAACGAAGACGTCCTCCACCACGTCTTCTGCCTCGTCGTCGCCCACCAGACTGCGCGCATAGCTCAGCAGCACGGCATAGTACCGTCTGAATAAGCTCTTAAAAGTCTGTTGTCCGTCTTGTTGCATGGTTAGTTGTTAGTTGCATGGTTAGATTTTCCGTTCAATTTACCTCACATGTGAAATACTGTTCGTTAAATGGCATTGCAAAATTATAGAAAAACATTGCAATAATCATCTTACAGCATGGATATTCACATTAATTAACATGCCCGTGATGGAAAGGATAGGGAAATATTCCTGCGAAGTACCTTTTCTTCTCAGATTATTTATATCTTTGCCAAGTGTACTGGAATAATTGATCATAAAACACGGTGCAAAAGATGAAAACATGGTTGATGGCCTCCATCTTCGCGATAGGGATGATTGCGATGCCCGTGATGGCTCAGCAAGTGAAGTATTCTGTGCGTGGAACATACACAGACAATGGGAAGAAAATCTATCTCATCGATAGGCTCACCGAGAAGGCTGTCGACAGTGTGGTGGTTGCCAAAGGCAAGTTTGCTTTTCGTGGAACGGCCCCGAAAGATGCGTTCTTGGCCGTTCAGGCAGAGAACAGCAAGTGGCAGACGAATTTCTTTAACGACGGTAAGCGTGTGACCATCAACGCCAACGACAGCACGCTGAAAGGCTCACCCCAGAATGAGCGGCTGGCAAAGTATCAAGTAGAGCAGGACCTTCCCCAACGGGCCATAAATGCAAAAGTCGCCAAGTTGACCGAAGAAGAAATCATGGCCCAAGGTGAGGAATTAATGAACGAGATAAACAAAATGATTGACGGGCAGATAGCCTTCGCCAATAAGGTCTTCAAGGAGGAGAGCCAGTCGCTGATACCTTTGGCTTTCTCAGAACTGTATTTCTTCGACAATGGGGTAGAAGAGTATGACAAGCTGGCGGACAGTCAGCTCGTGTTTTCCAAGCATCCCTATCTGAAGAAGGCGAGAGACGAGGTGGCTGCCGCGCTGAAGCAACAGATGGATCCGCAAAAGACAGCCTTCATCGGGCAGCAGTTCACAGATATGGAAATGGCCGATACAAATGGCGACATGCACACCATCAGCGAGCTTGTCGGTGAGGGTAAGTGGGTGCTCGTCGACTTCTGGGCCTCATGGTGTGGTCCCTGTCGTGCCGAGATGCCTAATGTGCTGGAAGCCTACAACAAGTACCACGCCAAGGGATTCGAGGTGGTAGGCATTTCTTTCGATGAGAAAAAAGACGCGTGGCTGAAGGCTGTCGAGCAACTCAAGATGCCTTGGTTGCAGCTTTCCGACCTGAAAGGCTGGAAGTGTGCGGCAGCATCTGTCTACAAGATTAATGAGATTCCCGATAATATTCTTATCGACCCCCAGGGCAAAATCGTCAACCGTGGTCTCCGTGGCAAGGCCCTGCACAAGCGGCTGCAGCAGTTGTTAGGGGAATAAAGTATCTCTTTTGCTGGTTGTTCCCCTTCCTGCATCCTCTCTCTTGGGAATGCAGACAAAATTCACTGCTGTCTATCGATTCAGTATGACAAGGAAATAGCCGTCTACTATTCCAGCATCATCAAGCGGAATAGTGTCTAGTCAATCCGTACAGATGCTTTGTACTGTGCGTACAGATGCCTTGTAGCGTGCGTACAGATGCTTTGTACTGTGCGTACAGATGCCTTGTACTGTGCGTACAAATGTTTTGTACTGTACCGTACCGATGTTTGGTAGCGTGAGTACCAATATTTGGTAGCGTGAGTACCAATGATTGGTAGCCTCAGTACCAATGCTTGGTAGCCTGCCTACCAATGTTTGGTAGCCTGCGTACCAACGCTTGGTACTGCCAGTACCAAAACTTGTACTGAATTTTGGTACTGAGATTTAACGTTTTTTAGTTATGTTTTAACGAGTTAGTTGACTGATGATAGCCTTATTCACGACAAAGGTTGACTCTTTGTTGTCTTATTCACAAAAACGGTTGACCCTTTATAACCTTATTCACGTTAAGGGTTGTCTCAGGTGAAACATCATTTTTAATTCGCGTTGACTCGACTTGGCGTTAGTCATCATTTGGGTTTACAATTCCCCACAACTATTGTAGGGACTTAGTTTATCTATGTCCGAAAATCATCGATACATCAAAATCTAATGGACATATATAAAGCAAGTCCCTGCCGTGTGCACTTCTGGTGCTTGAGGATATTCGTTGATGGCATCTGAGGTCTGATGGCTATGCCGCCCATTACCGAAAGCATGTGACTATTGCATACTCATCATGGTCAGTCACTAAACAATTCTCCGCTTTCCATGGCGTGGGCAATGTCTATTTTCAGCTCTTCACTAATCGAAGAGACCTAAAGATACCGTTTTGTGAGCGACATTAATGTCGCTAGCAAATCGCAACTTAAAGTCTTTCAGTGCCTTACCTTTACATAAAAAGTATCCGTTATGTTCCAATTCCTTTTGATTATTCTCAATATATCTGGATATAGTGCGTATATCCACACCATAATAATCAGCCACCATTTGCTTCGTCAGCACATAATGACCCTAGAATTCCAAAACCTTTACGCTGAGTTCCTACTGTATCCTCGGCAGTGCCACCGTATTATTCAGCACATTCTGCCGTTCAATCTGCGAAGTTGTTAAATCTTTCGCCTTAATGCAATTTTTACATTTACAATGACATTTAAAGAGATAATCTTCTTTTACTTCTTATGAGGTTTTACCAATTTTTGCCACATACTGTATAATGTTTCTTTGTCTCCCTTATATGTAAAGGACTGATAGCCATTGTGCTCATTTGTCTGGCCATTCCTTGGATGTTCTTTCTTCATGTAATTCGACAACGACATTTCTTCACCAGCAACTAAAATGCCATTACCTTTCACTGTAAAAGTCTTTCCATCTGCAATACATTTTATCTGGTCGCCATCAAGAATTCCTAAGAAGTCTAAACGGCAATTGGGAATCTTCAATTCTTTTATTTCATTGTCCTCATATTTATACCTTTTGCCTTGATAACACATTTCAGAGCCGGGGAATTCACTAAGCATTTGCTTATATATTTCAACTATTTCCGCTTCTTCTGCCCTAATCCATTCCTTGCTGCTACTTTCTTCTGTCTCTAAAATAAGGCTTTTTTCTTTAAAGATACCCTCAAGTCGTTTTTCTATCTCTTTATAGGATTTTGAAAACATCACGATAATGTCATAAAGAGCATAAACCGGAGGAACAGAATTGTTCTGCACTCTTTTTCTTTGATAAGGATTAATGGTTATACCATACTTATAAATATGCTCACGTTCATACAACTCATTTGTGAGCAAATACACTATTCCCACATGATCTCTTGTTGTTCTATTCTTCCTATTCATAACAAACAGCATCAATTTTTACGTAATGAAGTAAGTTTCTGCCCATTGTAATACCAATATTCATTGCCATTGACTGTCTTCAAATCCATTCCAGCAAATTCGTTGAGATATTTTTTTGCCAAAGGAGACGTGCGGGCTATTTCACCACGACA
>DEJV01000052.1 GCA_002353525.1 Prevotella sp. UBA2739
CAAGTGAAATCAGAAAAAGGCAGTTTAACGATTTTGGTTTGTAGTTTAACGATTTTGGTTGACTACTTTTGGCCTTCATTGTAAGTTTGGTTGACTTTGGTTAGACCTTATTCTTATTGTAGGTTTACTATACCTTATTCTTATTTTTAATTGTTGTTGTTTAGTTGAATGTGCGGCTTCCGCCCTAAATAGCATAAGGCCGGCACTCCATAGCGCCGGCCTTATGTAATAATAATGAGGGGGAAGTCTTAGTAGGGTTTCACTACTTGTTTCTGAAGAACTCTGTTTGCTGACGAATCAGCTCTTCGTCGTCGAAGTAGTCAATGCGCATGGCGTGGCGCACCTCGCTCATGGTCTGTGCGGCCACCTCGCGGGCCTGTTCGGTGCCCTTGCGCAGAATGTTGTATATCTCGGGAATGTCTTGCTCGAACTCATGGCGGCGCTGGCGCATGGGCTCCAAGAACTTGTTGAGAACTTGGTTGAGGAACTTCTTGCACTTCATGTCGCCCAGTCCACCACGCTCATAGTGGGCTTTCAGCTCATCCAGATTCTGATATTCCGGCCAGAACTCAGCAAAGTCGGCATCCGTCGAGAAGGCATCGAGATAGGTGAATACGGCATTGCCCTCCACATGTCCCGGGTCGTTCAGGTTCACATGTGTGGGGTCGGTATACATGGAGCGCACTTTCTGCCACACCTCGTCTGCCGAGTCGCTCAGGTAGATGCAGTTGCCCAGCGATTTCGACATCTTCTCTTTACCGTCGGTGCCGGGCAGACGGCGTGCCGTCTGGTTCTCGGGCAGCATGATGTTGGGCTCTACCAACACCTCGGCATAGGTGCTGTTGAAGCGGCGCACCAATTCGCGCGTCACCTCGAGCATTGGCTCCTGGTCTTCTCCGGCAGGTACGGTGGTAGCCTTGAAGAGCGTGATGTCGGCAGCCTGACTGACGGGATAGCAGAAAAATCCTAAGGGGATGTTAGCCTCGAAGTTGCGCATCTTGATTTCGGTCTTCACCGTTGGGTTGCGCTGCACACGGCTCACGGTGATGAGGTTCATCAGATAGGTGGTCAGTTCTGCCAGCTCGGGAATCATGCTCTGGATGAAGAGCACGCACTTCTCGGGGTCGAGTCCGGCGGCCAGATAGTCGAGGGCCACATTGATGATGTTCTGGCGTATTCTCTCAGGGTTGTCGGCATTGTCGGTCAGAGCCTGTACATCAGCCATAAACACAAACATGCGGTCGTAATCGCCTGCATTCTGCAATTCCACACGGCGGCGCAACGAACCCACATAATGGCCTAAATGAAGCTTACCCGTTGGGCGGTCGCCAGTCAAAATGATTTTTCCCATATTTCTTTTTCTACTTTAAATTCTTTGATTTGAGGTGCAAAATTACGACTTTTCTTCCACATTCTGCTCATATTCCGCAGAAAAATACTATTTTTGCACGAATAATCATGCTATTATGATAGGAACCATCGTCAACACAACAACTATTATCGTGGGTACCATTGTGGGCTCGCTGCTTCATAGGGGTATCAAAGAGAAGTATAAAACCATGCTCTACGATGCGCTGGGACTGGCTTCGTTGGCCATCGGACTGAATGCCACCATCACTAATTTTCCCAAGAGCGAATATCCGGTGCTCTTTATCGTGTCGCTGGCTGTTGGCGGAATCATCGGCACACGGCTCGACATCAACGGTCGCTTTCATCGTTTGGTGGAGAGCAGGCAAAAGCGGCAGGCCGACGGTCACGATGGCATGCGTCGCGGTTCGCTGGCCGACGGACTGGCCACTGCCATCTTGCTCTTTTGCATAGGCCCGTTGTCGATGCTGGGTCCGGTGATCAGTGCCTTGAAGGGCGACCACACCTTCCTTTTCACCAATGCCACGCTCGATTTCGTGTCGTCCACCATTTTTGCCTCCACCTATGGCATGGGCATGATTCTAGCAGCTCCGGTGTTGTTTTGTTGGCAGGGTATGTTCTACATGGTGGCCCACATCTCCAGCTCAGCCATCAGCGATGCGCTCATGGCCGAACTGCTCATCGTAGGCGGTTTGATGATTACCGGCTCAGGACTGTCGTTGCTGAACCTGAAAGACTGTAAGGTGCTCAATCTGCTGCCGGCACTGTTGGTGCCCGTGGCGTGGTTCCTGTTGCGCTCCCTTCTGTTTTAGTTCTTTTCGTTCTATTTACGATGGAGGGTGCGAAGGTCCGAAGGTACGAGGGTACGAAGGTACGAGATTAGCCTTGGCTATTAAGAGCTGTGGATGAGATGCCGACAAAGAAAAGAGTATTCTCGTACCTTCGTACCCTCGCACCTTCGCACCTACGAAGAATGTCGAAAAACGCGCCCTCAATATTTAAAGCTCGATCCTCCCACAAACTCACGCATAATGCTGGTGGGCGGAATTTCCTTGTCGCTCACAGGGATGAAGAAATGGATGAACTTCAGCAGGCGGTGCGCCTCAGAATATTCAGGACAGTTCTTCGGTACCGACGACAGAATCACCTCGGCATGCGTGCGCAACACGGCAAACTCGATGTTCAATGCAGAGTTGAACATCACGTCGGCCGTCTCCTGGAACGGATAAATCCATTGTTCCTCGGCCTCGCATACATTCTTCCACTGACTGATGGTCTGCTGGGCTGTAAAGGCTCCTTTGTTGTAGTCGCGAATGATGCGTCGCAGCAGCCGGTTGTCGCGGGTGGGAATCCAGTTGTGGTCGTCGAGCGAGATGCTGGTCAGCGCCGAGATGTATATCTTAAACTTCGCCGACTCGGGTATACGTTCGGTGAGCAGTGGGTTCAGGGCATGGATGCCCTCAATGATGAGCACGCTGTCGTTGGTCAGTTTTAGTTTCTTACCGTTATATTCCCGCTTTCCCGTTACGAAATTATATTCCGGAATCTCCACGCGCTCGCCCTTCATAAGCCGCATCAGGTGGTCTTCCAGCAAGTCGCAGTCCACCGTCTTGATGTTGTCGAAGTCGTAGTCGCCATTGGGCAGCTTGGGTGTGTCGACGCGGTTGACGAAGTAGTCGTCGGTAGAGAACGAGTAGGGGCGCAAGCCGCAGGCCAACAGTTGTATGGACAGTCGTTTGCAGAAGGTGCTCTTTCCCGAGCTCGATGGTCCTGTGATGAGCACAATGCGGATGGGGTTCTCCTCCGCCCTGAAGCGTCGGTCAATCTCCTCGGCTATCTGCACGATTTTCTTTTCTTGCAAGGCCTCGCTCACCTGTATCAGCTCAGAGGCATGTCCCTTCAGGATGGCCTTGTTCACGTCGCCTGCGTTCGACAGGCGCATGATGATATCCCAGCGCACCTTCTCGGCAAACATGTCGAACGTGTGGGGCATGTCCACCTTCTCGGCCAGTATCAGCGGGTTGTTCTTGTCGGGCACGCGCAGCAGCAGTCCGTCTTTATACTGTTCCAAAGCCCATACCTTCAGATACCCTGCCGACGGCAGCAGCGGACCGTAGTAGTAGTCCACCGTCTCGCCCAGCGTGTAGTAGTCGCTGTATATCTGGCCGCTGGTCTCCAGCAACTTCACCTTATCTGAAAAACCTCGCTCGGCAAAGATGCGTATCGCCTCTTCGGTGGTGGCCTCATTGCGGCGGAAGGGCATGTCCATATCGATAATCTCCTTCATCCGCTTGCAAATCTTTTCCACATCGTCCTCGGCCAGTCCTTCACCATTCTTTTTCTTGAAGTTGCAATAGTAGCCACGCGATAGCGGATGCTCGATGAACAGCTTGCTGCCGGGGAAGAGGTCGCTCGTGGCCTTGTAGAGTACGAAACAGAGTGACCGCACGTAAACACGCCTTCCTGACCCCTCGCGTGCATCGAGAAATTCTACGTCGCGGTTCTGGAACACTCGGAATTTCAGTCCCTGCGAGGTGTTGTTCACTTTCGCCGACACCACGGGGTAGGGCAACTGTATGTCGTCGGCAAACTCTTGGTAAATGTCGAGCAGAGAAGTCCCTTCAGGAAAACTCTTGGTGATGTTGTTGTTTTTACAGCGTATCTGCAGCATAGGTTACAGGTTGAAAAAATGATTTTATGCCGCAAAGATACAAAATTATTCTCGATTTTTCGTATCTTTGCACCTATCAAATTGAAAACACATCAAGATTATGGCAAAAAGAGAATGGAAAAAGATTCGGGATTTTGAGGAAATCCTGTTCGAAGAGTATCATGGCATCGCCAAGATTACCATCAACCGCCCCCGCTACCGCAATGCCTTCACACCGAAGACCACGCTGGAGCTGAGTCAGGCCTTCAGCATCTGTAGGGAACTCTCGCGCATCAGTGTGGTGCTGCTCACCGGCGCCATGTCGGAAGTACCCGAGGGCAAGCGGCTCGACGAAGTGAAGCATGCCTTCTGTTCGGGAGGCGACATGCACGTGAAGGGCCGTGGCGGTTATGTCGACGACGAGGGCGTGCCGCGCCTCAGTGTGCTCGATGTGCAGATGCAAATACGCCGTCTGCCCAAGCCCGTCATCGCCATGGTCAACGGCTATGCCATTGGTGGCGGTCACGTGCTGCACCTGGTGTGCGACCTGACCATCTGCAGTGAGAATGCCATCTTCGGACAGACAGGACCCAAGGTGGGCTCGTTCGATGCCGGTTTTGGCAGCAGCTACCTCGCCCGTATTGTTGGTCAGAAGAAAGCCCGCGAGATTTGGTTCCTCTGCCGCCAGTATAGTGCCCAGGAGGCCGAGCGCATGGGACTGGTCAACAAGGTGGTGCCCCTCGACCGTCTGGAGGACGAGTGCGTAGAGTGGGCCGAAATCATGATGGAGCGCTCGCCACTGGCCCTGCGCATGATCAAGGCCGGACTCAATGCCGAACTCGACGGACAGGCTGGCATTCAGGAGCTGGCAGGCGACTGCACCATGCTCTACTATTTCCTCGATGAGGCACAAGAGGGCGGCAAGGCCTTCCTCGAAAAGCGCAAACCCGACTTCCAAAAATATCCGAAACTACCCTAACAGAGTCATGTATCAGATACAAGTCACCGAGCGTACGCTCCACTTTAAACAACCGGCAGGTACTTCGCGCGGCATCTACACCACCCGCAAAAGCTGGTTTGTCGAAATCTCCGACGGCCATCGTGTAGGCATCGGCGAGTGTGCGCCACTGCCCGACCTGAGCTGCGATGCCATCCCCGATTACGGACAAGTGCTGCGCACATTCTGTCATGAGCTCGAACAACAACTGAATCAAGGCGAGCCCTCTCCTCTCACCTCTCACCCCTCACCTCTCACCTCTCACCTCTCCCCCCTCCAATCCTATCCTTCGATGCTTTTCGGGTTAGAGACGGCCTTGCTCCACCTGCAGTCACCCAAGCCCGACGAGGCGCTGCCCGTTCTTTTCGACAATGCCTTCAGCCGGGGCGAACGTGGCATTCCCATCAACGGACTAGTGTGGATGGGCAGTCACGACGAAATGCTGGCGCGCATGGAGAAAAAGCTGGAGCAGGGCTTCCGTTGCATTAAAATAAAGATAGGTGCCATCGGATTCGACGACGAGCTGGACCTGTTACGCCGCCTCCGCGATCGCTTCAGTGCAGATGAGGTGGAAATCCGTGTCGACGCCAACGGTGCCTTCACCTTCGACGAGGCTTTCGACCGGTTGGTGAGCCTCTCGCAACTCGACCTGCATAGCATCGAGCAGCCCATCCGTGCCGGCGAGTGGGGCGACATGGCCGAACTTTGCCGCAACACACCCCTGCCCATTGCCCTCGACGAGGAACTCATCGGCGTGAATACAGCCGAACAGAAAGCACAGCTACTCGACATCATCAAGCCCCAATACATCATTCTGAAACCCTCGTTGCATGGCGGCATGCACGGGTGCAGGGAGTGGATTCGCCTGGCACGCGAGCGGGGCGTGAAGAGCTGGATGACCAGTGCGCTGGAGAGCAACGTGGGGTTGAATGCCATTGCCCAGCTGGCCGCCGATATCTACGGCGAGCATGTCACTATGCCTCAGGGACTGGGCACCGGCCAGTTGTTCACCGACAACATCCCTATGCCCCTGGAGGTTCTGGGCGAGCAGCTTTGGCGAAAGCAACTTTGATAAGCAGAGAGTGAAATGACAGTCGACGAGTTTGTTTCTGAATGGCAAAACGGTCACGACCGTCTGTTGGTGAAGACCAGCGGGTCGACCGGCCAGCCCAAGCAGCTGTGGGTGGAGAAACGGAGAATGGAGGCAAGTGCCCGCATCACTTGCGACTTCCTCGGACTCCAGCCGGGCGATACGGCCTTGCTCTGCATGTCGCCTGACTATATAGCGGGCAAGATGATGATTGTGCGCTCCTTGGTGCGGCATCTGAGGCTTACCGTGGTAGAGCCCTCCGGCCATCCGTTAGCGGCAGTCCATTCCTCCTTGCCCGAACGCCCCTTCGATTTTGTGGCCATGGTGCCCATGCAGGTCTACAATTCGCTGCAGGTACCTGCCGAGCGCGAGCGGCTCATGGCCGTGCGCCATCTCATCATCGGTGGTGGAGCCGTCGACGGTGCGCTGGCAGAACAGCTGAGGCACTTCCCTCATGCCGTGTGGAGCACCTACGGCATGACCGAGACCCTCTCGCACATTGCGTTGCGGCGCCTCAGCGGACCCGAGGCCAGCGACTGGTACACGCCCTTCGAGAGTGTCAGCGTCAGTCTGAGCGCTGACCACTGTCTGGTCATCGATGCTCCGTTGGTCTGTGCCACCCGGCTGGTGACCAACGACATTGCCGAGGTCTCGCCCGACGGGTGTCATTTCCGCATCATCGGCCGCAAAGACAATGTGGTCTGTTCGGGTGGCATCAAGATTCATATCGAGGAGGTGGAACGCCTGCTGCGCCCCCATTTGCCAGAGCCCTTTGCCGTCAGCAAACGGTCTGACGAGAAGTTTGGCGAGGCTTTGGTGTTGGTTTCCGAGAGTGCTGATACAGCGTCGTTGCGTTCCGTGTGCGAGCGGGTACTGCCCAAATACTGGCAACCGCACCACTATGTGCATGCCAACAGCATACCGCTGACAGAAACAGGGAAACCAGCCCGTGCCCTTATAGCGTGCCTGGCAGCGGGAAATAAGAAATAGGGAATAAGAAATAGGAATTATAAAAGGAAGGCTTTCGGCCTTTACCCTTCGCGGTAAAAGTCGAAAGCCTCTTTGATTTCGTCGACAGTAGCAGTCTGGTTGATACGGATGTCGCCAATGTTGCCCAGCAGGGTGAAGTTGATGATGCCTGCGGTGTTCTTCTTGTCGTGTGTCATCAGCTCAATGAGTGCGGGATAGTCGTCGCAACTGATTGGCATCTGGCCATAGTGCTCGCGGATGAACCTGACGGTCTGCCGCATCTTGTCGGTGGGGAACCCTGCCTTGATGGTGCTCAGATACAACTCGCAAATCAGTCCGTAGGCTACGGCATAGCCGTGGAGCAGGGGAGTGGTGGAAGGATTGGTGAATGACCAGCTCTCGAAGGCATGTCCGAAGGTATGTCCCAGGTTGAGGGCCTTGCGGATGCCGTGCTCGAAGGGATCGTCGTGCACGATGCGCTCCTTTATTTTCACGCTTTTGGCCACCATGGCTTGCAGTTGTGGCAGATGCTCCTTGTCGGGCAGGCTTGCCAGCGGGAAGTTCACCAGCTCCGCCCAGGCGTCAGTATCGGCAATAAGTCCGTGCTTCAGCATCTCAGCATAACCGGAGCGGATGTTGGCAGCGTCGAGCGTCTGTAGGAAACGGGTGTCGAGAATCACAGTCTTCGACTCACGGAAGACGCCAATCTCGTTTTTCAAGCCCCCGAAGTTGATGCCGGTCTTACCGCCAACGCTGGCGTCGACCATTGAGAGCAACGTGGTAGGTATGTTGATGAAGTCGATGCCGCGCTTGAAGGTGCTGGCGGCAAAACCGCCCAGGTCGGTCACCATGCCTCCACCCAGGTTGATGAGACAAGAGTGGCGTGTGGCGCCTCCTGCCTGCAACTGCTGCCAGACGTGGGAGAGCGAGTCGAGCGTCTTGTGGGTGTCGGTGGCTCCTATAATAATAAGGTGGGCATTTCTCAGACAAAGAAAGTGTTCTACGACGGGCCAGCAAACCTGCCGTGTGGTCTCGTCGGTGAGTACGAACACGCGGTCGTGCTCACATTCGGAAATGGCAATGGCCAGTTCCTGTTGTAAATTTCCTGAAAAAATAATTCTCTGCTCCATAATCTCTTCTTCTCTATACTAACGTAATTCTCTTTTTTCTCGGCACAAAGATACGCATTTAAAAAAGAAATAGGGGAGAAAACGTGAGAGTTTAACACATTTTTTTATTTCTCCTTTAAACGTTTTGTGGCCATGAGCGTCTAAAAAAATAAAATCAATCACAACATTTAAGTAATGAAGAAACTACTTCTGCTAGTGCTGATGACGATGTTTGCCTCGGCACTAACATTCGCACAGAGTCGAAAGATCTCTGGTAAACTATCTGACAAGGAGACTGGTGAGTCGGTGATTCAAGCCACCGTGCAATTGTTGAAAACCGACAGCACATTTGTGAAGGGAACACTCTCGAACATGAATGGAGAGTTTTCGCTGACAACTCCATCGAATGGTAAGTATATCCTGAAAATCAATAGTATAGGCTATAAGAACATTGTGAGGAATATCACAATTTCGGGTGGTAAGGATGTGGCACTGGGCAGCATGACCATGAGTCCCGACGCCGTGATGCTGAAAGGTGTTGTGGCTACCGGTCAGGCATCGAAGGTAACGGTGAAGGAAGACACCTTCGTCTATAATGCCGCTGCCTATCGCACGCCGGAGGGATCGGTCATCGAGGAACTGGTGAAGAAACTGCCAGGTGCCCAGATTGACGACGACGGCAAAATTACCATCAACGGCCGCGAGGTGAAGAAAATCAAGGTGGACGGACGTGAGTTTATGACGGGCGATACCGAGACTGCACTGAAGAATCTGCCCGTAGACATTGTGAACAACATCAAAGCCTATCAGGAGAAGAGCGACCTGGCACGCGTCACCGGCATCGACGACGGTGAGGAAGAGACGGTGCTCGACTTCGGCATTAAGCCCGGCATGAACAAGGGCTACTTCACCAACGACGACCTCGGCATCGGCACCAAGGACCGCTATTCGGCCCGACTGATGGGTGCCCACTTCACCGACAAGACCCGCCTGATGGGATTCTTCAATGCCAACAACACAGGCGACCAGGGATTTCCCGGTGGCGGTGGTGGCGGCCGATGGGGAGGCCCTCGCGGACTGAATGCCAGCAAGATGGCTGCTACGAACTACAATTACAAGAGCGAAAAACTGGAACTGGACGGAAGCGTGCGATGGAACCACCGTGACGGCGACCAGCAGACCATCTCGTCGATAGGACGTTTCAACATCGACAACCAGTCGTTTGAGAACAGCATCAGCCAGAGCTACAGCCGGAGCAACAATGTGGATGCACGCATACGCCTGGAGTGGAAACCCGACACGATGACCAACATCATGTTCCGTCCTAACTTCAGATGGAACAACAGCGACGGCATCTCATTCTCGAAGTCGGCCACGTTCAACGAGGATCCTTATCTTTACGTCACCGACCCGCTCAACTCGCTCGACATTCTCGACGGACGGGGCGTACTGGTGAACGATGCCAACAACGGATCGGTGACCTATGGCGACGGCCTCTCGACTGGTGCTATGCTGCAGTTCAACCGTAAGCTGGCCAAGCCAGGCCGCAACATCACGCTGCGTGGTGACATCAGCTATAGCGACAACGACAACAAGAGCCTCTCGATTGCCCGTACGTCGCTCTATCAGCAGCAAGACATGTATGGCAACGACTCGACGTTCTATACCAACCGCTATAACCTCACGCCCAGCAAGAGCTGGAACTACTCGTTGCAGGCTACCTACAGCGAGCCTATCTTCAAGGGCGGATTCCTGCAGTTCCGCTATCGTTTCCGCTACAGCTACAGCAAGAGCGACCGCTCAACCTACGACTTCGGCAACGTGAGCGACTTCAGCGAGCTGGGCTATCACTATCGCGGATGGGACTCGTATCTGGGTCGCTTGGTGAATCCGCTGGAAACTTATCTCGACGACGACCTGAGCCGATTCTCGGTGTATAAAAACTATATCCATGAGGCTAACCTCACGTTCAGAATGATCAGCAAAGACTATAACCTGAACCTGGGTGTCATGGTGCAGCCACAGCGGACTAACTTCGTGCAGGACTATCAGGGACTGCATACCGACACTGTGCGCAACGTAGTGAACATTACGCCTACGCTCGACTTCAGATATAAGTTCTCGAAGGTGAGCGAGCTGCGGGCCGAATACCGCGGATCGACCTCACAACCGTCGATGACCGACCTGCTGGACATCACCGACGACAGCAACCCCATGAACATACGCAAGGGTAACCCGGGACTGAAACCGTCGTTCAACAACAGGTTTGAGCTGCGCTACAACAACTACATTCAGAGCCACCAGCAGAGCATCATGACGTTTGTGAACTACAGCAATACGCGCAACAGCATCAGCAACAAGACCTACTATGACAAGGAGACAGGTGTGCGCACCACGCAGCCCGAGAACATCAACGGCAACTGGAACGCTAACCTGGGATTGATGTATAGCTTCTCGATCGACTCGGCAGGTGTGTGGAACGTGAACAACTTTGCCATGTTCAACCATGCCAACAACGTGAACTATCTGGCTCAAGGCAACGAGAGTGTGGAGAACACCACCCGTACCGACTTCGTGATGGATCGTCTGCAGGCCAGCTACCGTAAGGACTGGTTGGAAGTGGCACTCGACGGAATGTTCAACTACAGCCATTCGAAAAACCTGTTGCAAGCTGTCAGCAACTTGAACACGTGGACTTTCTCTTACGGAGGAAGCATCAACATCTATGCTCCTTGGGGCACCAGCTTGTCTACCGATTTGCACAACCGCAGCAGAAGAGGATATAACGACAGCAGCATGAACACCAACGAACTGATATGGAATGCGCAGGTGAGCCAGTCGTTCCTCAAGGGCAATGCACTCACGCTGAGCCTGCAGTTCTACGATATTCTGCAAAACCGAAGCAACTTCAACCGTTCGGTGACTGCCGACATGCGCAGCGACTCACAGTACAACAACATCAACTCGTATGCGATGCTGCACGTCATTTACCGCTTTAATGCTTTTGGCGGTCGCAACAAGCAAGGTGAAGGCGGTCCTGGACAATTTGGTCGTGGAGGCCGTGGAGGCTATGGCGGTGGCCGTGGCGGCTGGGGTGGTGGCCGACCCGGTGGCTTTGGCGGAGGTCGTCGCTTCTAACGCTGTTGACAGTTGGTAAATATGCTGTTTAGACATTCTAAACGGCATATTTGTTTTAGCTATATAGCTTTTTCGGGGGTATGAGGGTACGAATGCTCGAAGGTACGAGGGTGCGAGGGTACGAAGGTACGAGATATGCCTCGACTATCGAAATCTTCAGGAGCAGAAGCTTACGGAGAAAAGGGTATTCTCGTACCTTCGTACCCTCGCACCTTCGTACCCTCGAAAACTTATAGATGCTTCTCGGGATAGAGACTGTCCCACCATGCCGAGTTGCCCTTCAGATACTTCTCAAACCAGGCCATGATGGTGTCCGACCATTGGATACGGTTATTGTAATCCAAAATCCAGTGGTTCTCGCCCTGTACCTCGACCAAAGCTACTTCGCGGCCTAAGAGTTTGAGAGCCTGGAACATCTGCAGACTTTCGATGACCGGCACGTTGGTGTCGTCGGTACCATGGGTGAGCAACAATGGTGTGTGAATCTTGTCGGCATGGAACAGCGGACTCTGCTCGGTGTACATCTTCTTATTGTTCCAGGGATAGCTACCGGCACTGGCCACCTCGCCATAGCTGTAGCCCCAGTAGCCCTCACCCCAGTAGCTGGTGATGTTGCTGATGCCGGCATGGCTGACGGCGCAGGCAAAGATATCGGTAACGGTTTGCAGATACTGGGTGGTGAAACCACCGTAGGAGGCGCCTATGCAGCCCACCCGTTTTGCATCGGCAAAACTGTTAGCGGCACAGAACTTCTTCACTCCCTCGATGATGTCGTCGGCCACATACTGTCCCCAGGTGTTCACGTGGCGGGCGCTGTGCTTCTGGCCAAATCCGCAGGCACCACTAGGGTTGACCACGTAGACGATATATCCCAGCGAGGCATAATAGACTTGTGGATAGCGGCTCTCAAAATTGCGCGACGTGGGCGTGCAACCACCATAGTAGTTGACGATGACGGGATATTTCTTCGATGCGTCGAAGTGGGGTGGGAGATAATAACGTCCGTAGATGGTGTCGCCACGTGAAGACGTGAAATTGAAGTCGCGGCACTCTCCCAGTTCAACATCCTTCAGCAAGGTGGCAGCACAGTCTTGCAAGAGTGCCGACTTGCCGTTTTTCAGGTTCATGCTGTAGAGGCGTACCGGGTTCATGACACTCACTCCATAGTAGGTCATGAGGGGAGCCGACGCTGCCAGCGAGAAACCGTTCACCACATCTTCCTTGGTGTTGATTTGCGAAATCTTACCGGTCTTGGGGTTGAGCGCATAGAAGTGTACATAGTCGCGGTCGTTGGCCGTGAAATAGATTTGTCCGTCGGCTTTCGACCACTTGGCTGTTCCCACCGAAGGGTCGAAATAGCGTGTCAGCGGCCGGGCCTTTCGGCTGGCAATGTCGTAGAGGAACAGCTGGATGTCGTACATACTGGAAAACTCTCCGGCGGCAGGGTCTTTGCCAATGCCATTGAAAGCCTCGGCAGGAGCCTCAAACAACAGTTGCTTGCCATCGGGCGAGAACTGTGCTGCACCTAGGAACTCGGTGGCGAGCATCAGCGTGTCGGCCTTCAGCGTTGCGGCATCGATGAGCAGATAGTCGACGATGGTGGTGGGGCGCTTGGTGAGTCGTGACCGGGAAACGCTTACAAGCAGCGTCTTTCCGTCGGCAGTGATATCGTTGAGCGTGGCAGAGTGGTTGCCGAATGTGATGCGCTGCAACTCGCCTGTCCGCAAATCGTATTTCGACAGATAGCTGCGGTTGCGCCAGCCAGGCTGACGGTCGTCGGGCTCAATCACCTGGAAGATGTTCTTCTTCTCTTTCGGTCCTTCCTCCGTATGGGTTAGAATCAGGTAGTCCTCTGTCGGACTCATGGTGATGCGGCCTTTGGGCAGATGACTGGCCAGTAGCGAGCGGGCACCTGTGGCTGGCTCTACCCGATATAATTGTCGGTTGTCGCCATTGGTGTCTTCATAATAGTAGGCCACGCTGCGGGGCATCCAGCTCAGCCGGAAACGCTCCTGGCGGTCGACGACACGTCCGGTGGACAGTTCTTTCACCTCGGTGAATGCGCGGCTGCGGCCACCGCGTTGCACTTCGCTATAGTGGATGATGGCGTATTTGCCATCAGCCGAAAGCGACGCACCGCTCACCCGCAGTCCGTCGAGCACATCGTGCAGGGTGTAGGGCCGTTTCTCGGAGGTTGTGGGCTGCACCTTCCGGTCGGTATCGATGCTGACCTGAATAGAATCGGCGGCAGCATCGGCATAGCTGTACTTCACTACAATCTCGTGGTGACTGGGCTCTAAAGCCAAGGCTCCCCCGGCAAGAGGTTCCCCGTCGAGCAAGGCATCGTATTTCTTTGCGCCCTTCACCAACAGTTTGCCTTTGGTGTAGTCAGTGTTATTGATATAGAACCTCAGTTCTTTGCGGTAGCCATCCGTAAAGTCCAGTTTCTTGCCGTTCACGTCGACGGTGTCGGTGCTGACGGGTCGTACCTGCTTAAACGGTCCGCTCACGATGAAGTCGCTGACTTTCACCACATGTTGGGCATCAGCGGTAGTGCCTGTCAGCAAAAGCAATGTGGATAATAGTATATGTTTCATGGTCATCATAATTAATTCGTCTTTTAAGTATTGGGAGTTGTTTTTTCGGGGGCATGCTTTTCGAAGGTACGAGGGTGCGTGGGTACGAAGGTACGAGATGAGTCTCGACTGTTGAGATTCTTTTGGAGCAAGTATTCACGAAGACAAGGGTATTCTCGTACCCACGTACCCTCGAACCTTCGTACCTTCGTATCTCCGAACCTCCGAACAATGTCAATAGGCTTTCCGGTATTTTCCCTCTTCCTTGTCCTCGAGCATCGACAGGTAGCTCTGATAGCGGCTCTGGGCAATGTAATGCTCTTCTACAGCCTTGATGACGGCACATCCAGGCTCGTGCGTGTGCGTGCAATTTGAAAAACGGCAGTCTCTGGCGAACCTGAATATCTCTTTGAAGTAGCCGCAAATCTCCTCGGGCTCCATGTCGAACGTGCCAAAGCCTTTGATGCCCGGGGTGTCTATCAGCCACGAAACAGCCTCATGCCCTTCGGTGGAAGCATCGGAAGGTGCGGACGACCCGTCAGAATGAACAGCCGGTGTGTCGTGAGCACTATCTGACATGGGCACTTGCAGCATCTCGCTGAACGTGGTGGTGTGCATGCCCGTATTGTGGGCATCGCTGATTTCAGCGGTACGCAGATTGGCTCCTGGCACCAACTGGTTGATGAGTGTCGACTTGCCCACGCCACTGTTGCCACTGAGCAGGGTGATCTTCCCTCTTAGCAAGGCCTTCAACGCGTCGATGCCTTCGCCGGTAGCTGCTGAAACCTCACGGCACTCGTAGCCGATGGTTTCGTAGAGCGTCACCATCATTTGCTGGTAATGCCGCTCTTCGTCGCTCAGCAGGTCGGTCTTGTTGAAAACCAGTACCACGGGCACGCGATATGCCTCGGCCGAAGCCAGGAAGCGGTCGATGAACGTGGTGGATGTCTCCGGGTAGTTGACCGTCACGATGAGGAAAGCCTGGTCGACATTGGCAGCAATGATATGACTTTGTTTCGACAGGTTGGGCGATTTGCGGATGATGTAGTTGCGGCGGTCCTCAATGGCTGTGATATACGATGTCTCGCATTCTACCACCACACGGTCGCCCACAGCCACCGGGTTGGTGCTGCGGATGCCCTTCAGCCTGAAGTTGCCTTTTATCTTACAATCGAGCAGCTGCCCATCGTCCAACAAGACGGTGTACCAGCTGCCCGTATTCTTAATGACGAGTCCTTTCAATCCTCAATCCTCAATTGTCAAATCCCAATTAAACTGTCATGATCTCCTTGTTCTTGGCGGCAAGCAGGTCGTCCAGTTTCTTGATATACTTGTCGTGCAATTTCTGCAGTTCCAGCTCGGCGTCTTTCTCGTTGTCTTCCGACAGTCCGTCCTTGATGGCTTTCTTCAGCTTGTCCTTGATGTCGGCCCGCACGTTGCGCACCTCCACCTTGGCCTTTTCGCCAATCTTATTGCACTGCTTCATCAGTTCGCGGCGGCGCTCCTCGGTGGGTTGTGGAATGCCCAGTCTGATCACCTCGCCATTGTTCTCAGGAGTGATGCCCACATCAGAGTCCATGATGGCTTTCTCAATTTCGCGAATGGTCTTACGGTCCCACGGTTTGATGGCAATGGTACGTGCGTCGGGGGCAGTCACCGTAGCTACTTGGTTCAGCGGAACCTTCTGTCCGTAGCTGTTCACCCTCACACCGTCGAGGATGGCTACGTTAGCGCGGCCTGCACGGATGCGGTTGAGTTGCTCTTCCAGGAACATGGCAGCCATTTCCATGCGCTCCTCGCTATCACTTAAAGTCTGTTTTACGTCTATCATTTTTTCGTTCGTATTAGTTTCTAGTTACAAATGTATGCATTTTATCCGAATTGTGCAAAAGAATGACGGAAAATATGAGTTTGCTTTACAATTTTTTATAAAGCTCCTCGCCGATGCCAGCGCACAGCTGCTCCAGGTAGTGACGGTCGGTATCGTCGAACGTGCCCAAGTCTTTGCTGTCGATATCCAGCACGCCCACCAGCTCGTGCGCATCGTTCCGCAACGGTACCACAATCTCCGAGCGGCTTAGCGACGAGCAGGCAATATGGCCGGGAAATGCCTCTACGTCGGGCACCACCTGTGTCTGTTGCTCTTTCCAGGCTGTGCCACACACACCACGCCCGTACTGGATGTGCATGCAGGCTACCGGTCCCTGAAACGGTCCCAGCCTGAGCTCTCCTTCGCGCACGAGATAGAATCCAGTCCAAAAGAAGTCGTCGAAGGTTTCGTGCAGCACTGCGGCCACATTGGCCAGCACACTCATCTCTTCGGTCTCCCCGCTGATGAGTGAGCGAATCTGAGGAAGCAGTTCCTCGTATTTTTCTTTCTTTGTCATCGTTTTTTGTCAAATGTTATTTATGAACACGAACCTTGTCGAATTGATAATTGATAATTGACAATTGATAATTAGCCTAGCGGACGTAGTGAATTGATAATTGACAATTGATAATTGATAATCAAATCCTCAATTCTCCATCCTCCATCCTCAATTCTCCATCCTCAATTCTCCATCTACCAAGTTGGTCAGTTCCACAAACTGGGCGATGGTGAGCTGTTCGGGACGGCGCGTCATGATGTCCTGCTCGTAGAAGCCCGGTCGGGGTTGCTTGTCGGCTGGGAACAGCTGGCGCAGACTCACGCGCAACATCTTGCGGCGCTGGTTGAAAACGGCTTTCACCAAGCGTTTGAAGAGTTGCTCATTGCATCCCAGGTCGGTGACGCTGTTGCGTGTCATTCTGATGACTGCCGATTTCACCTTTGGCGGAGGATTGAACACATTCTCGTCGACCGTGAAGAGATATTCCACGTCGTACCACGCCTGTATCAGCACACTCAGGATGCCATAGGCTTTCGTGCCGGGCTCCGAGGCGATGCGTAAGGCCACCTCGCGCTGTATCATGCCTGTGCAGCAGGGAATGAGCTCTTTGTTGTCGAGCATCTTGAAGAATATCTGCGAGGAGATGTCATAGGGATAGTTGCCGGTCAGCACAAACTGTTGTCCGTCGAACACGGTGTTCAGATCCATTCTGAGGAAGTCGCCCTCTATGATTGGATTGTTTTCGGTGGCTGACGAGCGGAACAGCGTCTCGTTCAGATAAGCCACGCTCTCGCGGTCGATCTCTACCACCTTCAGCGGCCGTGGCTTCTCCACCAAATACTGTGTCATGACGCCCATGCCGGGTCCTACCTCCAGCACGGGGAGGTCGGGACATGCATCCACCGTGTCGGCAATGCGTCTGGCAATGCTGAGGTCGGTCAGGAAGTGCTGGCCTAGGTTCTTCTTGGGTCTCACTTGTTTCATGTCTGCAAAGATACAATAATTAATTGAGAATAGCGTATCGCAATGGAGATTTTTCGCTTTTATTCCCATCTGCTTCCCCTATGGCAATCATCGTATGCTTTGCGGCATGAGGCACTGGTTGTTACTGTCGGAAGCGCGATACATCTACATCTGCACGTCGTTTCTGTTGGTAGTTTCCAAAGTTATAGGTGAGCGAAACTCCAATTTGTCGCCAATAGCTGATACCCATACGGAACTGTTGTTTGCCGAAATGCATCTCCGGGCTGATGCCGTTGGTTTGCAACAAGTCGTTGCCAAAGAGTTTCACGGTGAGTCGTTGTCGCATGGCCTTATAGATAAGTGCCAAGGAGAGATTGCCCGATGCGGGCAGGTCGAAAATGCCTTGAATGGCTTTCGTCCGATAGGAGCCGTTCACATGTGCCGTGAGGTTCTTGCCCAGTGCGAAGGTGTTGTTCAGATTGACCATGCCATAGACCTTTTGGCGGTCGAAAGGCAAATCGTAGAAGTCGCTGTCTTTCTCACGCGTCCACACGCCTATGATTTGGATGGTAGAATGATGACCGCCAAAGAGCGAGAACGGAGCATAAGCCATCAGTCCTGCCTGCTGCTCGAAGTCGAAGTTCAGATGGCGGTACTGCATCACCAGACGGTCTTGCCGCTGATAGCTGGTCTGTACGAAGTAACCGTCGGTACGTTGGAACCAGCCTGTTAGTTGATACTTCGAGTGGAGCAGCCAGAGAGCCCGCACCTCATAGGTCTTTGAGGGGCGCAGGTCAGGATTGCCCACAATCTCGCCGTAGCCGCCCATCGAGTAAGCCACCATTTGCTGTACTGCCCAGTATTCTGGATAGGTGCGGCTGCTCGACACGCTGAGTTGCAGCAGGTGGGGGCGTGAGAGTCGGTACTGTAGTGTGAGATTGGGGAAAGGCACCCACTCGCGGAACGCCTCGTTGTCGTAGTGCTCCATGACGAGAGAGAAGTCGAGCGAGAGCCGTTGTCCCCAATTCTTCGAAAAACCGGCATAGGTGTTGACAATTGTTTCGCGATGCCGTGAGGCACGGTTGTCGGGCACGTTGTCCACGCTGACTTCATAGTTCTGCCAACTCCGGTCAAGACTCGAGGTGAGCGAGGCTCCGTAGTTCAGCATCCACTCGCCACCCAGCCGATGCTCTTGTTTGGCAAACAGTTTCCAACGGTTGATGCGTTGGCTGCTCTCCGTGGTGTAGTTCAGCTTCCGGTCTGTCAGTGTGCTCTCCAGCCATTGGGTCATGGGCGACTCATAGTAAGTATAGTCTGCACCCACTTTCAAATGGAAAGGCGTTTCATAGTCCAGCCTCAGGTTTTGCATCAGGTTGTGACCGTCGTAGTCGGAAAGTGATTGCACATGCCCCGTAATGTTGAGCGTGTTGCGCTTGGGTTCGTAACTGCCCGTATAGGCCAGACTGAGCAGATGGCGATCGGACAGTTGCCAGTCGGCAGCCACCCTGTAATTGTGGGAGGTGCCATGGGCACGCGTTTGTTGCACCGTGTTCAGGTCAGACACCGAGCCGTCGCTCTGGCTGTGGTGCGACTCGTCGTCCATCCGATGATAGGATTTGCCTGCATTCATCTGGTAGGAGGCATCCACAGCCCATCGTCCACTCTTCCAGAGCAGGCTGCCCTGTCCAGTCAGCACGGTCTCGTGTTGCTGTACGCCCGCCACTTTGGCCTCGCCTTGCAACATGTCGGCCAGATTGTGCTGAAGATTCAGATTGATGAGCTGTCCATGCACTTCGTAACGCGCTGGTGCCGAATACATGACCTCGGCATTCCTGATACGGCCCGCGGGAATGGTCTTCAGCAGCATATTGAGTTGTTCGGCGTTCATGGTGGTCACCTTCCCGTCGATGATGACGGTCACCGGGCGTCCTGCCAACGTCAGTTTTCCGTCTTGTTCGATTACGCCAGGAAGCTCCTTCAGGGCCTCAAAGGCATTGTCGGCCGCACGGTCTTTGATGATCTGCGGCAGGTCGAACACCAGTTTGCCTGCTTCGGCTTTTACTATCGGGCGCTCGCCCCTCACCATTACTTCGGGCAGCGTGTGCATCACACTGTCCATCCTCAACGAATCTTGCTGTGCATAGGCCACCATCCAAGTAGCGCTTAGTGCCAATAAAAACATTTTTTTCATCCATGCAAAGGTATGCATGCTCTGCAGCACCGCAAAAGAAATCGGCTTACAGATTCTTAAGAAAAGTGTTACAAAGGCTTAACAAACCTCTTACACTTATATAATAATATGTAACTTTGCAGACATGAAACTGCAAATGAAAACTATGGCACTGCTGGTGGCCGTCGCGCTGGTGGGTATCTTCTGCTATCAAGCCTAGTGGCTGGTTAAACTATATCAACGCGAGATGGCAGAGACACGGCGCATGATAGAGGATGCTGTCGATATGGCCGACAATCAGGAGACAAGCCTGCGGGTGGAGATGCTGCGAAGCGACAATCGACTGCATGGAGAAATATCGGCTTCGGCCAGTCCTTATGTTGACACAGCTTATGTGGAGAGCCGCACGCTGAAAGACACGGGGCACTCGATGCAATTTGAATTGCGGCGCCGGCAAGTAAAGCATGACCGACGCGACACCCTTTCCTCCGGCAAGGCCGCAAGCACCACCACACGTCCTAACGCCAATGCGGCCGACGGACTGGCCGGGATGGAAGAGATGGTGAAGGTGTTGCACCGTAGCATCCGATCGGGGGTGAACCTCTTTATGAGCCCCAGCGCGCAGCGTTTCGACAGCCTTTTCACAGCACGTCTGTCTGAAAGTGGTCTCTGGCTGCCCCATTTGCTTGAGGTAATCGACGACCACGGGATGGTGACCGACAGCATTCTTAGTGGTGACTTTGTAGTCAGTGCCCATGACGACCACTATTTCTATCCCCTTGACAATGACACGAAGGCAGCCTACCGGCTGACCTATCACCCCGTGCATAGCATCGTGCTCCACCAGATGGCAGGTATCTTGCTGGCTTCGGCGGCTATTCTGCTGGTGTTGTGTGCTGCCTTCTGGTATCTTATCCGCACCATCTTGCGGCAGAAAACACTTGATGAGATGAAGTCGGACTTCACCAACAATATCACCCACGAACTGAAGACACCTATTGCCGTGGCGTATGCTGCCAACGATGCACTGCTCAACTTCGAGGATGCGTCAGAGAAAACCAAAGCCTATCTCCGTATCTCACAAGAGCAGTTGAAGCAACTGAGCGGCATGGTGGAGCAGATATTGTCGATGAGTATGGAACGGCGCAAAACGCTCGTGGTTCATCTGGAAGATGTCGTCGTAGCGCCGCTGATGGAACAGCTGATGCAACTGCATCGGTTGAAGGCCGACAAGCCCGTCGTCTTCAGTCTCGATATTGAGCCGCAGACTCTCTGCATACAGGCCGACCGTTCTCATCTCTCGAATATGGTGAGCAACCTGCTCGACAATGCCATTAAGTATTCTAAAGACGAGGCCTTTGTGACCATCCGTTGTCGCAAAGGACTCATCGAGGTGACCGACAAGGGCATCGGTATCCCAGAAGCGGCTCTCGGGCATATCTTCGAGAAATTCTACCGGGTGCCCCAGGGCAATCGTCACGATGTAAAAGGCTATGGGCTGGGACTTTATTACGTGAAGTGCATGATGGAGAAACATGGAGGACGTGTGGAAGCAGAAAGCACAGAACAAGGAACGACAATCAGACTGATATGGAACGCATAAGAGTATTGTTGGTAGAAGATGAGCATACGCTGGCTATGATCATCAAAGACACGCTGGAGCCACAAGGCTTCGACATCACGACGGCCAAGAACGGCGAAGAAGGGATGCGGCTGTTTTTTGAACAGAAGCCACAGGTGCTGGTAGCCGACGTGATGATGCCGCGCATGGATGGTTTCGAGATGGTGCGGCGCATTCGGCAGACCGACCGGCATACACCCGTGTTGTTCCTTACAGCCCGTTCGGCCATGAACGACGTGGTGCAGGGTTTTGAACTGGGTGCCAACGACTACCTGAAAAAGCCTTTTGGAATGCAGGAACTGATGGTCCGCATCAAGGCCTTATGTGGAGCTTTCAAAGCACCTGCGGCCGATGTCACGGACACACGGGGCGAATGGCAGCAGGTGGGACAATATCTCTTCAACGCAACCATGCAACGGTTGGAGTTTGCTGGCAAAGGTGTCACCCTTTCCTATCGGGAATCAGAGATATTGCGCCGTCTGATAGACAATCGGAATGCGGTGGTCAATACACAGAACATTCTGTTGGAATTGTGGGGTGACGATACTTTCTTCAACACCCGTTCCCTGCAAGTCTTCATCACCCGTCTCCGCCATCGCCTTTCGTCCGACCCGTCGTTGCGCATTGTCAATGTGCGCGGAATCGGCTATAAGTTAATAGACTAAAAGCCCAGAGGGATTGGCGCTAGGCTAGTTGACAGGATTTTTTAGTTTTTTCGATATGTCGATATCTCGATATGTCGATATTTCGATGTTTCGATGTAACTGTGTGAAAATTACTAATTCTGTTTCGGAAATGAAAAGAAAAGCAAGCTTTCTTGATGCATTTCGCTCTGCTTTTCGTGATTTTGGCTTCGCCGAACTTACTAAGCACTCGGAAAAGTTCAAATAAATTTGGCTTCCCCCTTGTTTTTTCGTAATTTTGCAGCATGTTCTGTAACAAAGAGAATGTGAATATCCTGACGGCTTTGCTAGCCAGTCATGGGGTGGGGCACGCCGTGGTGTGCCCGGGCAGCCGTAATGCTCCCATCGTGCATAACTTGAATGAGTGTCCCGGCATACAGTGCTATGCCGTCACCGATGAGCGGTCGGCGGGCTTCTATGCGCTGGGGATGGCCCAGACGTTGCACCAAACGGTGGCCGTATGCGTGACCAGCGGTACGGCTCTGCTCAATCTGGCTCCTGCCGTGGCGGAAGCCTACTATCAGCATGTCCCCCTGTTGGTGATCTCGGCCGACCGGCCAAAGCAATGGATTGACCAGCTGGACGGCCAGACGCTGCCACAGGCAGATGCCCTGGGACGTTTTGTGCGGAAGGCTGTCACCCTGCCCGAGCCAGCCAACGACGAGGAACGATGGTACTGCAACCGACTGGTGAACGAAGCATTGGTGGAAACAACGCATCGGGGCTTTGGCCCGGTGCACATCAATGTGCCCATCAGCGAGCCTTTGTTTGAGTTCACCACCGAGAGGCTTCCCGACGAGCGGGAGATAGAGATGATTTCGGCCGACATGTCGAACGCCACGCTCAGCCATTTGGTCCGTACCTTTATGTATGGCAAGCGGCCCTTGCTCATCGACGGCCAGCCCATGAACCCGAACCTCGACGAGGCGGTGTGGCTGGTGGGCGACGACGAGCGTTACGTGCCCGACTTGGTGGTATATATCGGTGGATCGATTGTCAGCAAGCGCGTGAAACGCTTCTTGCGGAAAGCGAAAGAGACGTGGGTGGTGAACGATAGGGGTGAGGTGACCGACACGTTCATGAATCTGACGAAAGTGTTAGAGGGCGACGGGGCGGTGGCTGCCGACCAGCTGCGGTTCCTTCACGAGCAAGACGCGCATCCGTTTGTAGCCCAGTGGGACCGTTTGCTCGATCGTGTGCGGTTGTATGCCGACCACTACGAGCCTGACTACTCGCAAATGGCGGCTGTGAAATATTTTGAGCAGAAACAGCAGGGAGGCATCATTCATTATGCCAACAGCATGTCGGTGCGTCTGGCCAATATCTTTGCGCGTCATGCCATCTGCTGCAATCGCGGAGTGAACGGGATTGAGGGTTCGCTGTCTACGGCAGCAGGAGCCTCGGTGGTCAGCAACGAACGGGTGTACTGTGTGACGGGCGACTTGAGCTTCTTCTACGATCAGAATGCGCTGTGGAACCAAAATCTGCGTGGCAATTTCCGCATTCTGCTGTTGAATAATGGCAAGGGAGGCATCTTCCATCTGCTGAGGGGATTGGAGCAGAGTGGTGCCCGCGACCGGTATGTGGCAGCCGAGCACTGCACCACGGCCGAAGGCATTTGCCGGCAAAACCATGTTGCCTACATGTGTGCCACCAACATGGACGAGATGCAACAGGGCATCGACCAACTGCTGGCGATGGACAGCGAGCGGCCAGTGCTGCTAGAGGTGATGACCGATGCTACTGCCGACGAACGAGTCTTTAAAGATTATTACCACAGACTGAAAGACATTTCCATTACTGTGGATTGAAAGACAGTCCTATGACTATAGACTGAAAAATATTCCCATCACTGCAGACTGAAAGACACTCTGAAGTGATGGGCGGTCATAGGTGCTTAAAAGTGATGATGCAGCATGCGCTCTTCGGCCATTCGCTCGTATTTCGTACCGGGACGGCCGTAGTTGGCATAGGGGTAGATGCTGATGCCACCGCGTGGTGTGAACAGTCCGATGACCTCGATGTACTTCGGATCCATCAGTTTGATGAGGTCTTTCATGATGGTGTTCACACAGTCTTCGTGGAAATCGCCGTGGTTGCGGAAACTAAACAAATAGAGTTTCAGACTTTTGCTCTCCACCATGCGCTGGTCGGGCAGATACATAATCTTGATTTCTGCAAAGTCGGGCTGTCCGGTGATAGGACAGAGAGAGGTGAACTCGGGGCAGTTGAACTGCACCCAGTAGTCGTTCTCAGGATGTTTGTTCTGGAATGTCTCCAGCACCTCTGGAGCATAGTTGCTTGCATATTCTGTTTTCTTGCCTAAGGCGTGCAGTCCTTCTTTCTCGCGAGTATCAGTCATTGTTGTGATTTTTTGTAGATACTATGCCGTGAGGATGGCATCTAATACTAGTTTACACATATAACCGACAAAGCAAATTGTCAGTAACGCTCCTTCCCATCGCTCAACCTTGAACTTGGTGAACGAGAAGAACCAGAGCATAACCACACTGATGAGCATGACCGACATGTCGACAATGGTGATGCCCTGCATCTGCATCGGACAGATAAGGCCGGTGATGCCGAGAATCATCAGGATGTTGAACACGTTAGAGCCGATGACATTACCTATGGCGATGGCGCTCTTACCTTTACGGGCAGCCACCACGCTCGTTGCCAACTCGGGCAGCGAAGTACCGCCAGCCACCACGGTCAGACCTACAACGGCCTCGGATACGCCCAGCGAGATGGCCACCTGCGAGGCAGCCTCTACGAAAAGGTTACTACCGCCAATGAGGCAGGCCAGGCCCAGGGCAATGAAACAAACCGACTTCAGCACGCTGTAGTCTTTCTTCTCTTCCTCTTCGCTGTTCTCGTCTCCCTCTTTGGCCATTTTCAACGTATACATCATGAAACCCAGGAAGCATGCAAACAAAATGGCGGCATCGAGGCGCGAGATGTTTTTGTCTAATGTCATGACGGCGAGCAGCACCGAGGCCAGAACGGCAAACGGAATATCTTTTTTCACCGTCGACTTGGAAATCACCATGGGCGCAACCATGGCTGCTACACCCACAATGAGCATGGCATTGAAAATGTTACTTCCCACTACGTTACCCACAGCCAGGTCGGGTGTGCCCTTGATGGCCGACACAAGGCTGACAAACAACTCTGGAGCACTTGTTCCCATGGCCACAATGGTGAGACCAATCACAATCTGCGGAATATTCATGCGCTGTGCCAACGCTACAGCGCCATCGGTCATACGGTCTGCTCCCCAGAGCACAAGGATGACCCCTACGATAATCAAAACTATATTCAAAAGCATAACGGGGACAAAATTACAAAAAAATCCCCAAACATTCTCATGCTCGGGGATAAAAATCTAACAATCACACAATTAATTATCAACTATTCATCTATTGTAACCCTAAAAACACATTCTTTTTACCTGAAAAACTAACCTATTGAGATATCTTTTTTGTTGAGGGTGGCCGGGCAGATTAGCCCACGGTAATCTGACGGGCAACCTTCACTTCCTCCTTTACAATCTTTGGCAAGTCGATGGTCAGCACACCGTCGGCCACACTGGCTGCTATCTTCTCCTTGTCTACATCCTCGGGCAGAAGCAGTGTCTGCTCAAACTTCGAGTACGAGAACTCGCGGCGCAGGTAACGGGCCTTCTTGTCTTCCTCCTTTTTCTCGTGTTTGCTTTCCATCTTAATCACCAGGTTGCCCTCGTGGTTGATGTTCACGTCGAAATCTTCTTTCTTCATGCCAGGAGCGGCAAGTTCTACCTTATATTCTTTGTCGTCTTCTAAGACGTTGATGGCCGGTGCAGTGGCATTGGCTTTCGGCATAAAGTCGCTGTTGAACAAGTCGTTGAACACTTCCGGCAGCCATGAATCTCTACGAATGTTTGGATAATACATCATAATTGTTACCTCCTGTTTTTTATTGTTTTTTATTTGTTGTTGTTTTAATTTTCAGAGCCTCTGCCCGTCTTTGGGTTTCGGCTTCACTATCTCTTTTTGCAACAAACATACCAATGCGAAAATAGCGACAGGTTGTCACTTTTTGTATGACAACCTGTCGTTATTACGGTCATTTTTATCGAGGGTACGAAGGTACGTGGGTGCGAGGGTACGAGATTAGTCTCGACTATCGAAATCTTTTGAAGTAGGCACTCATGGAGAAAAGGGTATTCTCGTACCCACGTACCTTCGTACCCCCGAAAAGGCGTACCCACGTACCTTCGTACCCTCGCACCTAAAAACCTAAATATTCGGCGTATCCCAGATTTTAGTCTTGGTACAGCTGATGTTTTGTGTCTGGTTGCCAATGCGCAGGGTGAAGTCGCCTTCCTCAAGTGTCCATCGTCCGTCGGCACCCACGAAAGCCAGGTTCTTGGCAGGCAGACGGAAAGTAACGGTCTTTGTCTCGCCGGGCTGCAGCTCTATCTTTGTGAAATCGCGCAGTCGTTTGTTGTCGGGAACGATAGATGCCACGAGGTCACTGCTGTAGAGCAGTACGGGTTCTTTGCCAGCCCTGCTTCCCGTGTTCTTCACGTCTACGCTCACCGTCAGCATGTCGTCGGCGGTGAAGGTGGTCTTGTCAACACGCAGGTTTGAGTATGCATAGCTGGTATAGCTGAGGCCATAGCCGAACGGCCACATCAACGACACCTTGGCGTCGTAGTTGTAAGCACCGCTCATGGTGCTTACCTCCTCGCTCACCTTATAGTCGTAGGTGTTGAGTGAGTTGATTTCGCGGGGATAGGTGTAGGGCATCTTGGCCGAGAAGTTGGCGTCGCCAGCCATCAGGTTAGCCAGCGCGTCAGCGCCATAGTTGCCTGGCAGGAACACATGGACGACGGCTTTTGCCAGTGGTTCGATGTCGGAAATAAGGCGTGGACGTCCCTCGTTGAGCACCAGGATGATGGGCTTGCCAGTCTTGGCCAGTGCCTTCACCAGGTTGCGCTGGTTTTCCGAGAGCCAGAGATCGGTCAGATTGCCAGGAGTTTCTGTATACGAGTTCTCGCCGATGGCAGCCACAATGATGTCAGCCTTTTCAGCGGCAGCCACAGCTTTCTCTATCTGGGGCTCGTTCTCTTGATAGTATTCTCCCTCCTCATTGTAGGTCACACCCTGTTCGAGGATAATGTTCTGCTTACCATATTTATTACAGAGGGCCTCATAGATGGTGTTGTATTTCTCCGACAGGTCTTCGGCCTTCGACCCCTGCCAGGTGTAACTCCATCCACCGTTCAGGCATCTCATTTGGTTGGCATTGGGTCCTGTCAGCAGAATGGTCTTATAAGGTGAGACAGGAGCGCCTACAGCCACTTTCTGCGGAGCAAGGGGCAGTGTCTTGTCTTCGTTCTTCAGCAGCACAATGCCCTCTTCTGCCGCTTTCAGTGCTTTCTGTGCAAACTCGTCACTGCCGAATTTCTCATAGCCTTTGCCGCCCGTATTGGGGTTGTCGAAAAGTCCCAGACGGTATTTCACGCGGAGGATGCGGCGTACAGCATCGTCGATGCGGCTCATTTTCACCTTGCCCTCTTCAACCAGTTCCTTCAGCAGGATGCAGAAATCCACGCTGTAAGGATCCATCGACATGTCGATGCCGGCGTTGATGGCCAGTCGGATGGCGTCTTTCTTGTCTTTGGCCACATGCTCGCGGGTGAACAAGTTGTTGATGTCGGCCCAGTCGGTCACCAGCATACCGTCCCACTGCAGATCTTCTTTCAGCCACTTGGTCAGATACTCATAGCTGGCATGTACGGGCACACCGTTGATAGATGCGGAGTTGACCATCATCGTCAGCGTTCCGGCAAGGGCAGCCTGCTTGAAGGGCTCGAAGTATTTCTCGCGGATGATCTGTGGCGACAGATAGGCTGGCGTACGGTCTTTGCCCGACCAGGGAGCACCATAGGCAAAATAGTGTTTGGTGCTGGTGCCCACATGGTATTTCCCCAGGTGGTTCGGGTCGTCGCCCTGGTAGCCTTTGATTTCGGCTACAACCATCTTCGAGTTCACCACGGCATCTTCGCCGAAACTCTCCCAGATTCGCGGCCAGCGCGGATCGCGGCCAAGGTCTACCACGGGATTATACACCCACGGACAGTTGGCGGCCCGACTCTCGTATGCGGTAATCTCCGCACCGGTGCGGGCGAGTTCGGTGTTGAACGATGCACCTAAGTTGATGGGCTGTGGGAAGAGCGTTCCTCCCTGTGTATAGGTCACTCCATGGTTATGGTCGAGTCCGTAGATATCGGGTATTCCGATATGTTTCATTGATTTTTTCTGTATCAGCTGAATCCACTTCTGCCATTGCTCCACGGTGGCAGCCCTTGTGCCGGGGGCATTGAGAATGGAACCCACCTTCCATTTCGAGATGAGCGTGTCGAGCATGGTTTCGTTGAGCGTCCACGTACGGGTGGCCCAATCCATCTTGCCCATCACGTCGAGGTTCAACTCGAGCATCTGGCCGATCTTCTCGTCCAGGGTCATCTTCTTCAGCGTTTTCTCAATTTTTGCTTCCAGCGCTGCGTCGCGCGGTATGGCAGGCTTGCCATTGTTTTGTGCCATCATGGCGGTGGCAACGACGGCAACGGCCATCGTAAGGAAAAATCTCTTTATCATATATTCAGTTTTTAGTTGTCAGAAAAAATATGTACAAAATCGGCTACAAATATACGAAAAATATTTCATTCCCACACAATGATTCCAAAATAATGTTGTACCTTTGCAAAATACGAACCATCCGTCTGATTATCATTCCGACAATGAACATAGAGCGACATCCGTTAACTCCCTTTCTGCCGGCAAATGCCCGATTGCTCATGCTGGGCAGTTTCCCGCCCTCGCGCAAGCGGTGGTGCATGGACTTCTTCTACCCGAATTTCATCAACGACATGTGGCGCATCTGGGGGCTCATCTGTTTTGGCGACAAGGATTATTTTGTAGATCTGGAGCATAAGTGTTTCCGCAAAGCCCAGATTGTGGATTTTCTTCAACAGGAGGGCATTGCCCTCTACGATACGGCCACTGCTGTGGTGCGAACCACCAATACGGCCAGCGATAAGGATTTGCAAGTGGTCGAGGAGACCGATGTGGCTGCGCTCCTGCGCCAGTTGCCAGCTTGTCAGGCTGTGGTGACGACTGGGCAAAAGGCCACCGACATCCTGATGCGTCGTCTCGGCATTGACGTCCAGCCTAAGGTGGGCGGATATGTGGAGTTTCTGTTCGAGAACAGGGTGATGCGCCTCTATCGCATGCCCAGCAGCTCGCGTGCCTATCCGATGCGACTGGAGCGAAAAGCCGAAATATACCGTGTGCTGAAACAATAAAAACGGCGTCTCTGCGTTCATCTAAAAAAACAGACAATATGATGATGAAACGTTTTCTCACGGTTTTGATGGTGTCGGCCTGCACCATCGTGGCCCATGCGCAATATCAGGCTGGCGACACATTTGTCTATCCCCGCATTGGCTTTTCCATTGCCAATCTGACTAACAATAATATATATTACAGTTTGGACAACCAGAGGGTGGAGTCGAAAGCTAAGGCTGGACTTGCCGTTGGTGTAGAGGTCGAGCGCTTTGTGAGCAATCCGCTGAGTCTTTCCGTTGGCTTGATGTATGCCAATCAGGGTTGTAAATTCCCCGATTTCGGCATTGACGACAAGGAGAATAAGACTTTCTGGAATGTGGAAGGACAGAAAACCACCCTCCACTACCTGCAGTTGCCGGTTCTGGCCAACCTCTATGTGGCCGACGGACTGGCCCTTAAGGCAGGTGTGGCATTTGGTTATCTGCTGAAAGCCAACCAATATGGTACGGAAAATGAGGGCGTCATCGAAGACGATGGCCTCTATACCATCAAGACATCGAACGACTTATCCGGCAATATGAACGATTTTTATCGCAAGTTCGACTTCTCCATTCCCATCGGTGTGTCGTATGAGTATATGGGCATTGTGCTCGATTTGCGCTATCATCTGGGGCTGACCAGAGTGACCAAAATCGTGGACAATTGTAAAACTAGTGCGCTCACTTTCACATTGGGTTACCAGTTTGAGCTCTGATGTTTGAAGGTTTTTCAAATGCTCGAGGGTACGTTTTTGGGAGGTATTAATGCTCGAAGGTACGAAGGTGCGTGGGTACGAAGGTACGAGATTAGTCTTGACTATCGAAATCTTTGGAGCAAGTGTTCACGAAGAAAATGGTATTCTCGTACCCACGTACCCACGCACCTTCGTACCCTCGAAAAACGTACCTTCGAAAAACACCTTAAATCTTAATATAAATCTTCCGCTTATAGAGCCACCAACCCACCAGCCCG
Source organism: Prevotella sp. UBA2739 (assembly GCA_002353525.1). GTDB lineage: Bacteria > Bacteroidota > Bacteroidia > Bacteroidales > Bacteroidaceae > Prevotella. Next base: position 30,049 of record DEJV01000052.1, read on the forward strand.
CAGACGAGCACGTAGGTGAGGGCAAAGCAGAGCGATGCCCAATAGGTGTTGGCCACCACCGCATGGATGGCGCCATAGACGGCGTCGTTCACCCCACAGTGGCCAAAGACAATGGCCATGACCTCGCTCAGCACATAAAGAAACAGAGGGTTAATGCCGAACACTAAGAAGAACGTAGCCCAGCGCTCGCGCCCCTGAATGTCGATGACATACATCAGGATGCCCTGCAGCAGCGCTGCCAGTCCACAAGTCATGAGCACATAGCTGGGACTCCAGATGCGCTTGTTGAGCGGCAGACCGTAAGCGAGCAGATAACCACCGATTACCATCACGCCTCCCGCCAGCAAGAAGCGCATCACTTTCTCGTTGGTGGTCTTCGACTTCATCATGGCCCGGCCGCACCAGAACCCGATCAGCGTGTGGGCAATGGCCGACAGCGTGCCGAGCAGCCCCTCAGGGTCTACGGCACTCTTATGATAGAGGTGGTCGTAGCCCAGCACGGCATTGTCGATGCGGGCGGCAATGTTGGTGGCATCCTCGGCATAGCCGTTGCCGGTGAGCAGAATGATGGCATAGACCACCAGCAAGGCGAAGGCCACGTGCAATAAGTATCTGTGGTTGACCGACAAGGCAAGCAGCGACACGGCACAGTAGCACAGCGCGATGCGCTGCATCACGGCCATGATGCGCAGATGGCTCCACCCGTAGTCACCGCCCATGGCATTGGCCAGCCAGTTGATGCCTAGTCCGATGAGGAAGATGAGCACGGTGCGCTTCACAATCTTCCTCGCCACTATGGCCGACCACTGGAACTGGTACTTGCGCAGCGAGAGATAGGTGGAGATACCCATGATGAAAAGGAAGAACGGAAACACCAGGTCGCACGGTGTCATGCCGTTCCATGCTGAGTGGCGCAGCGTGACGAACGTGTCGCCATAGCCGTCGTTCACCAGTATCATGCCAGCCACGGTGATGCCCCGCAGCACATCGAGTGATAGAAGTCGTTTTGATGCCATATATCGTGTTCTTTTTTTCTTCTTGCCGGTGAGAGTCCGGCACATTCGTTCCTTTGGTAGTTCGTTCAGAACCCCGCAGGCTCAGTTCATGATTTTTTCACACACTTCGCGTGCCACGTCCACCGCATTGCCCTCGGGTGCGGCGCTGTAGGTGTTGTGGCGCAGCGTCCACGGTTCCTCTATGGCATACCAGTCTATCTTCACGTCTTGCGGTAAGGCCATCTGGAACAGCTCTGCGGCAGTCTTGGTGGCATTCTTTCCACCGCCCAGCAGGTCGGGCTGCGGTCCCATCTGTGCCTTCATCTGTGCGTAGAGCGCGTCGAAGTAGGTCTTCCAGCGCACATAGTAGAAGTCCTTCAGCAGTCCCTGCCACTCTTTATGCGCATAGTCGCGCAGTCCGCCCTCGTCGGCACAGGTGCGGTTGCCCCAGGTGGTAATCTGTACGCGCGCGTTCCATTCATATTGGTCTTTCTCGGCAGCCGTGGTGCCACAGTTGCGGGCAGCCTCGGTCCAGTGGCCCAGCCGGAACTCGCTGCGTGTGGCTAGCAGCTTGTCTTGCATCAGCAGCATGTGGAGAAACTTTTCTGCCTCACTCTTGAACTGTACGGGCATGAAAGCCTTGTAGGCCGCAATGGCGTAGTGGTATCTCACGCGGGCCTGGTCGGCCAGTGCCTGCCGGGTGATGTCCACCAGGTCGTACTCAAAGTTGTTGTTGCCACGGTATTTGTCGGCCACGCTGTTCATCAGCAGTGCGGCTTTTCGGGTAACGCTGGGGTCGTAGTAGTTTTTCATTTTCGACCACGACGATGCCTGGAAGTTGTTCAGCGAGGGGCGTCCGCAGAAGATGCTTTCGTGAGGTCCCTGCTGGTTGTTGCCCGGCGGACAGTTGTAGATGGTGCTGGCCAGCAGTTGCCAGGCTTTATGGATGATGGGGTCGTCCACGCCGTAGCGTGCCTTTACATATCCGCTCACCCACGCGTCTTTCGCCATGGGCTCGTGGCGCCAGGGCAGCTCGCTCATCAGCTCATACATGATGGGGTTGGTCTCCGAGCCCTCCATGGTGAATCCGATGCCCTTCAGGTTTTTGCCATATTCGCTGGTTGCCAGCCGGTAGTTGCCCAGCAGTTGGTCCATGCGTCCGTGCAAGCCCACGTTGGCACCGAAATTCTCAAGCATGCAGAACAGCCACCCGTGCTGTTTATATCCCTCCTTGCGCTGCCAGATGCTGGGGGCGCCGAACATGGGGCGGCACTCTGAGAAGAGGTCCAGCACCAGCAGGTCGCCAGCCTGCATGGGGTCCACCATCTGCGGCCGTGGATTCTCGGTCCAGCCCTGTATCACCCACACGGCCTTCGGGTTGACGGCCTTCATGGCCCGCATCAGCTGTCGGCCAGCCTCGGCATAGTCGATGTTGCTGTCGTCGTTCGACTCGTGGAACGGATCCATCGAGTAGTAGTCGGCCTTGCCATACAGCTTGGTCAGTTCCTCATAATACAGGGTGGCAATCTCGTTGAACCGCGGGTCGGTGGGCAGCAGGTTGGCCGGACGCTGGTAGCCGTTCCACAGTCCGCCGTCGGTGACGTTCAGGCCGAGTCGCTCGCGGGCGTCGTGGGGCATCATGCCACAATAGCCCGGCAGCACGGGGTGCATGCCATACTCCTTCATGCGGCGCAGTATCTGCCTCTGCAGCTTCTCCTGCCGTGCATACCACGACCGTGGCAGCGGACCACCCCAGCCCTCCAGGTTGTTCATCTCCCACCAGGCCAGGAAGGCCGGACCAGCAATGAAGCGGCCTATCTCCTCCTCGCTGTAGCCCAGCTTCAGCAGCATGTTGCGCCATACGCACTCCTCGCCCACGATGGCCAGCGGCAGGTTCACTCCGTGCAGTGCCATCCAGTCGATCTCGCGCTCCCAGCGCTCCCAGTCCCAGAATGCCATCGAGTACGAGAACGTGCAGTAGTTGAAGTCGTAGCGCAGTGTGAGGGGCGTCTCGTGGCGCTCGGTCTTTGCTATGCGGGGCAACGTGGCGGGCAACTTGGCCTGCATTTGGTTCCACGTCAGGTGGATGCCGCAATAGTACTTCAGATACCAGTTGATGCCCACGGCGGCGTTCACCCAGGTGTTGGCCCTGATGCCTATCTTGTTGCCCCGTTGCGAAAGCTCGAAAAAGTCGGCCTGCGCCTCCTTTCCCTTGCCGGTTGGGACAATCTCTACTTTAAACTTCTTCGATGCTCCGCGGTCGATGCGCTCCAGCAGCTGGTCTGCTGGCGATGCCGATGCGCCGAGCACCATGAATGCGAACAAAATGGTCAGTATGTGTTTCATGAGTTCTGATAATTTCCCGCAAAGATACAAATAAAATGATAATTGACAATTGATAATTGATAATTATTTGTAATTTTGCATTCGCAAATGAGTTATATAGGTGAATTGATATCGTTGGGCGTGGCCTTTTTGTGGACCATTGCCGCACTGGCCAGCGAGGAGGGCAGCCGCCGTCTGGGCGTCTTCGTCATGAATGTATGGCGCATGGGACTGGCCCTGTTGTTCTCCATGGTGCTGATGTGGCTCACCCTGGGTCAGCCCTATCCTGTATATGCCGGCTGCGAGGCGTGGCTGTGGCTGTTGCTCTCGGGCGTGGTGGGCTATTTCTTTGGCGACTGGTGCCTCTTCAACAGCTACCTCAGCATCGGTTCGCGCTTTGGCCAGCTGTTCATGACACTTGCCCCGATGTTCGCGGCGCTGTCGGCATGGGTGATGCTGGGACAGACGCTCTCGTGGAAGGCGTTGCTCGCCATGGCCGTCACTCTCTCCGGTATCGCCATCTCCATTCTTGGGCGCGGCCAGGGGCACAAGGTGTCGCTCCAGCTGCCCACCAAGGGCATTCTCTTCGGCATCGGCGCCGGACTGGGACAGGGCGTGGGGCTCGTGCTGAGCAAGATTGGACTGGATCACTATACGGCCGACGTGCCTGCCGACGTGCTGCCCGCCGTTGAGGGCTTTCTGCCCTTCGGTTCCAACCTCATTCGTTGTGTGGCGGGTCTTTTCTGTTTTTCGCTGTGGCTGGTGCTACGTGGCGAGGCCCCGAAGATGAAATCCTCGCTGCACGAGCGCCGCGGCATGCTGGCCATGCTCATTGCCGTCTTCTCGGGTCCGTTCATTGGGGTAGGCTTCTCGCTCATGGCTGTACAATACACGGCGGCAGGCATTGCCAGCACCATCATGGCCATGACACCTATTCTTATATTGTTGCCCTCGCGTTGGCTCTTCCATCAGCCCATCACCGCCAAGGGAGTGCTCGGCGCCATCATCTCGTGCATTGGTGTCTCGCTCTTCTTCCTGCTGTAGATAATTGACAGTTGATTGAAGTTTCGGAGGTACGAGGGTGCGAGGGTACGAAGGTACGAGAATACACTTGTCTTCGTCATCAGCAGCTCCAAAAGATCTCAGCGAGCGAGACTAATCTCGTACCCTCGCACCCACGTATCCTCGTACCTCCGAATATCAAGGATGTACAACATCCGAAACTTGAATAAGCATGTTTACGTTGTCTAAAAGGCTTATTTACGCTTGCTAAACGACATATTTACGATGTCTAAAAGACATATTTGTGGTGTCTATGAAGGATATGAAGGAAGAAATTATAACTTTTACTATAGGGAATTATTTAGCCTCGGGGCTAAATGTTTTCTATAAGGAAAGTTGTAAAAACATCCTTCATATCCTTCATGGTCATCGAAAAAGACGTCAAAACTTGTTTGTAGCACACCATTCTTTCGGTTTTGCAAAGATACAACATATTTTTTGAAATCAAGCATAAAACGGGAATAACTATTTGTTGCGTGCAAGATGTTTGAGTTTGAGAGTGATTGTCTTTAAAGAGAACGTCATAGGATGGTCATAAAGGTAGGCTATCTATAAAATAATGTATTTTTTTGAGGGTAAGTGCTTTTGTATAGATTATTTTTTGTACCTTTGCCGTTGGTTCGGGGAGACATCCGGACTGACAAAAACGAAGCATTAGCTATTATTTCGCGTTAAGCCAATATGCCTAGGAAACAAATTGGGATAAGAAACGCTCGGAAGTAATAGAGATTATGGGGTGTCGGATAATGGCATCTCCATTCCCTGTCAGTATAGCAATGTATTCGCGCCCACAGGCGTGATACATTCTTATTGACAGGGATGGGGCCCAATTCCTAGGCATACCCCAGCTTAACGCATAAGGATGGCATCATGCCTTTTTTGTGCGGTGGCGATTGATAGTGTGGTGCTCTGAACTTAAAACTATCAATCGCTGAAAAATGGCCAACAATAGTAATCTCGGTGCAGCCAAGGCTGCCAAGAACGATGAGTTCTACACGCAATATGCTGACATCCAGAAGGAGGTGAACGCTTACCTTGAATATAATTCTGACACGTTTCGTGACAAGACGGTGTTGCTGCCGTGTGATGACCCAGAGTGGAGTAATTTTACACGCTTCTTCGCTCAGAACTTCGAACGTCTGGGGCTGAAGCGACTTATCAGCACCTCGTATGCCGTGGAGAGTAAGAAGTACAAGAACTACCAACCCACACTCTTCGAAACGGAAAGTCCTATCTATGATATCGATAAGACACGCATCAAGGGTAAGATTTTCGAACTGACTCGCGATACCAACGGCAATGGGCGTATTGACATTGACGACTTGGAATGGCATTACCTTGAAGGTGATGGGGACTTCCGTAGCAAGGAGGTTTGTCAACTGAGAGATGAAGCGGATATCATTGTGACCAACCCGCCGTTCTCGCTGTTTAGGGAATTTATAGCATGGGTGTTATCTGCAAAAAAAGAATTTTTGATTCTTGGTAACTTCAATGCAGTGCATTACAAAGAAGTATTTCCTTTGATTCAAAAGAATCTCATTTGGATAGGGAACAAATCTTTTGGAGGAGGAATGGATATGATAATGCCAAAGGGCATCTTTGATTCAAGTAAGGTGAAAAAATATTATGTTGACGAACGAGGCAATATCATTCAGAATATCATGGGAGTCATTTGGTTCACAAATATAGAACACGGAAGGCGGCATCAAAATCTTCAGTTGATGACAATGAGTGACAATATTCGTTATGGAAGAAACAAGACGTTGAAAGAAAGAGGGTACCTTCACTACGACAACTATGATGCTATTGATGTTCCTGCAATAGAATGTATTCCATCTGATTATAATGGAATTATGGGAGTTCCTGATGCTTTCTTAGGGAAATACTGTCCAGAGCAGTTTGAAATCATTGGGCTTGGTGCAGGAGATTTAGCTAAGGAAATAGGAGTCGTTAGAAATTATAGAGGGAGATCTGATCTGGCTTATACAGATCCAATATCAAATAAGCCATCATGTCCATATTCAAGAATACTTATCCGCAAAAAGCAATAATAGCTATGACACCAACATTAGTAACCACTTGGACCATTGGCGACATCTGCAAGGGGTTCCAATACAACGAATACGAAGGGAAAGGCTTGTATGGCCTTTCTGGCAAGCTGACAATTCAGCCAGAGTTCCAGCGCCATTATCTCTATGCAGAGAATGGAGGTAAGAAAGAAGTGGACGTCATTCAGTCGGTTCGCAACGGCTATCCTTTGGGACTCATCTACTTCTCGAAAGTAGGCGAAGACAGATATGAGGTGCTCGACGGCCAGCAGCGTATCACGTCGCTGGGACGTTTCATCACGGAGAAGTTTGCCTGGATTGACAACGATGGCCGTCCTTGGTATTTCACGGCACTGAACAAAGACGAGCAAGAGAAGTTCTTGAATACCAAACTGCTTATCTACGTCTGTGAGGGAACAGAGAAGGAAATCAAAGACTGGTTTCGCACCATCAACATCGTAGGAATCCCTCTTAACGTACAGGAGATACTCAATGCAGTCTATTCTGGTCCGTTTGTTGATAAGGCCAAGGAGGAGTTCTCTAACTCGAACAATACGAACGTGAATAAGTGGAGTCGCTATATACCAGGTAACGTCAAGCGTCAGGACTACCTGCATACAGCTCTGGCCTGGATATCGAAGGACACTGGCGACAACAAGCGTATTGAGGACTATATGTCAGCATGCCGCTATGACAAGGACATCACGGAGCTGAAGGCCTATTTTACATCCGTCATAGACTGGATTACTTCTGTATTCGATTTCACACCAGAGAAAGAGATGTGTGGACTAAAATGGGGCGAACTCTATGAACGATTCCACAAGACACCGTATAATCCTGCAGAGGTGGCTGAGAAGGTTCGCGAGCTTTACGAAAGCTATTACGTGAAAGAGAAAAAAGGCATCTACGAATACATCCTCGATGGCTGCCAAAACACCAAACTGCTGAATGTTCGCGTATTCGATGAACCTACGAAGAAGGCAGTCTATGCCCAGCAGACAGCACTGGCCAAGGAGAAAGGCGAGAGCAATTGTCCGCTATGTGCTATTGGCCACGATGCCAACCATGCCAAGATCTGGGACTTGAAGGATATGGATGCCGACCACGTGACGGCTTGGAGCAAGGGCGGCGCAACAAGTATTGAGAACTGCCAGATGTTGTGCAAGACACATAACAGGGCAAAAGGAAACAGATAAATCAGACAAGATATGCGAGGATGAATACGATGTAGGACTATGGCGAGTCCTACATCGTTCTTCTAATTTAGCGCTACAATATACGAATGGTTGATGACCTCCTCAAAGTCCTTACCGTCAATCTTCAATTCATCCCATACATTTGTAATGTCATCGAATGTTGCAATGAGTTGCTCTTCATCGTGTGGGTCACAGTCACATTGCCAGCCAACGAAGTTAGACCGGCGTCTATCGCGAGGCAGAGTCTTCACTTTAACAGGTCTCATCTCTGTAAGGATTCCATAAAATGTATCTGTTGGAGGATAGTAAAACCCGAGGTTGAGACCAACCTCTTCCACATGATATCGGAACACCTCGCGGGAAACCAATGACCGAGCTTCATCTTTCATTTCTTTCCGAAAACCCATTTGGTCTTGATAAACGTGCTTTCCTTTGCCATAATAGTCTTTAATGGCTATCTTTCTTTTAATGTCGTTTGTCATTTCTTTTTCCGTATTCTTCTGGGGCAACTCGGAAAGTCTATCGGGAAACAATCCTATGAGTCCTGCACTGTTGCAGTAGCGCAGGACTTTTTCGTTGCCTTATTCTGTTATATTTTCTTCAGCATTATTCGATGCTCCTCTATTTTTAAGGGTGAATAACTTGGCAATTTTAAATCTATCATTACCAGATGCAAATATACAAAAAATAAGGGTATAAACCTAATTGTATTGCTGCATTCTTCGAATTTAAAACTATTTTAAGTAATTTCGTATGAGAATATAGATGGATTCAATAAAAGTAGCACGCTGGACCATATCATGAACTTCGCCAATGGGCAAAAAACACCTGATAGTTTGAATTGCTTCAGGGATTACCTTACTGATGTAAGATGTCTGACGTAAGAAGGAAGATGCCGCTTGGTAAAAAAACAGACCCGACAGCTTGATAAATCAGAGGCTGACGGGAATCAACGATGCAAAGATAAGGATAAAATCTGGATTATTCAAGAAATTAGGCGTTTTGATAGTAATTCGACATTCGGACAATCCCCTCCAACAACTTTGAGAATTAGGACAATTTGTCACATTCTTTGCCAAAAAGAACTCCGGAAACTTCAACAAATTTATTTTTGTGAGAAAAAGGCTATGAACTGTCACTTTCTCTGTAACCATCAGAGAGTTAATGGCTTGGGAGGTGACAGTTTGTTTGCAAACCGTCACCTAACTGTCACTTGATGAGAAGCGCTTTTTTGGTAAACAATCACAACAAGGCGGGTTAAGGAAAATGTGAGAAAGATTTAACTTGTTATAAGACTGCTCGTTAGCTATCAAATCAGTTGTGTTTTCATGATAGAAACGTTGTGTTTCTATGATAGAAACGAAGTGTTTTTGGCATAGAAACACTGTGTTTTTAGCACAAAAACACTCTGCTATCTTGACAATCGGAGTGATTTTACATCGTGAGGATAGTTGCATGTCCCCGCATTTCGGCTCATATTGTAACTGGATAAGTGTAAAATAAATTCTGAAAACATGAAATATAGTGATGGTTGGTGACGGTTTGAAAAGCAAACCGTCACTCCGAAAGTCGCTGAAATAGAGATAGTTACGCTAAAAAGTGACAGTTTGCCAGATTTTTTATCTTTTTCTCAATAAAAATTGTATCCTTGCATGAGACTAATCTCGCACCCTCGTACCTTCGAATATCAAGGATGTATAACATCCGAAACTTCAAATCCTTGATAGTTTAAAAGAAAAAACTATTTTTGCATCGTAGAATTATTGATGGTGTATTAAGTGAAAATTTTTTTGTACTGTTCCACGAATTGGAACAATCACCCCTTATCTTTGCATCGTGAACATGAAGTTAAACTAAAAAAGGAACGATTATGGAGATAAGAAAGATGTATTTCATGGATTGTCATCTGGCAGGGCGTCAGTATCACGATGCAGATGAGGTGTGGGATGAACTCAAAGTGGGAACTGTCCTGAGTTTGGAACGTGACAAGGAGAATCGTCATGATGCAAATGCCGTGGCCGTTATGTACAAGAAGGCAGATGAAGAGGAACCCTATCTTATAGGGTATATTCCACGCGAAGACAACGAAGCGATTGCAAACTTCTTGGAAATGGGATGGACCGATATCTTCGAATGCCGCATCAGCAGAATCAATCCGGAGGCGCACCCCGAGAACCAGGTGCACCTGACGATAAAGATTAAGAGGAAAAAGGGGTAATTGAAACCGACCAAGAAAAGTTTGCAGAGGTATTTGACAAGCTCTTGTCTCTTAAGTTGTCCAAGAATGAAAGAGAAGTTATTTGCTTTCAATATGAAGAAGACAACTTTCTGACTGCGGTATTGTTCTATCTTGTGAAATACGGAAAAGAGACGCTAGCCACCCTGCATGAGCAAGGCTTCCCTAAAGATGTGGTCAATGCGGTAAAGGCATTACTGCCTGCTGACGGTGAAACAGAGGCACAACACCTTCAAAGAATGAAGAGAAACGAGATGGCACTCGACATCAAATCGGAATTGCTGGAGAAAGAGCTGGACATCTTCCAACTCGATGAGATTACCATGGGCGATGTGGAAAGGCTGAACAATGCCATAAAGGCTCTTCGCGAGCTGCAGTCCTGACAGGCTGTCGCCCCATTTCTCAGTTGCCCGCTTTCATATATTCTGTAGGTTTGATGCCAAACTGCTTCTGGAAACACTTGGAGAAATAGGAGGGGTTGGAGAATCCTACCATGTAGCCCACCTCGCTCACCATGTAGCCGCCGTCGTGCAACAGCTGGGCGGCCCGTTTGAGCCTCACAATCTGTATCATCTCGTTGGGCGTGACGTCGGCCAGGGTCTTGATCTTGGCAAAGAGTCCGCTGCGGCTGATGTTCAGGCTCTTGGCGAGGAAGTCGACGTTGAGGGCTGTATTGGAGAAGTTCTCCTCGATGATCTGATTCATCTGCAGCAGGAAATCGTTGTCGGTGGGGTTCTGGGCTATCTCGGTGACGGGCTCGAGGGGCATGGACGAGAATTTGCGCATGAGCTGCTGACGTATCTGGAGCATGTTGCGAATGCAGGCCTCGAGGTATTGCACGGAGAAGGGTTTCTCGATGTAGGTGTCGGCACCCACGTCCATGCCCTGCACCTTCGAGTCGTCGTCGGTCTTGGCGGTGAGCATGACAAAGGGTATGTGGCTGGTGAGCGGGTTGCGGCGCACTCGGCGGCACAGCTCGGCACCGTCCATGCGGGGCATCATCCAGTCGGAGATGATGATATTGATCTCGTGCTTCGACAGGACGTCGAGTGCTTCGATGCCGTCGCCAGCGGTGAGCACCTCGTATTTCTCGCGGAAGTTCTCGGAGAGGAAGCCCACCATGTCGTCGGAGTCGTCGACGATGAGCATCTTCTGCCGCTGGCCGGCTTCGGCTGGGCTGATGTCGGCCGCATGCTGCCCGGCGGCCTGGGTGTCGTCGGGTTGTTGTGCTCCGGCGGGTAACACTGCAGCCTTGGCGGCCTCCGTGTCCTGTTCTTCGGTCATCTGCTGGCTCACGGGCAGCACGACGGTGAAGGTGGAGCCTTTGCCCACTTCCGAGTCGATGGTGATGGTTCCGTGGTGCTGGTCGACAATGTTCTTGACGATATTGAGGCCGATGCCCGTGCCGGGCTTATTGTCCTGTGCCTGAAAGAAGGGCTCGAAGATGCGTTTGAGGTCGTCGTGGCGGATGCCCACGCCATTGTCGGCCACGGCGATGCGGAAATGCTGACCGTCGGGCTCTACGTCGCAGGTGAGGCGCACTTCATCTTTGGTGTATTTGCTGGCATTGGTGAGCAGGTTGCTCACTACCTTGGTGACGGCCTCACGGTCGACGATGGCGGTGAAGTGCTCGTCGGGGTAGGCCACGGAGAAGTGCTTGCCGCTATTCTCGAAGGTGGGTGCGAAGCGCACGCTCACATTCTCTATCAGCTCGTGGATGTTCTGGGGGGCAAAGTGCATGACGAGGCTCTGCTGCTCTACCTTGCGGAAGTCGAGCAGCTGGTTGACCAGTTCGAGCAGCCGGTGGGCGTTGCGGTCGATGATTCGCAAATCGTCGGAGGGTGTGCCTTTCTTCATCATCTTCTCCAGGGGACCGATGATGAGCGAGACGGGCGTTCGTATCTCGTGGGCTATCATCGTGAAGAATGTCAGACGGGCATCGCGCACCTCTTTCTCCTTCTCCTCGTGCAGCCGCTGCATCTCGAGCTGATGGCGGTGTTCGGCGCGGCGCAGACGCAGGTGGACATAATACCAGATGGCTGTTCCCAGCAGCAACAGATAGAAGAGCTTGGCATACCAGCTCCACCAGAAAGGCGGCTGGACGATGATGCGGAGCCTGGCCTCGTTGGTGGACCAGACACCGTCGTTGTTGGTGGCCTTCACGCGGAAGAGATATCTGCCCGAGGGCAGGTTGGTGTAGGTGGCCTGGTTCTGGTTGCCCACATAGTTCCAGTCGCGGTCGAAGCCCTCGAGCATATAGGCATATTGGTTTTTCTCTGGCGAGCAGTAGCTCAGCGAGGCAAACGACAGTGTCACCATGCGCGCATCGCCGTAGCCAAGCGTCAGTTCCTTGGTCTGTGACAAGTCGAGCGGAAGCCCTTCTGCCGTATATTCCTCACGGTTCATGATGCTCATACCAGTGATATAGACAGGCGGCATCACATGATTAGCCTTAATCTGATAGGGCAGGAAACTGTTGAAGCCACTGGTGCTACCAAAGTAGATTCTGCCGTCGCTGGCCTTCAGAACTGAGTTTGGCTGGAACTGCTCGCTGACGAGTCCGTCGTGGAGCGTGAATCGCTGCACGGCCTCGCTCATCTTCCCGTAGGCATTGCCCTCGGAGGTGGACTTGACGGCCTGCTTGGGCTCGTAGCGCACGATGCCGCGGTCGGTAGAGAGCCACAGGGCGCCATTGTCCTCGACGATGCCCATGATGTTGCGGCTGGGCACCTCGAGGGTCACACGGTCGAAGCGGTCGTGGCGCGCATCGTAGCGGCAGAGGCCGCTCTGGGTGCCTACCCACAGCTGTCCGCTCTCGTCGACAAGGGCACAGTTCACCTGGTCGTCGGGCAGCGAGTGGTCGTCGCCGTCAGCGTGGCGGTAGGTCTTCAGCTGGCGGTTCTCCCTTCCGCAGCGCCACAGGCCGCCGCCCTGCGTAGAGAGCCACAGGTGGCTGTTCCAGTCTTCGTCGATGTCGACAATCATGGCGTCGGTCTTGCCGATGCGCTCGAAGCGGTCGGCCGTACGGTTGTAGAGGTTGAGTCCCTCCATGGTGCCTGCCCACACCCAGCCTTGCTCGTCGGTGAGCAGGGCATAGCAGCTGGTATTGTCGAGCGAGTGCGGGTCGGCGGTCTGCTGGTACTGTCGCAGCTGGCCCGTCTCGAGGTTCATCACCGCCACACCGTCGGTATAGGCTCCTATCCACAGCTCGTTGTTGGCGTCGATGGTAAGAGCATGCACATTGCGCTTCGAGAGGATGTCCTGATGGGGATAGGCCACGAAGCGGCCCTCCCGGGGCGAGTAGCACATGAGTCCGCCGTCGTCGCTGCCTATCCAGATGCGCCCTTTCTTGTCTTCACAGAAACGCGAGACGACATTGCCCGAGAGGCCGTTGTCGATGGAGAAGCCGTCGAAGCGCTTGCCCACCGGCGAGATGTAGCGAACACCGCCGTAGAACGTGCCTATCCACTTGCCACCCTCGTTGTCGGTGGTGAAGGCATAGACGAAACGGTCGTCGAACTTCATCCACTCGCGGGTCTTGGGGTTGAAGCACACCAGACCGTCGTCGCAGCCGATGGTGATGCGGTCGTCGGCCTCTTCGTAGAGCGTATGGATGTGCCATCCCACCTTGGCCAGCTGCGGATGGAGCACCTGCTCCAGCCGGCCGTCGTCGTGCATGAGCAAGAGTCCCTGCTCCCACGAGCCGAGCCACAGGCGGCCGTCGCGGGTCTGCAGCATGCGCAGCGAGGCCGCCGACGCCGGATAGCTGACGCTGACGGGCTCGAAACGGTTGTGCAGGCGGTTGAGCTTCTGCAGCACGGGCACGCTCCGGTTGGTGACGGCCCATATCTGGTTGCTGTTGTCGACATACACCTGGGCCACCGAGTTGCCGGCTGCCTTGATGTTGTACTGTCGTGACTGACCCGTCTTGGGCATATACTCCCACACGCCCTGCTGCATGGTAGAAATCCACAGACAGTCTTCCTCGTCCATGGAGAGATAGGTCACTTCGGAATGGATGTCGAGCGGCAGGCGGGTGTAGGTTTGCCGGGGAAAGTCGAAGAAGAACACGCCCAGGACGGTGCCCACGTAGATGCCCTCGTCGGAAGCCAGCAGGGAGGAGATGTACTGGTTGACGCCCAGGCTGGCAATGCGGAAGGGCAGCACACGGCGGCCATCGTAACGGCAGAGGCCGTTGTCGGTGCCGAACCACATATAGCCGTACTTATCTTGCACGATATTGCGCACGGCATTGGCTGCCAGCCCGTCGTTCATGGTGATGAGCCGGTAGCTATAGTCGTCGCGGGCACTGGCTGGCAGCAGGCCGAGAAGGCATAACGCGAGTAACAGTATGCGAATCATGATGTGGCAAAAATACAAAAAAAACGCAAAACGGCCAATGTTATCTGTCATTTTTTTTGAAATGACCGGGCTGCCCGCTCGGGGGCAGGCGGCCTGATCATTCACAAGGGATTCAGCGCTTCGGCTGATAGATGACGATGTCGCTCAGTTTCACCCACGAGAGGCGCTCGGTGTAGGTGGTCTGATAGACACCCACCTGCAGTTTGTCGGAGGTCACCTCGATGGGCGAGCCGGGCATGTTGCGCCAGGTCTGTCCGTCGCGGCTGGTACGGGCAAAGAGCAGCCGGCCGCGGCGCTCGAACTGCAGGATGGGATCGAAGTCGTAGCCTTTGTAGTTGGGGTATTGCGGACGCCCGTCGGGTCGGGTGACGGTGAGCATGTTGCCGCAGTTGTAGAGCGGGAAGACGCCCAGCTGATAGACGGCGTCGGCATCGGTGACGAGCAGTCCGCCCTCGTTGTAGGCCTTCGGCTTGTGCTCGGCAAGTCCTTCCATATCGGTGAAGCGGGCCATCATGACGAAGTCGCCCTCCACCTCCTCATAAATATGGCCACCATGCTGCAGCGGGTCTTCCTGGAACAGGGCCGTGGTGGCGGCGAGGGTCTGCTCGGCAGGCTGCTCGAAGACGGGTGTCATGAGGGGCGAGAGGGTGAAACGACTGTCGGGATCGCTCTCGTCAAAGTCGTCGTCGCCCAGCGAGGGGATGCGGTCGTCTTTCCTCTGGTTGTACATCGTACGTACCTCGTCGGCGGTCACGGATTGCGGCAGGATGGCGAGTGAGCTGAGATAGCCTCTGAAGTTGTTGGCGCCCTGGCCGTCGGCTCCAATCACCACGCTGCCCTCGGGGCGGAGCATGATGAAGTTGTTGTGCTCTTTCAGCAGCTGGCCGTCGCGGTAGATGCGCTCCATCCATCCGTCGAAGGTAACCACCCAGTGGTGCCACTGTCCCTCAGCGGCCTTCACGGCCTCGGGGGCGCCACAGCTCTCGAACGAGCCCTGATGGTTGACGAGTCCGGTGGCGGGGTCGGTGCCCAGCCGCATCTCTGTGGTGGCGAGGTCGGCCTGCGAACTGCTGAGCGACGCCAGGGTGGCCACGGGACCTACCTCGGTCTGCAAGGCCCAAGCGCTGATGGTGTAAGGGGCATTGTAGCGATAGGCGTCGGCAACGGGTGTGGGGGCCGTGAGGCGCTGTGAGCCGTTGAAGAAGAGGGCCCACCGCCCGTCTTTCACGCGGAGGCGCATGGGTTTGTTGGCCTTGAGGGTGATGCCCTCGGCCGTGGTCACCTCGCTGACGTCGGCAGGCTGCGTGCGGCCCTGCGCTAGGGCGGAGGCATCGAGGGTGATGGTGGCCTGACGGCGGTCAGCAGGACTGACATCCTTGCGGTGCATGCCGGGATAGCCATCGTTCGACTCGACATCGGTGTCGGGCAACAGAGGGGCCTTCTTCCACACCTTCACGTTCCAGATGGCAGGCATGTGGCCGTTCTTCTGGGTGTCGGTGATGGTGATGCGCACATAGCGGGCTTTCGCCTTCTTGCGGTCGATCATCGGCGAGCCCTGCATGGTGTTGTCGGTGCGGTCGGCATAGAGGGTCCAGCGGCGGCCGTCGATAGAGGTTTCTATCTTGTACTGGTAGAAGAAGGTGGGATACTCGAACTGTGTCCACACCTCGTTGAACGCGGTGGTGCGGCCGAGGTCGATCTGCAGCCACTCACCGTGCTGCTGCGGGTCCCAATTGGTATGGCGGGCCTTCCAGAGCGTGCCGTTATTGTCGTCGACGGCATATTCGGGCTTGAACCACTCGTCGTAGTAGCTGCTGGCCGTGACCTTGGCACCATAGGCGAGGTTCTGACTGGCGGGCGGAGTGAGCAGTCCCACCTTCGATGCATCGTGGGTGGGGACGACGGGCAGGATGTTGCCGTCGGCATCGAACAGCAGCTCGTCGATGCACACCTGACGGTTGAAGCCATGAACGGAGTGCGGATTGTTGTGACGGTGGTAGACGATGTAGTAGCGGCCGTTCTCTTCCAGAATGCTGTGGTGGCCAGGGCCGTGGATGGTACCGTCGGCATTGGTGGAGAGGATGCAGCCCTTATACTCGAAGGGTCCCATGGGTCCGACGCTGGATGTGGCATACTGCACACGGTAGGTGTGGTCGTGGCACGAGCCAGAGGAGTAGGTGAAGTAATAGGTGTCGCCCCGGCGGAATACGAAGGGCGCCTCGAAGACATCCTTCAGCTCGGTGTTGGGGATGAGGCGCTTCTCGGCGAAGAACTCATCGGCGGCAATGGGGAGCGGAGCGTCTTCGCGCCAGCCGCGCGCATCGGCGGCACCCGGGGCGGGACGCTTGCCGCTGAGCCGGGCCACACCACAGCCGAAGCCGTCGTAGATGCCCCATGTGGTGAAATAGAGATACTCCTGGCCGTCGTCATCGCGGAACAGCTGGGGGTCGAGGGTGATGACATTGTGCACATAGCGGTCGGGCACCATCACGGCGTCGGCCTTCCCAAGGATGTTGTGCCAGGGTCCGATGGGCGACGATGCCTCGCCCACGTTGATGTTGCAGGGCTCGCAGTAGTAATAGCGGTAGGTGCCGTCGGGATGCTGCACCACGTCGGGTGCCCACACCACCTCGGTGGTGGGCCAGTTCATGACGATATTCTTCCAGTTGCGGAAGTCGCTTGACACCCACACCTGGGCGGGTCCGTAGCCGTTGCCCGTTCCGTCGGTGGTGGCATAGAGGTAATAGGTGTCGCCGAACTTACGGATGGTGGGGTCGGCGAAATAGCCGGGAATGAAGGGGTTGCCGGCACCGGGGGTGTTCCAACGAGCGGCATTATCGGTCACGCGGAAGGTATAGGGGAACTCCCGCAGCTCGGCTTTCGGGTCGGGATTCTCCTCGGTGGGCATGGGTATCTGATAGTGCTCCTGCGGCGCGCCCATGACGATGAGGTAGAGGTGGCGGAGCGTCACGCCCTGCGGGACGGTGAACGTCGTGGCATTCACATCGCTATAGATTTCCTTGTCGTCGGTGGTGATGCCCACAAAGCCGTAGCGCAGCTGGTCGCCCCGGAGCTGGAGGCTGAACGACGTGGCACGGAGATTCACGAGACTGTCGAGCAGGATGGCATTGAAGCCGTATTCCTCGGGATAGTTGCGGGGCCGCAGCCACCCGCCGTTGTCGGTCAGCTCGGTGGTGAAGGAGCAGGCATACTTGCGCGTCGCGCGGCGGGCATGCTGGAAGTCGAAGTTGACCAGATGCTGGTAGCCGCGCAGCATCTCGTCGCAGAACTGTCCTTGCGTCATGTGGTACAGGCGCTGGTAGGTCATCACGGGGTCTTCCCCTATCCTACCCTGACGGTAGAGCTCGCCGATGGACTTCCGTCCGTGCAGGTCGCTCCACCACTGTATGACGTAGGGCGAATGGTAGATATTCTCCAGATGGAGATAGGCTTTGTGGGTGAGTTTCTTGAAAGCCTCGAAGTGGTAGTTCTCGTCGGTGATCCAGTCGGGGTTCACCTGCCAGAGCATCCATTGCGAGGTCATCTCGAAGAAGCCGCTGCCGCCCCAGGCGTCGCCCACCGAGTCGGCAGGTATCTGCAGCTGGAACGAGTGGCCCAGCTCGTGGGCCATGCAGTTCATCTTCTCGTCCTGAATGCGGTTGGGCGCCACCCATAGCGCCCCGATGAAGTTGTCGTAGGTGCCGCCATAGGCCGTGCCGTCGAGCGAGTAGTTGACCATGACCATCATCTTATAGCGGTCGCACTTGCTGCCGGGCAGAGAGAAAGCCAGCGTGTCGCGGAAGAAGTGGTAGAACGACTGCACCCGGTCGCGCAGATTCGTCAGGCTGAAGCGCATGGGATGGCCGTCGAGGTCGGGACCGCTGACGATGCCATTCGAGGGCTGCCGGTCGAAACCGCGTTCCCACATGAAGATGAGGTC
Source organism: Prevotella sp. UBA2739 (assembly GCA_002353525.1). Taxonomy (GTDB): domain Bacteria; phylum Bacteroidota; class Bacteroidia; order Bacteroidales; family Bacteroidaceae; genus Prevotella. Next base: position 48,213 of record DEJV01000052.1, read on the forward strand.
GTCGGTCTGGATGCTCCTGGCGAACGACCATCGTGAAGTGTCGGCCTGCAGGTCGATGCCCCGCAAGTCTTCAGGAATGAATATCTTCTTCTGGTCACTGGCACTCAAGCAGAGCAAGGCCACAGCCACCAACGTTACAATTCTTCTCATATCGGTATTCAGGTTTGTTATTCGTGTCAGTTTCCTGCAGGGTAGTTGGCTACCAGCTGGTCCATGAAGGCTGTGCGCTGCTGGAGCCATTTCTCCATGCGGTCGATTTCGGTCTGATAGTCTTTATCGATGGGCCACCGCTCGGCATTGCGCCCCATGGCCTCGGCGGCACAGATGGCATAGCGCTTGGCCTCGGGCCAGAACTCGCTCATGATGCGGGGACTGATCTCTTTCCAACGGGCCTTCACCTGACTGACGAACTGGCGGCTCTTCCACATGTCGGTGAAGAAACTCGGCACGTAGGTGTAGTTGCTGATGTGGCGGGCAGGGTCGGTGCCGAGCACCGTCTCGCGATAGTCGGTGAAGAAGGTGTGGCCGGTGCGCATCTGTCCCCAGTCGAAGTCGTAGCCGGCATCGAAGTCCCATAGCGGTCCGAAGGTCCACAGCGAACCGGCGCCGTCGTCCTTGTAGAGATAGATGCTTCGCGGCGCCGCTACCTCGACGTTGTAGACCAACTCCTGGATGAGCAGATAGTCGATCATCACGCCGATGTCCATCACCTTGGCCAGTGCGTCGTAGTCGTGGGCCAGAATGAGGTTCTCAATCTGGCTCAGGGCGGTGCGGGCGTCGCTGATGAGCGTCTCGGGCGTGGCATAGTCTTCCGCCTCGGGGCACTTCACGCAGACGGGCATCCTGTAGACTTGCGACCAGAAGTTGTCGCCTTCACCGGGAGCCTCCTCGGGTCCGTCGTCGACGTCGAGCGACAACAGCCAGCCTTTCTTGCTGCTGATGTTCACACGGCTCTTGCTCTGCTCCACCTGCTCGGTCAGCATGTAGAGGCCTTTATAGTCGCCGTTGAGCGTCAGTTCGACGAAGCGTGTATGGTTGGTATTGGGAATGCCCAGACCGCTGCCCATCTCGAAGACGAAGGTGTTCATCAGGTGGGTCGGGTCACGGTAGTTGGCCAGCATCACCCAGTCTTTCTCTTCGGCAAGGCCGAGAATGGAGGCCTTCTCGTCGAGCTTCAGTCGGTAGGGCTTCTTGGGATACCACTCCCACGTGGAGTTGCCTCGTCCGCGAATGCGCCCCCTGCCCTCGTAGTCCCATTCATCGTTGTCCGACTCTATCTTGATGTTACAGCCGCGATAGTCTTTCTTGCTGGTCACAGCCATATTGTTGTCTACGTCGATGGTGATTTTTGCTACTTGATACTTAGGTTCTGTCGGTTTGGGCTCATATTTTCTCACCTGTGTAATCTCAAAGGAATAATAGGTGATGGTGGCCTGATTCCGATGAAAGTACTTCGTGTGCAGTGCGCGATATTTGCCGCTGACGACTACCGTCTCGTCTTTCAGCGCCTTCCATTCGTCTTTCATGTTGGTCACCGTGACTATGGCACCTTCCTCGTCACCGCCTCCCATGAAGGGATTCACCTGTTCGCGGTCGAACTTGATCTCCCAATGGTTGCCATTCTCGTCGCTCACCAGCTGACAGCGGAAGTCGGTCAGCTCGTGCTCTGAGGTGTCTTTTGGATATGTGATGGTGACTTCGTCGTCGGACGTTGGTTCCTGCTCGTCGCTGTTGCTCGAACAACTTACCACCAGCAAGGCCAACAGGCCAAAAAGAAATATTCTCTTCATCTTCTTTGTATTCAACATATCGATTTTCTGCATCATTCTCAATCGGTCTTTAAACTGACAACAGGAGCGTTTTCCTTGTTTTGAGAGTCCATTCACGTCAGATATCCTAAAAGACCGATGGGGAATAATAGCGGGAGCGAAACCCGACCCGAAAAGGCCACTGGCTCCGCTCCCCAAACCTAAAAAACGGTGCTTTAAAAATGCAGTTTGATCGTCATCACTGCCTTATACTGTTTGCCGTCCTTGGTATATACCCAAGTAGGTTTCATGGAATAAGACTTGCCAGCCTCCACCGTGCCGGGTTTGAAGCCGATGGGGAAGTAATAAGACGTACCGCTATACTCGTAGTACAACTGGCCATCGTCCCATGTGGAAGAATAGCCTGCAGCACTAATCCACGGTCCAATGCCATTGGTCGTGCAATGGTAGTCGATGGTGCCGTCGGGCTGCGTCAGTCCAATGGCAATCTTACCTTCTGCGGGTCTTACAAGGTCTGCCTCACCTTCCACGCCAGAAGACTCGCGCGAAGCTGTGAGAGCCAGAATCTCTGCGGGCTGCAGTTTGAAAGCCTTGCCAATCTTCTCCATGATACCCTCACCAAGCAGGTCTATCTGAGTGACCTCATAGCCCTCGAAGGCAGCGTCGAGTCCTTTCACGTCGAAAGAGACAGCCACGTCTTCAGGATCGCCTGCAGGAATCTCGATGAAGCCCTTCACGCTGGTGCCCTGGAACTTCACGTTGTAGGGCCACTGCTGGTCGTTGGTCTCGTCGTCGTCCCAAGCCTGGCGCTGATAGTTGGTCGGGGTGGCCACCACCACGAGGTAGAGCTTGTCGGTGCCGGCGGGAACCTTCATCTCTGCCACGGCGTTCTTGCCCTTGGCCATGGTGCCATAGACCGACTTATCGCCACAGATGGCTACGAAGCCCACGCGATAGGCCGAAGAGTTGTTCGACTGCTGGTTGTAGGTCGAGACATTGCCCTTGGCATTACCGTCGCCGTCGACCACCTTACCGGCATCACCGTCGGGAAGCGCACTGCCTGGAGTCACTGCCTTCAGGTCGGCTTTCACCGTTGTGCCTGCGGCAGGAATATCCAGTTCGATGGCGTTGAAGCCGGTTGTACCGGGACAGTTGTCGTAGGTAGGCTGGAATCCACCGTCCTTTGGCAACACATTGGTTGTATAGTTGGCAGCACCGGGATTCAGAGAGAGGTACTGGTGTACGGCGTCGAAGTCGTAGTTCACGGCACGGGCGGCATAGTCGTAGTACTCGTCGTAGAACTTCTCCATGTCGTTGCCACAGAACAGGCGGGCATAGGTCTGGAGCGGATCCTCGGGGAAGGTGCTCTCCTGCCAGATGCGGCCGTAGGCCTCGATACCGTGCTTCTGTGTCAGGTAGTAAGGCAGCCAGTAAGAGGCATAGCGCATGAACTCGTGGTTGAAGTGGCGGTGATGGTTGCGAAGCCATACTGCTGGATGAGCCTCCTGAGTGAAGCACTCCTCGGGATAGTCCTGGAACGACTGCCACTGGGCGCACTGCTCCCAGTAAGCACAGCCGCCGGCACCATTCTCGCCGAAGCCGTAGCGGAAGCCGCCGTTCATGCCGTATTCGGTCTCCTGAGCCTGACCATTGAGCAGCTTGTCGCAGCCCACCTGGTACTGGAACGAGTGACCAATCTCATGGCCGATAGTCGAGCCGACGGGCTGACAGGTAGAGGGGTTCACCCAGAGGGCACCAATCTTATTGTCGTAGCCTGAGCCGGTGGCGAGCCAGTCTTGCTGGTAGAGCAGATAGATCTGCATCTTGTAGTTGTCGAGGTTACTCTTGCCCTGGCCCACAGTCACCATCTTCAGCTTCTCCACATTGGTGGTATAGAACTGCTCGGCCTTCTGCAGCAGGTCGTCGATGTCGACACGCAGGGATGCGGGCACATCGGTAGAGTTGGGATCATAGCCGAAGCCGGGCTCCCAGAACACGAAGAAGTGCTCACTCTGCTTCATGCGCCAGAACGACCACTTGGCATCGTCGCGCAGCATGTTGTCTACACCTTTCTCGAAACCTTCGTTCCACGGGCCGGGACAGGTGTATTTGTCGAAGTTCTGCACCTGCGAGCGGTCCATGATATGCACAGCATCGGGATTCTGGTTCTGGTGAACATTGATGACAGAGACTTTGTCGCCACAACGAATCTCAATCTGCGCGTCGCGGTAGAACTCAGAGTTGTTCTTCGTCAGACAGAACGGCATCTTCACCTCACCAGCCTTACCAGTATTCACTGTCAGGGTGATCCACTCAATCTTGGTATTGGCGGCACGGGTGGTCACATCGCTGACGCTGGCCGACCAATCGTCGTTGGCAGTGAACGTGATGGAGCTCTCCACCTCGTCCCATTCCACCGTCTTATTTAATTCACTCTCCGCAATAGATATATTGCCGACAACGATTTCATCGTCATCCGAACAAGCGAAGAGACCGAGAGCGAAGAGCGCTACGAGGGCGCTCTTGCTCATGAGTCTTGATATCATTTTCATGCCTTATTATTCTAATGTTGCGTTAATTACCAGTTCGATGTACTTGCTGCTGTCGTACTTGTTAGCATATACGAAGTGAAGCTTGCCCTCCATGCCTGAAGCAAGACCAGGAGCACGGCCGATACCTACAGTACCATCGTGGGTCTCTACGTAGAAGGTAAAGCCATCGGCTCCCCAATTAGTCACCTTACCAGTAGCGTCGAGCCAGTAACCGATACCGTTGGCCGTGTACTCAGATGTGGTATCCCATGCACCGGCCTCATCGACCATATACATGGCGATATCACCATCAGGATCCTGAACGATGGCATTGAAATCGCTCGAAGTCAAGCCGAAGCAAGCATTGATGGCATTCTCCATAGAAGCAAACTCCAACTCATAGCTAGCATAGTCGCCAGCAGGGATGACGATGTTCTGGATAATCGTACCAGGATCGGTAACTGCAAAACTGATGTTGAAGCGGATATAGTCATCATAGTCCTTGCCATTGTCGATAGCAAAACCTACGTTGGCAGCCACCGACACACCGGCAGCAGACTCTTCGGGCACAGTCAGAATGAGGGCCTTCTTTGCCTTGTCGAGCTCGATGCTGGCAACACCTGTCGATGCGTCAGAAACCAGACCGGAAGCATTGTACCACCAGCCGTTGCTACCCTTGGTGGCAGCAGCCTTGTTCCAGATACCACGGGCGGTATTGATGTTATAGAACACCACCTTGCCAGTTTCCAAACCTGCCAACATATCGTCGACCGTCATCTTCATCTTGGTCTGAATCTGCTCAGCATAATCTTTCAGATAGATTGTCTTCGGAACCACATGTCCCTTGCGAAACTCTGCATTATAGGTAATGTTTGCTCCGGCGTCGGCACGGAGATAAGGAGCCTCTTCCGGGCCATATACGTGTTTCTCAACGGCATCCTCTGGATCGTCGCTACAAGCGGTGAAACCCAGGGCCAGGCAAGCCATTGCTATATATAATATGTTCTTTTTCATATCTTTCAAAAAATTATGAATTATGAATTATGAATTATGAATTAGTTTGCTGCTGTGTAGCCAGGATTCTGCTTCAACTTGGGGTTGCCATCCATTGCAGTTTTTGGAATCGGGAAGATGTCGGTGTGACGGTCGGGCTCAGGATCCTTGCAGAACCACGACTTGCCACAATAGACATTCATATTGGTACCTCTGATGGTGAAGCGAATGATGTCGTCGCGGCGGTGTGCCTCGCACACAAACTCTCGTCCCAGCTCGTCGAGCAATCCACCGAACTCAATGTCGTCGCCACCCTGGTAGTTCTCTACCCAGTTATCCTCTTCACCAAGTTCTCCGGTGTTCTCACGGTGTCCATAGTTGTACTTACTGCCGCCTTTCAGTTGTGCTGCTGTCACCTTTGCCTTGGCAGGGTCAGCCTTGAAGTTACGGGCACGTACCTGAGTAACCAATGCTGCGGCATCGTCCTCGGTCTCACCATTGTAACCGCCCAGACGGAGCAGGCACTCGGCCTTCATCAGCAGGGCATCGGCATAACGATAGTAGGGCACGTCGTCGTAACTCGAACCGAAGTCGCCACTCTTGATCTCATACTTCACCAGGCGCCAGCTCTCCATCGGGTAACAACCGGGGTTGTCGATGCTGTGCAGCTCACGGGTATAGTTGAGAGGCTCGCCGTCGAGCAGGATAGGACTGCCGTCGAGGGCATACTGCGGACCGCCGGTCCAGGTGTTCTCCAGTCGGGTGTCGCCCTCCTCATAGATGTCGAGGAACTGCGGGAACACGATGCCACCGCCTGTTGCCCAGCCCGAGAAGTTCCAGCGGGCACGGCCTGCGTTGTGAATCCAGAGGTTAGCCATGAAGTTACCACCGGCATACTTGTTCTCGAACACGATACCGAAGATAATCTCGGGCGAGGTGCTGATATCCTCCAGGAAGTTGTCGCTGTAGTTGGGAGCGAGGGCGAACTTACCCGAGTTGATGATGATATTCAGGCAGTCGATACACTTCTGATAGTAAGAGGGATCCTTGGCATTGGGGAACCATGCGTCGTGGTTCAGATAGAGCTTGGCCAGCTGCATGTAGGCAGCATATTTACTCAGCTTGCCGAGCGACACATCCTCGCCGCACTGCTCAGCCACATCCTTCAACTCACTCTCAATCCACTTGAAGGTCACCTCAGGAGCAGCCTGCTCGGGTGTCCAGCCTGCGGGGTGAACGAAAGTAGTGTCGAGCGGAATGTTGCGGAACAGGTCGAACAGGTTGTAGTAGTACATGGCACGGTAGGCACGCACCTGGGCTTTGATGAGCTCACTGCCAGCCACCTGCTCGTTGGCCAGAATCTGGTTGCAGGCATTCACACCGGCATAGTTGTTGTCCCAGTTCACCTCGAAGTGACCGATACCCGAGTTGAACTCGTGCTTGTGCATAGAGATGTAGAGGTCGCCCCAGCCGATACCGATACGGTTGGGAATGCCCCATACGTCGGAACTCTCGTCCATGATGTCGGCCATGCCGAACCATCCCCAGTACACGTCGCGCAGACTGCCGTAAACGGGGGCAATAGTGGCTTCGAGGTCGGCATCCGTAAACTCATACTTCTCGGAAGCCAAACGGTCGTATATCGTCTCGTCCAAATCTGTACATCCACCGATGGTCAGGCCGGCAGCCCCTACCATAGCGGAAACGATGATTTTGTTATATATTGCTTTCATATTTCTATTCTTTATTAAATTGTCAATTACCCATTGTCAATTATCCATTAGAACGTTATGTTAATACCGAATGTATAGGTATGAATGGTAGGATACTTGTCGCGCTGGTCGATACCCGAGTACTGGGGGTCACCGTTGGAAAGTTCCGGATCCAGTCCGTTGTAAGAGGTGATGGTAAACACATTGTCGGCAGAAGCGTAGATGCGTGCACCCTTGATGTATTTGTTCTCCTTCAGCGGAACATTGTAGCCTAAGGTGAGGTTCGAGAGCTTGAGGTAGTTACCGTTGCTCAGGTAGTAGCTCACGAAGGTCTGCTTCTGAGCGGGCTTCAGCACGTTGCCGTCGCTGTAGGGAGCCTCAGCGGCATCCTTCAATCGGTTGTAGGTCACGGCATTGTTCTGATAGTAGGCGCGGGCCTCGTTGAGAATTTTGAAGCCGAACTGGCCGGTGAACTGCATGTTCAGGTCGAAGTTCTTATACTTGAAGGTGTTGCTCCAGCCAACGTTGAACTTAGGAATGGCGTTGCCAAGATACTGATACCATGTCTCCTTGTCAGTCAGCATGTTGTCGTTGAACTCGACAATCTCGCCTGTCTGGGGATTCTCAATCATCCAAAGGCCGTTCTCGCTGACACCTACCGACTTCAGACCGTACCACTGTCCGAGAGGCTTGCCTACCTCCATACGCTGTGTGGAGAGTGAGATAGGCTCACCCAACCATGCTATATCGTGTTCATTTGCTGTCTCGTAGAGATCGTTAGAAAGGCTCAGCAGCTTGGTAGCGTTGTGGGCGAAGGTGGCAGTAGTCTTCCACTCGAAGTCGTTCGTGCGGACGGGGATAGCGTTGATGGCTACCTCGATACCCTGGTTGCGCATCTCACCGACGTTGGCCCTGGTGCGGGGATAGAGGTTGGGCGGCACGGGCACGTCATACTCCCAAAGCATGTCGACAGTCTTTTTGTGATAGAGGTCGATGCTACCCCAGATGCGGTCACCGAGCACGGCGAAGTCGAGACCAACGTTATACTCGGTGCTCTTCTCCCACTTCAGGTCGGGGTTCGGGTTCTGGTCGACTTTCAGACCCTGCTTCCAAGTACCATTGTCATAGTAATAAGGTGAGCCTAGTGCCCAGGTGGTCAGCGAGAGATAGCGGGCGCCGGGAATCACACCCGTCACACCGAAGCCTGCACGCAGCTTCAGGTTGTCGAGCCAGCTGCGAGTGCCTTCCATAAACTTCTCGTTCGAGATGGTCCAACCGAGAGAGACCGAGGGGAAGGAACCCCACTTGTTGTTCTCACCGAACTTAGAAGAACCTTCGCGGCGGAGCGAGAGCAGCACGTTGTACTTGTCGGCAAAGCCATAGCTGACACGTCCGAAGAAACCAATCAGCGTGTCTTCGCCCTTACCGCTGCCCATGCCGGCCTTACCGTCCTTCAGGTACTGACCAACACCGAGGTTGTTGTACTCGAAGAAGTCGTTCAAGAAGTTGGTGTTGTTGGCATAGAAGCTCTCGTCCATATTGAACTGGTAGCTGTAACCCACCAATGCCTCGAAGCGGTGGTTGCCCCACTGGTGCTTATAGGTAGAGGTCAGCTCCAGGTTGTCGCTCTTATAGTAGCTGTAGCTCTGGGTGGCATAACCTGTGGTATAGCTGTTCTTCTGTCCGTAGTGCTTAGAGGTGTAGTAACCTGCGTCGTGACCGTTGTAGCGCTCGGTGCTGAGCATCAGGTTGGTCTGCCATCCCTTGATAGGCTCAACGGTGATGTTACCGGTCAGACGGGTGGTCTCAGTCTTCCACTCACCCTTCTTCTCGTTCAGGATACCGATGGGGTTGTAGTAGTAGTTGATACCGAAGTTCTCATAGTAGTCACCGTCTTCTGCATAGATAGGCTCTGTGGGGTTGCGCATGAGGGCCTGGCGATAGACCATGCTGCCTGCGGCATCCACGGGACCGTTCTCGTGCCAGCGCTTCAGGATATTGAACGACAGCTTCAGCATGTCGTTGAACATCCAGTGAGAGACACCGGCATTGAAGTGCATCTCCTGGGCGTAGGTATTGATGAACACACCCTGCTGGTCGCGATAGGTGAAGTCGGCATTGTAAGAGGTGCTCTTGTTACCACCGCTGATGCTTACATTATGATTATGAGTGAGGGCTGTGCGCGACACGGCGTCGAGCCAGTCGGTGTCGTAGCCACGGTCGGTATAGTTGGTCTTGCCGGCACGGATGTCGCTGCCGTCCATCATATCGAGCTTCTTACCGAAAGAGGCCAGCGATACGTAGCCGCTGTAGTTAGCTGTGGTACGAGTCTCGCGCTTACCGGCCTTGGTGGTGATGAGAATCACACCGGCAGCACCACGGGTACCGTAGATAGCGGCTGCAGAGGCGTCTTTCAGCACGTCGATACTCTCGATGTTCTCAGGAGCAACAGAACTGAGACTGCCCTCCAGACCATCGACGAGCACGAGTGGCGAGTTACCTCCTTCGAGCGAGATGATACCACGCAGACGGATGGAAGAGGCGGAGCTCGGGTCACCAGAGCCGTTGGCGATGGTCAGACCAGCCACCTTACCTTTAATCAGGTCACCGGCGTCGCGGATGTTACCTTGTGCAAAGTCCTCAGCCTTCACGCTGGTGATGGCAGAGGTGACGTCGCCCTTGCGCTGAGTGCCATAACCGATGACAACCACCTCGTTGAGCAAGGCATTGTCTTCCTGAAGTGTCACATCGCTACCGGCAGGTATCTCCTGGGCAACAAAGCCGATGTAAGAAACCACCAGCACGGCATTTCGGTGGGAGACCTTGAGAGAGTAGTTTCCGTCCAAGTCGGTAACTGTAGCGTTTGTGGTGCCCTTCTCGGTCACGGTGGCGCCTATGATAGGCTCGCCCTTCGCGTCCTTGATAACACCTTTCACTGTCACACCTTGCTGAGTCACTTCAGCAACGGTTGGTAAAGTGCTTTCTGCGGCATAAGCTCCTAGAGCCCCGCCCAGCAAAAGCAAACATAAGAGATGTTTCTTCATACCAATTTGTTTTTTAGGTTTATGAATTAGGTTTATGAATATTTATGTTATACATGTATTTTTTATTAAGATTCGATAATGATGCCGCAAAGTTAAAAATTATTAGCGTGGCAGGATAAAAGAATAGTCCAAGATAATGCAACAAAAGTCTAAAAGCTGGAAAACAAGCACTTTTTGGACTATTTTTCTATTACTTTGGACGATGGTTTCATAGGCTGTCCCATTTCTTTGTTATCTTTGCAGCGAGAAGATAAAAAACACAGAATACGATATGAAAAAAGGAATCCTTATCAGCTTGTTGACCACTGTGCTGCTGGCCGGCACAGCAGCCGCCAAAGACTATCGCTCCATCAAGAGCGTGCAGGCAGTCAGCGTGGAGGTGCCCGTGGGTAATGCCCCGAGGCTCCCCTATCGGTTGTGGGTGGAATATTCCGACGGCAAGGGTGAGTACCGTCAGGTGAAATGGCTCAACTCGTCGGAGGCGACAGAGAAGGCCGAGGCCAATCCTGCCATCAATCCCATAGGTAACATATATAAGGTACGTGGAATGATTCTCGGCGACAACTCTACGCCGAACGGCTACCCCGTCTCTGCAGAGGTAAAGGTGGTGGCCGACGCCAAATCGGCCAAGGACTGGAAAGTGCCTTCCAACACTCCTGTGGCTGAGACGCTGCCGCTCGACCAGGTAAGCATCGACGGCGACAACCGCCTCACGTGGAACCGCAACCTCGACATCGACCAGCTCATCAGCCTGCCGGTGAAACAACAGCTCTACAACTACCGCGACACCTACGGACTCTCCACCGAGGGCTATCCCGAGGCCGACGGCTGGGACTCGCCCACCACGAAGCTGAAGGGCCACGGCTCTGGCCACTATATGTCGGCCATGGCTTTCGCCTTTGCCAGCTGTCAGGACAAAGCGAAGAAAGCCATCCTCAAGCGCAACATCACAGAGATGGTGAACGGACTGCGCGAGTGTCAGGAGCGCACCTTCGTGTGGAACGAGCAGCTGGGACGCTACTGGGAGGCCCGCGACTTCGCCCCCGAGGAAGAACTGAGACAGATGCAAGGCACATGGAAAGACTTCGACCGCTATAAGAAAGAGTATCAGAAGTATGGCTACGGCTACCTGAACGCCATCCCTGCCCAGCACTGCGCACTGATAGAGATGTACCGCGCCTACAACAACGAGAGCTGGGTGTGGGCACCTTATTATTCTGTACACAAGCAGCTGGCAGGTCTCATCGACATCGCCACCTATATCGACGACAAAGCCACTGCCGCCAAGGCTCTGCTCATTGCCAAGGATATGGGACTGTGGGTGTGGAACCGCCTGCACTACCGCACCTTCGTGAAGAGCGACGGACGGCAGGACGAGCGGCGCGCCAAGCCCGGCAACCGCTACGAGATGTGGAACATGTACATCGCCGGCGAGGTGGGCGGAATGGCCGAGTCGCTGGCACGCCTCTCGGAGATGACAGGCACTGCCGAGGAGAAGCAACGGCTCTTAGAGGCTTCCACCTTCTTCGACAGTCCGGCTTTCTTCGACCCGCTGGCCAAGAACATCGATGCCATCCGCACACGGCATGCCAACCAGCACATTCCCATGGTGACGGGCGCCCTGCGCGCCTTCCGTGGCAACAACAAGCCTTACTACTACAATCTCGCCCAGAACTTCTGGACGATGATACAAGGCCGCTACCGCTATGCCATGGGCGGTGTGGGCAACGGTGAGATGTTCCGCCAGCCCTACTCGCAAATCACCTCTATGTGTACCAACGTCACCAGCTGGGGAGGTCGCGAGCTGCATCCCGAGCCGACCATCAACGAGACCTGCTGTGCCTACAACCTGGCAAAGCTGACGAAGGACCTGAACTGCTTCAACCCCGACGATGCCCGCTACATGGACTACTACGAGCGGGTGCTCTACAATCAGATCATCGGCTCGCTCAATCCTCGTGAGTACCAGACGGTCTATCAGTATGCCGTGGGCCTCAACGCCTCGAAGCCCTGGGGCAACGAGACACCGCAGGCCACCTGCTGCGGAGGTACGGGTGTGGAGAACCACGTGAAATACCAAGAGGCAGCCTACTTCGTGAACGACAACACGCTCTGGGTGGCGCTCTACATGCCGACGACTGCCCACTGGACGAAGAAGGGTGTCGTGGTGAAACAGGAATGCCAGTGGCCGGCAGAGCAGACCACCATCCGCATTGCCAAAGGAAAGGGTACCTTCGCCATGAAGCTGCGTGTGCCCTACTGGGCTACCGAGGGCTTCGACGTGAGACTCAACGGCAAGAGCATCGCCACCCACTACCAACCCTCGAGCTACGTGGAGATTCCTGCCCGTAAGTGGACCAAGAAAGATGTGGTAGAGGTGGTCATGCCTTTCACCAAGCATCTCGACTTCGGTCCCGACAAGATGGAGACAGCCCCGGCTTATGAGAAAAACGGCAAGACGGAATACACCCCGATGTGGGCAGGCACCTTTATGTACGGTCCGCTGGTGATGGCCACCACCGGCATCAACAACTGGGACGAGGCCACCATCAACGTCAGTTCCGACCTGAGCGACGTCACCCTCAACGGTGCCAAACAGGGAACGGGTGCCGACGCACATCTCTATACCCTGAGTTATGGCGGACGTACGTTTATCCCCGATTATGCCTGCGACGAGCATGTGACCCACTATTTCCGCATGAACGTAGAGGCTGACCCGAATGTGAAATTGACGACGACAGCTACCGATATCGACAAGTCGCAACTGCGTGAGCTGCTGCTGATTGCCAAGAGCCGTGCCGACGAGCAGCAGGCTTGGAATGCACTGGCCGTGAAAGTGCCTGAGTATGCGCCATGGGCCAAGCACGGGTTTGCCCGCATGACTGCCCAGTACGAGAAGACGCTGCCCTACATGGATGCACCCAAGGACCAATACTCACAGGAAGAGATCGACAAGGCTGCCGGTGCTCTGAATGCCGTCATCAACACCATGCGCCCGGGCAATCTGCCGGAACTGGAGGATATGGATGAACTGATGCAACTCCTGGAGAAAGCCAAACAACTGCCCGAGGATAACAAGGCCGCCAACCGCGCCATCGGCTATGCAGGCATGGTCATACGCTATGTCAGCGACGGCAGTGGTACGATGGACATGATTGAGCGTGCCACCAACCAACTGAAAGAGGTGCTGAAATAGTTTTCACCGACCCTAAATCATGAAAATGAGAAAAATACTGACTTTTGCCACCCTGCTGGTCTGGTTGACCGGCAGCGAGGCCTCAGCCAAAGACTATACCGTGGCATCGCCCAACGGTAAGAACACCGTAACGGTGAGCGACGGCATCAAGATCACCGTCAGCCACAACAGCCTGAAGGTAGTCGACCTCTTGGCAGGTCTCGACATCTCGACGGGGAAAGCTAGTGCTACAAGAAAAGCCAGTCCCACGAGCATCACGAGCGCCAGGAAGACCGGCATCACCAAAGAGACCATCCAGGCTACGTTCTACCGCCAGAAATCGTTCACCACAGCCTACTGCCAGCTTGACATAAAGCTCGGCAAAGACTGGGGCATGCACGTCAGAGCCTACGACGAGGGAGTGGCCTATCGTTTCTACACCACCAGCAAGAAAGAGGCGGTTATTACCGATGAAATGGCCGATTTTTGCTTCCCGGAGGACAGCAAGGCATGGCTCGCCTATTCCACCAACGACCAGAAACCGTTTGCCATGGCCTTCCAGAATTACTACGACGAGAACCTGCTCACCGAAGCCAAAGACAAATATGCCTTCCTGCCCGCCACCATCGAGCGTCTGCTGACTGACGAAGCTGGCAAGGGAACGAATGGCGGTGTGAAGGTGACCCTGCTCGAGTCCGACCTCCGCTCCTACCCCGGCATGTTTCTCAAGGCCGATGGCACACACCTCAAGGCTGCCTTTGCCAAGTATCCGAAGAAGATGGCATACTACAAGTGGCGCGGCATGAGCTATGTGGAGACGACCGAAGACTATATCGCCAAAAGCACGGGACCACGCACTTATCCCTGGCGCGTGATGGCCATCACAGAGAGCGACACCGAGATGCCGGTGAACAACCTCGTCTATGCACTCGCCACACCCAACCAGACGGGCGACACCTCGTGGATCAAACCAGGCAAGGTGGCCTGGGACTGGTGGAACGACTGGAACTTGAAAGGCGTCGACTTCGAGGCTGGCATCAACACCCGCACCTATCAGTATTACATCAATTTCGCCGCCAAGAACCATATCCCCTACGTAGTGCTCGACGAGGGATGGTATGACTCCAGCAAAGGCGACATCATGAATCCCATCAAAGACATCGACCTGCAGGGACTGATCGACTATGCGAAGGCCAAGAACGTGAGCATTGTGCTCTGGACGGTCTTCAATGTGCTCGACGAGCACCTGATAGAGGCCTGTGAGAAATACACCAAGATGGGCATCAAGGGCTGGAAGATCGACTTCATGGACCGCAACGACCAGACGGCCGTCGAGATGGCCGAGCGTCTGGCCAAGACGTGTGCCAGCTATCAGCTCTTTGTCGACTACCATGGTTATTTCACTCCCACAGGCATGAACCGCACCTATCCGAACATCCTGAACTACGAGGGAGTCTTTGGCATGGAGGAGGCCCGCTGGGCCAAGAAGGACACCGACATGCCCCGCTACGATGTCACCTTCCCCTTCATCCGCATGATGGCAGGCAATGTCGACTTCACACCCGGAGCCCTTCGCAACGGCACCAAGGACAACTGGGTGGAATGCTATCAGAACCCCGTGTCGATGGGCACCCGCTGCCATCAGCTGGCCTGCTACGTCGTCCACGACTCGCCCTTCACGATGCTCTGCGATGCTCCCACCAACTACGAGCGCGAACAGGAGTGCACCGATATCATCACCTCCATTCCCGACGCATGGGATGAGACAAGAATCCTGCAAGGCAAGATGGGTGAATATATCGTCACGGCCCGCCGCAACGGCAACGACTGGTATGTGGGCGGACAGACCAACTGGGACCGCCGCACCGTCGCTCTCGCTCTCGACTTCCTGCCGGCAGGAGCGTCGTATGAGGCTATTCTCGTCACCGACGGCATCAATGCCAACCACCAGGCCGAGGACTACCGCGTTGAGCGAAAGACGCTCACAGCCCGTGACTCGTTGGACATCCGACTCGCCTCTGGCGGTGGCTTCGTATTGAAATTAATCAAAAAATAGCAAACCATATGAAAAGACTATTGACCATCTTGCTGACGGCCGTCATCGCCACCACCGCCTCAGCAGCGAAGAAACAGGCACCAGCCCACGGCTATCCTATCAATCCGGTGCCGTTTACCTCTGTGAAAGTAACCCCGGGCACCTTCTGGGGACAGCGGCTGGAGGCCAGTCGTAAGGTGACCATCCCCCTTGCTTTCTCGAAGTGCGAGGAGACGGGTCGCTACACCAACTTCTCGAATGCAGCCCAGCACCTGAAAGACCCTTCGAAGGTATTCAAGGTGGGCGGACTGGCCTTCGACGATACCGACCCCTATAAAACCATCGAGGGAGCCTCGTATATCCTGCAGACCTACCCCGACAAGAAACTCGTGGCATATATTGACTCCGTGCTCGATGTCATTGCCTCGGCACAAGAACCCGACGGCTATCTCTACACCTCGCGCACCCAGAACCCAAAAGAACCCCACGAGTGGGCGGGCGAGAAGCGCTGGAGCAAGGAAGAGGACCTCAGCCATGAGCTCTACAACCTCGGTCACATGATAGAGGGTGCCATCGCCCACTATCAGGCCACGGGCAGCCGTAAGTTCCTCGACATCGCCATCCGCTATGCCGACTGTGTGTGCCGCGAGGTGGGACCCAATCCCGGACAGGCTTGTGTGGTGCCCGGTCACCAGATTGCCGAGATGGCTCTTGCCAAGCTCTATCTCGTCACTGGCAACAAGAAATACCTCGACGAGGCAAAGTTCTTCCTCGACTATCGCGGCAAGACCACCATCGTGCATGAGTATTCGCAGGCTCACAAGCCCGTCATCGAACAGGACGAGGCCGTCGGACATGCCGTGCGCGCCGCCTATATGTATGCAGGCATGGCCGATGTGGCTGCCCTCACTGGCGACGAGAACTATGTCAAGGCCATCGACGCCATCTGGGACAATATCGTCACCAAGAAGCTCTACATCACTGGCGGTATCGGAGCCACCAGCAACGGCGAGGCTTTCGGCAAGAACTACGAGCTGCCGAACATGAGTGCCTACTGCGAGACCTGTGCCGCCATCGGCAATGTGTATGTCAACTACCGTCTGTTCCTGCTCCATGGGCTCTCGAAATACTACGATGTGCTGGAGCGCACGCTCTACAACGGCCTCATCAGCGGTGTGTCGCTCGAAGGCAACGGCTTCTTCTACCCCAACCCGCTGGAGTCGATGGGACAGCACCAGCGCCAGGCATGGTTCGGCTGTGCCTGCTGCCCGAGCAACATCTGCCGTTTCATCCCTTCACTGCCCGGTTATATCTATGCCGTAAAGGATCGGAATGTTTACGTCAACCTCTTCCTCTCAAACAAGAGCCATCTCAGCGTTGCTGGTAAGAAAGTTGCTCTGAGTCAGGCAACAGAGTACCCTTGGAATGGAGATGTTGTGGTAACTGTCGACCAGAATACAGCCGGACAGTTTGCAATGAAGATACGCATCCCTGGCTGGGTTAGAAATCAAGTAGTGCCAAGCAGTCTCTATCAGTATTCTGACAACAAACGCCTCGGCTATTCTGTGAAGGTGAATGGACAGGCAGTAGCAGCCCAGCTGACAGAGGATGGTTACTACACCATTAGCCGTAAATGGAAAAAGGGTGATAAAGTGCAGATACATTTCGACATGGAAGCACGCACCGTCCGTGCAAATAACAAGGTAGAAGCCGACCGTGGCATGGTAAGCGTAGAACGGGGCCCGTTGGTCTATTGTGCCGAGCATCCCGACAACAACTTCGATATCATGGGGGCACTGCTGAATCAAGCTCCACAGTTCACCCTTGGTAAGGGAGAGATTGCCGGTACCCCGATACAGACACTCTCCACCAACGCCCAGACGCTGAACTTCAATAAACAGGGTAAGCTGGAGGTATTTGACCAGACACTGACTCTGATTCCCTATTATGCATGGTGCCATCGTGGCAGTGGAAAGATGCGTGTCTGGCTGCCTCAGGACCTGAAGGCCACCAATCCCAGCCAGCCTGCAACCCTGGCTAGTGAGAGCAAGGTGAGCAGCTCAACCGATAAGATGCCGGCTCTCTCTGCCATCAACGACCGTCTGGTGCCGAAAGACGAAAACGACCGTTCGGTGCCCTATACCCATTGGTGGCCCAAGAAGGCATGCACCGAGTGGCTTTCCTATGAATTCCCACAAGAATCAACCGTTCAGAGTGCCACCGTCTATTGGTACGATGATGGTCCTTGGGGTGGATGCCGGGTTCCCCAGTCGTGGCGTATTCTCTATCGGGATGCCCAGGGACAGTGGCAGCCTGTTAGTGATGCCGACCGTTATCCTACGGAAAAGGGCGTAGCCTGTACAGTGAACTTTCGTCCTGTCAAGACCACTGCTTTGCGTTTAGAGGTACAGTTGCCAGACGACAACGCTGCTGGTTTGTTTGAATGGATTGTCAGATAATCAGTATTCGATCCCCCCACATTTGCCCGCCAAATGTGGAGGGATGCCAAAACAAAATCGCAAGTACTTACAAAAGTAACTTGCGATTTTTCTTGTAATCCGGGATTACATATCCCTGTTGGCTGGCGCCTGCCATCCTACAAAAGTTAAAAAGGAATAACGAAAATGAAAGATTACTTTCAAATTTTCATTATTCCTTTCCATCTTTTGTGATCCCGTTGGGATTCAAACCCAAGACCTTCAGAACCGGAATCTGACGCTCTATTCAGCTAAGCTACGGGACCTGTTTGCGGTGCAAAGGTAATGAAATAAATTGATAAATGAGAAATGATGATTGATTATTTTTCGAAAAAAGTGTTTTATACCCCTGACTGACTCTGCAAAATGTCTTTGTTTGTGGTTGTTTTCTGCGCAAAATGCAAAAATATGTGCTACTTTCCTTGCAAATAAGCAAATAATATGTACCTTTGCAGCACATTTTAATCATTCGGACATAAAAACAGTTATTCTTGATATGAGCAAACTTATCAGACCGGCACATTATGAGCAATTGCTGGACATGAAACAGACAGAACAGGGTATTAAGCAGATTAAGGATTTCTTCCAGATGAACTTATCTACTGAACTGAGACTGCGCCGCGTGACGGCTCCGTTGTTCGTGCTGAAAGGACTCGGCATCAACGACGACCTGAATGGGGTGGAGCGTGCAGTGACATTCCCCATCAAGGATTTAGGCGACGCCAAGGCTGAGGTGGTGCACTCGCTGGCTAAGTGGAAACGACTGACGCTGGCTGAATATAATGTAGAGCCTGGCTATGGCGTGTATGCCGACATGAACGCCATCAGGGCCGATGAGGAACTCGACAACCTGCACTCGCTGTATGTGGACCAGTGGGACTGGGAAGCGGTGATAACGCGTGAGGACCGGAACTTGGACTTCCTGAAACGGGTAGTGCGCCGCATCTATGCTGCCATCCTGCGCACGGAGTATCTGACGTGTGAGACCTATACGCAGATTAAGCCTTTCCTTCCGCGCGACATTCACTTTATCCATAGTGAGGACTTGCTGGCTCTCTATCCCGACAAGAGCGTGAAAGAGCGCGAGGACTTGATAGCGAAGAAATATGGTGCCGTGTTTGTGATTGGCATTGGTGGAAAACTGGCTAATGGAGAGCCGCACGACGGTCGTGCCCCCGACTACGACGACTGGACCACAGAGACGGATGAGGGCCACCGCGGACTGAATGGCGACATTCTGATATGGTACCCCATACTCGAGCGTGCCGTGGAGCTGTCGTCAATGGGTATCCGTGTAGACAAAGAGAGTCTGCTACGCCAGTTGAAACTTGCAGGCCAGGAGGAGCGCGAACAGTTGTATTTCCATCAGAAGTTGTTGGCTGATGAGTTGCCGCTGAGCATTGGTGGTGGTATCGGCCAAAGCCGTCTGTGCATGGTGTTGTTGCACAAAGCCCATGTGGGTGAGATTCAGGCTAGTATCTGGCCCGAAGAGATGGTGAAAGAATGTGAGGCTTTGGGAATGCCGTTGATTTAATTGATAATTGATAATTGACAATTGATAATTAGCATAAACGCTTATGCCATTTCCAAATCCAGCATCGAACGAAGGTGTTCGACTGCTGGATTTTCTTTTAGTATCTTATCGAACAACTCTTTGCGACTGAGAATCTTGCTCACCTCCTCGGCCTTGGCCAGACGGAGGGTGACAGTGATGTTGCCGTTGTGCAGCTCTTTTGCCAATGTGGCGCAAATGCGTTTCCTGATGCCCTGCATCTGGTCGAGCAGAATCTGATTGTCGACCACCACCTCTACATGTGGGAAGGTGGTGATTGTGGGTTGAATGTTTCTCATGCGGTGCGACATGGCTGCCATTTGCTGGGGCATGCGCTGGCACATGGCGAGCCACTGTTTGCGTACATCCTCTTCGCTGAACGTACTGTTCTCGTCTTTGTTCGTCACCTCGGGCTCTCTCTGGTAGGCTGGCTTTTCCGGTCCGCGTCTGATGGCATTGAAACTCATGCCGATGTTGCCCAACTTGATTTTAGGAGCGTTGGGTGTTGAGGACTGGGTGTTGGGTGATGGGTGTTGGGTGTTGAGGACTGGGTGTTGGGGGTTGAGGGTAGTCTCAGGCTTGGGTGCAGACGGTTGTTGCGGCACGGCCTGAGAGTCGTGCTGCACGGGTTTCGCAGACGCGGCCACCTGCTGGGCCGTTGCAGTCTGCGACTTGTCTACTAATTTCTTAAACAGGGATTTCAAACGCTTAGGGCTACGCCCCGCGCTGGCTCCGTCGTCTTCCTGCGTAATCTGTGCCACTTGTATGAGTGTCAGTTCCACCAACAACCGTTTGTTGGAGCTCTGTCGGTAGTTGATGTCGCAGTCGTTCATAATCTTCAGTGCCTTGTAGAGGAACTGCGTGGGGCACTTCTGCGCCTGTTCTTGATAGCGTGCCGCCTGTCGCTGACTCACTTCGAGCAGTGGCAGTGTGGCTGCATCTTTGGCCATGAGCACGTTGCGCACGTGCGATGCCAATCCGCTGATAAGATGTCCGCCATCGAAGCCTTTGTTGATGACATTGTTCAATAGCACCATCACGTCGCTCACCTTGTTTTGCAGGCTCAGGTCGATGATGCTGAAATAGTTTTCTGAGTCGAGCACGTTCAGGTCCTCTATCACCTTGGCGTAGGTGATGTTTCCCTGGCAGAAGCTGACGGCCTGGTCGAAGATGCTCAGGGCATCGCGCATGCCGCCATCAGCTTTCTCGGCAATCACGTTGAGCGCGTCCTCCTCGTAGGTGATACCCTCTTTGTCGGCCACCATCTTCAGATGGTTGATGATGTTGGGAACCGTCATCCGCTCGAAGTCGTAAATCTGACAGCGCGAGAGGATGGTGGGCAGAATCTTGTGCTTCTCGGTGGTAGCGAGGATGAAGATGACGTGTGCAGGTGGTTCCTCCAGTGTTTTGAGGAAGGCATTGAAAGCCTGCGTGGAGAGCATGTGCACCTCGTCGATGATGAACACCTTGTAGCGTCCCACCTGTGGCGGAATGCGTGTCTGGTCCATCAGCGCCTTGATGTTCTCCACCGAGTTGTTGCTGGCAGCATCCAGCTCAAAAATGTTATACGACCGTTGCTCGTTGAATGCTTGGCAACTCTCGCAGTGGTTGCATGCCTCTCCCTCTTCGGTGGGCGACATGCAGTTGATGGCCTTGGCGAAGATGCGTGCGCAGGTGGTCTTACCAACGCCTCTGGGTCCGCAGAAGAGATAGGCATGGGCCAGTTTCCCACTCTTCACGGCATTTTTGAGTGTAGTGGTGAGTGCAGCCTGTCCTACCACCGAGTCGAACGACATAGGCCGGTATTTGCGTGCTGATACGATGTATTCCATGATGTGGTTTCTAGAATTTTGATGCAAAATTAAAAAATAAAATGCAAAATATAGACATTAGAATGCAAAAATTCAATAATAATGTCTACCTTTGTGTCAGAATATGGAAAGATTACGTTATCTTTGCAAAAACATTTGAAATAAATGAGTCGTCTGGGAAAAGTATGGAAATTCATTAGTCACAACAAGTATTGGATTGTGATGTTTGTGGGAGTGCTCATCGTCGGGTTCGTCGATGAGAACAGTTTCCTCAAGCGCATAGACTATGAGTTCCAGATACGCGACCTGAAAAGTCAGATAGAGGCATATAATCGTCGGTATGAGAGCGACTCGCGTCAGTTGCACGAGTTGAACCGTAACCCGAAAGCCATTCAGAAGATTGCACGTGAGCGCTACTTCATGAAGGCCGACGACGAGGATATCTTCGTGTTAAGCGACGACCGTATTCCAGAGAACAACAATGAGAGAGCTAACTAAAAGACAGAGTATTCTTTTCTTGTTAGGTGCCGTGCTGATGGTAGCAGGTGCCGGGTTGTATGTGTTTGGTGTGCAGAAACTAGCCCCGTGGATATTCGCCGTGGGTGCTTTGTTGTTTGCTTCTATTCAGCTGATGCAGCGCTACGAGGGGCGCAATCCCACCATTCTGCGTCTGCGTCGCATCATGATACTGGGTGATGTGCTGTTTTTGCTGGCCGCCTTGTTCATGGTCGAGAATGCCTATCACTTCCTGCTTCCCGCCTTTCTGAATTTCGGCATGGGTGGCTATAATGCCTACCTTACTTATATTCATAACAACTGGGTGGTGCTGTTGCTCGTGGCAGCCCTTTTAGAACTCTATTCTACCCACAGAATCAGCAACGAACTGGAGAAAGAGGCAAAAAAACGCTAAAAGAAACTATAATTGTTTTAAATAGCATGAAAATTTTTTTGTGGTTGAATAATACATTGTACATTTGCGTGTGAAAATGCATAAACAAAAGATGAATAAACTTTTATACACGTTATTTATATTAGGAATCTTAACCTCCTGTGGCAATTCCTATTCGGTTCAGGGCTCGTCGAATGTCTCTACACTCGATGGCCGGATGCTTTATCTGAAGGTCCTCAAAGACAATGAACTGAAGAATGTGGACTCTTGCGAGGTCGTGCACGGAAAGTTCCAGTTTGGTGGAAATATCGATTCTACCAAGATGGCTACCATCTTCATGGACGACGAGAGCATCATGCCCATCGTGCTGGAGAATGGCGAGATTGTGATTAAGCTGGACAATGCCCAGCAGTCGGTCAGCGGTACTCCTCTCAATGACAAGCTGTTTGAGTTTATCGACAAGTACAATCAGCTGCAGAACGAGGTGAACGAGCTGGGTCACAAGCAGAGTCAGGCCATTATGGATGGCGAGGACGAGCAGATCACCAATGCCCGTTTGGCTCAGGAGGCACAGATGATTGCCATGCGCGAGGACAGTCTGGTGACGAACTTCATTACCGACAATTTCGACAACGTGCTGGGACCTGGCGTGTTCATGATGGTGACAGCCGGTCATCGCTATCCCGAGCTCACCCCGTGGATTGAGGCACTCATGAGCAAGGCCACCGACTATTTCAAAAACGACCCCTACGTGAAGGACTATTATCAGAAGGCACAAGAGAATCAGGCCATCATGAATGGCATGGCTACTCCCGATGTGGCTCCGGCTCAGACAGCTGCCCCCGCACCGTCGGTGAGTCTGCCTGTAGACTCTACGTTGAATGCAGCCCCACTGACTAAATCGCCCAAGTAAATGAGCATATTCATCCAAAATGCAACAATAGTGAACGAGAGCCGGCAATTTGTCGGCTCTATTCTCATAGAGCAAGACCGTATCTCGGGATTTTTCGAGCACGGCGAAGTACCCCAGGGACAGTTCGACGAGGTGGTCGATGCCTCTGGGTGTTTTGTTTTTCCAGGTATCATCGACGACCATGTGCATTTCCGTGAGCCTGGGCTGACGGCTAAGGCCGACATCGAGAGCGAGAGCCGTGCTGCCGCCTATGGCGGAGTGACCTCTTATTTCGACATGCCCAATACCAACCCTCAGACCACCACCCTTGAGGCTCTCGACGGGAAGTTCGCGCTGGCTGCAGCCAAGAGCCACGTCAACTATAGCTTTTTCTATGGTGCCACCAACCAGAATGCCGATACTTTCGGACTGCTGGATGTGCACCGCATTCCCGGCATCAAGCTTTTCATGGGTTCTTCAACGGGAAACATGCTGGTCGATCGGCGCGAGGCTCTTGAGCGTATCTTCCGCACCTCGCCATTACCTATTATGGCCCATTGCGAGGATACTGGCCTCATCAACCGCAATATGGCTCGTGTGCAAGCCGAGTTTGGCGACGATCCGGTCATCGGGTTCCATCCTGTCATCCGTTCTGAGGAAGCATGCTACGAGTCTACGAAGTTGGCTGTCGACTTAGCCCGCCAATACGACGCGCGTCTGCATGTGGCCCATGTCACCACTGCCCGCGAGCTGGACTTGTTTGATGCCATAGAGGAAGAGAAAGCCCGTGGCAAGGAGATGGACATCGACCAGAAGAAAGAAGCGGTCAAGCCTATCATCCCCGTGGCTCCACGTCCGCTGCCAAAGATTACTGCCGAAGCGGTCATCGCCCATCTTTACTTCACCGACTGCGACTATGCCCGTCTGGGCACACGCATCAAGTGCAATCCCGCCATCAAGCGACCCACCGACCGTGAGGCTCTTCGCCGTGCGCTGATGGATGGCAGAATCACCACCGTGGGTACCGATCATGCGCCCCACCAGTTGTCCGACAAGGAGGGTGGTTGCGCCCGTGCAGCCTCGGGCATGCCCATGATTCAGTTCTCGTTGGTTGCCATGCTGGAGTTGGTCGACATGGGTGTGCTGACGCTTGAGCGTTTGGTGGAGCTGATGTGCCATCGTCCGGCACGTCTGTTCGAGGTACGTGAGCGAGGCTTCCTGCGCGAAGGCTGCAAGGCCGATATCGTTGTAGTGCGCCCCAATAGCCCCTGGACGGTAACCACCGACGTCATCCAGAGCAAATGCAAGTGGTCGCCCATGGAGGGACATACCTTCAACTGGCAAGTGGAGCACACCTTCTGCAATGGCCACCACCTATTTAATAAGGGAGTGTTCGATGCAGCGAGTCGTGGTGAGGCACTCACCTTCCGTTAAAGTCCATCCTCCATTCGATACGGCCTAATTATCAATTGTCAATTCTCAATTATCAATTACCGAACGTCCTCATGATAGCAAGAATCATCCTACTTCTCATCCTCACCATCGTATTGTCCGATTTGTATGTCGACATGCATTACCTCCGCCACCGCATCAAGTATACGTGGTGGAAACGGTTGTTGTGGTGGACTCCAGGATTGTTGATGCTGGTGTTTTCTGTTGCCATGTCGTTCACGAGGAACTTTGCCCCCGACGATATCTCGCTGCTCTATTGGTATCTGTTCCTTTTGGGACTTCTTGTTATTCCCAAGGCGCTCTATGCCGTCTGCTCTTTTCTGGGATGGCGCATCTGCCGTTGGCGCAAGAAACGCATCAACTGGGGCAATCTCATCGGTCTCGTGCTGGCTTTCTATTCGTTGTTTGTGCTGATTTATGGCAGCACGGTAGGCTTCAGCCGGCTGGAGGTGAAACATCTTCACTACACCTTCGACGATCTGCCAGCCGCTTTTGATGGCTATAAGATTGTGCAGTTCTCCGATATTCATGTAGGCTCTTACACGGTTTCGCGCCGTGCCATCTTCGACCGTGCCATCGACAGCATCAATGCGCAGCATGCCGATGCCATCGTCTTTACGGGCGATCTGCAGAACATCCGTCCGCATGAGCTCTATCCGGTGATGGGCCGGCTGAGTCAGCTGAAAGCCAAGGATGGCGTGTTCTCGGTTCTTGGCAATCACGATTATTCTTTTTACACCCGCAAAGACGATCCAGCCGTACGTGCAGCCAGCGAGCGCGAGGTGGTGAGCCGTGAGCGCCAGATGGGTTGGGATTTGTTGCTCAACGAGCACCGTAGCATCCGTCGTGGCAACGATCAGATTGTCATTGCAGGAATGGAGAATCTGGGAGAGTCGCGTCCCAACATATCGCCCGACTATCCCATGCGGGGTGATGTGAAGAAGACGCTCCAAGGTGTCGACCCACAGTCGTTTGTGGTGATGCTGCAGCATGAGCCCTGGCCGTGGCGCCATGTCATTCTGCCCGAGCGTAAAGTACAGCTCACGCTGAGCGGACATACCCATGGTGGACAGATCACGTTCTTCGGACTCTCGCCCATGGGCATGTTAAAAGGTGAGTGGAGTGGGGAATACCGCGAGGGTAACAGCATCCTTTATGTGTCGAAAGGTTTGGGTGGTGTCATCCCCTTGCGCTTCGGAGCCACTGGCGAAATCGTCGTCATTACCCTCTCTTCAAAGAAAAAGAAGTAGTAAGCAAACATTGTTCATGTCTGCAACTCCTGAACTCCTGCATACGTAGAGAGTTGAGCTAAAAAGTATGATGCATTAAAAACTATTATGCATTATGAATTATGAATTATGCATTATGAATTATGCATTGAAAAGTATGATGCATTAAAAATTATTATGCATTATGCATTATGAATTATGCATTAAAAGGAATCGTCGCATGAGCACCACCGGAACACCCCTGCGTCGGGCATAGTCGCAGAGCTGGTCTTCGCCAATCTTTCCAATGTCAAAATAGCGGGCTTGTGGATGCGCCATCATCAGTCCCGACACCGACGCATGAGGTTTCATCATGCCACTCTCGGTCAGTCGGATGCCGATATCTTTCATGCCTATCAGTTGGTCTATCACAAAGTTGATGCTCGTGTCGGGCAAAGACGGATAGCCCACGGCAGGACGAATGCCTTGAAACTTCTCCATGTGCAGTTCTTCTATGGATAGATGCTCGTCTGGTGCATAGCCCCAGTAGTGGCGTCTCACCTCCTCGTGCATCCGTTCGGCTGCAGCCTCTGCCAGTCGGTCGGCCAATGTCTGTACAAGCATCCGTCGGAACGGGTCATCAGCGTACATCGTTTCCGAGCGGTGGTCGGTACTGGTGGCAAATAGTCCGATGCGGTCGGCTTTCCCCTTTGATGCAGGCCGCAGAAAGTCGGCCAGACAAAGATTGGGCTGTCCTTCTTTTGTGGGTTTCTGTTGTCGCAACATGGGTATTCGGGTGTCGCCCACGATGATGTCGTCGCCATCGCTGTTGGCATCAAAGAGGGCGAATAAGGCATACACCGGACATACACTATCCATCTTTTCAAGCATCTCGCAGGCTTCCTTTCGCAATTTCTCCTGCTCTGCCAGAGGCTTTCCGCTTAGTCCCCATGCATGAAAGAAATAGAGCCAGTTGATGTATGGCTCTATTTCGTGAATGCTGTATGTCAGTATCTTTCTCATTTCTATTCTCTCATCACTCACTTCTCACCTCTCACCTCTCACCTCTTACTTCTCACCTATTGATCGGGATTCTCCACAAATCCCTGATACTCGGGCACGAGGTCGTTCATGATGACGCGGTAGCTCTCGTCCATGCGCTCCTTCACGTCCTCAGCCCCTTGTGCTTTCGGGTAGATAGGTGCATGAATGGTCAGCGTCATGGGATGCCAGCACACCCATTTCCAGTCGCGCATGCGCGGCATGATGTTAAACGAGCCGTTGATGGTCAGCGGCACTACAGGCAACTGCAGCTCATCGGCCAGCATGAAGGCGCCACGTCGGAACGTGCCCATGTGGCCAGTGAATGTGCGTGCACCTTCGGGGAATACCACCAGCGAGATGCCGTCGCGCAGGATGGCGCGTGCCTTGTCGTAGGTCTCTTTCACCTTGCGTGGTCCGCTCTTGTCTACAAATATCTGGTGGCTCTTCTCGCAGGCGAATCCCACAAAGGGAATTTTGCGCAGCGAGCGCTTCATCATCCATTTGAAGTTACGGCACAGATAACCGTAAATCAGAAAGATGTCGAAGGCACCTTGGTGATTGCTCACAAAGACATACGACTCGCCTTCGTTCAGGTGCTCGCGTCCGCTTACCTTCACGGGAATCAGGAACACCCGCAAAATGAATCGCGCCCACCACTTGCCAGGGTAATAGCCCCAGTAGTGGCCGTCGCCGATGGCACATCCAATGGCCACCGTGGCGCTAGTAATAATGGTGGCAATGATGGTCAGCGGCACTGCCACACACAACTGATATATGCGATAGAGATACTTCATCAATTATTTAAGCTTCGGATGTTATACATCTTTGATATTCGAAGGTACGTGGGTACGTGGGTGCGAGGGTGCGAGATTAGTCTCGCTCGCTGAAATCTTTAGGAACTGCAGATGGCGAAGACAAGTGTATTCTCGTACCTTCGTACCCTCGCACCCTCGTACCTTCGAAACTTCAATCAATTGTCAATTACCGAACGTTCTCAATTTTCAATCTTCGGATACTTGCGTGTCCATCCGTCCCAGCGCAGGCGCATCACGCCGAAGAATGCCTCGCCGAAGATGCCGCCACTCATCTTGCTCACGCCCTCGCGCCGGTTAATGAAGATAACGGGCACCTCTTTTATCTTAAAGCCAATCTTATAAGCCGTGAACTTCATCTCAATCTGGAATCCATAGCCCTTGAAGCGGATCTTGTCCAGCTCAATGGTTTTCAGCACACGCCGTTTGTAGCACTTAAAGCCCGCCGTGGTGTCGTGCACCTTGAAACCAGTCACCAACCGTACATACTTCGACGCGAAATAGCTCATCAGCACACGGCCGATGGGCCAGTTCACCACGTTCACGCCACTCACATAGCGCGAGCCGATGGCCAGGTCGTAACCCTCGTCGGCACAGGCGCTGTAGAGCCGTGGCAGGTCGTTGGGGTCGTGGCTGAAGTCGGCGTCCATCTCGAAGATGTAGCCATAGTCGCGCTCCAGCGCCCATTTAAATCCTGCTATATAGGCCGTGCCCAGTCCTTGTTTCCCGCTTCGCTCGATGATAAACAGCCGGTCGGCAAACTCGGTGTCCATCAGCCGGTGCACAATCTGCGCCGTGCCGTCGGGCGATCCGTCGTCAATCACGAGTATGTGGAAACTCTTCTCGAGGGCGAACACCGCACGAATAATCTTCTCGATGTTCTCTTTCTCGTTGTAGGTAGGAATGATTACAATGCTGTCGCTTGTGCTCATAGTTATTGGGAATGTTTTCGTTGATGATGCAAAAATACAAAAAAAAGAGGACTCTGCAAATGTTTCGCCGTTTTTTCTAGGTATTTCAGTTTATTTATACTACCTTTGTCATCCCATCATTTATTCTTGAAGACCGAAAAACAATGACAACAACCGAATATCATCAACAGCCTATCCATAGCAATCAGACTGTGAAAAACGACGAACTTCGCACCGCCTGGGACTTTGTCGAGAATACCGGACGCAGCATTTTCCTCACGGGAAAGGCCGGTACGGGCAAGACCACCTTCCTGAAGACCGTGGTCGAACGCTCGCGCAAACGACTCATCGTGGTGGCACCCACGGGCGTGGCCGCCATCAATGCCGGTGGCGTGACCATCCACTCGTTCTTCCAGCTGCCTTTCTCGCCCTATGTGCCCGACGCCACCATCAAGAGCAAGTTCGACTTCGGCCGCGAGAAACGGCGTATCATCGCATCGCTCGACCTGCTCATCATCGACGAGGTGTCGATGGTACGTAGCGACCTGCTTGATGCCATCGACTCGGTGCTGCGACGCTTTCGCGATCATGGCAAGCCCTTCGGTGGCGTACAGTTACTTATGATTGGCGACCTGCAGCAACTGGCACCCGTGGTAACGGCCGACGATGAGACCATGCTTCGTCCTTACTACACCACTCCCTTTTTCTTCGGCTCGAAGGCTTTGGCACAGATTGACTATGTGACCATCGAACTGAGTCATGTCTACCGCCAGCAAGACAATACCTTCATCTCGCTGCTCAACGCCATTCGCGAGGGCCATCCCTCGCAGGCACAGATCGACAGCCTGAACCAGCGCTACCAGCCAGCCTTCATCCCACGGCCCGAAGATGGATACATTCGGCTCACCACCCACAACAACCGTGCCGAGCACTACAACGAGTACGAGCTGCAAAAACTGTCTTCTCAGGCCTTCCACTATCAGGCACAAGTGGATGGCACCTTCCCTGAACTGTCGTACCCCACCAACGAGACGCTCGAACTGAAAGAGGGCGCACAGGTGATGTTCGTCAAGAACGACCCCACGGGCGACCAGCGCTACTATAATGGCCGCATCGGGCGCGTGGTGCGCCTCACTGCCACCAGCGTCAGCGTGCTCTGTCAGGGCGATGCGTCGCCCATCGAGGTAGAGCCGCTGGAGTGGGAGAACAACCAATATCAGCTCAACGAGCAGACACGCGAGATAGAGACCCACCGCATTGGCACCTTCCGCCAGTATCCCTTGCGCCTGGCATGGGCCATCACCATTCATAAGAGTCAGGGACTCACCTTCGAACGGGCTGTCATCGATGCCTCCCAGTCGTTTGCTGCCGGACAGGTGTATGTGGCACTCAGCCGCTGCCGCTCGCTCGAGGGACTCGTCTTGTCGTCGCCCATCACCCAGAAAGCCATCATCGGCGATGCGGATGTCGATGCCTACATCGTCAGGCAAAACGAAGATGCCCAGCGAAGCATCGGCATGCTGCCCCTGCTGAAACAGGAGTACCATCGCCAGCTGCTGCTCGAGCTGTTCGACTTCCACGACCTGCTGTTCAGTCAGGAAGCCATGGTGCGCCTCTTTGCCGAATACTTCTATCGCAGTCATGCCCAGCTGCTCACCCTGCACAAGCAGACGCTCGACAGTCTCAGACAGCGTGTAGACGACGTGGCACAGAAGTGGCGTGCGCTTATCGCCCTACAGCCTATCGACGTGCTGCATGGCGACGAGTTCCTACAACGGGTGAAGAAGAGCGCCGACTATTTTGCCACCACCATCGAAGAGCTGCTCATGAAGCCGTTGCAGCTCACCAAGGTAGTGACCACCAACAACAAGGCGGCAGCCAAGCGTCTCGACCAGGTGTTTGCCGACCTGCTGAAAGCCTCTCGTTCGCGCCACTATCTGTTGCAGAAGATTGCCGACGAGGGATTCTCTACTACCAGTTATCTGCGCTTCAAGCAATACGCCATGCTCGATGCCCTCGATGAGGACCAGCCCGCTAAGAAGCGGACGCGCAAGACGCGTGAGCCTAAAGCCAAGAAAGAGCCGAAAGAGAAGACATGGGTCATCTCCTACCGTCTGTTCCTTCAGGGAAAGTCGGTGGCCGACATTGCCCATGAGCGCAACCTCACCGTCGGCACCATCACCCAGCACCTGGCCCGTTATGTGGCCTCAGGCGATATTGCCCTCGACCGTCTGTTGCCCCGTGAGAAGCAGCGCGCCATTGCCCTGGCCGTTGCCAAGTGTGCGCCTAACACCAACTCCACGGCCATCAAGCAGCTCTGTCCCCTCGATGTCACCTACGACGACATCCGTCTCTACCTGACGGTAAAGCTTAGCTAATTGAGGATGTTCGGTAATTGATAATTGACAATTGATAATTGAGAATTGTGGGGGATGCTTATTCTCGGATTTCTAAAAGGCTGTTTTAAAATCGTAGAAGGCATATTTACGAGTTGTAAATGACATATTTACACATCGTAAAAGACATGTTTACGAGTCGTAAATGACATCTTTACGAGTCACATCTTTACACACCTGAAAATTACAACAAACCTAACTACCACTTGCAACGTACCAAACTGCTACTTGTAACGTACCTAACTGCCAGTTAGGTTGGTTGTAAAAATGGAATGGCCATTTCCTCACAAAAGCATCCAAAATGAATATGAAATTCCATATTCACTTCCATTTTCCTTCGTGTGGGAAGTAAATAGCTTCCTCCGTCTCACATGTGTAACGGAAAACTGCACATTTTAATAAAATATTTCTGCGAAAACCTGTGCTAATGCCAATAAAAACTTGTATCTTTGCACGCGGTATTGGGTAGGCATGGATGTGAAAAGCTATGTCTTCAAAAGGGAATCGGGTGAAAATCCCGGACAGTGCCCGCTACTGTAACCTCTGTTATGTAAAGCTCAGCAATGCCACTGACCTTATGTCGGGAAGGCGAGTTTTTCGGAGGAAGTCAGGAGACCTGCCCATTACTGTAAGGTAATAGTCTCTCCGGGGTCAGGGAGATTTTTATTAACATTAAATTATTATTTTTATGAGTGCACAATTTTTTGTTGCAGCCCTTATGGGCATGTGTACGTGTAGTGCTGTTGCAGAAACCATTGACAACGACACTACGCTGAATCTTCATGAAGTAGTCGTAACAAGCTATCGCCGCCAGCCATCGGCTGTAGGAAAACTTCCTGTACCGCTCAACAAGGCGCCGCTGACGGTGTCGAGCGTGAGCAGACAGAAAATTGAACTGCTCGATCTGCGCGACTTGAACGACGCCACCCGCAATGTGACGGGCATCCGCCCTGTCAACTCTTATGGTGGTTTCCTGTATTTCACCATCCGTGGCTTCTCTGACTTCGTGTTGCTTAACGATGGAATACGCGACGAGCGCCACAACCTCTATCAGTCGGCACCTAGCACAACACTGGCCTCTGTTCAGAGTGTCGAGGTGCTGAAGGGTGCTGCCTCGGTGATGTTTGGTCACTCTGCCCTGGGTGGTGTTGTCAATGTGATCCACAAGCAGCCTACGGCTGAGCGTCACGTCAATGCTGGTGTCGGCATTGGCAGTTGGGGGCGCTACACCGTGAACGGCGGTGCCAGTGGGCAGATTGCTCGCGGCGTGAACTTCCGTACCGACTTTTCGATGAGTGGTGGCGACGGATGGCGGCACACCGACAACAAAGCCTATAACGCATGGCTGGCGCTGGACTTTATCCTTTCCGACTGGGACAAGCTAAACTTCTCGGTCTCGGCAAAGGACGACTATTATGGTACGGACACCGGACAGCCTCACTTCACTTCCGATGTGTATGATCTGAGTGGTACTAAGGTGTGGGAAGCGGGCGACATCCCCTCGTACATCAACCGTCGCACACGCTTCAACGACCCGCTAGACCATCTGACTGACAAGGATCTGACCTTGTCATTGAAATACAGCCACGTTTTCGGCGAGTCGGGATGGAAGCTCATCGACCATCTTTCGTATTATTACGATGACCTTGACTACTATGCTTCAGAGGGACTGAGTTACTTGACGTCGGCAGAGCCTATTTACAAGCACTATTATATGAATGGAGACAATCGAACCTATATCGATACCGAACATATCAGGCGCACTGGTTTTCTCTTTGCCTATGAGACCAACCTGCTGCAGAATCAGCTGGAACTGCATGGCGAGGCGATGACCGGAAGCATTAAGCACAACCTGCTCTTCTCAGCGAACTACTCAAACCTATACCTGCCACGCTGGCGCTCAAGCTATGGCTCTGCAGCAACCGGAGCTGGAAAGAATGCCGTCCTCGATGTACGTACACCTGTCTTGAATCAGGGTAATATTGACTGCCCCTGGCAAAAGAGAAGTCTTGAGTGGGAACAGGACTACAGCCTTCATGTGGGAGACTACATTCACTTCACGCCGCAGTTCACCGTTTTGGCCAGCCTGCGCTATGACTATTTCCATCGCAACTACCAGATGGCCTACTCCGACCACAAGACCATTACTTCGAAAGACCCGAAAACCAGCGAGCACAACAATGCACTGACTTATCGCCTGAGTGCCCTGTATGAGTTTAACGACCACTTCAATGTCTTTGCTTCTGTCAGCAGTTTCTTCAAACCGACACGTACTGCTGTGGCCGACAACTATATCTATATTGACAGCGATGGCAAGAAACTCGACGGTGACGTAAATGGCAGTATTTTCAAACCCATCTCCGGACAGCAGTTCGAGGTGGGCTCACACATTAATCTTGGCGACCGCCTGCAAGCAGACTTCTCTGCCTTCTATATTCGAAAGAACAACATGGTGCAGAGCCTAGGCAAGTTGGAAGATGGCACAAACGTCAGCGGACAAGTAGGCCGTGCCGACTCTAAAGGTCTGGAACTGAGCTTCACTGCCGTTCCCTTCGATGCTCTGACGCTCGATGCCGGCTACTCGCTGACCATCGCCAAATTGCGTGAGTTTGCCGTTACAGAGTATGCGGCTAATACTCAGGCCGGCAACTATTTACAGCATGCGCCAAAACATATGGCCTACGGCTGGGCTTTCTACGATTTCCCGGAGGCACTGCGTGGACTGAAGCTGGGTGCTGGATTCAACTATACGAGTAAAGTGTATGTCAATGCAGCCAACACCATGACTTTCGATCCGTATGCTATTGCCAATGCGATGATCAGCTACAGTTTCAAAAAGAACTGGAAGCTGCAACTAAACTTCAATAACATTTTCGACAAGACATATTATATGTATGCCGTAAGCACTACTGGTTATGTGCCTGAAGAAGGCCGCAACATGCGATTCACAGCCACTTTCAATCTCTAGATGAAACCTTTCAGACTCATTCTTCGCATTCACAGGATACTGGGCACCGTGCTCAGTATCCTGTTCCTCATGTGGTTTCTGTCGGGCATGGTCATGATGTACCATTCTTATCCCAGCCTTTCGAACGAGGCGCGAATAGCTCATGCAGAGCAAATAGAAAGTTGCGATACGCTCGTCCACTCTCAACCAACCCCGCCTCTGTCGGCACTCTCCCTGCAACAAGTGGCAGGTAGACCGGTTTTCACTATGACCGACAGTCTTGGTGAAACACTCGTCGACGCACTGACAGGACAACCCGTCAGTCGTTTCTCATCAGCCGAGCTGCAGCATATTGCCAATCGCTGGCAGTCGCCACATGTCTACGCAAACCAGGCAACTCTCATCGACACGCTCAACGCCATTGATGTCTGGTTGATTGGGGTCATGCCTTTCAAGGAATATCCCATCTACCACTATGATCTGAACGACACAGTAGGCTCTGAACTATATCTCTCCTCGCGCACAGGACGCCCCCTGCAGCTGACCGACACCAAGAGCCGCTTTTGGGCATGGGTGGGAGCTATTCCTCACTGGATATATATTACCAAGCTTCGCGCAACAGGCAGACAGCCTTGGACGAATACCGTATTGTGGATTTCGGGATTTGGCATTGCCATGACGCTCAGCGGCCTTATCATAGGTCTGCGCTCAGTCTGTTTGGCACACCGGCGCATAGTGCGAAAGAAAGGCATATCCCCTTACGCGAAGCCGCTTTTACGCTGGCATCACTTGGCTGGTCTTTGTTTCGGATTGTTTGTCCTCACCTGGATATTCAGCGGTTTTATGTCGCTGGCTGATGCACCACAGCTCATCTGGCCTACCCATGAGAAGCATTCTGCGCGTGACGTGTATGCCGACAGTCTGCAACTCAATCGTTTTACATTAGACATCAACCACGTGTTAGCCACTGATGATGTGCGACGCGTAGAATGGCTGCAAATGGGAACGCATTGCTTCTATCATGTGTGGACGGCTACAGACGAGTATCTTGTCAATGCTACCGACTCCTTTCCCAGGCGCACTACCCTTACCAGCAGGCTTTGTGAAAGCATCATCGGGGGCAAGGCAGAGATCATCAATCATTACGACAATTACTACATAAGTCAAAAACGGCAGTTGCCCCTGCCTGTATGCCGCGTGAAAGTTGATGATGCCGACCAAAGCACCTACTATATTAATCCGAAAACCGGCGATTGCCGCTACTACAACAGTAACCGGCGAGCTGGCAAATGGATGTACACGGGGCTGCATGCACTGAACATTCCTTTCTTTGTAGAACATCCAACGTTGCGTAAGAGCATATTATGGGCACTTCTTCTTGGGGGGACTGCTGTATCAGTCACCGGTTTATTGCTCTCTATTCGTTATGTGCGGCGGCTGTTGCATCGACAAAAAGCAAAGTGATGATGTACCTTTCTCTATCGGAGGCATTGATTAGCAGAATTGAAGAATTAGAAAACCAATCTATAGATGAGAGAAATACACCTGCCTCTCGCATGTGTAACGGAAAACTGCACATTTTTATAAAATATTTCTGCGAAAACCTGTGCTAAAGTCGATAAAAAACAGTATCTTTGCAGCAAGTATTGCAGGCCTTAGCTGCATCGGTTTTTGGCCCTAGAATTCCTGAGCGCAGGATGGCAGTACGATTTTCGTGGAAAAAACACATAGCGTTAGTGCTATATTCGGTGATGTCCCTGAACCTCGGAAATTCATATGACATTATGCACGAATAAGTACCAGCGCCTGCGCGATAGCGTGGGCTGGGCTTATCTGCATGAATGGGGTACATCCGAGGACCTTGGGACATCGATAAGAGCGGTTCGCGCTTTTTCATGTCCTGAGGTTCCTTTGTATAACCCATTATCATCCGAACAGATAGTCCTTTCGCTCCAAATACTATCGTGCAGACTATGAATCAGAGTCAATATAACCAATTGTTCTCGTTCATCTGGAACATAGCGACAGATGTACTGGTTTATGCCTTCGAGAAAGGCGAATATAAGAAGATCATCATGCCCATGATGGTGCTCCGCCGTATCGACGTGTTGCTGGAACCTACCAAGGAAGCGTTGCTCACCATGAAACAGAAACTTGACGAGAGCAACATCCAGAATCAGGATCCCATCCTGCATAGCGTAACGGGCTATCCTTTCTATAACACCTCAAAGTTCACCATGAAGACGCTGAAGAGCGAGACCGACCCGCTACGCCTGAAGATGAACTTCACCGACTATCTGAATGGATTCAGCCGTGACGTGCAGGACATTATCGACAAGTTCCACCTGCGCCAGATGGTGGACAACCTGACGGAAGCAGAACGGCTGGGCAGCATCATCGAGAAGTTTACCGACGATAAGATCAACCTCTCTAACAAACCAGTGAAGGATGACAACGGCAATGTGCTGCTGCCGGGAATCGACAATCACACGATGGGAACCATCTTCGAGGAACTGCTTCGAAAGTTTAATGAGGAAAACAACGTCACCGAAGCCGGTGAACACTTCACGCCCCGTGACTATGTGAAACTGCTGGCCGACCTGGCCGTGCTGCCCATCGCTGACAAGATTACAGACAACACCTATCATATATACGACGGAGCCTGCGGCACGGGTGGCATCCTGACCATCGCCCAAGACCGCATTCTGGAAATAGCCCGTGAGCGCGGCAAGCAAGTGCAAGTAAACATCTTCGGACAGGAATTGCAGCCCGATACCTATGCCACCTGCAAGGCCGACCTTATGATAAGTGGCAACATCAGGGGCTTCCAGTATCAGTATGGTGCAGAGCCTCGCGAATACATTGCCTTCGACAG
>DEJV01000010.1:0-21786 GCA_002353525.1 Prevotella sp. UBA2739
ACCAACTGAGCTATTTCCGCGTTACTTCCTTTTGCAAGGAGCATTTCTCTAAATGCGGTTGCAAAGGTAGTAATAATTTCGGAACTGACAAACTTTTATGGCTTTTTTTTCAAAAAAAATATCATTTTTCTTCTAATCCATCCTATTTTTGTAGTCTTCATAGCCATATTTGCGCAAAATTTCGAGTTCTCCATCGTTATGAAGCAGAGCTATCGACGGATGTGAAATGCCATTAAACATGCAGGTCTTTACGGTTGTATAATGCAACATATCCTCGAAAATCACGTTTTCGCCCACTTGCAACTCATGGTCGAACTGCCAATAACCCATATAGTCGCCACTCAGGCAACTGTTACCACCCAGCCGATAGCAACTTCCACCAGAGGGCTGGTCTACATGACGGGCTCCTCTCACGTTCGGGAAGTAAGGCATCTCCAGACAATCGGGCATATGACAGGTGAAGCTCACATTCAGGATGGCCGTGCGAATGCCCTTGTCGGACACCACATCCACCACTTGCGACACCAAGGGTCCCGTCTGCCATCCGAAAGCGCTGCCCGGCTCCATGATGACTTGCAGATGCGGATAACGACTGCGAAAGTCTTTCAGCAGCCGAATCAGCAAGTCTACGTCATAGTCTTTACGCGTCATCAGGTGTCCTCCACCAAAATTGATCCACTTCAGTTGGGGGAACCAGCGGGAAAACTTCTCCTCGATATGAACCAGCGTGCGCTGGAAGACGTCTGCCCCACTCTCGCAATGACAATGGCAATGGAAGCCTTCCACATCTGCGGGAAGCTCGGCTGGCAGTTTGTCGGCCGACACGCCAAAGCGCGTTCCAGGGGCACACGGATTATACAGCAAGGTCTCTACCTCAGAATATTCAGGGTTCACCCTCAGACCATAGCTCAAATGGGGATTGGCCTGTCGGGCACGTTGACGGTAGCGCTCATACTGAGAGAGCGAATTAAACGTGAGGTGGCTGGAACAGCGGGCAATCTCGTCTATCTCATAGTCCGTATAAGCTGGCGAGAATGTATGCGCCTTGCTGCCAAACTCCCGGTCGGCCAGAAGAGCCTCGCTGAGCGAACTGGCTGTAGTGGCATGGATATACTCTCTGAATATAGGAAATGTCTTCCACAGGGCAAAAGCCTTAAACGCCAATATGATTTCCACTCCCGCCTCATGAGCCACCTTGCTGATGAGTTGCAGGTTGCGCCTGAGAAGAGGCTCCTCTATAATATAATAAGGTTGGGTAAGACCTTCGAATGTCTCGGGGTTGTATTTCATTTTCTTTACCATTTGATTTTGTTTGTTTGTGCAAAGATAAGAAAAAAACTCCGCCTTTGCGTTTTTATGCACAAAGAAATTGGAGGTTTAAACTATTTTTCTTACTTTTGCACCGTAAATAGCATTTGACGATGAAACTCGTTATCATTACAAAATCCACGTTCTTCGTGGAAGAAGACAAAATACTGACAGCACTCTTCGAGGAGGGCATGGACAATCTGCATCTTTACAAGCCCGGATCGTCGCCCATGTACGCCGAGCGTTTGTTGTCACTTCTCTCTGACGACTATTATAAGAAGATTACCGTTCACGACCATTACTACCTGAAAACGGAGTATGGACTGGGCGGCATTCATATAGACAACCCCGAGGATGAGCTGCCCGAAGGGTATAAAGGCAACTTCTCGCGCACGTGCAACACGATTGAGCAGCTGAAGGCCGCCAAGAAAAAGTCGCGCTACGTATTCCTCGACCACGTATTC
Source organism: Prevotella sp. UBA2739 (assembly GCA_002353525.1). Lineage (GTDB taxonomy): Bacteria > Bacteroidota > Bacteroidia > Bacteroidales > Bacteroidaceae > Prevotella. The sequence continues at coordinate 1,773 of DEJV01000010.1, forward strand.
AACGGTATCACCCAGCCCGAGCTGAAGGCGGCGTTCACCACCGAAGAATTGAAAGCGGCATCGCGCCATGGACTCATCGACAAGCATGTGTATGCGCTGGGAGGAGTGACGCTCGACAACATACGCCAATGCCGCGACCTAGGGTTTGGTGGCGTGGTGGTAAGAGGCGACTTGTGGAACAGATTCGACATTCACAACGAGACCGACTACAAGGAGCTGATCGCACATTTTGGAAAGTTGCGCAAAGCAGCCGGATAGAATAAATATGGAAAACATTTTTATTTAATCTTATAATTTATCACAATGATTGACCCCAATTCATTTATGGTCTTTTCGGGTACAGCCTCACGCTACCTGGCCGAGAAAATCTGTCTGAGTCTTGGTTGCCCTCTAGGACAGCTGCAAATCACTCACTTCTCCGATGGCGAGTTTGCCGTCTCATACGAGCAGTCGATTCGCGGACGAGACATTTTCCTCGTACAAAGTACATTCCCCAACTCAGACAATCTGATGGAGCTGCTGCTGATGATTGATGCGGCCAAACGGGCTTCTGCACGAACCATCAACGCCGTAATTCCTTATTTCGGCTGGGCACGCCAAGACCGCAAAGACAAACCACGCGTAAGCATTGGCGCTAAACTAGTGGCCGACCTGCTGAGTGCTGCCGGTGTGCATCGTGTCATCACCATGGACCTGCATGCCGACCAGATTCAAGGTTTCTTCGACGTTCCCGTTGACCACCTGTATGCCTCGGGGGTGATTTTGCCATACCTGCAGAAGCTGAACCTTGAGGATTTGGTAATCGCATCGCCCGATGTGGGCGGCTCTAAGCGAGCCAACACCTATGCCAAGTTCCTGGGATGTCCGCTCGTGTTGTGCAATAAGACAAGAGCCCGCGCCAACGTGGTCGACACCATGCAGATTATCGGCGACGTGAAAGGTAAGAACGTAGTGATTGTCGACGACATGGTAGATACCGCAGGTACCATCACCAAAGCTGCCGACCTGATGAAAGCGTCGGGAGCGAAGAGCGTCAGAGCTTGTGCCTCACATTGCGTGATGAGCGGTCCAGCCAGTGAGCGCGTACAAAACTCAGCCCTTGAGGAAATTGTGTTCACCGACTCCATCCCCTACCATGATGGCTGCGCAAAGGTGGTGCAACTCACCGTTGCCGACATGTTTGCCGACACCATCAAGCGTGTGCTTGAGAACAAGAGCATCAGCGACCAGTATATCGTTTAGTTTGCTTGTCACGCGGCATTTTATAACCGCCATGACGTAAGCCCAAATACGGCGAGAACAAAAAGAGCAGCTTCCACCATCTGCGAGTGGACGCTGCTCTTTTTACCTATATTGACTCAGGAGTACAGGAGTACAGGTGTTCAGAAGTTTAGACATTAGCATTGTTTGCTTGCTTCTAACTTTTTGGCATATTAGAGGCGGTATTGTCTGAACTCCTGAACGTTTGATAATTGACAACTGATAATTGAGAGGATACGAAGGCTTTCAATAGGAGCATATCTCTTGCTTCTTACTTTCTTGCTTCTATAAACTATTGTCTGAGCTCCTGAACTTCCAAACCCTACTAAAGCAATCTCTTGATTTGTTTCTCGGTGGCGACGGGCAACAGGCGCGAAAGATGCTCCTGCATGCGCTGGTAGGATTCTTCGGGTGTACGGTCGCACATGCAAGCCTCACGGGTCAGCAACCGCTCGGGCGTGGTAAGCTGTGACCAGCCGAAACCATACTCGCGCCCATGTTTGTCCACAGGATAGACGAAATCTTCGGTAACGATGTACGCTCCCATCTGCAGGCGTCCCACGATGGTATCAAATCTTGAGCGCATGTTCTTACCCGTGAAGTCGCAGGCGGCACGCAGCTCACGCGCTATCATGCTGCCATGCTCGCGGAGTGTGGCCAGGATGACGTCCTCGATGGTGCCTTCTTCAGGAGCAGGATGCTTGTAACGGCGCCAGTTGTAGAAGTCGGGCCACCACTCACGACTGATGAAGCCCGCCTTGCCCGCAAAGAATTTGCCATAGACGCATCCACCCTCGCGCACCACCGAGCCCTTCCACTGCCACAGCGGCCACTCCCATGTGCCATCCTCAAACTGCGTGAAACGGCATTCCTCGGCCATCAGGCTCTCAGCCGAATAACCCTGTATGCCGCTCTCCAATAGAGGAAGGAAACCCACCTGGCGTACACACTCCATCAGTTCCGGACAGGAGTGAATACAGCCTTCTGCCCAGTTGCGCTCTTGAAAATTCTTGAAATACTCTACGAATGTATTCATAAACTCTTCATTTTATCTGATTCAAATTCATTCTTTGTAGGAGTGTAGGAGTAAAGGAGTGTAGGAGTAAAGACAACTCCCGAACTCCTGCCACGTAGAGAAAGTTGAGTTGCTTTCCCCAGCCGTTCCCGTTCCAGTTGTTCCAGTAAAAAAAACGGGATAACATGCCTTTCTAAAGAATCTATAACTAATTAATATATAGTTAGTTATATAATATAATAGGGGTGATGGAACCCTCGAAAAATCAACTGGAACAACTGGAACGGGAACGCAAAGAGCATTTTCATTCATCTAAAAAGCATTATATCAATTAGTTACAAAAACAGCAAGTTGGCCTCCCTATGGCGAAAACCTTGTTGGGAGGCAAAATACCTGAATATCCAGCCCTCAAAGGCATAAAAGACATCAAAGAAACGCCCTTTTCGATGCTTTTTCCTCCTCCTAGGCTGCAATAAGAGTGCGCGGGTTTTTGCGAGTATTGCCCTTCACAAAGAGTATAAATGCCATTCAAGCCTTGCAAACGATGGGTTTGAGCAGCATAAATGGCATTATTCTAATCACTCTGGAACGCACGGGAATGCTCTAAACCCGCCCAATCAGATGCTTAGCTCATCGAGCACGTGAATAAGTTTCTTGTTGAAAGGCTTGTCGCTTCGAATGGCCTCCACAAGAGGTACATACACCACCTCGTTGTTGCGAATGCCCACCATCACGTTGCGCTGCCCTTGCATGATAGCCTCGATGGCTCCCACACCCGTACGACTGGCCAGAATGCGGTCGTGAGCCGTAGGACGGCCGCCACGCTGCAGGTGTCCGAGAATAGACACACGCACATCAAACTCGGGGAACTCATGGCGCACACGGTCGGCATAATAGAGTGCTCCGCACTTGGGACTCTCGGAGACGATAACGATGCACGACTTCTTCGACTTGCGGATGCCACGCTCCATGAAACGCGCCAACTGGTCTACGTCGGTCGACTCTTCAGGAATGATGGCAGCCTCGGCACCACAGGCAATGGCCGAGTTCTGGGCAAGAAAGCCTGCGTCGCGCCCCATCACCTCGACAAAGAAAATGCGCTCGTGGCTCTGGGCCGTGTCGCGAATGCGGTCTACGCAGTCGGTAATCGTGTTCAGCGTGGTGTCGTAGCCAATGGTCGAGTCGGTACCATAAAGGTCGTTGTCGATGGTGCCTGGCAGGCCGATACAGCAGACGTCGTACTCACGGGCAAAGTGCATAGCACCCGTAAGCGAGCCGTTACCGCCGATGACGACGAGAGCGTCAATCTTGTGCTGCTTCATCTGCTCGTAGGCACGTGCTTTACCTTCGGCCGTCATAAAATCTTTCGAGCGGGCAGTCTTTAGAATGGTACCACCCTGCATGATGATGCCCGACACGTTCTCGGTGGAGAAATCACTAATCTCGCCGTTTATAAGGCCATCGTAGCCGCGATAGATGCCCTTCATGTGGAAACCATTACAGATGCCTGCACGCGTGACGGCACGGATGGCCGCATTCATTCCAGGCGCATCACCTCCGGAAGTCAAGATGCCAATTGTCTCTATTTTTGCCATATATCTTAATTTTAAAAGTTTTCGGAGTATTCAGCGTATTCAGAGTATTCGGAGTTTTCAGAATATTCAGAATAGTCTGCTTCAGCTATTGAATAAGCCACAACACCACAAGGCCCACCAGCCAGCTAATGATAGAGAGGATGCCTACTGTGCGGATATACCACCCCACATGAATGCGCTCCATCTTCATCAGGGCCAGACCGCTCAGCGAACCAATGAGGAAGATGTTGCCACCTATGGCCGAGCTGTAGGCGATAACCTTCCAGAACAACCCGTTCTGAACAAATGCTGACTCGTATGCTCCGGTGGCCGACTCAGCCACCGGATAGAGTGAGAAGAAACTCATGGCCGTGGCAAAGTTGTCGAGCACGCTGCTCACCAAGCCTGTCACCACGCCTAAAATCCACACATTGTGAATGTGGATGTCGCACCAGTGGGCCAGCCACGCCAGGGCGCCCGTCTCCTGCACCACGCCCAGCGTAAGCATGATGCCCATCACGAAGAGCATCAACTGGATGACACTATACTGCAGCACACGGGGCATGCGACGATGTATCATCTGGTCGGCATTCATCAGCTTATGGTTGAATATTTCGTTGACTATCCAAAGCACAGACAGCACACAGAAGGCCCCCAGGAACGGCGACAACTTCGTGATGTTGTGAAAGGTGGGGATGAACCACAGTCCGCCAATACCCACAAAGAGCATCAGCAACCGTTGCCACACATTGAGGTTGGTGTCGTCGCCGCGATAAGGCATGGCCGGCATGTCCATCTCAATACGCTCGGGCAGGCTGCGGCTGATCATATAGGTGGGCAACGCCCAAGCCAACAAGCATGGAAGCATCAGCGACATCGAGAAGTTGGTGGCCGAAACAGCTCCAATGTTCCATAGCACCAGCCCCTCTGGAGAGCCTATAACCGTCACCGCTCCGCCACAGTTGGCAGCCAGCACAATGGCACACCCATAAAGCATGCGCATACGACGGTTGGGCACCATTGAATGCATGATGACCAGCATCATAATGGTGGTGCTAATATTATCCAGATTGGCTGAAATGAGGAAAGTGACCGCCGTGATGAGCCACAGATACTTACGGCTGCGCCGAGTGCGAAGGAAGGGCGTGATAAAATCGAAACAGCCGTTGTTGTTCAATATCTCGACAATCGTCATCGTGGCCAGCAAGAAGAGCACCACCTCGGCTGCCCTCCCTACATATTTCAGGAAAATGTTCTGTGCGATATAATGCTTCACGGCCGTGCTCGTGGGTACGGCTCCGGCCAGCCAGTCGGTATACTCGCCCGGATGCTGGCTCATCACGAAGTCGGTGCCATAGCAGATATAGAGCACCCAGCTGAGCGTGCACATAAACATGGCGATGGCAGCTTTGTTCACATTCGTCACATTGCCCGTGGCGATCAAGGCAAAGCCTATTAAGAGAATACAAACAATTACGAGTGTCATAAAATCAGCATTATTTTGCCACAAAAATACGAATAAATGACAAAACCACCAAAAAAAATAATGATTTTTCCGAACCTTTTAGTGGGATTTTAACAGGTAATAAACCGATACCGCCACGCTGGCCAGCACAAGCACCACGCAACCCACCCAATAGTTGTAGGTACTCTCAGAATGTATACCTATATATGTAAAGACTAAAAGAGGCAGCTGAAACAGCATGTAGACAACGATGCGCCGCGAAAGACGGAAACTAAAACTAAATGCCACATAGACATAAGTAATGACAAAATCCAGAAAATAAGCAACCAGCATCGCATAGCCAATACCATCAAGGCCTTTCATGCGCCAGCCCAGAATGACAGTAACCACCAGAATAATGGCAGAGACGGCCTCAAGCATAAGAAACGCCAGCGAACGGCCTTTGGCCAAATTCATGTAGGCCATTGGCAAATAAATGGTACGGAAATACAAAGCAAGAACGGCAATTTGCCCCATGACCACGATGGTTGAGAACCGACTGGAGAACAACAACGGAATGATGAAGGGCATCAGGAATGCCAGTATGATGAGCATGGGACAAATCAGCAGCAGAGAGGCCTCTATCTGGCTACACACGGTATGGCAGAACTCTTTCATGTCGTTTCCTTGTGCCGACAAGCGAGGAAAGAAATCGGTCTCTAACGAGGCGAATATCATTCCGCCATAAGTGACAACAATCATATAGGCAGCATTATATAGACCAACCGTATCGAGCAGGGCTACACGATTGAGGTAAGTACGGATGACAAACTCCGCTCCTGTTCCCAGCACGGCGGCAATAACGAACGCGACACCCAACCGCAACATCCCTGTCCCCTCTCCTAGCAGCTTTCGCCTGAACGACAGGCGCAAGGGATAGACATGATAAGAATAGCCGATGGTGATGAGCATCTGGAAGAAAGCAGCCAACACCAATGAAGGTACGATGCCGCTCTCGCCAAAGAAATAATAGATTGGCACAGATGTGATAAGTGTCATCAGCACATTCAGAATCGATATGAGCGCAAGACGCCGCATGTGCCTCAACGCTTTCAGCACAACCAGTTCGCCGCCCGTCACGGCCATCATGCCCACCACGGGCGATAACAGCATAAAATGAAGCGTATGGTCGCCCCAGGTGAATGTCCAACGGTCGAGTAGCGGACTGAGCACGAAGCACAAGACCACACCCAGCAAGGCCGTAAGGACGCTCCATGAGCGTATCAGCTCTATCTGGTGTTGCACCTCGCGGTCGCAGGCAAGATCTAACTCACTTTTGTTCGCCTGCTCGACTGCTAGCGAAAGATTCTTCACGCCGCTAGTGGGAATGCCTAAGTTCGTCGCACTTGAAACGAGATTGATGGTCGAATTGAAAAGCGAAATCAGTCCCATGCCCTCGGGGCCTAGTATGATAGCCACAAGCTTGTTGCGCACAAGACCAATCAAGATGTTCAGGCCTTGCACACCGCCGAAGAGACTCGTATACTTCAGAATCTGTGAATAAATACTATTCCCCATACAAAAGGAAAAACGTTAATTTCTTGATTTTATTACCAATTTTAGAAAAAAGATATTATCTTTGTCGGTAATTATGCAATCACCACTCATTAGTTTCATCATCACCTACCACAATGAGCCGCCTTCGATGCTGGCCGAATGCATCAAGAGCGTGCTCGACTTGTCACTTAGCAGAGACGAGCGGGAAATCATCGTGATAGATGATGGTTCAGAGAAGTGCCCGTTTGACATCATCAAAGACTATTCCGTGACGGCCGAAGAGCCTTCTGAGAACGCAGAGCAGCCTTCCGATAATGCAGAGCAGCCTTCTGAAAATGCAGAGCAGCCTTCTGAGAACTTGAGATATATAAGACAGGAAAACTGTGGTGTAAGCGCAGCACGTAATCTGGGTTTGAGGAAAGCCCGTGGCACGTTCGTCCAGTTTGTTGATGCAGACGACAGGCTCATCCCAACACACTACGACCATTGCGTTGGCATTCTAAGGCACGACATGCCTGACGTCATCTCATTTGTTTTTTGTCGCAAGAATGTGGAGGCAGTAGCTTACAAGGATGAGACCTTCGAGAGTGGTGCTGCCTATATGTTGAGTCGCAACATGTATGGCTCGGCCTGGTGCTACCTTTTCCGGCGAAGTGTCGCAGACGGCATACGCTTCAAAGAAGGCAAACAGTATTCAGAAGATGAGGAATATACTGCCAGAATGTTGGTTCGTGCCGGTAACACTTGCCATACTAACGCACCAGCCTATCTATATACGAACCATGCTTTATCAGCCACCCACCGAGTAGACTCTGCCAGCATCAACAAACGGCTATGCCAACAACTAGATACGATCATGAGTCTGCATCAGTTGCTCCCCTCACTCCCTCAAACTGAACAGCAAGGCATGAAGCGCCGCGTGGCTCAGATGAGCATGGATTACCTGTACAATACCATTCGGCTGAAACATTCACATAAAGATTTAAGAGAAGCTATCAACCAGCTGAAAAACAATGGATTATTTCCTCTGCCAAAAGGGGGCTATACTTCGAAATACAAATTATTTTGCAAGATGATCCAAACAGCATTTGGAAGGAACGTATTAGTCCACATACTTCCATTACTCAGAATTTAATAATTATGCAACATCTAATATCTGTCATTGTTTGCACGTATAACCAACAGGACACTATTGCTCGTACTCTTGACTCCATCCTCATGCAAGAGTGTCACATACCCTTTGAAATCATCATCGGTGATGACCACTCAGCCGATGAAACCCTGGCTATTTGCCAAACTTACGAAAAGAGGTTTCCCCAAACAATAAGAGTCATAGCAAACACTAAAAACAAAGGGGTGATAGATAATTACTTCGATTGCCTGTTATCTGCCAGAGGCAGTTATATTGCAGATTGTGCCGGTGATGATTATTGGATTGATCCATTGAAATTGGAAAAACAAGTAAATGTACTGGAATCGCATCCTCATGTCAGCATGGTGCTTACAGACTGGTGTTTTTTCAACGAACAAACCCAAAGGAGCTATCCTGGAAATCAACGAAAACTCCCCCCCATATCGTCTGGTAAATCTATGCTGAAAGACATCATCACCCAGACAGGAATGAGTGTTTTCCACCTATGTACCTCACTCTATCGTGCGGATATCTTCCGCAAATGTTACGATGCAGACGCATACATATTCCGAAACAAAGACTTTGGCTGCGAAGATATACAAATAGCCTTCAGTATGGCTCTTCATGGTGATATAGCATTTTTGCAAGATGTCACATTATGCTATAGCATAGGTCATCCATCTGCTTCTTCACTTCCTAGCGAGAGTAGTCAGTTTCATTTCGTGCGACAAGTCACATCCCTCAGCTATTACCTTGCCAAACTGCATCATATAGATATTGAAGAATTCTTACGTAAGCGCATTTTCTCATTAGGTATGCATGCTTTCAGAGCGCACAATAGTGAGCTTCGCAACGAGACAAAAGAATATATGAACAAATGGAATGTAAAGGCAGACGTTTGCATTCATGCCTTGTTCTTGATCATGCGCTATCAGTATGTATGGAAAATGGCACTTAAAATCAGGTGTGTTGTTATCAAAATGAAGCGATGGCTTCATTAAAAACTTTTTCCAGCCTGACTCCCACGACATGCATCGAAGCCAACTCTGACACTTCTTCTGACAATCTCTTAGACCTCGCTTCCGTTATTGGATGTGTAGCAATCTGCCTCATCGCATCGGCTAATGATGCTGCGTCGTTTATAGGAACTATTGTACAACCTTGCAGCCGTTGACAACGTGGTACACATTCTGTTGCCACAACAGGCATTCCTGTAGACATAGCTTCGAGTAGCACTAAGGGTTGAACCTCACTACGGCTAGGTAATACCAATGCTTCACACTTATAAAGCAACTGGCGGACACTCTCTTTGTCAATTCGCCCGTAACAATTGACATGCTTTAATTGTAATCGTTTTATTTCCTGAAGGCATTCTTCACTATCTGTTAAAAATCCTGCTATGTGCAACTCGACACTAAAGCCGCTAGCTTGCAGACGACTTAAGGCATCGAAAAGCACATCATATCCTTTCCGGTAATAGTAATCCGCTATACAGCAAAATTGGAAAGGCTTCCCTGATGGATGTATGCGAGGGTAATAATGAAAAAAAACTGTGTCTATTGTATTAGATATGTATTGCCATTTATAGCCCTTTCCATAATAACAAGCGATGTCATCAACCAACTCCTCTGAAACTGGTATAACCATCTGTGCATTCTCATAAGATTGCCGTAACAACGGTATCTGCCAAGCTGCACTCGGAGCACAGCCAAATTCCTCTTCTAACAACATGAGAGGCAAATGCTCTGTAATGACATATGGCACACTATACTCTTCGCTAAGGAGCATTGACACATAGCCAGCCCACTTGGCACAATGGGCATGAAGAATGTCTGGTTTTCCATATTTTGAAAGGTATCTCTTGAACATGCGCCGAACGATATATACCCATCGATTCGCATTGTATCTTATGCACTTAGGAATACCACGCTGATAGGATTGTAACACATTTACACCATCCAACTCATGCTCATATTGGCAATAAGGTAATGACAAATAATCTTTCAGTCCTACCGAGATACCCAACTGCACATTGCTTAATATACGCACCTCATGCCCAAGTGCCTTTAGTGCCTTGGCCTGGTCTAAACAGAAAAGTCCGCCATAAGGAGGAAAGAAAGACGGTATCTCCAGGATGTGCATGTATAATATTTTAAGGAGTTTTTCTATGCGTAAAGTAGAGAATCTATTCTTAAAGTAGAGAATCTATGCGCAAAGTAGAGAATCTATGCGTAAAGCAGGGAAATGAGAATGAACAAGCGAGAAAAAGTGGACAGGAATTCAACAAAAAAGAGTTAGGATAAGAAGCTTTTAGCACTTCTATCTCCTAACTCCAGCTTTTTCAAACTCCTTCTGAGCTTATGCCTCGGGAGCAGCCTCTTCTGTAGCAGCAGCATCGGCATTAGCAGCGGCCTCAGCCTCAGCCTTGGCAGCAGCCTCAGCAGCCTTCTTCTCAGCTACTTTCTTGGCAATCTCCTCGTTCACTTTCTTCTCTGCCTCGAGAGCTGTGGCAGCAGCATCTTTCTTAGCCTTCAACTCAGCCTCACGAACCTTGTTAAGACCATTCTGCTTGTCAGCTTTCCATGCATCGAACTTCTTCTGGGCAGCAGCCTCGTCAAAAGCGCCCTTCTTCACACCACCCTTGAGGTGCTTCATCAGGTAAACGCCCTCACGGCTGAGGATGTTACGAACTGTGTCTGTAGGCTGTGCACCAACCTCTACCCAGTAAAGTGCGCGCTCAAAATTCAAATCTACTGTGGCTGGATTGGTGTTGGGGTTGTAAGTACCAATCTTCTCAGTAAATNNCGTGGTGCTCTTGCGTCAGCGATAACGATGCTGTAGAAGGCATAGCCTTTACGTCCACCGCGCTGCAATCTGATTTTTGTTGCCATTTTTTTTGTAATTTTTTAATGTTAGGTTTGAATTTTCATGCTACTATCTCGTAATAGCGGCTGCAAAGTTACGAAATTATTGGTAGTTAGAAACAGATACTCTACAGTTATTCTTTTGTCTTTAACATTATTTTGCTATTAATAGCCAAAAAACGCTTGTTTCATCGCCTCAAACTCACAACTATTTCGTATTTTTGCACCGCATGAAGAGTGAATTGTCCATTCTCATTCCTACCTACAATGATCCATGCGTGACATTGGTTAGGCAAATTTGCCAGCAAGCTGAAGCTCTTGCTGCAAATGGATTGGTTTATGAAGTTATTGTGGCCGATGACGGGTCAACCCATCCTGCAGTCGTTCAGGAGAACAGCACCATCTCTCAGATTCCACATTGCCGATTCATTCGCCAACCTCATAACATGGGCCGCGCCGCCATTCGCAACTTCCTTGCATTGGAGGCTTCTTATAAGTGGCTTTTATTCATTGACAGCGACATGCGGATATGCCGCAACGATTATCTCGAACAATATCTTTCAACCACCTGTAAGACTGTTGTTTACGGTGGATATCAAGTCGCAAATGGAGATAAAGACAACTTAAGATTTCTCTACGAAAAGAGTTGTGAACGAAAGCATACCGTTGAAGAGCGGAAGAAGAAACCAAACAGGGACTTCCACACCTCTAACTTTATGGTCTACCGCGAGACCTTCCTAAGTTATCCACTCGATGAGCATTTTCGTCATTATGGCTATGAGGATGTCTTCTGGGGAAAAATGCTTGGCGTAGAGGGCATTGCCATATGCCATATTGACAACCCCGTGAGCTTTGAGAATTTTGAGAGCAACTCTTCTTTTCTAGATAAAACGGAAGAGGCTCTGCGCACATTACACCAATTCAGCCACCTGCTCAAGGACGACTCGCGGCTCATTCGTCTGGCTCAGCAAACGAAACTGCTGCACAGACCTGTGCGATGGCTATTCAATCTTTGTGCGCCGCAGTTGCGCAGACTCTTGTGCGGCCAACGCCCCACCCTGAGTCTCTTCAACCTTTACCGCCTCGGCTATTATATTTCGTTATCACAATCATCACATAAATCCATAATATCAACATGAGAAGATTCGCATTTAAGATGTACCTCAAACCTGGTTGCGAGGAAGAATATGCCAAGCGCCATGCTGCCATTTGGCCAGAACTGAAACAAATGATCAAGGACCAAGGAGTAGGCAACTATAGCATTTACTGGGACAAAGACACAAATATTCTTTTCGCCTATCAGGAATGTTCGAAGGAAGGCAGTTCGCAAGATACCGACAACGTGGATCCCATCACCCAAAAATGGTGGGACATGATGGCAGATATCATGGAAACCAATGCCGACAATTCACCTGTAACGATTCCGTTGCAGGAACTGTTCCATCTAGACTGATAACGCTAGTCCTTCTAAATCGACTAGCTGTAGTTGTGGTCGATGAGCACGGTAATGTGCTCGTCTGGATAGAGAGCCTGTAACTCGCTGGTAAGCTGTTGTTGCAACAGGGCCTCGTCTTTCACCGACACAGCGGGGACGACATCTACCGATATACGGCGCTCATCATCGAAATAATAGAAGCCGTGGACCTGCAGGATGCCCTCGTGGCGCTTGATGGTCTGCATCACGGCATGCTGCATTTGTGCATGTTTGTTGTTGCCTGTGGCCACCGCATAAATGCCTACGGTCAGAATAATGCCGTGACGTTTGAACAACTCTTCGGTAATGCGCCTCGTCAAACCATGAACCTCGTAAGCGTTCATCGTGTCGTAGACATTAATGTGGAGCGATCCTATCAGCACATTAGGACCGTAGTTGTGAAGAATGACGTCGAACACACCATGCACGCCATCAAACTCCATCACCTCGCGCTTGATGGTGTTCACCATCTCTTTAGAAATGCGTGCGCCCAACAGCTCGTTGACTGGCGAAGTAAGCATCTCAACACCAGCCTTGATAATAACCAACGATATCAGCGTGCCTAAAATGCCATCGATGGAGACATGCCACAACAACATGATGCCTGCCGACACTAGCGTAGACAGGGTGATAATAGCATCGAACAAGGCGTCGGAACCCGAGGCAATAAGGGCGTCGCTCTTCAGCTGTTCGCCTTTGCGCTTTACGAAATGCCCCAGCAACAGTTTCACCACGATGGCCACGGCAACAACCACAAGCGTAATCGTATTGTAAGAGGGCTCTGTAGGATGAATCATCTTCCGCACCGACTCAATGAGAGAGGAGACACCGGCCGACAATACGATGATAGCTATCACAATGGCGCTAAGATATTCTATTCGCCCGTGGCCGAAGGGGTGCTCGAGGTCGGCGGGTTTCTGCGACAACTTTGTGCCCACTATGGTAACCACACTCGAAAGTGCGTCACTCAAGTTGTTCACCGCATCCATCACGATGGCTACAGAGTGCGCAAGAACGCCTACTATAGCCTTGAAAGCAGCCAGCAACACATTAGAAATGATTCCAATCACACTAGTACGAATAATCTCTTTCGAACGGTCCATATCAATCAAGTTTAAATAAAATTCCTGCAAAAGTAAACAAAAATTCCCAAACCAACAAATTTTAAGTAATCATGTTTGCAAAAGCCACTCTCACCTATTTATTACTGTCCATCATCTCGTATTTACAATTGTCCATCATCTCGTATTTACAATTGTTCATCATCTGGTGAAAATGCGTATTGCAGGAATCACAAAGTAATACTGTTTGCAAAAAATAAGAGAATGCCTAAAAAAGCATTCTCTTCATTATTTGCTTGAAAAAGGTCGAGGTGACAGGACTCGAACCTGCGACAGCCTGGTCCCAAACCAGGAACGCTACCAACTGCGCTACACCTCGGTTGCAAGCTATTTTTCGTTTGCGGGTGCAAAGGTAATACCTTTTTCCGAGCTATGCAAATTTTCTCCGCCTTTTTTATGAAATATTTCACCCTCCCTGCCTAAACAGATGCCCAAGACGCAGAAATATCACTCCGAAATCGTTATTAGCTACAAAAAAGAAGGAGTTCAAACCATCTTGCCTGAACTCCTCGCTCCTATTTGCTAGTTTCTTATTTCTTTCAAACCTTATTTGATAATCCCTTGCTCAATAAAGATCTTCTTCAGGGCTTGCACAGCACGCTCCACTTGATCTTCGGTATGGGTGGCCATAAGCGCAAAGCGCACAAGTGTGTCTTGTGGCGCACAAGCAGGGGGAATGACGGGATTGATAAATACGCCAGCCTTAAACGCAAGAGCTGTCACAAGGAACGTCTTACTAATGTCGCGCACATAAAGAGGAATAATAGGACTCTCGGTGTCGCCAATTTCAAATCCCTCCTCACGGAAACGCTTCAGGGCATAGCGCGTCACCTTCCATAATGCTTCTATGCGCTCGGGCTCCTGCTGGATGATGTGCAGGGCCTCCATGGCTGCAGCCGTAGCGGCTGGCGTGTTCGAGGCACTAAAGATATAGGTGCGGCATGAATGGCGCAAGTAATTAATGGTGTCGAAATCGCTGGCAATGAATCCGCCAATGCTGGCAAGCGACTTCGAGAAGGTTCCCATGATGAGATCCACCTCATCGGTAAGACCGAAATGATCACACACACCGCGTCCCTGTTTTCCAAAGACACCAATGCCATGAGCCTCGTCTACCATGATTGAACAATTGTACTTATGCTTTAGCTCTACGATTTCGGGCAACTTAGCCAAATCGCCTTCCATTGAGAACACGCCATCTACCACGATGAGCTTAACGGCTTCATAGGGCAACTTCTGCAGCACGCGCTCCAAATCGTCCATGTCGTTGTGCTTATAGTGCAGTTGCTTAGCAAAGGCCAATCGGCGTCCGTCAACAATGCTGGCATGGTCGCGGTCGTCGCAAATCACATAGTCATCTTTACTAAGTAATGCCGGAATGACACCCTGGTTGACGCTAAAGCCCGTAGAGAAGCAAAGACAATCGTCTTTACCAATATATTTGGAGATTTCTTTTTCCAACTGCACATGAATGTCGAGCGTACCGTTTAGGAAACGACTGCCGGCACATCCTGAACCATATTTATCCAATGCGGCTTTAGCCTTGTCGATAATTCTCTGGTCACCAGTAAGACCCGTATAGGCATTTGAACCGAACATGAGGACCTTGTGTCCTCCCATCTCAACCTCAGTGCCTTGTTTGCTAGTAATCTCACGGAAATAAGGATATACATCCATCGCCATGAATTTCTGGGGCTCACGATAGCTTTTGAATCTTTCTTGTAATTGTCCCATTATAAATAGGTGAAGATTTTCTAAATAAATTAATACAGGCTGCAAAGTTACAAATTATTTAAACAAAACCACAACTTTTTCAAAGAAAAGTTATTTTTTAGCAAAATAAAATGTGTTTTATGGGAGATAATGAGCAGAAAATGTTAATTTTGCAAGTTGAAATAGCATATTAGTATGATGAAGCGGAAAGTAACATTCATTATGAATCCTATATCGGGCACCACCAACAAGGCTGGCATCCCTAAACTCATCGAGGAAACGCTCGACAAGGAGGCTTTTGATTATGAAATCCGCCTTACCGAATACGCCGGACATGCCACCGAGATAGCCCACGATGCTATGATGGCAGGTGTCGATGTCGTGGTGGCTGTGGGAGGCGACGGAACGGTGAACGAGGTGGCCAAGGCCATTGTTCATTCAAACACCGCCCTTGGCATCATTCCCTGCGGCTCGGGCAATGGCCTTGCGCGCCACCTGATGCTCCCCATGGACATCAAGAAGTCGATTGAGATTATCAATCAATGCGCCGTTCACGACTTAGATTATGGACTCATTAACAACATCCCATTTTTCTGCACTTGCGGCATGGGCTTTGATGCGTTCATCAGCATGAAATTCGCCATGTCGGGCAAACGCGGTCCTATCACCTATGCCGAGAATGTGCTGAAAGAGGGACTTAGTTATAAGCCTGAGACCTACGAGATAGAAGACGAGACGGGTACAAAGAAGTATAAAGCCTTCTTGATATCGTGCGCCAATGCCTCACAATATGGCAACAACGCCTATATCGCGCCCCAAGCATCGATGAGCGACGGATTGCTGGACGTCATCATCATGGAACCTTTCGACGTGCTGGAGGCCCCACAGATCAGCATCGACATGTTCAACAAGACACTTGACAAGAACTCGAAAATCAAGACTTTTAAAGCGAAGCGCATCCATGTGCACCGTGAGAAACCCGGTTGCATTCACTTCGACGGTGACCCGGTCATGACCGATGCCGATGTGGACATCTCGCTGGAGAGCAAGGGCATTAAAATGATAGTGAACCTGAATGCAGACAAGAGTAAGCGTCGGCCGAACATGGTGCAGACTGCCTTTGCCGAGTTTTTCAACGACGTAAATGCTGTTCGCGAGGATATTACCAAGCAAAGCCGAAACATTCAAGCCATCAACAAGAAGCTGATTCGCAAATTGAATAAGCTATAAAAGACTTGAAAGTTAGAAAAGGCTTGAAAGTTAGAGAGGATTAAGAAAAACTAAATTGACTGGAAGAACCTACTAAAGCACAGAAAAAGCCACCATCTTTTTTTACAGTTAAAGATAAAAATCAGCCGTCAGTTGCCGGTACCATTGAGAGCGCTGTCCAGGCGCATCCTCAATCACTCCAACAGTCTTTTCAACGACTTCTACCGAATGTTTACGAAAAGACAGCAAATACCTGCGTATCTGTTTTTTAGGTGTCGTCTTCACGCCACATTCCCGAGCTAGAAAAAAACCGTTGAGAAAGGCAGCACTTTTCAATTCATCCACACAGTCGAAAGGGATAATCAGCGAGAACTCACCATCGTCAGAGAGCAGCTGCGAGGCAGCCAATAACAAATCGTCGTAGCTAAGACTGTCTGTGTGCCGGGCTATCCGACGCTGTTCATCTGGGTTCTTTAGCGAATGCTGAAAATAGGGCGGATTACTGACTATACTGTCAAAGCCTTCTTGGGAAAGCTGAACCTTACGAATATCACCACAACAAACCGTTATCCGTCCGGCAAATGGCGAACGTTCCACATTATGGGCAGCCTGCTCACATGCGTCATCATCGATGTCAACAGCCCATACAGAGGCGCCCGGAAAGCGTTGCGCCATCATCAGAGAAATAAGTCCTGTGCCTGTACCTATATCAAGTATGCGCGCTCCCCCATTGGCCCATGCGCCTAGCAGGGTGCCATCGGTGCCCACTTTCATGGCACACCGGTCTTGAAAAACGGTAAACCGCTTGAATTGAAAGTATTGATTCGACATATCTGAATGCAAAAATAATCAAATAATGCAAATAATCATGTTTTATTTCATAAAATATCGATTAAAATGTGTAACTTTGCATCCTAATTTATGAGTATGACGATAAAATATATGAATAAGAATCAGAATCCGACATTTTCGATGATTGCCGATTACGATGGAGACGTGTCGAAACTATTTGAGGTAGAAACAGATAAAGAAATTCCCATTCTTGCCACCAGAAACTTAGTTCTTTTCCCTGGTATCGTCATGCCTATCCTTATAGGCAGAGCTGCTAGCCTGAAGCTGGCCGAAAAGCTGAGAGACCACCAGGAAATCACCATTGGTATTTTCTGCCAACGCAATTACGATATAGAATATCCCCTTCAGGATGACCTTTTCGAGTATGGCGTTTACGCTAAGGCCGTAAGGGTGTTAGAGTTGCCAGGCAATACCAGCAACGTGTCGCTCATCGTTCAATGCCTAGGCCGTTGTAAACTGAAAAAGATAACGAAACTAAGTCCCTATATCATGGGACTCGTAGATCCTGCTCCTGAGAACATACCTGCTTCCGACGACGAAGTGTTCAATACGGCAGTCGACGACCTGCGCAATACCGCCATGGAGTATATTAAGATGAACGACGATCTGCCCGACGAGAGCCAGTTTGCACTTCAGAACATCAGCAACAACTTGATTGTGAGCAACTTGATCTGCTCGAACGTGCAGTTCGAGATAGAGGAAAAGTACAAGCTGCTCACCGAGAGCAACCTGTTGGATCGTGTGTTTGGCATGCTGAAAATACTTCATCGCGAAATACAACTGCTAGAGCTGAAACAGAACATCCGCTCGAAGACCAGAGAAGACCTGGATGAGCAGCAACGCGAGTACTTCCTGCAACAACAGATTAAAAACATCAAGGAGGAGTTGGGCACTGGCGAGGGATCGCCCGAGCGCAAGGAGCTGATTGAGCAGGCACAAGAGAAAGAATGGTCTGACGAAGTGAGAAAGACCTTTGTGAAAGAACTCGACAAACTAGACCTGCTCAACCCACAAGGTCCCGAATATAGCGTGCAAGTGAACTATTTGCAGACTTTTGTGAGCCTGCCATGGGGCGAGTACACGGTCGACGACCTGAATCTGAAACGTGCGCAACGCATTCTGAACCGCGACCACTACGGCATGGAGAAGGTAAAAGAACGCATCCTGGAATATATAGCCGTGCTAAGCCTTCGTGGCGACCTGAAGTCACCCATCATCTGCCTGTATGGTCCTCCAGGAGTGGGCAAAACCAGCCTTGGCAAGAGCATTGCCGAGTCGATGGGGCGCAAATATGTGCGCATCTCGTTGGGTGGCCTGCACGACGAGGCTGAGATTCGTGGCCACCGCCGTACTTATATCGGTGCCATGCCCGGCCGCATCATCAAAAGCATTCAGAAGGCTGGCTCGTCGAACCCCGTATTCATTCTCGACGAGATTGACAAGGTGACGCAGAACACCCACAATGGCGACCCTGCATCGGCATTGCTCGAGGTGCTCGACCCAGAGCAGAACAATGCCTTCCACGACAACTATCTCGACGTGGACTATGACCTGTCGAAAGTGATGTTCATCGCCACAGCAAACGACCTGAACACCATTCCCCGTCCCCTGCTCGACCGTATGGAGATTATCGAGGTGAGCGGTTATATTACGGAGGAGAAAATAGAGATTGCGAAGAGACACCTCATTCCCCGTGAGTTGGACAACACGGGATTGAATACACTCGAAAAGAAACCGTCGTTCAACAAAGCTGCCATCGAGAAAATCATTGAGCAATACACCCGTGAGAGTGGTGTCAGACAGTTGGAGAAGCAAATCAACAAGGCTTTTCGGAAGATTGCCTTCAAGAAAGAGCTTTACGGTACCATCCCATACGACAAAATCACACCCGACAAGATTGAGGGACTGCTGGGCAAGCCACCCTTCTACCGCGACATCTACCAAGGTAACGAGTACGCTGGCGTGGTGACCGGACTCGCCTGGACAAGCGTGGGCGGAGAGATTCTCTTCATTGAGACCTCGCTGAGCAAAGGCAAGACAGGCAAGCTGACGCTGACCGGCAACCTTGGCGAGGTGATGAAGGAGTCGGCTGTCATTGCTTTGGAGTATGTAAAGGCCCACATCAAGAAACTTGGGGTGGACTATCGTGTCTTCGACCAGTGGAACATCCACATTCACGTGCCCGAGGGAGCTACGCCCAAAGACGGTCCTTCGGCAGGTATTACCATCGCTACGTCGATTGCATCGGCCTTGACACAGCGGAAGGTACGCAAAAACACAGCCATGACTGGCGAGATAACACTTCGTGGTAAGGTGCTGCCCGTAGGCGGTATCAAAGAAAAAATTCTTGCAGCCAAACGTGCCGGCATCACCGACATCGTGATGTGCAAAGACAACAAGAAAGATATTGAAGAGATACCCGAAGTCTATCTGAAGGGAGTGGAATTCCACTATGTGGAGAACATACAAGACGTGTGGGACTTTGCCTTGACCGACGAAATGGTCAAGAACCCCATCATATTCGATATTGAGGAAGAAAAGAAACAGGCCTGATGACATTCGAACTACAACATACCGACAATGCCAGTGATGCCCGTACAGGCATCATCACCACCGACCATGGACAGATCAAGACGCCCATTTTCATGCCGGTGGGAACATGCGGAAGCGTGAAGGGTGTGCACTTCGAGGAACTGCGACAGCAAGTGAAGGCTCAGATTATATTGGGCAACACCTATCACTTGTATTTGCGCCCCGGACTGGACATTCTCAGGAGTGCTGGCGGACTGCATAAGTTCA
>DEJV01000010.1:21838-32876 GCA_002353525.1 Prevotella sp. UBA2739
GGCATCCGCAAGTTGCGCGAGGAAGGTTGCGAGTTCAGGTCGCATATCGATGGCTCGAAACATATCTTCACCCCCGAGAACGTGATGGATACAGAGCGCATTATCGGTGCCGACATCATGATGGCTCTCGACGAATGCCCACCAGGTGAGAGCGACTATCAATATGCCAAGAAGTCGCTGGGCCTGACACAGCGATGGTTAGACCGTTGCATCAAGCGCTTCAACGAGACCGAGCCTCTCTATGGTTACAAGCAGAGCCTCTTCCCTATCGTTCAGGGATGCACCTTTAAAGACCTTCGACAGGAAGCTGCCAAACATGTGGCCGACAAAGGGGCCGACGGTAATGCCATCGGCGGACTGGCCGTGGGAGAGCCTACCGAGGTGATGTACGAGATGATTGAGGTGGTGAACGAGATTCTGCCCAAAGACAAGCCACGCTATCTGATGGGTGTAGGCACACCGCAAAACATTCTCGAGGCCATAGAGCGCGGTGTCGACATGTTCGACTGCGTGATGCCTACTCGCAACGGCAGAAACGCAATGTTGTTTACCTACAACGGAACGATGAACATGCGCAACAAGAAATGGGAGAAAGACTTTTCGCCCATCGATCCCGACGGCTGCGATATAGACCGCATTCATAGCAAAGCCTATCTGCATCATCTGTTCAAAGCCCAGGAACTGCTTGCCATGCAGATTGCCAGCATCCACAACCTGGCATTCTATCTGCGCCTCGTCAGCGACGCACGCCAGCATATTGAGCAGGGAGACTTCGTGATGTGGAAACGAAGCGTCATCGATAATCTTGGTAGAAGAATATAACTAGACACAAAACATGGAATTCAGCAAAATCAGGAAACACCGCAAACGACTGAAAGCGGCAAGATGGATAGAACGGCATACGGGCTGGCTGAGAAAGACTGGCCAGTGGCTGCGCCGTCATCTTCATTTTCTGTTCCTGGCAATAGCCTGGCTTGGCAGAAAGCTCAGTTGGCTGAAGTGGATCAACCCCTTCCGCTATATCAAGCGGCTCGACTGGTATATCATCAAGAAGTTTATTGGCACTTACTTCTTTGCCATCATTCTCATCATCTCTATCTCTATCGTTTTCGATGTGAATGAGAATCTGGCCAAGTTCACGCAGTATCATGCACCGCTGAAGGCTATTGTGTTCGACTATTATGCCAACTTTGTCCCCTACTTTGCCAATCTTTTCAGTCCGCTTTTTGTGTTCATTGCCGTCATATTCTTCACCTCGAAGCTGGCAGGCAATTCCGAGATTATCGCCATGCTTGCCGCAGGTGTCAGTTTCAAGCGGTTGATGCGTCCTTACATGATTTCGGCAGCCCTCATCACGGTCATGACTTTCTTGCTCGGAGCATATGTCATCCCCAAGGGAACCATCGTGAGGCAGAATTTCGAAACCATGTATAAGAACAAGAAGAAGAATACATCGGCTGAGAATGTGCAATTGCAGGTGGGAAAAGGTGTCATTGCCTACATCCAGCACTACGACAACAAGATGAAACGTGGGTATGGTTTCTGTCTGGACAAGTTTGAGAACAAAAAGTTGGTCAGCCACATGACGGCCATGGAAATCCAGTACGACACAATCTCTGATAGTAAGTATCACTGGAAAGCCCGCTCATGGAAGATACGAAAAATGACGGGTCTAAAAGAGACCATCACCAGTGGAGCCAGCCTCGACACACTCATCATGATGGAGCCTACCGACCTGGTGTTCTCGAAAGGCCAGCAAGAGACCTTTACCAGTCCGCAGCTGCGTGAGTATATCAGCAAACAGATTGACCGAGGCTCCAGCAATGTGGTGCAATACGAAGTAGAGTATCACAAGCGAATAGCTATGTCGTTCGCCTCATTCATCCTCACCACCATCGGACTCTCGTTGTCGTCGAGAAAAAGAAAGGGCGGAATGGGTCTTTACCTGGGCATCGGTCTGGCGTTGAGTTTCACTTATATCCTCCTTCAGACTGTCTCGGCCACATTTGCCATCAATGCGGGCACACCACCCATGCTATCAGCCTGGATTCCCAACATCATCTTTGCTGTTGTGGCCTGGTTCTGCTACCGTCATGCCCCGAATTAATCAATCGTAGTATTTTAGGATGTGAGGTCTGGAAGTATGAATTTCGTTGATGCGAGGGTCGAAATATCGAAACATCGAAACATCGATATATCGAGATAACGAAATATCGAAATGTCGAAACTTCGAGATATTGAAACTTCGAAACTTCGAGGCATCGAATCTTCAAGAATCGAAACATTCAAAACATCAATTAGAATTATTATCATTCATATATGTATTTTGACGAATTAAATCTCAACGACAATATTTTAGATGCGCTCGACGACATGCGCTTTGAGACGTGTACGCCCATTCAGGAAAAGTGTATACCTGAGATATTAGACGGGCACGACCTCATTGGAATCGCACAAACAGGCACAGGCAAGACAGCAGCTTATCTGCTCCCTATTCTGAGCCTGCTCGACGATGGCTATTATCCCGACGATGCCAACAACTGCGTCATCATGTCGCCTACCCGTGAGCTGGCCCAGCAGATTGACCAGGCTATGCAAGGCTTTGGCTACTATCTGCAAGACATCAGCAGCGTGGCCGTTTACGGTGGTAACGACGGCAACAGATATGAGCAGGAGATGAGAGGTCTGAAACTGGGTGCCGACGTCATCATAGCCACACCGGGCCGGCTTATCAGCCACATCACCATGGGCAACGTTGACTTCAGCCGCGTCAGTTTCTTTGTACTCGACGAGGCCGACCGCATGCTCGACATGGGCTTCAGCGAAGACATCATGACCATTGCCAAGCACCTGCCACCCACTTGTCAGATTATCATGTTCTCGGCCACGATGCCCCCCAAGATTGAGCAACTGGCCAAGACGCTGCTGAAAAACCCCGTGGAAGTAAAACTTGCCGTGAGTAAACCTGCCGACAACATCCACCAGACCGCTTACGTGTGCCATGACAACCAGAAACTGGGCATCCTGCACGACCTGTTCAAGAAACAAGAACTGAAACGGGTCATCATCTTCTCCGGACATAAAAGCAAGGTGAAAGACATCGCTCGCGACCTGAAGCGCATGCATGTGAGTTGTGGTGAGATGCACTCTGACCTTGACCAGAGTCAGCGCGACGAAATGATGTACCGCTTCAAGAGCGGACAGATTGATGTGCTGGTAGCTACCGATATTGTCGCTCGTGGCATCGACATCGACGACATTGAGATGGTCATCAACTACGATGTGCCCCACGACGCCGAAGACTATGTGCACCGCATTGGCCGCACGGCCCGTGCCAACCGCAACGGCACCGCCATCACGCTGGTCAGAGGCCGTGAGATAGGAATGTTCATGCAAATCGAGAAGTTCCTCGAACGAACAATCGACAAGCTGCCTTTACCTGAAGGCTTAGGTGAGGCTCCCGAATACAAACCCATGCCTGTGAGAAACGACCGTAGAGGGCGTAGCTTCAGGGGAAAGGGCAGAAACCGAAAGAGCGCAAAAGGCCGCAGCAATGCCAACGCAAAAGGGAATAGCAACGAGAGCAAACGAAACAAAGACGACAAAAAGAGACAAGACAAGCATACGCACAATCACAGAAGCGCATCCAAATAGTTGGATGCGCTTCTGTTCTTTCTATCTCATTCCACCACCGAAGCCGCCACGCTGCCCATTCCCTCTGGGGCCACCCCAGCCGCCTCGGTTGTTCCACTCTCCAGGGCCTCCACGTCGGCCTCGTTCGCCACCAGCACCTTGTCTGCCTCCAAAGAAATTCAGCCTATAGCTCACGTGCAACATGGCGTAAGTGGTCAGCGAATTTACTTCGCGGTCGGTCCATCCATTGGCGTTGACCGTGCGCGAGAAATTGGTTTGCTCATGCAGAATGTCGTACCATTGCAACATGACCGTGAGTTTCTTTCCCCGCAAAAAGCTGTGTGACAATTGTGCATTCCAAATCAGTTCGTTGGTATTCAGCGTCTTGTCGCTGTAACCACGCTTGCTGTACATGGTCATGTCGGTTGACAAATCGGTTCCCCAGGGGAAGGTGACACGCGAATTGAATCCATACGACAGATTCCACGTCGACAGATTGTTCGATGCCTGCAGTTTGTTTTCCGTGTGTGCATAGGTTGTGCTGCCATTCAGCGACACGTTGAGCCAACTGTTCCGATAGCTGAGCGACACGTTGGGTGCTATATTATAGGTATGTGTGACATTTCTGTCGGGAGTGGCCGTACGGTTCAGGTTGACATAACCCACATGATGGTCGTAACTCCCTCGCAACGAGCCACTGACATCCCATCGGTTCAAGGTGTCGAGCGCAATATTAAACATAGCCCCAAGACTGCCGCCCCAGTTGCCGTTAATATTCTCAGGACGGCTGATGCGGCCACCCGTTTGCTCGTTGTAGGTCACCACATTGCCAATAGAATTGCTGGTACGCCGGAAAGAGGCGTTGGTATTAAAGCTCCAATGGCGGCTGGCTTTCGGCACGGTGAACCCCATGCTGTCGGTCACCAGTTCCGTTCTGCGCTGCAACATGTAGTTGACGTTCATATTGGTGGTGAACGACGGTTTTAGTCCTGGGTTACCCATGGTAACCGACAGTGGGTTCGTATCGTCGTAGATATCGAGCAGCTGGGTGATGGAAGGTTGCGAGCTCGACCCTCTGAGTGTGGCACGCAGATGGGATTGCTGACTGAACCTGTAATTCAGATTCAGCGTCGGTGAGATATTCGCCACGTTACGTATCGTGTCAACAGGCACACCCAGGTATTGCTGAATGAAGTGCGACCGTTGCGGTTGTACCGACACGCCCACATTCATATTATACTTCTCGCGGTTCACACGAAGTTGTATGTCCATATTGTGTGTATACTCATCACGTTTTGAATAGCGGCTGAGCGCATCGCTGAGATAATCCTCATAGGGATTGTCCAAATAGCCGAACAGGCGCTGCCAGTCACGATACTGTTGCAACACGTCGGCAAAAGCCTCGTCGGTAAATGCCGGAAAATCGTAGGTCGACGGATCACTCTTCTGGTGGCTGTAGCTATAGCGGTAGCTCAACTGCAGATAGAGTCCTTCTTGCCCCACCATGCGTCGTTGCATACCTCCCCGTCCCCTTCCGAACGGTCCACGCGATTCTTGCTCATTCGCACGAGTGGGGTTTTTCTTGAAAATGAGCAACGGTTCCGTATAGGTTGCTCCAATCGACCAACTGAAGTTATTGGAGGGCGAGAGTGTGTAGCGGTTGGTTTGGTAGGTAGAGTCGTTGCCTTGCATGTCGGGTGTCAAATACAGGCGTACGGCCGAAAGGCTCGCATTCCTGTTTTGTCCGTCACGATAGCTTATGTTTGAGTTGAGTGCCACATTTCGCCCCTTTGTTCCCCATCGGTGGTAGAGTTGCAATTGCGAGCTTAGGTTTTTGTTTGTTCCATAGCTGCCCGACTTATTGGTTCTGCTGTTCACCGCCAGTGCATTCTGGCTTAACTCCGACAGTCCCTCGCTGCTGAGCGGGTCATCCACATAGTCGAACGGATTGACATTAAAGCTGGCCGATGTCGACGTGTTCCTGCTGTCGCTCGTTGAGAAACTCACGTTGGGGCGGAACGACAAGGTGGTGCTTTTATTGATGTTCCATTGCAAATTCATATTGCCGGTCCAGTTGTTGTTTCGTGAATAGCTCTGAGAGATGCTGTTGGTAAAAGCGCCACCGCGCGTGTTCACAAAGTTCTCCGCACCTGTCCGGTTCCAGTTGTCGGCATCTTGATGGTTCCAGGTGACGCGCCCGTTCACCTTCAGGTCTTTGTCGTTCTCATAACTAATGTCAAGCGCAGCCGTTTTAGCATGCCGCTGACCGTTGTTGTTGCCGCGTCCTCGCCCTCCTCGTCCCGAGAAGTTGCGGTCGTTCACGTTATTGGCATTTCCCATGAACGTATAACGCATCGCACCAAAGGGTTTCATGGCTGTCAGTCTGATGCCATATCGTTTCTTCGTACCGATACCTACGTCAGGATTCATTTGCAGCCCATTACGCATGCTGCGCTTGGTGACAAACTCCAGCACAAAGTCATCATTGCCGTCGTCAATACCTGTCAGCCGCGAAAGATCACTTTTCTCGTCGTAGGCCTTTACTTGGTCTATCACATACGAAGGAAGGTTCTTCATCACTGCATCGTTGTTGCCTGTCATGAAGTCGCGTCCGTCCATCTTGAATTTCTTCACATTCTTTCCATTAATCGAAATGCCGCCATTATCATCCACCTTCGCTCCTGGAAGCATTTCTACAAGCGACTCTATGACAGACCCTTCAGGCACCCTGAAAGCATCGGCATTATAGACAACGGTGTCGTCCTTGATCACCATCTTGGGAACGTTGGCCGTAATCACCGCCTCACGGATCTGCACCGTTGCTGTTCTCATCTGCAAGTTGCCTAGCGATAACGACTGGCCTGCAGTAAGTACCAACGACCTGTTGTAAGGCTGATACCCCAGATAGGAAGCCTTCAGCACATAATTCCCCGACGACAGGCCCGTCATCGAGAAACGCCCCGAGGCATCCGACAAACTGCCTGTTACAAACACCGTGTCGTTCGCGCCATTGCTCTTCTGACGTATTCTGTAGAGTTGGAGTGTGGTTTTCTCCAATGCTGTTCTTTCTTGTTCGTCGATCACCCGCCCGCTTACCGATGCATTCTGTGCATTGACAACCAGCAGGTGCATCATCAACGGGAGAACTATCATCAAGCGTTTCCCGACAAGTGAAAAGACATTGCTTGCTATTTGAGTACCATTCATGAGTGTTAAGTCTTTATCCATCTTATTACTCCATTCCGAGATGACAAGATGCGCGTATTCATTTAACATTTAGACGCACAAAAAGAAAAAAATATTAAAGACCCTATTTACAATTAACTTTTATTAGCTAGAGCATATCCTACCCCATTCACCACGGAAAAGAATAATTCTTTATAATGAGGTATTGATAATACTATCAAAATAATGTGTTTGTTGTGCAACGAAATATAAAAATACGGTACAAAGTAAACGTTTACGCTAAAAATATTGTTAAATATTATAAATATTCTATCGTTGTGCTCCCACACACAGTAAAACGTCAAAAAATATCAAGAAAATGTTTTGGCAGTTAAAAAAATTACGTTATCTTTGCATCAGTTATCCTGAAAACAATCTTTTTACCTTAAAAAAACTAATACCTATTGAAGATATAGAGCGATTACCTGTGAAGGCGATCGCTTTATTGTTTTTAGGAGTGTAAACATATGCTTTCCCCATCCTCGAACGTTATCGTTAACGTTAACGTTATCGTTGAAACAATTCTCAATCCTCAATTCTCCATTCTCAATTAATTAAATTACTGTTGTTTTCTTGTTGGTATCAGGATTAATTCGTAATTTTGCACTAAAATAGAAGACAATGAAAAAAACAACTATTTACCTATTAGCTGTCATGACGATTCTCATGGCCTGCAACAACAAAAAAGCCAGCAACACAGCTGAGACAAGCAACAACACCGATACCACAGACTCTGCACTTATCGTTCAACCCGAGTTTGCCAAAGGATTTACCGTGACCTATGCGGGCAATGGCATACGCCTTGTTGACATCAGCGACCCACAGAAGGGCGAGAGCGAGAGTAAGATGGGCAAAGGCGAGAAGATGGAACGGTCGTACCATTTTGCTCTTCTTTCTAAAGGTGCCGACGCTTCGGCTGTGCCCGAGGAATACGTGAAAGTGGAAGTGCCCATCCAGCGCACCATTTGCATGACCACCCCGCAACTCTCCAACTTCATTGTGATGAATGCCCTCGACGTGGTGAAGGGCATCACAAGCACCAAGAACCTTTTCAATAAAGACGTCAAACAACGTGTGAAAGACGGGCGCATTGCGAAGATTGGCATGGAGGGCAACTTCGATGCCGAGGTCATCATTGCCGCCAACCCCGACGTCATCTTCATCTCGCCCTTCAAACGGGGTGGATACGACGCCATCAAAGATACAGGCATCACACTCGTGCCTCACCTGGGATACAAGGAACTCGATCCGCTGGGTCAGGCCGAATGGGTGAAGTTCATTGGCATGTTCATCGGCATGGAGAAAGAGGCCAACGAGATTTTCAGTGGCATCAAGAGCCGCTACAACGAGGTGAAGGCCATGGCCCAGAAGGTGACGACGCGCCCCACGGTGCTGAGTGGCGAGATGCACGGGGGCAACTGGTTTGCTGTGGGAGGAAAGAACTATCTGGCACAGATGTTCCGCGACGCAGGTGCCGAATACATTCTGAAAGACGATACCCACACGGGTGGCATCCCCATGGAGTTTGAGAAACTGTATGCCATTGCCGCCAATGCCGACTACTGGCGCATATTGAACAGCTTCCCTGGTGAGTTCTCTTATGAGGCGCTGAAGGCCTCCGAGCCCCGCAATGCCGATTTCAAGGCATGGAAAGAGAAGCATGTGCTCTATTGCAATATGAAGCAGACGCCCTATTATGAGGCAGCCACTGTCCAACCCGACGTTCTGTTACAGGACTTCGTGTTTGCCTTCCACCCCGAGCTGATGCCCAAAGACTATCAGCCCACCTTCTATCACCTGTTAAAATAGAGATTTCGCAAGTATGAAGGAATGTAGACAAGTGACAAGTGACAAGTGAAAAGCTTCTTCAAGTGAACAGTGAAAAGTGAAAAGTTATGATTACTCTCAAGGCAGTACCTCCAACTCGAAAGGTAATCACACCTCTCAGTTCTCAGCTCTCAGTTATCAGCTTGAAAGGTACCCTCGTTAATTCTCCATCCTCCATCCTCAATTCTCAATTCTCCATCCTCTAAAGTCTGCCTGGCAAGTTGTCGTTATCGTTAACGTTAACGTTGAAAAAATTATCAATTATCAATTGTCAATTATCAATTAAAATGTCTCGCCCTACCCTGCCCTGGATGATTGCACTCACAGCAATGATTGTGGTGCTGTTCATCGTGAACCTGCTCATTGGCTCTGTGAAGATTCCCGTTGCCGACATCTGCCTCATTCTTGCCGGCAGTCACGACAACGAGATATGGCAGAACATCATCATGAAGTCGCGCGTGCCACAGGCCCTCACGGCTGTCATGGCCGGAGCCGGTCTGGCCGTCAGTGGTCTTCAGATGCAGACGGTGTTCCGCAACCCGTTGGCAGGACCTTCGGTACTGGGCATTAGCAACGGTGCCAGCCTGGGCGTAGCCTTCGTCGTATTGCTCTCAGGCAACCTGGGCGGTGTAGCCCTCAGCCAGCTGGGCTATCTCGGCGATGCTGCCATGTCGGTAGCTGCCATCATTGGTTCACTGGCCGTCATGGCACTCATCGTCTACGTGTCGCAGCACGTCAAGGGCAATGTCACCCTGCTCATTATCGGTGTGATGATAGGCTATTTGGCCACCGCCATCATCGGCGTACTCAAATTCTTCAGTCCTGAAGAAGATGTGAAAGCCTTCGTCGTGTGGGGACTGGGCAGTTTCTCACGCGTCTCGGGCGACGAGATGGTGTTGTTTGTGGTGCTCATGGCCATCTTGATACCCTTGAGCTGTCTGTTGGTAAAGACCATGAATCTGCTGCTGCTTGGTGACAGCTATGCACGCAACCTCGGACTAAACATTCGCTGTGCCCGTCTGCTGGTCATAGGCAGCTCCGGCATACTTGTCGCCATCGTCACCGCCTATTGCGGCCCCATCATGTTCATTGGTCTCGCCGTACCTCATCTCTGCCGTGCCATCTTCCGCACCAGCGACCATCGTGTGTTAATGCCTGGTACAGCCCTTACGGGTGCCGCACTGGCCCTTGTCTGCAATCTCATTGCCCGCATGCCAGGCTTCGAGGGAGCGTTGCCCGTCAATAGCGTCACCGCCCTGGTAGGTGCCCCCGTTATAGCCAGCGTTCTTTTCCGTCGTCGCAAAGACGATTTCCAGGAATAGACGAGCGAATGTTTCGAGTGTACGGAGGTGCGAGGGTACGGAGGTACGAGAATACCTTTGTCTACGCCAGTAGCTGCTCCAAGAATCTCAACGAGCGAGACTAATCTCGCACCCTCGTACCTTCGCACCCTCGTACCTTCGAAAGAATTATCCACAAAACCAATAACATTATTATAATTATACCATATGGAAGTCATACAAAGTTTCACCATCAACCACACCTGTCTCAAACCAGGTATCTACGTATCGCGCCAAGACAAAGGTTTCACCACTTTCGACCTGCGCATCACCGAACCCAATAAAGAACCTGCTGTCGCACCTGCCGCCATGCACAGCTTAGAGCATCTTATGGCCACATGGTTCCGCAACAGCGGACTCAAAGACAATGTGGTCTATGTAGGGCCTATGGGTTGCCTCACCGGCATGTATATCATCATGACGGGCAACTATACTGTCCACGACATGCGCCAGGCCACCATCCAGTGTCTCGAGTGGATTCTCACCCAGACCGAAGTGCCTGCCACTACACCAGAGACCTGTGGCAACTACCTGCTCCACGACCTGCCGATGTGCAAGTGGGAAAGTGCCCGCTATCTCGACCGTCTGCGTCACGACTTCCATTGCGAATACACCAGCCTGCAAGTCACCCTCGACGACGGCAAGATATTCGCCGACGCATAGTTTTTAATACACCATGCTGAAGAATGCCATCCGCGAAATGGGTGGTTACGAGGCTGACGAAGAGATAGATTAAAGCAGACCTGCTATCACACAAACGGTTCCGGTGCTCTCATTTAAAGAACACCGGAACCGTTTTTTCTTTCTACACCTTTGTTATCCAATGTGTTCTCTCCGATAGATATCGCCGAGAAGGTTGGCAGCAAGAGATGGCACTCTCGGGCAGACATTCCTTTCTTTTATGTAGAATGATGAAGCAGGTAAGGTCGTATCGCCACAAGAGTGCCATTTTCTTATAGTCGGTTCCTCTCGGCATTTCCGGCACCGGTACCCTTATACTTCGACGGGGTGAC
>DEJV01000018.1:0-17186 GCA_002353525.1 Prevotella sp. UBA2739
CGCTTGGTGGGAATATGGCGGCGGTAGGCTTGGGTGCGCAAGGATTCCTTGGTCGTGGAATAGAGTGCTACAGCCTCCTCGGTAGTAAGCCATTCTGTCAAAGCCTCTATCTCGGATGTAACTCCGAAAAGTGCATCCATGTGCTTTCGGCTATAATAGTTCTTGCCAGCAATCTTGCAAATGGGTACTTGGTTATTCTTGGCAGAAGTGTAGAGCCATGACTTCTTTACCTTATAGATAGCCATAACGTCCTCGCCAGATATGTATTCAAGAGGCTCGATGTTCTGAATTGAATCCTCTTTTCTCGCTGACTTACTTGAATCACGTCTTTTCTTCAACGATAGGGAAGAAGGAATCATAGGCTTGTATGTTGGCAATACTCTATGATAAGGATTACCTGCAAGCATCTTCTCGATGTCAGCCTTGCGGATGAAAGCCATACGGCTACTGATTCGTGATGCAGGAAGTTTGCCCTCGTTTACCAGTTTGTAAACGTACTGGCGGGAGCATCCCATGAGGATGGCAGCCTTGGAGAATGTAAGATACTCCTGGCTGGCGATGTCTATAACAGGCTGGACTGCCTTCAAAAAGTCCTGTTGCCTCTTCTTGCGCTGAGCCTTTGCCGCCTCCGCACAATGTTCTGAGCAATACCTCTGCGAACCGCTATTACATGTGAACTCCTTGCCGCAGAAGGCGCATTTTCTTGTCTTTCTCATTTGACTCCTTTTTTTGTGGTTTTACAATCAATTTCATGCAAACCGCCACGGAGTGAACTTTCGTCAATCATTGACAATCCTTGTCAACTCATTCCACGATGTCACGTTCTTCAAATGAGGTCACTTCCTTGCTCTTTTCCCTCTCGTTCCTCAGTCAACCGTTGGCCACTCTTGTCAACCTTTGTCAACTATGTCCACGAGATGGCAAAATAAANNTGAGAACCACCAAAAAGCAAGTCCGAAGTGTTAAAATCTAAAAGTGATTGATATACATAGGTTTATCTCTATGTGTTTTTCATTGTTTATTGTTGTTTAGAGGCCTCTAAATACAAACCTCGAACGCAGATCTTCCGATGCTCGTCACGCTATTAGGGATGGTGATGGCGGTGAGGCCGAGGCAGCCATTGAACGCAGAGCCTCCAATGCTTGTTACACTATTGGGAATGATTGTGTTTTTGCATCCTGTTATAAGAGTATTCGTACTTGTTTCTATAATGGCATTACAATTGTCCCTTGAATCATACTTGTTATTATCTGCATCTACTTTGATGGAGGTGATGAAGCAGTATTTGAACGCACCGTTTCCTATGCTTGTCACGCTGCTTGGGATGGTGATGGAGGTTAGGTTGAAGCAATTAGAGAACGCTCCATTTCCGATGCTCGTCACGCTGTTGGGGATGGTGAAGGAGGTGAGGCTGAAGCAATTAGAGAACGCTCCTTCCCCTATATCTGTCACGCTGTTGCCGATGGTAATGGTGGTGAGACCAGAATCCTGGAACGCATATTCTCCTATGCTCGTCACGCTGTTGCCGATGGTGATGACGGTGAGGCTAGTGCAAGAAGAGAACGCATAGTCTCCGATGCTCTCAACAGGATACTCCACTCCCTCGTAAGTAATCTTTTCGGGGATAACCACATCTCCCGAATATCTGTTGTTTCCTGAAGTCACTTCTGCATACTTCCCATTAATTAGGTTATAATAGATGCCATCGACCTCAAAGTCGTAGGCGAATGTGTCGGTGCTGATCATGCTAAGGAGCAAGGTAAGCAGTAGAGTAGAGAATTTGATACTTTTCATGTCGATATGTTTTTTAACGTTAATGTTTACGGTTTACAACTTTTTAATGCATAATTCATAATGCAAAAGCATAATAGCGGAATGAAGGCTTTTGCCCCGATGGGGCGTTTGTTCTCTGCGCCTTTACAACCCCAGGGTGCTACCCTGGGCTAGATGCTCGTTGCCCCTTTGGGGCGCTGCTTCGCTGGGATGCCATTCATCCGCTACTGTGAAGTTGATATTATTCAACCACTGCAAAGATACAAAATATTTCGGAAGAACGGTCACGGAAATCGGAAATTTTAGAAGAAATGGGTCTAACGGAAAAACGGGATGACCATGTTCAGTTAAAATGATGTTGGTACGATTATTATTCAACATATAATGACCATATAATTCATCATATAATAACTACGCGCAGCAATTAATGGATCATTCGCGGTAATTCGTGTTCGTCATTTTTCACCCGCTCAGCTGAATTTGCAAATGCATACGGACATACATCAAGTAAGTCCCACACAGTCTGCCAAACAAGGAATCCGACTGAGCCTTGTGAATCATCCGCCAGGCAGTTAACGTTCCCGTTATCGTTATTTTGTTGCGTTGTCACATTGTCACATTGTCACAGTAAGGGTAATTTAGAGGTGAGAGGTGAGAAGTGAGAGAATAGAATAATAATAATAATTAATAATAATTAATAATAATTATATATTATATTAATATATATTAATTTCAATTTTACTATTATCATACTCCTTCCTACAGCCAGCGGGCTGATGACTTAAAATGGGCTTACTGTGACAATGTGACAATGTGACAAAAAGCCCCCCTTTCGTCCCCCGAGGGGGACACTATACCCTTCAAAGCTAATGAAGCCCCCTCGGGGGCAGTAGGGGGGGCTTTGACTTGTCCTTTCTATTGGGCTCTCCACAAATGGCTGGTTGCGATGGTGGCCACATGGATGAGCGACGTCTCGACCAACCATGAGATATTTGTGCTCATCGGACGGCAGGGCATCTACAAGACCACCTTCTTCCGCCACATCCTTCCCCCACCCTTGCGCATGTACTTCTGGGAGAATGCCCACAACTCGTTCTCTACGAAAGACGACCACCTGGCGCTGGCCGAGAACTGTCTGGTGGAGATCGAGGAGATAGATATGCAGAACCCGCGCGACATCTCGGAGCTGAAGGCACTGGCCACCTCGGAGAAGGTGAAGGAACGACGACCTTACGCCCGCTTTCGCGAGGAGAAACACCGACTGGCCTCCTTTTGTGGTACGGGCAACCAGCAGCGGTTCCTCTCCGACGACACGGGCAACCGACGGTGGCTCTGCTTCATGGTCGACCATATCGACGACCCGCGCCAGTGGGGCATTGACTACGACCAGCTCTACGCCCAGCTGCGCGACGAGCTGCGTCAGGGCTTCCGCTATTGGTTCGACCCCGACGAGCAGCGCATCGTGGAACAGCTGAACCAGGCCTTCCGCATAGAGAGCGACGAGGAACAGCTCATCCGCATGCGTCTGCGACCTCCCCATGGCACCGACAAGATCACGCTGATGAATGCGGCCTCGATCTGCCAGTATATCAATGGCAGCATAGTGGGGCGCGGACTGAGCTCGAGGAAGGTTGGCATTGCGATGAAACGCTTAGGCTTTAAGTGTGTGCACACCATGCATGGCAATTTCTATGAAGTCTATGAGATTCCACAAAATCAGGTACAACCTACACTTGCAATGACCTGTAACACAGATGGAAATGGCAATAGTAATGAATTAAAACTTAAAGAAGAGGAATTGCCCTTCTGAGGCATGGTAATGAAGGATATGAAGGATATGAAGGAACTTTTCACAACTTTCCCTATAGAAATTATTTAGCCCCGAGGCTAAATGTTTTCCTATAGTAAAAGTTATATATTTATCCTTCATATCCTTCATACTAGGCTTAAATGGCATTCGCAGAGCTGCCTTTTGCGTGGATAAAGCATATAGCCAGGCAATGCAAATGCCATGTTTAGGCAAGGTAATTGATATGTTTTGCAACAATAAATGATATCGTGATAGATGAAGGCAATGAGCAAGAAACAACTGGCCGACTGCGCCGGTGTATCGGTAAGGACACTGAACCGCTGGTGCCGCCCGCTGAAGAAGAAGCTGCAACGCATGGGCGTAGCGCCTTGTGCCAAGGTGCTGCCTCCCAATGTGGTGGAATATTTGACCAAGCGGTTCTGCATAGAAGTGGGTGGGGCCTCTCAAGTTCCACCGGAGGGGGAGTAGATGGAGGAAGGAGGATTTGGAGGATTTGGGCACGCACAGCGTGCCCCTGCGGAGAAGGAGGGGGAAAGCTCTTGCCTCTCTCCCCTCTCCTCTTGGCTCTTGCTTCTTGCCTCTCTCCTCTCACCTCTCACCTCTCAATCACAGCCCTCTGGCTTTCAGGAGTGCAGAGGCATCGGGCTGCTTCATGCCAGTGAAGTCGGTGAACATCTGGAGCTGGTCGCGGGTGTTACCACGGCTCAGAATCTTGTCGCGGAAGTCTTGTCCTACCTCGGGCTTCAGTGGTCCGCGCTTGGCAAAGCAGTCGGCAATATTCACAGCCAGCACCTCGGTCCAGAGATAGCTGTAGTAGCCAGCGGCATAGCCACCACCCCACACGTGGTTGAAGTAAGAGGTGGCATAGCGAGGAGGAATCTGGTCGTTCTGCAGTCCGATGGCGGTCAGTGCCTCGCGCTGGAAGTCAGCAGCCTTGTCGGCCGTAGGAATCTGGTCGGGCGTAAGCATGTGCCAGGCCATGTCGAGACAGGTGGCAGCGAGGTTCTCGCCCAGGGCATAGGCCGTATGGAAGTTGATAGACTTCAGCATCTTCTCTTTCAGCTCTTTGGGCATAGGCTCTCCAGTCTCGGTGTGACGGGCAAAGTGGTCGAACACCTCGGGGATGACGGCAAACGACTCGTTGAACTGCGAGGGCATCTCTACGAAGTCGCGTGCCACGGCCGTTCCGCTGAGCAGGTTGTACTGGCAGTTGGAGAGGATGCCGTGCAGGGCGTGTCCGAACTCATGGAACAGCGTGCACACCTCGTCCCAGGTGATGAGCGTAGGCTTGCCCTCGGGTGCCTTGGCATAGTTGGTCACATTGTAGATGATGGGCAGCTGCTGGCGGTAGGTGCTCTGCTTGGCAAACGAGCTCATCCAGGCACCGCCGCGCTTGGTGGGACGACGGAAGAAGTCGCTATAGAAGAGGGCTATGGGTTGTCCGTTCTTGTCGATCACCTCAAACACCTTCATGTCGGGATGATAGGTGGGAATGTCTTTGCGCTGCTTGAAGGTGAGTCCGTAGACACGGTTGGCCGCATAGAAGACGCCGTTCTGCTGCACGCTGTCGATGTTGAAGTATGGGCGCACCTCGTCGTCGGAGAGTTGCAGCATCTCTTGCTTCATCTTTGCCGAATAGTAGAAACGGTCGTAGGGCTGCAGCTGGAAATCGGCCCCCATGGTCTTGCGGGCATACTCCTCGATGGCTTTGGTCTCTGCCTCGGCCTTGGGGGTATAGTCCTTGATGAGCTGGCGAAGGAAGGCATAGACGTTGTCGGGCGTCTTGGCCATGGTGTTCTCGAGCGAGAACGAGGCGTAGTTCTTATACCCCATCAGCTGGGCCTTCTCGGCACGGAGCTTGGCAATCTCCACAACGATGGGATAGGTGTTGAACTTGCCCGTGCCGTCAGCACGATGCACCGAAGCCTCGAACACCTTGCGGCGCAGGTCGCGGTTGTCGAGATTGGTGAGCAGGGCCTGCTGGGTGGTGTTCACGATGACGATGCAATAGGGAGCCTTTCCGCCGCGCGTCTCAGCGTCTTTCTTGCACTGGGCAATGTCGCCCTCGCTCAGGCCAGCCAGGTCTTCCACCTTGTCGACCCACACCACGGCATTGTTGGTAGCCTCGGGCAGCATGTCGCCCCACTGCTGCTGCAGGTCGGAGATGCGCAGGTTGATTTCCTTCATGCGAGCCATCTTCTCCTCGCTGAGCAGGGCTCCCGAGCGTACAAACTTCTTGTAGACCTCCTCTAAGAGTCGCTGGTCTTCGCCCTGCAGCGAGTCGTGCTGCTGGTCGTACACCTGCTTGATGCGCTGGAAAAGCTCTTGGTTGAAGGATATCTCGTTCTCCAGTTCGGTGAGCAACGGTGTCACCGTCTTCTCGGTCTGTGCAATCTCGGGTGTTTTGTCGGCGCTGGTCAGTCCGAAGAACACGCTGGTGACGCGGTCGAGCAGTACCCCGCTCTCGGCATAGGCCACGATGGTGTTCTCGAAGGTAGGAGCCTCCTGGTTGTCGACAATGGCCTTGATGTTGGTGCGCTGGTCGGCAATGGCCGCCTTGATGGCCGGCAGATAGTCGGATGGTTTGATCTTACTGAAGTTGGGAGCGCCGAAGGGCAGTTCGCTCTTTTGCAGCAGAGGATTGTCGGACGATGCGCCTGCATCCTTGCATGCGGTGAGTTGCATCATCAGCGAGGCAACTCCAATGGATAAAGCTAGTTTGGTGATTTTCATAATGGTTGTTGTTTTCGGAGTATTCAGAATTTTCAGATTATTCAGAGTATTCAGAATTTTCGGAGTATTCAGAGTCTTCAGAATTTTCAGAGTATTCAGGGCTTTAGCTGAAGAACTGGGTGAAGGCCTTCACACAATAGATGTGGTCGGCCGTGCTGCCCGTCTCGCGACAGCTGTGCATGGCCAGTATGCCATTGCCCATGTCGACGCCACGCAGAGGTATCGACGAAGCCAGGAGGTTGCCCAGGGTGCTGCCGCCCGCCACGTCGCTGTGGTTGACAAAGCGCTGACAGGGCACGCCGGCCTTGCGGCAGATCTCTGCAAAGACCGATGCCGACACGGCGTCGCTGGCGTACTTCTGTGCCGCATTGAACTTGATGACTGGTCCGCCACCCAGCTTGGGATGGTTGGTGGGGTCGAACTTCTCGCCATAGTTGGGATGCCAGGCGTGGGCATTGTCGGCCGACACCATGAAGGCGCGCTCTACGGCCTGATAGAAGGCCTCTTCGGTGCCGCTCTGGCGGAGGGCAATGCGCTTGAGTATCGAGGCCAGAAACGGACTGCCAGCGCCCTGTTTGGTCTGCGAGCCTGTCTCCTCGTTGTCGAAGATGGCCAGCACCTTGGTCACGTCGCTCGGGCCCGAGGCCAGCAGAGCCTCCAGTCCGGCAAAGCACATCGAGAGGTCGTCGAGCCGTCCCGACGAGATAAACTCGTTGTGTGCGCCGAAGGTGCAGGCTGGCGTGGCATCAGCCAGATAGAGGTCGAAGTCGAGGATATCGTCGCGGCTGATGGTGTGCTCTTTATTCAGTTCCTCGCAGATGATGTTCATGAGCAGGTTGCCGCGCTCCAGCTCGTCGTTGATGATGCCGAGAATGGGCAGCACGTCTTTCTGCTTGCTCAGCTTCACACCGTCGTTCACCTGGCGGTTGAAGTGGATGGCCAGATTGCTGATCTGCAGCAAGGGCCTGCGCACATGGAGCAACAGTGTGCGGGGTGTCATCTCGTCGTCGCCACGCACGATGACGCGTCCGGCAAGGGTGAGAGGACGGTCGAACCACGTAGACATGATGGGGCCGCCATAGACCTCGGTGTTGAGCTTCACGATGCCTCCCTCGCAGGTCATCTCAGCCTGTGGCTTGATGCGGAAGGTGGGTGAGTCGCAATGCGCGCAAATCATGTGGA
This sequence comes from Prevotella sp. UBA2739, assembly GCA_002353525.1. Lineage (GTDB taxonomy): Bacteria > Bacteroidota > Bacteroidia > Bacteroidales > Bacteroidaceae > Prevotella. The sequence continues at coordinate 7,499 of DEJV01000018.1, forward strand.
AGCCCACGTCGGCCAGGGGCTTTCTGCCTATCTCGAAGGCATAGACCGACGAGTCGTTCTTGGTAACAAACAGTTTGTCGCCCGCCTTCACCTCAGGCAGGGGCTGACAGGGGTCGATGCGCTTGAATCCCGCTTTCTCCAGCTCGTCGGCCAGATTTTTGGCAGCGAGGAAGTTCACGGGAGAGGCATCTAGGAAGTGTAATAGTCGTTGGAGCATTGTTTTTTGGAGTTTAGAATTTTTAGGAGTACAGGAGTGCAGACAATAGCTTTGGTTGCTGCTATCCTCACTTTTGCTTTAGAGCAATGAGAAGGCTACCTCCATCATGCGAGTGAAGGTGGTTTGGCGCTGCTCGGCAGTGGTATCCTCGCCGGTGAGCACATGGTCGGAGATGGTGCAGATGGTGAGCGCACGCTTACCGGCCCGGGCCGCATTCATGTAGAGGGCCACAGCCTCCATCTCGATGGCCAGCACGCCCATCTTCATCCATTGGTCGACGTGGGAATTCTCGTTGTAGAAGATGTCGGACGACAGCACGTTGCCCACCTTGTAGTTGCATCCCAGACGCTCGCAGGCATCGGCCGCACCGCGTACCAGTCCGTAGTCGGCAATGGGCGCATACTGGCCCGGCAGCTCGTATTGCACGCCGTAGTTAGAGTTGGTGCAGGCGCCCATAGCGATGACGATGTCGCCCACATGCAGGTCGTGGGTGATCGATCCGGCCGAGCCCACACGGACAATGGTGTTGACATCGTAGAAATTGAACAGCTCGTAGGTGTAGATGCCAATGGATGGAATGCCCATGCCATGGCCCATCACGCTGACGCGCTTGCCGTGGTAGGTGCCGGTGTAGCCCAGCATGCCACGTACCTGATTGAAGAGAACGGGATTGTCGAGAAAGTGCTCGGCCATGAATTTAGCGCGGAGCGGATCGCCAGCCATAATCACGAAGTCGGCAATCTCTCCTTTTTTGGCTCCGATGTGGGGAGTAGGTGTTTTTTCCATAGTGATATTTTTTAGAGGGATTAGAGGCTATAGAGGGATTAGATGCTATAGAGGGCTATAGAGGCTATAGAGGGCTATAGAGGCTATAGTTGCTCTAGGGCTTATTTCATCGAGTCTTCGGCGAAAGAGAGGGGCATGAGCGCCTTTACCGAGTCGATGACGTAGATGCCACGGGTGCCGTAGAGCAGGATGCGCATGGGCTGCTGATAGCGATGCTCTATCTCGACCATCCCCTGCCGGCACGAGCCGCAGGGCGTCACCGGGTCGGCCACCAGTTCGCCACGCTCGTTGCGGGCAGCAATGGCAATGGCCTCTACGGGCTGGTCGGGATGCTGCACCTGAGCCGCAAAGATGGCCGTACGCTCGGCACAAAGGCCAACGGGATAGACCGCATTCTCTTGGTTGGCACCCAGCACCTCCTCGCCGCTGTTCAGTCGCAGACAGGACCCCACCGAGAAGTGGCTGTAGTGGGCGTAGCTGCGCTCGGTGGCGTCGATGGCACGCTGCACCAGATGCTGGTCGGCTGCCGGGAGTTCGTCGAACTGGCAGAAGAGGATTTCGGATTGTAGTTTGAGTTTTTCCATATATCGTAAGGATTATTAGTGTTGCACCTCGTAGGCGCCCATGTCAGGCTTTTCGTCGCGCCGCAGGCCGTAACGGTCGGCCGGAAGCGTGGTGGCCGTCGTGCCCGCATCTACCGCACGGCTCGTAGGCAAGAGACGGAAGTCGTAGATGAGGTTGTCCTCGTCGATGCAGACAAAATGCTTCTTGCCCGCCGTGGTGGTGTCTTTCGCCTCTTCGAAGACGACGTTCACGTAGCACACACTGTCGGAATCGGTGACGCGTGGCGTGCGCAGCAGACAGTTCTCGAAGCGATAGTTGAACACCCCTGTGGAGTCTTTGTCGCCCCCCAACACGTCGTCGGCATAGCCCGTGACCAGCGAGTTGACGATGGTGGCCTGCAGGTCGAAAGTGGCCCCGTCGTGACAATTAGCCAGATAGAGGGCATGACCGCGCATGGCATCGAAGGGATAGAACTGCGCCAGCGTGGTATGCACCAGGCTGGCAATGCCGCCATAGACAGCCAGACAGTCGTTGAGCGTGTTTGAAATCTCGCAGTTGTGCAGGGTGATGTTGGCATGCCGGGCCAGCAGTCCGTAGCCCTGGCAGTTGTGAATGGTGCAGTTCTCCATCCACAACCGGCTGCGGGTGCTGTCGCAGGCTGTGCTGTCGCACACAATGCCGTTGTAGGTGCTGTGGATGTGGGTGTTGCGCAGCTCATTGCCAAACGACGAGGGGTAGATGTGAATGCCCTGCCACTGTCCGCTGACACGGTCGTAAGGCAGATAGTCGAACATATGGTCGAGGCGGTCGCCCCTTAACACAGTCTCACGTCCGGCCGAGGCGTCGGTCACCAGTCGTCCGCGCACGTGGATGCCCGCATTCTCGTGGAAATAGACGGTAGTGCCCAGAATGGTGAGCGTGGCCGCACTGTCGACGGTGATGGCGCCATTCACCACGATGGGCTGGGTGGTGGCGATGGTGGTGTCGGTGCTCACCCGCAGGTCGTTGAGCAACAATGCATCCCACGACCATGCCGTGAGCGCCACGCGCTGCTCGTTGCCGCTGGCCAAGGTGAACACCAGGTCGTCGGCAATGCGCACGGGTTCATCATGATGCACCATAGGCGTGGTGACCTCTACAAACACGCGGATGCTGTCGTTGTTGCGTATCTCGATGTCGGATGTCTGGTAGCCCGTGGAAGGCCCCAGATAGATGCCGTCTACGTTGACACGGAATCCCGTCTGGTTGCCCTTGGCCAGTCGCACACTCTGACACCTGATGCCCTTGCCGCTGCGGTTGTAAACCCAGAACGTGCGTGTGCTCGACGGCACGCGCGAGAACACCGTGTCGACGTTCACGCTGTCGGTAGAGAACGTGAGCCGCAGGCTGGCCGACGACGAAAAACTGTCGTCATCGGAGCAAGCTGTCCACAGCACCATGGACAGGCATGCCAGGAATATGCGCAAGAGATACCTCATTCTATATATAGAAACGCTAACAAGCGCTTTTTATTGTTCGTTGGCCGACAACTCTTCGCACTCGCGCAGCCACAGGTCGCTGCAGGCGTCGCTGGGCATGCGCCAGTCGCCACGCGGACTGAGGCTCACGCTGCCCACCTTGGGCCCGTCGGGCAGACAAGAGCGCTTGAACTGCTGGTTGAAGAACCGGCGGATGAAGGTGGTGAGCCACTTCTTGATGGTGGCATCAGAGTAGGTCGGAGTATTAGGATTATTCTGAAAGGCCATTTTTGCCAGCCAGAAAATCTTCTTGGGACGGAAGCCGTAGCGCAGCACATAGTAGAGGAAGAAGTCGTGCAGCTCGTAGGGGCCCACCAGGTCTTCGGTCTTTTGCTTGATGTTGCCCTGGTCGTCGGCAGGCGTCAGCTCAGGACTGATGGGCGTGTCGACAATGTCGAGCAGCACGGCTGCCGTCTGCTCGTCCATCTCGTAGCGTGCCACGTAGCGCACCATATACTGGATGAGCGTCTTGGGCACGCTGGCATTCACGCCATACATCGACATGTGGTCGCCATTATAGGTGGCCCATCCCAGTGCCAGCTCCGAGAGGTCGCCCGTGCCAACCACGATGCCGCCCAGCTGGTTGGTCAGGTCCATCAGTATCTGTGTGCGCTCGCGTGCCTGGCTGTTCTCGTAGGTAACATCGTGAATGTCAGGGTTGTGACCAATGTCCTTAAAGTGCTGGTTCACCGCATCGGCAATAGGAATCTCGCGGATGGTCACTCCCAGGCTCTTCATCAGGGCGATGGCATTGTGATAGGTACGGTCGGTGGTGCCGAAGCCCGGCATGGTGACACCTACGATGCCCTTGCGGTCGTAGCCCAGCTTGTCGAACGTCTTCACGCACACCAGCAAGGCCAGCGTCGAGTCGAGTCCGCCGCTGATACCGACCACCACCGTCTGTGCATGGATGTGGTGGAGGCGCTTGGCCAGACCGCCAATCTGAATGTTGAAGATCTCCTGGCACGAGCGCTGCATGTCCTCCTGCCGGGGAATGAACGGGTGAGCGTCGACGGTGCGATAGCAAGCCTGTGCGGCCGCAGAGAGGGGCTTCTCGGATGTTTCCATATAGAAGCGCTGCTCGGCCACCTCGATGCGCTGCGCATTCACGAAGGTGGTGTTCTTGCTGCGCTCGGCACGAAGCATCTGCACGTCCACATCGGCAATCACCAGTTGCGGACTGAACGAGAAACGCTCGCCCTCGGCCAGCAGCTTGCCATTCTCGTAGACGATGGCATTGCCGCCATAGACCACGTCCTGCGTGCTCTCGCCAAAGCCACAGCTGCTGTAGACATAGGCGCTCATGGTGCGGGCACTCTGCTGTGCCAGCAACGACTTCAGATAGTCGTGCTTGCCAATGAGCTCGTCGCTCGCCGAGAGGTTAAATATGATGTCGGCTCCCGCCAGCGCCAGATGGTTGCTGGGTGGAACAGGTGCCCACACATCCTCGCATATCTCTACGCCAAACTGCGTGGAGTCGTCGTCGGAAAGATTGAAGAGCACGGGTGCCTTGGTCATAGTGACCAGACAACCAGCATACTCCACCTCCTCGCCGTCGTTGTAGTCCTGGGCCGAGGCAAACCACCGCTTCTCGTAGAACTCGCCGTAGTTGGGCAGGTAAGTCTTCGGTATGAGCGTATGCATGACGCCCCCGCTGATGACCGCCGCACAGTTGAGCAACAGCTTGCCGGTATTGACAGGCACGCCCACGATGACCACCACCTGCTTGCCCAGTGTGAAGTCGGCAATATGCAGCACGCCCCGCTCGGCCTCGTCGATGAGCAGCCGTTGCGTAAAGAGGTCCTGACAGGTATAGCCTGTCACACACAGTTCGGGGAAGACCACGACCTTCACGCCTTTCTCTTCCGCCTCGGCAATCTGCCGTTCTATCTGCTCTACATTGTATTTCACGTCGGCCACCTTCACCGAAGGTACGGCGGCAGCCACTCTAACCATTCCGTTATTCATATCTATTTATATTTTTTTCGTAGGTGCGAAGGTACGAAGGTGCGAGGGTGCGAGATTAGCCTCGACTAACATGAACTTTTGAGACCGAAGGCAAGGGTATTCTCGTACCCTCGTACCTTCGCACCCTCGCACCTACGAAACATCCTCCATTATCAATTATCAATTATCAATTGTCAATTATCAATTACCTAATCGTGACCTGTGTGGCCCCAAAGCCATATTCCTGGAACGACGCATCCTGATAGGTGTAGTTCTTGTAGCGATACTTCAGCTCGTGAATAATCGACTGGCGCAGCACGCCCTCGCCCTTACCGTGGATAAACACGATACGGGTGCCTTTCTTCTGGGCATATTGCGCCAACGTCTTGTGGAACACGTCGAGCTGATAGTTCAGAATGTCGGTAGCCGACATGCCCGCCGTGGTGTCGAGCAACTGGCTGGCATGGAGGTCGACCACCACGGGCGCATTCTTATCAGTATGCCGCGCCGGCTGTGGGGTGCGGGGCCGTGGGGCGTCGGCAGGTTTCTGAAACATCTCTTCCTTCAAGCGCTGGGCATCGACCACCAACGGGCGTGCCGGTTTGTCGTGCTCCACAATGGTGTATACCAGGGCTGGCTCCTCGAAGAAGTCGTTGTCCTGGAAGGTGTGCAGCTTGTAGAACTTCACCGGATCGATGCGCAACTGTACGTCGACAGCCGGCTTCAGCAGGAAGCTCTTGTCGCGCTTGTAGGCCACAATCTGCACGGCCACATGCTCCAGTTCGTTGAGCACATCGCGGTTGAACTCTTCGATAAACTCCTTGGTGTTAGGCTCTACCTCGGCCGTGGCGCGCAGGCGATAGCTGTTGCCCTCGGCTGTGAGGTAGACGTAGCGCACATAATAGTTGCTGTCGTTGACCAGATAAGCCTCGAAGGCGGTCTTGCTCACCTCGTGGATGTCGACGGGCACGAAGGCCAGATAGACCGACAGCTGGTCGCCGCCCTTGCGTTCCTCCACAGGACGCTTGAAAGTGACCGGCAGGTCGCTGGGATCTTCGGCAACGGGTCTTGTCACGGTGGGTTTGGCCTGAGGCACCGCCGAGTGCACCTTGCCAATGCTGTAGTCCTCGTCGCCCACCACCACTACGTCGGAACGGCGTGTAGGAATCTGGAAACCATCCTCATCCTCGACGAGCACAATGTCTTTACCTTGGAAGCCGGCAATGACGCCGCCTCCCACTTCGCTGATAAATCTTACTCTGTCTCCTATCTTCATTGTCTGTTAGAATCTAATTTTTCTGCAAACTTACATAAAAATTTCGGATTATACAAATAATTCATGCAAGTTTCGCAGTGTATAGAGGTGAGAGGAGAGAGGTGAGGGGTGAGAGATATGCTGACAAGACCATAATAGTAATAAAAAAGAGGAGGGAGATGTATTCTCTCTCCTCTCCCCTCTCACCTCTCAGAATGCTGAGAGATGTCGGATAGACAGGCATTCCATATGTCAGGCGGAAGCCTGTGGCGAAGGTCTATTCGTTTTTCGGTTCTTCCACCTCGCGAATGCAATTCAGGGCATTCAGGGTGCGTGGATAGCCAATGAACGGCAGGTTGGCCGAGACCACGGCAATGAGCAGGTCTTTCGTGTTGCCCACATGATAGTTGCCGGCGATGTGGCCCTTCAGCTGGGGCTCGCAACCGCCCTGGGCAGCCAGGAAACAGAAGGTGATGAGCTCGCGCAGGGCCATGGCGCTCTTGCCCACGGTCTTCTCCGAGCCGTTGTGTGGCTCAAGGCCTGTGCGGGTGTAGTAGTCGCCAAAACAGTTGTCGGCCAGCCAGAAGTTGATGTGGCGGCTGTCGGCAGGTCCCGACTGCCAGAAGTTGCGCATGCCCTCGCCAAAGCAGTCCACCTGTGCCTGTGTGCCCTTCTCGCGACGGTTGTCCATGGTGGTCTGAGTCTGCGAAGTCAGTGGCAGACTGATGCCGTGCTGCGCCAGAATGTCGTTGGTGGCCGTGAGGAACGGACGAACGCGCCCCATGCCCAGATAGGCCGTGGCCTGATAGACAATCTCTTTCACCTCGACAGGCGTTACCCCGTTGTCGAGTGCCGCAGGCAGCTGCTGGCGATATTCGTCGATGCCCTGGCAGCCCAGCAGCGTGGCCAGATAGCAGATGTAGCGGGTATGGTTGTCGAGCCGGCCCTTCACCTGGTCGACCACCTCGCCAAAGGCAAACTTCTCGAAGCGATCCATATACTCGCCGTCGGTAGCGCTGAGCAGCTGCTGGCTGGCCGGTAGTTTTTCGTACTCGGCATCGGTAACGGGCTCGAGCCACTCGTTAGAGGCCCCCTTCTCCACCTTTGTCATGTAGGTGAGGTGCTGGAACCATGAGTCTTTGGCTGCCCCGTGCCAGTGTTTGGCCTCGGCAGGGATGGCCACCACCGTGCCTGGATGCATGGCCAGGGGCTCCTTGCCCTCTTCGACATACCATCCATGACCGGCCACGCATACCAATACCTGCACCGAACGGTGATGGATGTGCCAGTTGTTGCGGCAGCGAGGCTCGAAGGTGACGTTCACCAGACCGCTGTTCGGTCCGCCGACAGGAGCCAGATAGCTGTTGCCAATGAAATACTGAGCGTAGGCACTGTTGAGCTCACCCTTCGGCCATACGCTGAAATCTACATTCTCTTTCATAACTTGTGCATTGATATTTGCCACTGCCATCAGGAGCAGAGCAATGATTGTGATTGTTTTCCGGTAATGGAACTGGACAGAAGACTTGTTGTTTGACATATTCATCAGTGTAGAATGGTTTGAATGTTGCCGCAAAGGTAGGCAAAAAACTTCAATGACGGTTTATATGAATTACCTATATTTTTACCAAAAATACGGAAATGCTGCTTTCACATCCACTTTATCGTACACAATGTGGCAGAAACAACAGAAAACTGACAACGCAGTTTTCGGATGTCATATCTTTGCATTGTGAACAGGAGAGCAGAAGACCACAATAGTCGATAAGCTCCTTGTCCTTTATGTTTAACCTTTTAAAAATTCAAGCTTATGTTAAAGTACAGACTCGTACAAGACAATCGCAGTAATGCGAACAACAAAGGATACTGGTTTGCCAGAGCCGTAGTAGAGAACACCCTGACGCTGGAAGACCTGGCACGCCACATGGCCGACCACAACACGCCGTTCTCAGAGGGAGTGATCAAGGGCATTCTCACCGACATGGTGAACTGCATTCGTGAGCTGGCCCTCGAGGGAAAGGCAGTGAAGATTCCCAACTTCGCCATCTTCTCCATCGGACTGAAGAGCACGGGAGCGCCCACCGTGAAGGACTTCACTGCCGTGAAGAACATCACCGCCTTCCGTCTGCGTTCGCGCGCCACCGGCGTGTTTACCCGTCAGCAGCTCAAGCAGGCCGCCCACGTGCGCGAGCAAGCCTTCTACGACGTGAAGCCCGAGGAAGGAAGCGGCGAAGGTGGCGATCAGCAGGAGCCATAATAGGAAGGAGGGGAAGGATGAGAAGGAAGGGAGGAAGGAAGGGAGAAAGGAAGGGAGAAAATGGGCACGCAGAGCATGCCACTGCGGAGAAAGAGGCGGAAACTCTCTAATAGCGAGCATCAACTCTCAGTTCTCAACTCTCAGTTCTCAACTCTCAGTTCTCAACTCTCAGTTCTCAACTCCTCTCATCCCTCCCATCCCTCTCATCTCCTCCTATCCTTCCCCTCCCTTGCATCCCTCGTATCCCTTTTTAAAAAAACTCCAACTATCTATGAACAAAGAAACCTGGAAAGAAATTATCAAACTCATCATCGCAGTATTAACCGCCATCTTAGGCACATTCTTCGTACAGTCATGCGTCATATCGATTTGATAGTGGTTCATTGCTCAGCCACAAGGTGCAACCAGCACTTCCCCGTCACCGCCCTCATCCGCTGTCACCAAGACCGTTTCGGATTTACGGGCTATCACTACTACATCACCCGTAACGGACAAGTCTACCAGACACGCCACGAACAGCTGGTGGGCGCCCATGCACGGGGTTACAACCAACACTCGCTAGGTGTGTGCTACGAGGGTGGTCTCGACCGTTATGGTCGTCCTGCCGACACCCGTACAGCACGCCAGAAGCGGGCGTTGCTGAGGTTGCTGAAACAGCTGAAGGCCGAGCATCCACAAGCAACTATCGTGGGGCACCGCGACCTGCCCGGGGTCAATAAAGCCTGTCCTTGCTTCGACGCCAGGAAGGAGTATCGGTTTTAGGGGAGAGAAGGGAGGGGTGAGAGGTGAGAAGGGAGAAGGGAGAAGGAAATGGGCATGCAGAGCATGCCCCTGCGGAGAAAGAGGCAGCTCTTATCTACTACCGAGCATTAACGCTCAGTTCTTATCTCTTATCTCTTATCCCTCATCTCTACCTCTCCCTTCTCACCTCTCCCTTCTTTCACTACAATTCTCAATTATATATAATAAGGTGGAAGAAAAAAATTCACTTTTTTGAAAAATAATTCAGAAAAGATTTGGCGGATTCAAAATAAAGCATTACCTTTGCACTCGCATTTGAGAAACAATGCTTGGCAAAGCTAAAGCGAGCCCGGAAGGATGGGTGAGTGGCTGAAACCAGCAGTTTGCTAAACTGCCGTACGGGT
>DEJV01000018.1:17236-20248 GCA_002353525.1 Prevotella sp. UBA2739
CGATTCCCCTATCGACTACAAAGAAAGCGAAAGGTGATGTTTCGAAATGAAACATCACTTTTTTTGTTAAATATGTCGAAAAACATCTATTTTTACTTGCATAGGTGCCACAATTCTGCTAACTTTACACCCAAATTGTTTAATTTAATCGAAATGAATATGAAAAAGTACATTTTGTCATTGATCGTCATGCTCTGCGCAACAATGAGCGTGTCGGCACAGAAAGTTTACATTGCTCCCAGCAAGAGCGCCATCGCTTATCATAAGAGCAAGGATTGCAGCTACTTGCGCAATTCGAAGAATGTGACATCGATCACTACCACCGAGGCTAAGGAGATGGGCCGCCACGCTTGTGTGCGCTGCTATCCCGCCCAGGCCGAGGCTACCAAGAAGGCCATAGCCAAGGAACAGGCTGAGAAGAAGGTTGCCACCAAGAAGGCTACCACAACAGCTAAGAAGGCCACAACCACCGAGGAGAAAGCTGCTGAAAAGAAGGTGACCACGAAAAAGGTGGCTGCCGAGAAGAAGACAGCTGAGAAGCCCGCCACAGAGACTGCCGCCAAGAAAGCTACTGGCACCTCGAAGGTGTATGCTGCAGCCGGTGGAAGCAAGTATCACAAGAAAAAGAGCTGCACAGCACTGGCCAAGAGCAAGAACATCACCACGATGACGCTGGCAGAGGCAAAGGAGAAGCTCACTCCTTGCAGTGTATGCTACACTTCGGCCAAGAAGACTGCTACCAAGGCTACTGAGAAGAAGGCTACCACCACTAAGAAAGCTACCACCAAGAAAGCTACCGAAAAGAAAGCAACTGAGAAAAAGACAACCACAAAGAAGGCTGCTTAATAGTGCTTTCGCATGTAGAGACGCCACGTATGGGGGCTTTCTCTGCAAGCAAATGGGAACATAAAGAAATATGAGGAGTTAACCCATCGTTAGCTCCTCATATTGTTTTTGTTGTTTAGAGAATCACCTTTTTCCCCTTCTTAATGTAAACGCCATGCGAGGGATGCTCAACACGCTGTCCGTTGAGCGAATAGAACGCCTCGCCGTCGGTGTAGCTGTGCCTTGCCTGGTTGATGGCTGTGGTGCCAGGCAACGAGAGCGTAACGCTGACACGGCCCTGTCCGGCCTTGAGGAACGACTTCAGCTGGTCGAGAGAGTCGTACTGTATGCGCCCCAGGCGCGTATAGCTCCATGAGTTGCTGCCATAGAACAGCACAATCTGGTTGCCATTGTAGAGAACGACATCGCCCGCCTGGGTGGTGATTTGCTGGTTGTTGGTGGTGAGTGAGCGTCCCAACGCCCCTACCTTTTCGAAGCCGCCGTAGTCATCAGCATTGTAGGTGATAGCCCCCTGTTTCAATGCTTCAGCAAGTTCGCGTGTGGCGGCATTGTCGTCGAGCACCACCGAGAGCGTTGTTCCGTCGATAGTGATATTCATGTTTTTTGTTTCCATATTGCTGTTTTTGAAGTTCAGTCCACCAAGCCAGTCGCGCACCAGCGAAGCGGTGTTGCTGCGGTTGGAGTTGTTGATCCACAAGGCATCGCCCATCCACGAGACGTCGGGCAGAAGGCGCTTGGCATCGCTGACCACCCCACTGATGCCGCTGGAATGGCTCGACACGATGAGAACCACCTGTTTGTGGGCCATGGCCGAGGCGTTGTTATGGAGAAACGTCTGCATGATAGCTGCCATCTGACTGTGCCAGAGTGGAGTGACGATGATGATGTTGTCATAGTTGCTGAAATTGACATTGACAGGGTCGATGGCCGGATAGTTGCCCGCCTTGATGTCGTTGAGCAACTTGTTGCCCCCGGCATAGTTGTTGGCCTCGTATTTCTGCGTTTTATCTTGTGGAGTGATTTCTACTACGTCGCATTTCAGCTGCCCGCTCACTTCGTTGGTAATGGCACGGCTGTCGCCCGTATAGCTGTAGTAAGCCACCAGCGTTTTGGTGCTGCCAGGTGTAGGCGTACTGGCCGGAGTCTCCGCCTTTGTCTCACTGTCTGACGAACAACAGGCAAAAAGCATGGTTGTCATCAGGAAGAATAAATACCTCATTCTCTTCATTGTAAAAAATATATTAGTAAAATACCAAAAATCCGTTTCCTCGAAGAAGCGACATTTTTCGAGTCGCTTGAGAGTAATTTGTCATGTGAGACACAATGTCTGCCACTTAGACGCTGCAAAGATAGAAACAATTTTATAAATAGGTATCACACAAAAAGCGTGAATAATAACCAATATTACAGAATGGCACAAAAAAAGGGGAGTCGCACACGGCAACTCCCCTACTCTATGGATGATTTGTTGGTCTTGCAGACGATTAGTCGAGGTTCAGGCTCTTCTTGATGGCTGCAATCTTCTCCTCAGCACCCTTCATGCAACGCTCGTAGCAACCAGCGCACTTGAAGGTAGGATCTTTCACCTCGGTGTAGAACTTAATCTTCGGCTCCGTGCCCGAAGGACGAACGCTCACCTTGGTGCCATCCTCGCAGAACCACTGCAGCACATTGCTGGTGGTAGGCATGTTGATCTTCTCAACCGTACCGTCGGCCTTACGAGCCTCGAGTGTCTGATAGTCTTTCCACAGACAGATGGGCGATCCACCCAGTTCCTTCGGTGGGTTGGCACGGAAGTCGGTCATCATCTGCTTGATCTCGTCGGCTCCGCTCTTGCCCGGCTTCACCACGTTGATGGTCACCTCGCGCGAGAATCCATACTCAGCATAGATGTCCATGAGCAGGTCGTAAAGCGTGCGTCCGTTGTCCTTCGCCCATGCTGCAATCTCGCAGATGAGGCAGATAGAGGCAGGAGAGTCCTTATCGCGCACCTTATCGAATGGCAGGAATCCGAAGCTTTCCTCGCCGCCACCGATATACTTCTTCACGCCTTCGTCCTTGCGAATCTCGTTGGCAATCCACTTGAAGCCCGTGTAGCAGTCGCGCAGCTCAACGCCGTTCTTCTCGGCAATCTTGGCGATGACCTCAGTAGTAACGATAGTCTTC
>DEJV01000034.1 GCA_002353525.1 Prevotella sp. UBA2739
TTACGTCGAACTCACGTTAATTAGCCTGGCGGCTTGAAAGTGGGAAACAAACGAGCCTCATGTGCACAAAATATGTCCACTAATTATCTTGATAAGAAATAAAGGGAGAGGAGGAATTGAAAAGAAGGAGAAGTAGGGACGATCGGGCTCGAACCGATGACCTCTGCAATGTGACTGCAGCGCTCTAAACCAACTGGGCTACGCCCCTGTCTTCGTCTTTTCGCTTTGAAAACCGGTTGCAAAAGTAATCACTTTTTCTGAAATCAGCAAAATATTTCCCTATTATTTTCAGTTTATTTGCTTTTTTAAGTCAAAAAAGGGTACTCTCGTAGGAATAGCGTGGGTATATACAAACGTGTAGACACAAAAAAGGTACTAATCTCACGACCAGTACCCCTTTAAAACTACTACTTACTAAATTAACTCAAGTTTCTAATAATAATTAACGACTCTTCGCCAAAAAAATGTTACTACTTACTATTTGTGCTGCAAAGTTATATCTTTTTACAGATTTCCGTTATGAAAAAACGCTCAATCTTTTGCATTTTGCGCTCTTTTTCAATTCCAGAATTTGTATTTTGCGCACAAATATCAAGTAAAATGTTCTGATATTCAGTGTTCTACAAATCCAAAAGTCACTTTACGCGCTTTCTGTATTGCGTAGGTGTCTGATGGGTTGTTTGTTTAAAAATTCTACTGAAATAAGCGACGTCTTCAAACCCGCATTTCATGGCCACCTCGCCAATAGGCATGGCCGCACAGCTGTCGAGCAGCCGTTTGGCTTTGGCTATGCGCAGTTGCGTGATATAGGCGGTGGTGTTGCATCCGGTAATGGCCAGCATTTTGCGGTTCAGCTGCACGCGGCTCATGTTGAGTTTCGAGGCGATGGTCTCTACGTCCTGGCGGTTTTGCGTGAGCTGGGCATTCACCACATCCACAAATTTGTTGAGGAAATCGCGGTCGGCATTGGCCAGATTGGCATATCCGTCGTTTTCATCGGCCAGCGGACTGGCATATTTCCGTCTGAGCAGTTGCCGCTGTTCCAGCAGTTTGTTCACGCGGATGTTCAGCTCGTCGGTGTTGAAAGGCTTCACCAGATAGGCGTCGGCACCGGCCTGCAGGCCCTCCAGGTGGGCGTTTTCGGTGTTTTTGGCCGTGATTACGATGATGGGGATATGGTTCAGCACGTCGGATGTGCGCACCTTGCGGCACAGTTCTATGCCGTCCATCACGGGCATCATGATGTCGGTGATGATGAGGTCGGGCATCAGGTCTTTGGCCTTTTCCACGCCTTCGGCACCGTCTTTGGCATAGTAGATGGCAAAGCGGTCGGCCAGCGTAGAGCCAATATAGTGGGCCACCTCGGCGTTATCTTCTACTATCAGTATCTTGATAATCTCGTCGGTGGGGTTGTAGGTGCTGTCGCTCAGCTCGGTGTCGTCGGCCACAAAGAGCGACGACATGTCTAGGTGGGTGATGGCCTTCCACGGCTGGTTGCCGTGTTTCAGTGGCAGCATCACGGTGAACGTAGAGCCTTTGCCCAGCTGGCTCTCCACGCTGACGTGTCCTTCCATGGCGTCGACCACCATCTTGATGAGCGACAGGCCGATGCCCGTACCGATGTTCAGGCTGTCGTCGGCAGCCTGATAGAAGGGTTCGAAGATGTGCGGCAGCGCCTCGGCCGAGATGCCGCGGCCCGTGTCGAACACCTTTATTTTCAGTTCGTTGCCCACCGACTCCACTGTCACGTTTACCTTGCCGTAATTATTGGTATACTTCACGGCGTTGGTGATGAGGTTGCTCATGATTTTATTGATGTAGTCGGGCACGAAGTCCATCTCGATGTTTTGTTCCTGGTGGGTGTAGGAGAGTTCGATGTGTTTGTGCTGGGCATACTCGCGGTAGTTCTCCATAATCATCTGTATGTAGCTCACGATGTTGCCCGTGTGCCAGTCGGGAGTGCCTACGGCCGACCGCACCTTCGACATGTCGAGCAGCTGGTTGATGAGTTGCAGCAGGCTGTTGCCCTGTCGCACAATCATCTTTGCCGACGAGTGAATCTGCTCTATTTCGGTGGGTTTGCCCTTTTGTATCTGGTCGCCCAGTCCCAGTATGACGGTCAGCGGCGTGCGAAATTCGTGGGTGATGTTGGTGAAGAAGCTCTGCTTCGTGTCTTCCATGTTTTGCAGCATGCGCAGTTTCCTCATGCGGGTGCGGATGGCATACCACATGAAGGCGATGATGACCGTGGCCAGCACGAACAGCACGATGAGCATGGCGTTGACAATGCGCTTCGACTGCCGTCCTATCTCGTAGTTCTCGCGCAGGATGTCCATCTCGCGTTTCTGGCGGTCGCGCTCCAGCGTGATGCGCATGTCCTGAATGCGGTTCAGTTTCGACATGTCCAGCAGGCTGTCCTGCAGCCTTTCCGACCGTGTGAAGTGGCTGAGGGCCTGTTTGTAGTTGCCCTCTTTTTCGAATATTTGGTAGTATAGCCTGTGAATATCGGCCAGGTGCTCCTTCGAGTTGATGCGCTCGGCCACGGCCGATGCGCGGTCCAGATAGGCTTTCGATGTGGCCAGGTCACCCTTCCGGTTGTTGAATCGGGCCAGTTCGAGGCACGACTCCAGCCAGTGCCACTGGTCGCCGGTGCGCTTCATAATCTCCATCGAGGTGGTATATTCGTCCAGGGCCTTGTCCATATCGCCCTCTTTCTCGTAGAGATTGCCGAAGTGGCGGTGGCACAGCGCCAGTCCGATGTCCGACTTGGCCTCGGTGTTTTTCTCGTACGACAGCCGGTAGTAGAGCCATGCCGAGTCGCGCTTGCCGTTTCTCTCCATGATGTGGCCGATGTTGGCATAGTTGATGGCCTGTCCCAGGGCGCTGCCCAGCTGCGTCTCTCCCTGCAGGGCCATGCGCAGCACGCTGTCGGCGGCATGGTCGTTGTTCAGCGACATGAAGACGTTGCCCAGTCCGTTGAGCGATGTCACGCGGTTCTTGCGGGCCACATAGCTGGTGTCGTCGCTATAGCTGTTGGCATAGTAGAGTGCCCGCTGGTGATATTGCGAGGCCTCGTCCAGGATGCCCAGCCGGCGGAAGTTGGTGCCTATCTGGTTCAGAGCCTGCACGATGCTCACCGTGTCTTTCAGCCGCTCGGCAATCTCGAGCTCCTTCTTATGATAGTCTATCGACTTCTCAAACTTGCTTTCCTCACGGCATTTGCGCCCCAGGTTGTTATACTCCTTGATGGTTTGCGCCAGCGTCTCGCGCTCTTCTTCGGTGATGTCGGTGCTGGCATGCTTGTGGCACGAGCACACTGCCGCCAGGCAGCATGCTCCCACGATGAGGCGCCATGATGAGAACCGTGGTGATATCATATCTCGCAGTGTGTGGTTTTTCAGTCGTCAAACAGTCCGGGCGACATGATGTTGCCCTTGTAGGGGTTGCGCCCAAAGTGGCGGTAGGCCAGTTCTGTGGCCATGCGCCCGCGGGGTGTACGTTTGATGAATCCCTCCATGATGAGGAACGGTTCGTACACCTCTTCCACCGTACCGCTGTCCTCGCCGATGGCCGTGGCGATGGTGGAGATACCCACCGGTCCGCCCTGGAACTTGTCGATGATGGTGAGCAGTATCTTGTTGTCGATCTCGTCCAGTCCGTACTGGTCAATGTTCAGCGCCGTCAGCGCCACTTTGGCTATCTGCATGTCAATGCGTCCGTTGCCCTTCACCTGGGCAAAGTCGCGCACGCGGCGCAGCAGCGCGTTGGCAATACGGGGCGTACCGCGGCTGCGGCGGGCAATTTCCATGGCGGCATCGTCGGCGATGGGCACCTTCAGGATGCTGGCCGAGCGGCGGATAATCTTCTGCAGCGTCTCGGGCTCATAGTATTCCAGGTGCATGTTGATGCCGAAACGGGCGCGCAACGGTGCCGTGAGCAGTCCGCTGCGGGTGGTAGCTCCTACGAGCGTGAACGGGTTCAGGTCTATCTGGATGGAGCGTGCCGACGGTCCTTTGTCTATCATGATGTCGATGCGGTAGTCCTCCATGGCCGAGTAGAGATACTCTTCCACCACGGGCGAGAGCCGGTGAATCTCGTCGATGAACAGCACGTCGTTAGGTTCCAGCGACGTCAGGATGCCCGCCAGGTCGCCCGGCTTGTCGAGCACCGGTCCGCTGGTAATCTTAAATCCCACGCCCAGTTCGTTGGCAATGATGTTCGAGAGCGTGGTCTTGCCCAGTCCGGGAGGGCCGTGCAGCAGGGTGTGGTCGAGCGGTTCGCCACGATATTTAGCCGCCTCAACAAACACTTCAAGGTTTTCCACCACCTTCATCTGACCGCTGAAGTCGCCGAAGCGCAGCGGTCGGAGGGCGTTTTCGAATTCCTTTTCAGACGATGAGATGCGTTCTTGTCGGATGTCGAAATTGTCTTCCATGCAACAATCATTCAATTAGTTGTTGCAAAGTTAATCATTTATTTTCAATTTTTGGAAGAAAAACCAATCTTTTCTGTGCGCTTGTTTGAAGTGAAAAAATCGTGAGTTGCCATTTGCTAACAAATTAGACTGCGATTTGTTATGAAATTAAGGTGCGATTTCTTAAGAAATTGGGATGCGATTTGTTAACAAATTGAAGTGTAATTTGCTAACAAATGAGAGTGTAATTTGATAACAACTGAAAAAACAACCCGGCATGAGGCATTTTTTGAGCTCTCATGCCGGGTCGTTCATATAGGTAGCGCCGTGTTATCGACATCATCATTCTGCCCTCTCGGCGCATCATTTTTTCAGTTGTCTGTGCATCATTCTGCCCTTTCGGCAGCTGGCGGTCTTACTTGCTTACCACCACTTTCTTTCCGCCAACGATATATACTCCGGCGGGCAGTCCCTGCAGGCTGGTAGCGCCCGAGCGCACCTTCTGACCAGAAAGTGTGTAGATGTCCATGGGTTTGTCGTCGGCAAAGATGTCGTCGATGGCCGTTGGGTTCTTCTCAATCTCGATGCCGAAAATCTTCAGTGTGCCGTCAGTTCCGTTGGCGCGCCGCATGCCCTTGGCCTGCTGTGCGGCCTTCGTGCTGCCGTAGATGTATACATAGGTTTCTTCCGTCACGTTGTAGGGGATGGTTTTCGTCGTTTTTTCTTCTGCTATCACCTCTGTGGGCGTATTATTGCCTATTTTCACTTTCAGCACCATGTTGCCGCTAGTTAGAACTTCAACTTTTATATTTCCGCTGCCCTTTGCCACCTTGAACACGATACCCGTGAACTGATCTTTGAAGTCTTCGCCAAACACATCCTTACCCTCCAGGTTGCTCATGGTCTCATCAGATACAGGTTTGTTCAATACGATACAGTGCTCATCCGGATTAAATTCACCGTTGCCGCTGCTGATGTTGTAGAGAATGTTGCCCACCACATTGCCGTCGAGGTTGGTGTCGGTGTTGATTTGGGTGCCTATATCGATGGTAGTGCCGTTGTCTATCGGATCAAGATCTTCCATCTCAATGATGTTTTTGATGTTCTTCCATCCATCCGCAGCTTCATACAATTCTTTTGTACCAGCAGGAACATAAAGGTTTTCAAGTGCTGTTTCCGTAAATGTATCACTGGCTATGGCTATAGGGGATTTCATTTTTACCTTTAGTGTCTTTAATTTCAGACAGGCATAAAAAGCATATACGTCAAGCTTAGTTAATGTAGAAGGGAGAGTTACCTCTTTAAGATAGAAACTATTATTGAATGCATCCTTTTCTATTGTAACAATTCCTTCTGGCACAACAAATTTCTCAAAACTCAAATTGCAAAAAGCCCCCTCTCCTATGTGCTTTGCATAGGATGGTATTTCTGAGTAGTTGCATCCTATTGAAATGCAGTTAGTAGCAGATTCAATAATGCAGTTCCCCTCAGCATGATAATAAGGACTGCCTTCCTCAACGTCGAGGGTTCTTAAAGACGTACAACCAAGAAAAGGATTTCCAAATGAGCCACATGCCATATTCCCACCCACCTCTTTCACACTAGCAGGTAATATAACAGATACCAAATTGTGACACAAAAAGGCCTGGCCAATTATCCGGGTTACGCTTTCTGGTATTACACAAGATGTCGGATCTCGTTCATAACCAGGTGGAACTATCGATGTTATGCCAGTTCCTGTAAACGCATTGTAAGTAATCTCAGTAACTCCATCAGGGATTACTATAGAAGTTAAGGAACCACACCCCATAAAAGCTTGATAATCTATTTGTTTCACTCCTAATGGAATTTCAGCAGACTCCATTTTACTGCAGTAATGAAAAGCATCATGACCGATGGAGGTTATTGTTTGTGGCATAATGACCTTCTGTATTGCACCACAGTTATAAAAAGCACAAGAGCCAATAGATATTACCTTATAGCCGTTTACGTATTCTGGAATAGTTACAATTCCAGTAGTTGCTGGGTCGATTGCGGGTGCATAACTGTCATTCCCCTTCACCTTACAAGTCTTATCTTCGACACTGATAATCTCAAATGACATATCAACCCCTTCTGTTGTTTGAGTAACAATCAAATCACCATCATTATCTCCATCTGGATTAATGTCAATACTTCTTTTTATTCCTACTACACATACAGGATATCTGTTGTATCCTTCACCAATGTTATTAGGGTCAACCAAGGACAAAAGGAAATAGCCGTTTTTCTCACCATTCCAACCCCAATTTATATGAAAGTAGTCATCTGTGTCATAGCCATCAACAACAAAAGCATGACCCTGGCCAGAGATGTTCTGACCTCCAAGGCAAATGGGGCGACCACTGGCAAGCTCATTATAAACAATCTGTATAAGTTGGCTCAAAGAGTATTCCCATGACCTCAATATCTTTGCTGTTGAAGCATAATCAAAATATTCTTTCAAAGAAAAAGCAATATCATCCACACTTGAACCACTGCCATTCATATTATAGTCCATCTTAAGTGCAGTGCCACACATTAGCATCAGTTTCGCAACAGCATCTTTCTGTTCCTGGGTCTCTGATCCAGAATTGTATTTGGGCAGGATATTATTCCAATCAATGCTGGAGACAGGTATGGAACTAATAGGTAAACTCAATGTCTCGGTGTTGTATCCAGGAATCTCTTTTGTGGTTGTGTTTGGCCATCGATAATAATACATGATTTGAGCCATTGCAGTAGCAACACATCCTGTTACAGTCTGTTGACTTTCATATTCTGGACAGAAAAGATTATATGGTGAGTTCTGCCCCCATGCCGTTTCGTCTAACAGTGGAGCTATTGAAGCCCTAGTCTGTGTAGTAAGATTGGATTTTATCCCAGAATGATTTCTCAAGCAAGCAATTTG
Source organism: Prevotella sp. UBA2739 (assembly GCA_002353525.1). Lineage (GTDB taxonomy): Bacteria > Bacteroidota > Bacteroidia > Bacteroidales > Bacteroidaceae > Prevotella. The sequence goes on from DEJV01000034.1 coordinate 7,344, forward strand.
GTTGGCATATTCTTGCAACCATGAGCGCATATTTTCTGGTATATTAGCATCAAATCTGCCAGTCTCGCTGTATCCAAGAATTGAGGGTGTACATTCATCACCACTAACAATGATATATCCGCCGTTAGCCTCGTCGTTAAAGATGTAGAATTCGTCGCGTTCATTGGCAAGCTTCAACTGTGGAGCCTTGCGAGGAGCCTTTCTCATTTTAGAGTTGGAGCCCATAGACTTCTGGATAAAAGCAATGGCTTTTTCTTGGGCAGCCTCCTTAGTAACCTGCTGGGCAGACAGATGAAGGGTGCTCGTCCAAACAGCAATGACCAAGCTTAGGGTAGGAATTAACTTTTTCATCGTATTCATGGTTTGTTTTGTTTTTCCGATTGTTTAGTTAGATAAGTATTTCCCTGCCTTTTCTTTGCAATTGATATACAAACTATAAGGCATGGGGGAATATTGCGACAAAGATAATGAAAAAACTCGAAACGGCCAAGTGGCAGAAGAAGAAATTTAATGGTTTGGATAACGGATTCTCGGAAATGAAAAGAAAAGCAAGCTTTCATTTTGTATTTCGCTCGTTTTTTTGTACCTTTAAATAAGTTACTCCGTCTCGGCAGAAAAAATAAACGAGTTTATTTTGTTTTGCGCTCAACTTTTCGTAACTTTGCACCCGCATTAAGAAGATATAGAATTTGAAGACATTTGAAGAACTGGGCGTGAGCAGCGAAATACGCCGCGCCATCGAGGAACTGGGCTTTGTGAATCCGATGCCCGTTCAGGAGGAAGTGATTCCCTATTTGCTGGGTAATAAAAATGATGTAATCGCACTGGCACAGACCGGTACTGGCAAGACAGCCGCTTTCGGCATTCCCCTTTTACAACGTATTAACCCTGACGACCCTACCACTCAGGCGCTTATCCTGAGTCCTACACGCGAGCTTTGTCTGCAAATAGCCGACGATCTGCGCGACTTTTCAAAATACATGACTGGCATTCGTGTGGTACCTGTGTATGGAGGTGCCGACATCATGCAGCAAATCAAGGCTCTGCGCAACGGGGCTCAGATTATCGTGGCTACGCCCGGACGACTCATCGACCTGATGAACCGCGGCAAGGCCAAGATTGAGCAGGTGGCCAACGTGGTGCTTGATGAGGCCGACGAGATGCTTAACATGGGATTCTCTGAGAGCATCAACGAGATTTTCGAGCATGTGCCCGAAGACCGCAACACCCTGCTCTTCTCGGCTACCATGAGCAAGGAGATAGAGAAGATTGCCTTGAACTACCTGCACGACCACAAGGAGATTGTGGTGGGCAGCCGCAACGAGGGCGCCGAGAACGTGAACCACGTGTACTACATGGTGAATGCCAAGGACAAGTATCTGGCGCTGAAGCGCATCGTAGACTTCTATCCGCGCATCTTCGCCATCATCTTTTGCCGCACGAAGCTCGAGACGCAAGAGATTGCCGACAAACTGATCAAAGACGGATATAATGCGGAGGCACTGCACGGCGACCTGTCGCAACAGCAGCGCGACCTCACCATGCAGAAGTTCCGCCGCCATCTGACGCAGTTGCTCGTGGCTACCGACGTGGCAGCGCGCGGCCTGGACGTAGACGACCTGACGCACGTCATCAACTACGGTCTGCCCGACGATATTGAGAACTACACCCACCGCTCGGGCCGTACCGGCCGTGCGGGCAAGAAAGGCACGAGTATCTCTATTGTTCACACACGCGAGAAACACAAGATTCGCGCCATCGAGAAGGAGATTGGCAAGGAGTTTGTCGAGGGCGACATCCCCAAGCCGGCCGACATCTGCAAGAAACAGCTCTACAAGGTGATGGACCAGATTCTGAAAACCGACGTGGAGGAAGAGCAGATTGCACCGTTCATGCAAGATATCAGCCGCTACTTCGAGTATATCGACAAGGAAGATATCATCAAGAAAATCGTGTCGGTGGAGTTCGGAAAGTTCCTGGCCTACTATGCCGACGCACCCGAGATAGAGAAACCCTCAGCAAAAAAGAAAGAGCGGGGGGCAAAAAGCGGCGACCGCAACGGTGCCCCACGGGGTCCGCGCAAGGCGGAGGCAGGCTATCGACGGCTGTTCATCAACCTGGGAAAGAACGACGGGTTCTATCCGGGCGAGGTGATGCAGTTCCTGAATAAGCACGTGAAAGGACGCCAGGAGGTGGGACATATCGACCTGCTGAGCAAATTCTGCTATATTGAGGTGCCCGAGGCCGACGCCAACCGGGTGATGAAAGCGCTGAACGGCACTCACTATAAGAACCGCGAGGTGCGCTGCAACGATGCCGACGACACGCCCGATAAGCGTGGAGCAAGGGGCGCAGAGCGCGGATCGAGAGCTTCTGAACGAGGCACAAGAGGCGCCGAGCGTGGAGCGCGGAATGGCGCACGCGCAGCGAAAGGTGACGCACGCGGCAGTAAAAAGTCGCAAAGTGTTCCTAAGAAGTTCCGCACCAACGACGGCACGGGTGACTGGCGCGAGCTGATGAAGGGCCAGCCATTCAAGCTGAAAGGCGAGGAACCCGACTTCAGTGAGGAAGGCTGGGCACGCCGGAAACCGAAGAAATAAGGATACAGGAGTTCAGGAGTTCAGAACTCTTGAACTGTGAAAAAGTTTTAAAGAATAGGGTACGTTGAAACAACGTACCCATTATTGTTGTATCTTTATCTTCAAATATCGTAAAAACACTTCAACATACCTAAACAATCGCCATGGATAGAAGACAATTTATGAAATCGCTGGGAGCCGTAGGGCTGTTCACCATCATCCCGAGAAAGGTGTTGGGCGGCAATGGGTTCATTGCACCTAGCGACCAACTGACGAAAGCCATCATCGGAGTAGGTGGCATTGGGCGTTCATCCACTCATTTCTCATCATCGGAAGCCTGCCGGTTGCTCGCCGTATGCGACGTTGACAAGAAACATCTGGACAGTGCCGTTGATGGCGCAAAGACTAAACTAAAGGAAAATGTGAAAGCTTATGGCGACTGGCGCGAACTGATTCATCAGTCGGGCGCCGACATCATCCACATTGCCACACCTCCTCATTGGCACGGACTCATGGCGGTGGAGGCCGCCAAAGCCGGCAAGGACATCTGGCTGGAGAAGCCTATGACACGCACCATCGGTGAGGGCAAGGCTGTAAAAGAAGCCGTTCAGCGCTATGGCCGCATGCTGAGGCTGAATACCTGGTTTCGTTTCACCGACACGTTCTATGGCCTTGGCACTCCCGTGAAGCCGCTGAAGAAACTCATTGCGAGTGGTATGCTTGGCTGGCCGCTGAAGGTGACCGTCTCGGGAGCTACGGGGTTCACGTGGAAATTCTTCTGGGTGGGCAAGGACAACCTGACGCCGCAGACCGTGCCCGCAGAACTGAACTACGACATGTGGCTCGGTCCGGCACCTTATAAACCCTACAATGCCCATCGCGTGCATCAGACTTTCCGCGGCTATTGGGACTACGACGGTGGCGGCCTCACCGACATGGGGCAGCACTATCTCGACCCCGTGCAGTATATGCTAGGCAAGGACAATGAGTTCCCGGTCAAAGTGGAGGTCGATGCGCCGCAACAACACTATGACGCCGTGGGCATCTGGCGGAAAATCACCTATACGTATGCCGACGGTTGTCAGATAGTGCTCGAGGGTGAAGGCTTCGAGAGCAAAGGCAAACTGGCCTACATAGAAGGGCCAAAGGGCAAGGTGTTCAAAGGCTTCGAATGTACCATCCCCGATGTGATGAACAAACTCAACGAACTGCCCGACCCCGAGCCGCAGCACACCGACTTCCTGGAGTGCGTACGAACCCGCCAGAAGTTTGCCCTCAACGAGGACAACGGCCACCACAGCTGCACGCTGGTGAACATGGGTGCCGTGGCTTTGCGACTCGGACGCCGTGAACTGAAATTCGACCCGCAGACGCAGACGTTTATTGACGATCCGGCTGCCAACGCCCTTGTCAACCAGCCTATGCGCGGAGAGTGGAGAATATAAAAGCCTTGCCATCCCGGCTCCTTATCTTCGGAAAAGGAAGCGGGATAGGAATAAGTATTAGAATTGATATAACACTAAAAGAAATATTTGACCATGACACACATCAAATACATCATCGTGCTGCTGGCATTGCTGATGCCGTTACAGATGTCGGCGCAAGACAGCCGTAACCGTGAAGTATCGACCATCATCGCCGACGGCCTGGCACAGTTGCCCGCACAAAACCTGGAGGCACTGGAGCAGGTGATGAGCGAGATAGCAGGTACGGGTGCCGAGGGCATACAACAGCTGGCTGCCATGCTGGGACCCTCTGCCGAAGGAAAAAATGCTCCTTTCGAATATGCTATTGACGGACTGACGAGCTACGTTACGGTGAAAGGACATGAGGCACAGTGCGCTGCAGTGAAGAAAGGACTAGAGGCAGCTATCGCAAAATGCAAGGATGAGGGCAACTTGGCTTTTCTGCGCTATCAGTTGGGCAAGCTCACTCCCGACGCTCAGAAGGTGCAACCGGCGCAGGAAGATCTCACCACGATAGCTCCCGCCTCGCGGGCCGTCGCTGAGTTCTGCGACAAGGCATCCTCCCTGCCTGCCAAGAAAAAGACATCACTGCTGATGAAAACCATTCGGAAGAGCGACAACCGGCAGTTGCGCGTCACTGCGCTCGAGCTGGGCGATGCTGCCGTCATCGCACCTCTTGTAAGTAAGGCTTTCACCAAGTTGAAGAGCGACGCCCAGGCCGACGTGCTGCGCTGGATGGGCAATCACCACGACATCGCTAGTATAGGCACCGTGCTGAAGGCTGTCGACTCTGACAACGATGCCGTTGCCACTGCCGCCATTGAGGCTGCAGGAAAGATGGGCGGAGAAGATGCACTGAGTGCTCTTGTCAACGCTCTCGACGGTCGTCATGCTGCGGCTGCCCATGATGCCCTCGCAGTCTTTAACGGTAATATCGCCGACGGACTGCTAGCAGCCTTGAACGCCAAAGGAACTGAAGCCTCGCCTGCCCTCGTGGCACTTGCCGGCGAACGGCATCTCACCGCTGCCTATGAGCCGTTGAAGGCCCTGTTAGGGAACGACAAGTTGCATGCTGCCGCCGCCAAAAGCCTTGCCGCCATCGTGACAAAAAGTAACTTCAGCGACCTGCTTGCGCGCTTCCGTCCTTATCCCGACCTCTTCTATGGACTCCTTGCCCAGCGTGCCGGCAAGGATGATCTGCAGCAGATTGTCGGTGCCGCCGCCACCAATGTTGAGGCCCGTAACGCCCTGTTGAAGGTGGCCTCTGCTGATGCCGTGGCTCCAATCATGCAACTGGCAACTGCTGAAAAGGGCTCGCGGAATGCTGATGCACTGCTCGGTCGTGCGCTCACACTTATTAAAGGAGCCAATTGGCCTAGTCTGCAGAAGTATCAGCTGCTCAAACAGGCGCTCGAGATGAAGCCCGCCGCATCGGTGACCAACAATATCCTTTCGGCTCTCGGAACGCTGAACAACGAGCCGGCCCTGAACCTCGCGGCTACGTATATGAAGGTAAAGGAGAATGAGCTTGCTGCCGCCCATGCCGTGACTGACCTCATCGACAAGAACAAGCCCTTCCAGCGTGGCGCTCATGTGCGCGACATGCTGCTTGCAGCACGCGACGTTTTCAAGGCCCATGCCGCAAATGCCGGTGCCAGCTATGCCGTCGACCAGGTGAATACCATTCTTCCTAAGATTATCGACGACCCGAATGCCGCTACTGAAAAGGTGACTAAGCTTTCGGCCGAAGAGGAAAAAGCAGGTTTCGAACTGCTCTTTGATGGCACCAATCTCGACAAGTGGCAGGGCAACAAGACCGACTATGTGCCTATCGACGGCGCCATCTACGTGAGTGCCCACTACGGCGCAGAGGGCAATCTCTATACGACAAAGAAATACTCCGACTTTGTTTTCCGCTTTGAGTTCTGCTTTGTGCGCCCCGGAATTAATAATGGTGTAGGCATTCGCACCCGGGAAGGTGTCGATGCTGCCTACGATGGTATGGAAATTCAGATTCTCGACCACGACGATCCCATCTACAAGGGACTGCGCGACTACCAACAACACGGCTCGGTGTATGGCATCATCGTGCCTGAGCATGTCACCTTTGGCGCACTGGGCACATGGAATACTGAGGAGATTCGTGCCGTGGGCGACCATATTACGGTCACGGTGAATGGCAAGGTAATCCTCGATGGCGACATCCGCAAGGCTTGTCAGGGGCATCATATGGCACCCGAGGAGGGCAAGCCCAATCCTTATACCGTAGACCACCGCAGCCATCCCGGCCTCTTCAACAAGGATGGTCTCATCTGCTTCTGCGGTCATGGCGAAGGACTGAAGCTGCGCAACATCCGCGTTCTCGATCTTTCCCAACAAAAGAAGAATGGCAAGAAGATGAAAAGAAAATGACGGTTCCGCTGGAACCGCCATTTTCTATATGCTGCAGGCGAAGACAAGACTAATCTCGTACCTTCGCACCCTCGTACCTTCGTACCCTCGTAATTAATACACCACAATTTTGTTTCCCTCCTGCTGCACGTGAATTTTCTTCATGCGGTTGAGGGTGCTGACAACTGTTTCGATGCCGCTGGTGCGGTCGGCCACGAAATGAATCTTATAGTCGAGCAGCGAGGTGTCGCGGAACTCCACCGACATGTTGAAGTTGCGGCCCACGGCCCGCATGATGTCCTGTAGCCGCACATTGTCGAAATAGAAGTAGCCGTCGCGCCACGAGGTGTACTGTTCGGTGTCTACCTGTGCGATGCTCAGTGCGCCATTGCTCTTGATGGCAGCCTGTTCGCCAGGGTTGAGTTTGGCGTGATATTGGTTTTTGTTCACCATCACGCTGCCCGAGATGAGTGTCACCTGGTCGGTGGCCTCGCCGTAGGCGCGCACATTGAATTCGGTGCCCAGCACCATGGTCTGCATCGATGGTGTGTTCACTATAAACGGGTGGTCGCTGTCTTTTGCCACCACGAAATAGGCCTCACCTTCCAACCGTACCGCTCTTTCGTCGCCCGCAAAACGGGTGGGGAACACCAGTCGGCTGTCGGCATAAAGATGTACGCGGCTGCCGTCGGGCAGGTTGACGGTGTAGCTTCCGCCCTTCGGTACGTCGACGGTCAGCACATCCTCAATCTCCATTTCCTCGATGGCAGGCGTATATTCTTGTTGCTGTTCAGTGGCTTTCACCGTCATTTTCTTTCCGCTTTTCTTGGTAATGGTGATAGGCTCCAGCTGCGCGTCGGCCTCATAGACCATCAGTGGCTGCTCGGTAGCCGTTTCGGGAGTCTTTTGCATGAAGATAAAGCCGATGAAGGCCGCTGCTGCGGCAGCTGCCATGCCCCACCAGATGGCCATGCGATGGCGCCGTTTTGGCAGGTGTCGCCGCTCGAACGCCTCGTATTCTTTCTCCACGTCGATGCGGGCATTCTGCTGACGGCTCATCATCTTCATAGAGTGCAGGTCGCGGCAGTCCTGCAGCAAATCCTTGTCGGCGTCCAGCTCGGCCAGCTGTTCGTCGGAAATCTCTGTGGCATTCTCTACGATGTCGAGAGCTTTCTGGATGCGTTCTTCTATGTAGTTGTCGTTATTCATAAGTATTGTCAACCTTAATAGTTGTTTTTTTTAAGTACTTTTTATTCGCTTTTTATTAGTAATACACCTAAGAAATGAAAAGGTCTCGGTTTTTAACGTTTTTAACAATATATTCTCTTATTTTCCTGGTAGCGCGGCTCATCACTTTCTTCACAAAGCTCATCGACAAGTTCATTTCCTCTGCAATCTCGCGGTATTTCTTTCCGCTTCCATAGAGTTTTATGATCAAGTCGTCGGGGGGAGTGAGTTCTTTTATGGCCATGGCCACCCATTTGTTGCGCTCTTCCTGTTCCAGCAGTTCGTCGGCCTTGGTGTAGTTGGCTGTCATTTTCTCGCAATAGTCGATGTATTGCTGCCTCACCTTGGCGTGCCGCAGATAGTTCACGCATCGGTTGCGCACGGCGGTATAGAGATAAGCCTTGATGGTGCTGTCTTGAATATGTTCCATTTTTCGCCACACATCCTCGAAGGCATCGGAGACGATGTCGTGACATTCTTCTTCGCTGCTCACAAATTGGCAGGCAAAGCAGAACAAGGGCTCATAGTATTGCTTGAAGAGCTGCTCGAATACTAGTTTTTTCTCCATCTCTAACGGTCAATACCAGATGTGTGTTTGGGTTTTGAAACTTTTTTGCAAAAATAGTAATTTTATACGAAATTGAATGTTTTCTATGCCTGAAAACGACAAAAAACACACTTTTTTGACATATTTTTAAAAAAATGTGGCAAAAAGCGTAACCTTTTTTTGAGTTGCGTGTATCATAATTAGATAGAAAAAATATCTTTAACCAACAAAAATACCGTATGAGAAAGACCCGACTAATCATCTTTCTGCTGGTTTGTCTGATAGCGCTGCCCTCGGTAGCCCAGACAAACAGAGTGACGATGACTTTCAAGAATGAGAGTCTGCCTTCTGTATTCAAGCGGCTGGAAAAAGCCACTGACTACAAGTTCTTGTTCGCCTACGAAGACGTGGGCAAGTACTCCGTGAATGGTGAGGTGAAGAACGCCACCATCCAGGAAACCATGAATTACGTGCTGCGTGACAAACCCCTCAGCTACACCGTAGAGGGAAAGATTGTGAATGTGCAGTCGGCCAATGAGAAGAAGAGCGGTCGCATGCGTACCATAAAAGGATACGTGCGCGATGATGCCGGCGAGCCGCTGATGGGCGTTCCTGTCTGCATTGGCGAGACCCGCGTGTGCACTGTGACCGATGCCGACGGTTTCTACACATTTAAGATTCCCGTGGAGCGCACCGTGCTGAAATTCTCGTATGTGGGAATGGACAACAAGTATGAGACGATAGGCCAAGGCACTACCGACGTTGACCGCAACATCACCCTGTCGTCAAGCACCCAGCTGAAGGACGTGGTCGTTACCGGTATCTTCAACCGTAAGAAAGAGAGCTTCACCGGTTCGGCTGCCACCTATAATAAAGATGACCTCATCCAGATGGGTTCGAGCAATGTGCTGCAGTCGTTGAAAACCCTCGACCCGGCATTCGCCATCATCGATGACACCCAGTTTGGTAGCGACCCCAACCGCCTGCCCAACATGGAAATCCGTGGTAAGTCATCGATGCTCGGTCAGCGCGACGAACTGGCCGCCGACCCCAACCAGCCACTCTTCATCCTCGACGGATTCGAAAGTTCGCTCCAGGCCATCAACGACCTGGATATTAACCGTATTGAGAGTATCACCATTTTGAAGGACGCCGCCTCTACCGCCATCTACGGTTCGAAGGCTGCCAACGGTGTGGTGGTAGTAGAGACCGTAAAGCCCAAGGCCGGACAGCTGCAGGTGAGCTACACAGGTAACTTCAACGTGACGGTTCCCGACCTGTCAAGCTACGACATGATGAACGCTCCCGAGAAAATTGAGTTTGAGCGCCTCTCTGGCCGTTACGATCCCAGCATTGTGGAGACTGCTAACCAGACTGCAACCACTATCAGTCTGACAGAGGCTTACTATGCACGACTGAACTCTGTGGCTCAGGGCGTGAACACCGACTGGCTGGCACAGCCCGTGCGTGTGGGTGTCAACCAGAAACACTCTTTGTATGTGCAGGGTGGTTCGGAGACCTTCATGTTCGGCATCGGTGGTATGTATAATGGTAACACCGGTGTGATGAAGGGTTCCGACCGTGAGGTGTTCGGTGGCAACCTCGACATGATCTACCGTGTGAAGAAATTCCAGTTCTCGAATAAGTTCTCTGTGAGCAACGCCAGCTACAACAACCCGCTGGTGCCATTCTCAGAGTATGTACGCGCCAACCCCTACTATCGTATCTACGATGCAGACGGCATGCTGACACCGTGGCTGGAGTACAATGATGATGTGAAAATGGCCAACCCGCTGTATAACGCATCGTTGAACAGCCGCAACCACGGCAACGACCTCACCATCAGCAACCACTTCCAGGCAGAGTGGACACCCAACGAGATGTGGAAGGCCCGTGCCCGTTTTGGTATCACCTACGATACGGATGCGCTGGATGTGTTCACCTCGCCCGACAATACCGACCAGATACTCAACAAACCCAATGGCCGCCGCGGTGAGTCTAGCAAGACCAACACCAACGCCCTGTCGTATGAGGGTGATGTCAGCTTGACATTTGCCAAGTTGTTTGCCGATGCACACCGCATTAACGCCGTGATTGGTGGTGACATCTATCACACCAAGTCTACATCCGAGGGTTATACCGCTGAAGGATATCCCTCTGGCGACTTTACCAAGCCTTCGTTTTCAGCAGGATATTTGCAGGATGGCGTACCTTATTATTATGATGCTATCAGCCGTTCTGTCAACGGATACCTGAACCTGGGTTATGCTTTCAAAGACCGCTACTTGATGGACTTCTCGCTGCGTGAGAATGGTTCTTCAGTCTTCGGCAGCACCGCCAAGTGGAACACCACATGGTCGGTAGGTCTGGGTTGGAACATCCACATGGAGCCGTTCATCCAGAACAATGCCAAATGGATTAACTATTTCAAGCTGCGTGGCTCATGGGGTAACCCCGGTAACCAGAGCTTCGACTCGGGCCGCACGCTCATCACCTATGCGCTGGCATCAGGAACGCTGAACTATTTCGGTATCGGCGCACTGGCCGACCAGATTGGTAACCCCTTCCTGAAGTGGCAGATCACACAGGATAAGAACATCGGTCTCGACCTGACACTCTTCGACAGCCGTCTGTCGTTCACCGTCGACTACTATCATAAGGTGACCGACCCGCTGCTCATCGGTATTACCATGCCGCTGTCATCGGGTACGACAGAATATTTCTCTAACGCTGGTAAGCAGACCTCGCAGGGTCTGACCTTCACCGCCCAGTACTACATTCTGAAGAATCTGGAGAAGCGCATCATGTGGAGTGTTCGTGCCACCGGCCGCACCCAGAAGAACGAGATTGACGGTATCGGCAACAAGCTTGACGCATTCAACAACAGCGGACGCGGAAGCAGCACAACCCGTTACTTCGACGGTGCTGACCCCGAGGATATCTGGGTAGTGAAGTCGGCAGGTATCGACCCGTCAACTGGTAAAGAGATTTTCTACGACCTGGATGGCAACTATAAATATGACTATAGCTACGATGATGAGCAGGTGTGCGGTAACACCCGTCCCGACCTGGAGGGTGTGCTCGGTACATCGTTCACCTATGGCGGATTCACAGCCAGTGTGAACTTCCGTTATCAGCTGGGTGCCGACGTGTTCAATACCGCCCTGTGGAACAAGGTAGAGAACATCGACTTCCTTTACAACCAAGACCGTCGCGCCCTGTATGAGCGCTGGCACAAGGTTGGTGACATCGTACCATTCAAAGACGTACGCGACCAGAACCCGTCGCCGATGACCTCTCGTTTCATCCAGAATGAGAAAACTCTCACACTGGAGTCTGTGCACCTGGAGTATCAGTTCTTCAGCAACAGCTGGATCAAGCATCTCGGACTGGGCAGCCTGCGCATCTTCGCCGATGCCCGCGACCTGTTCCGCCTCTCTACCATCCGTGCTGAGCGTGGTACCAGTTACCCATACGCCCGCACCATTGAGGCCGGTGTCTCGCTGAACTTCTAATCGATAACTAATAAAAGAAGAAACAATGATGAATACAAAATATAACAAGGTTTTAGGCGGAGTTTGCTCTTGCCTCTTGCTTCTTGGTTCTTGCTTCCTCACTGCCTGCAGCGATTATCTCGACGTGACGCCCAGTGACAAGCAGACTGCCGCACAGGTGTTTGCCAGCAAAGAGGGATTCTATACAGCTGCCAACGGTATCTACAATGCACTGGCTGGCGATGAGCTCTATGGCAAGCAGATGACATGGGAGGCTCTCGACCTGATGGCGCCCAGCTACGTGACCACCTATAGCTCGCAGTACATGAAGTCGTTGGCGGCCAACAACTATTCCGACCCTTATGCTGCTCCCGTCTTGTCGAGCATCTGGCAAAAGGCTTACGAAGTGATTATGAACTGTAACCTGCTCATCGACCAGATTGATCAGCAGCAGGGCAAACTATCCTCCACTGAGGCTAACTGCCTGAAGGGAGAGATGCTGGCCGTACGTGCACTCCTGCATTTGGACATGCTCCGCCTGTTCGGACCGGTGCCACAGACGGGAATGGACAAGCTGGCCATTCCTTACAACAACTCCACCGATGTGTATGTTCACGACCTGGTGACCGTTGCTGAGGCCGACAGTCTGGTATTGGTAGACTTGAATGAGGCCGAGGAACTGCTCAAGAATGACCCCATCATCGAGAACGGACCCATGATGAGTCCTGCCACAGGAATAGAGAGCGTGCAGATGCGCTATCGCCAGTATCGCATGAACTACTATGCGGTGATTGCCCTCAAAGCCCGTGCCTACAACTGGGTTTGCGATTCTGAGAATGCCATTGCCCAGGCTCAGCGACTGATTGGCGACCAAAAGGTGCAACAGATGTTCCCACCAGTAGATCCTAACCAGTTGTTGGCTAACAACACCAACCCCGACCGTGTGTACTCTTCTGAGGTGTTCATGGGTGTCTACGACAAGGATCGCGACCAGGTTTATCAGAACTATTTCGCCTCTACAGCACCAAGAAACCAGCGCCTGCAAACCCTTTCTACTTATGTGACAGGCAATCTCGGACTCTTCAATCATTTGCTATTAGGCCCTGAGACTACAGATTATCGTTTCCAGTCGCAGTGGGAGATTGCATCAGGTTTGGGAGCAACGGGCTACTCTTTCATCAAGTTTAAGCCTATCGACCGTCCTGATCCGCTTGATGAGGACAGTGAGTACTATTATTCCAAGATGATTCCGCTGATTACCATGCAGGAGATGTACTATATCATGCTGGAGAGCTCTCCATCGGATATGGAAAAGTTCAGCTGGTACAACAAAGCCCGTGTGCGCCGTGGTCTTCCCGATCTGGAGGCTATGGGTATGGGTGAAACATTTGCCATGTACTGGGGCTATGGCTACGGAGGCTATTTCTACGATCAGGAAGTTCGTCGTGAGACATGGGGCTTAGGACAGTATTTCTTCTATGCTAAGCACAACCAGTTCTACGGTGAATACGGCAGCTATACTCCGATGGCTAGTGGTAGCGGCAATAGCAGTTATCTTATAGATATCCAACCACCACTGCCGGCAGGCGAGATGAAATAATCGTATAGCTTTGAAAACAATCAAATAAAAGGCAATTATTATGAAAAAGTTATTATATATATTATTGGCCATGCCATTGTTCTTCCTCTCTTGTAATGAGGATGAGATCATGACCTTTGACAGCGACGATGCGGGCATCTACTTCCAGACGGGTCAACAGACACGTTTCTTCCTGAATATCGATGAGTATTGGGATACGTTGCGCCACACTTTCAGTCAGGATGCCGACGATGTGAAAGAGTTTGTGGTGAGTGCCCGTTTGCGTACCTTGGGTAAAGTGCGCGACTACGACCGCAAAGTGCGCGTGGTAGTAGACCAATCGGGCACTACAGCCGTTGAGGGTACACACTTCAGGATGAACTTCGACACCATCATGATTAAAGCCGGAACAGCAGAGGTAGAGGTGCCTATTACCTTCTTGCGCCATCCCGACCTCCTGAACAAGGAAGTGAAGGTGATGATCAAGGTAGAGGACAACGAGAACTTCAAGGTGCCGTTCACCCGTCAGAAGAATACCAACATCTACTATTCCAGCGGTGACACACTCATGGCCGACCGATTCTTGTTCATTGCCGACGAGTTCTACACAGAGCCTGTCATCTGGTCGTTCTTCAATTATGCTTTTCCCGATGGTATCAACCCTTGCGGTGCATGGTCGGCTAAGAAGCAGAAGCTGATGAGTCAGCTCTTCGGTATTACCGAGGAAGACTGGGACTATCGTACCGGTTGGGCCAATGATAGAGGTGTTCGTATGAACAGCTTCATCTATTATGCCATCAAGTTGCAGGCCTATCTACAGGAGCAGGCCGACAATGGCAATCCTATCAGAGAAGACGACGGCTCGTTCATGCAGTTAGGACCCGGCCATGAGGTCGATTATTCTGCATATATGTAAAAAAGGTTAACAATAAAAGTTTACGACAATGAGAAAATATATATATCAAAAGACTCAAGCAATGGTTTCTGGCATCAGCTGCGCAATGCTGTTGTTGGCCGCTTGTCTGCTGACTGGCTGTGTGAACGATGACGGATCCTACGACTATCATGAGCTGGGAGAAATCTCTTTCGAGAACATCCCTGAGCTGACAGAGGTGATAGCTCATGCCGACTATATTAAAATCTCACCCCGGTTTGTTTCTTCTACTGAAGGAGAGATCAAGCCAGGTGATCCCAATTGGACCGTACAGTATCGTATTGGTCCGAAGGGTATGGGCGTAATGGGTTATAACGAGGAGACTGGCGAGCGTGAGGTGTTTCGCGACATCACGCCTAAGTCAGGTTTTGACCTTGATATTCTGGCCGATTTCCCAACAGGTATGTATCTGTTGTGGATAACCCTGACCGACAACCGTAACGGTTCGGTCTTCTCGAAGCAGTATGACATTAGTGTCAGCTCGGCCACCTACGAGGGATGGCTCGTGCTCTGCAATGAGGGTAGTGAGGAACGTGCGCGTCTGGACATGATTTCTAAGTTGCCAGGCAACCGTATTCAGGCTGTACATGACGTCTGTGAGGGACTGCCCACGCTGTATCATGCCACCTGTATCAATGCATGGCCGCAGGGAGCAAACCCCGGTGACCACATCAACCTGTTCACCCAAGATGGCTCCTTTAACCTGAACGCCGAGACACTCGCTACCGAGGAGGCTTTAGAGTTCAATGGCATGTTCTTTGTCTCTAATCCCGGCGAGACCATCATCAAGGAGCAAGTATTCCCAGCCAGTGCATACGATTGGCAGGTGAAATACAAACTGTGTTTCGATAATAAGGGTAATGCCTATATTAAGGATGATACAGGTAGTGGTGCTGCCTATGCCTGGGCTGTGAACACCAGTCATGAGGGTACAACACCTGAATTCCAGGTTGCTCCCGTCTGCGGATTCAGTCATGTACGTCCTTGGTCAGGTGCTTATGGTCATTATGTGCTCTATTACGATATCACCAACAAGCAATTCCGCCTCTACGATGGAATTGATGCCCGCCAGCAACTCAATGCCATACCCGAGCCAGGAGCAAGCGACGTGAATCTCTTCTCTTACAAAACCGGCAAGGACTTTGTATACATGGAGGGCACTCGTCGTTCTAACGGACTGGTATATACCATCCTGCAGGATCCCTCTTCCGGCAAGCGCAGCATCTACGGCATCAACCTGGGTGGATCGAGCTATGCACAAGAGCTTTACATTGCTGAGGTGAATGCTCCTAACTTCGAGCAGGCTACCGAGTTTGCCTTCGACAACCGCTTCCCGCTGTTGTTCTACGCTGTGGGCAATAAGATTTACTGCTACAACTTGGGTACACTTCAAACCAAGGAGATTGCTACCGGAATGGGTGCAGACGAGACCATCACGAAGATGAAGTTCAATCTCTACAACTGTACCGACTATAGCATTCTCTCCAACCAGAGCGAGGAGTTTATGAACCAGCAGTACAGACTGGTGGTTTGCACCAGCAATGGAGATCTGACCAGTGGCGGTAAGGTGATTTTCTTCGACGTTGACGGCGTGAACAATAATGCCACACGTGCTGAGGAATACACAGGTTTTGGTAAGATTGTGGATATCATCTATCGTGAAAGAACGATTGACTAAATTGAAAATATGAGAAAATTATTCTTGATAGCGGCCATGGCACTCCTTACGGTGAGTGCCATGGCTCAGCGTCAGCAGCGGGAGCTGTCGGCAGCTGACAAGATTATGATGGACCAGCAGAATGCCTTCCTCGCCGGTATGGGCGATGTGATGCAGAAGCTGGAGGAGTATAACAAGCTTTATTATCAGACGAGCAACCGCGACTCCGTACAGGCGCTGATGGAGCCTTATCGCAAAATCTATATCGAGCGCATGGATGAGTACAAGAAGAAATATCCTTCTACCGCCCTGGCTGCTCAGTTCCTGCGTATGGACACCGGACGCATGTCGCTTGAGCAACTGAAAGAGGCTTACAACAAGCTGGATGAAACTGCCAGGCAGACCTCTGCCGGCAAGGAAATCGCTGCCGAGATTGCCGTGTTGGACCGTGTGGCTCCTGGTAATCCCGCACCCGAGATTGCCAAGAACGACCTCGTGACGGGCAAGCCCTTCGCCCTCTCTTCGCTGAAAGGCAAGGTGGTGCTGCTCGACTTCTGGGCCTCGTGGTGTGTGCCCTGCCGCAAGAGCAACCCGCACGTGAAGGCTCTCTACGAGAAATATCGCAAGAAGGGTTTCGACGTGGTGTATGTGGCCGACAACGACAGCCGTCCCAGCGATGCTCTGAAAGCCATCGAGGAAGATGGCATCAAGAAGTATCACCACGTGCTGCGCGGACTGAAAGAGAAACGCGGTCCCAACGGTGAGTGCATGGGCTTCGACAAGAGCGAGGATGTGAGCGAGCAGTATGCCATCCACTTCCTGCCCACGAAGTACCTTATCGACCGCGAGGGTAAGATCATCGGCAAGGTGACCGACGAGGAACTCGACGCTAAACTGAAGGAGATATTCGGATTCTAAATATGAAAAGAACAATGATGATGGTTGCCCTTGCTCTCTTTACGATGAGCACATGGGCACAGGCACCGCAGCGGGAGCTGTCGGCAGCCGACAAGATACAGCAGGACATGATGAATGCCTTTATGGCTGGTATGGGGGATATCATGCCCCGTATGATGGAGTTGAACGAAGCTTTTTACAAGTCGGGCAACCGTGACTCGGTGGCAGCGCTGATAAAGCCTTATCAGGAGCAGTATATCAAGCGCCAGGAAGATTATATGAAGAAATATCCTTCTACGGCCCTAACTGCCAGTTTCCTGCGTATGGAGTTAGGTAACATGCCTATCGAGAAGATGAAGGAGGCATACGACAAACTGGATGCTACAGCCAAAGAGACGACCAGTGGTAAGGAGATCGCCAATGAGATCGCTACACTGGAGCGTGTCAATCCCGGTAAGCCGGCACCCGACTTTACGGCAAACGACCTCTTGACTGGTAAGCCCTTCTCCCTGTCATCCCTGAAAGGTAAGGTAGTGCTGCTCGACTTCTGGGCCTCGTGGTGCAAGCCCTGCCGTGCCAGCAATCCGCATGTGAAGGCTCTCTACGAGAAATACCGCAAGAAGGGTTTCGACGTGGTGTACGTGGCCAGCGACGACAGCAATCCTAAAGCCGCACTGAAAGCCATCGAGCAGGATGGTATCAAGAAGTACCACCACGTGCTGGCTGGACTGAAAGAAATACGCGATGCCAACGGAAAGATGCTTGGCTATGACAAGAGCCAGGATATCGGCGAGAAATATGCCATCCACTTCCTGCCCACCAAGTACCTCATCGACCGTGAGGGTAAGATTATCGGCAAGGTGACCGACGAGGAGCTCGACGCCAAGCTGAAGGAGATTTTCGGATTCTAAAAATTGAGTCCATTTTTCACAAGTTATAGGAGTGTAGGAGTGAAGACAATACTCAAAGGCCCGTTCTTCTCAGTAAGAAGAAATCAGGACTATTGTCTGAACTCCTGGACTCCTGAAACTTCTGAACTACAAAAGCTTTTAAAACAACTGAAAACTATGCGAAAGAATCGCGGAAAAGAACTGTTGGCCATCGCATTTCTGATGGTGCTGACATGCTGTTTCTGTGCATGCCAAAACGAGGATTACCCTGAAAAATCAGAGCTGACAATATTGTGGGCAACAGGTATGCCAGCTTTTTCAGTTCAGAACGCAGTGCATTCTTTGATGATGGCGACCGGGATGCCGTGATAGTCATCGACAGCAAGGAAGACCTGCAAAGGGCATATAGGGGAACCGCTTCTCTGTCCGACATCCCATTCAACGGCCATACGCTTGTGCTCTGCCGCGTGATGTTGCCTTACAGTAGGTGTGATGTGGAGAACCAAAGCATGACCATGAAAGACGTGAAAGCCACCATCAACGTCAGCATCAGTCAAATCTGGACCGGTGGATGGCCCGAGGATGTGCATGCCTTCTTCACGTGGGGACTCTATCCCAAACAAAACATCAAGAAAACAAGCATCAACAAGGTGATTGAAAACGAGGCTGGCATACAAGATAAGACCGAAGATTATTATCTAGGGCAAGTAGTGCCCGTGAAGCGGGCCAGCCGCTCCAGTCTGCCTGGTTGGTTGGTCAAGAAGGCAGACGAAACGAAAGCCACAAGAATTTATGAGGGAAGGCTCAATGGCAGCAAGGTCTACATCATCAACGGTCAAAGTGGATGGACCAACAGTGATATCGATTTTGTATGGGGTGGCGGAACCATGTCAGCCTATTTCCTGTACGACAGCTCCGGAAAAGAAATAGACGCCGCACAAATCAACGAGGTGACCGACGTGATTTGCATTTATTATACGTGAGTCGAGTGCAGGAATCTCGTCGACAACTCGTCGTTTGCGCCCTAAAAGTCCGTAGATGAAGTCGATGTGTCTATCGATTCAGGATGAATGGAAACTAACCGTCTACCTTTTCAGTTTTATAAAGAGAAAAGTGTCTAATCAAAACCATTCTGTGCGTACAAACGCTTTGTACTGTGCGTACAGGTGCCTTGTAGCGTCAGTACAGGTGCTTTGTAGCGTCAGTACAGATGCCTTGTAGCGTGCGTACAGGTGCTTTGTAGCGTGCGTACAAATGCTTTGTAGCCGTACCGATGTTTGGTATTGTGCGTACCAATGATTGGTAGCCTCACTACCAACGTTTGGTAGCCTGCCTACCAATGCTTGGTAGCGTGAGTACCAACGTTTGGTACTGGCAGTACCAAAACTTGCACTTGATTTTGGTACTGAGATTTAACATATTTTTGGTTTGTAGTTAACGATGGCGGTTCGACTTAAAAAAAGTTAATATCCATGACAAATTCACGAGTTGTTTGTAATATAATAAAAGGAAAGCAATTTTTTTGTATATTTGTCATGTAAACCATTAATAATTGAAGAATATGATGAAAACTAGATTCCAGACTTTGCTAATAGCCATCGTATGTATGCTGGGCTGCTGTTCGGTGGCTTCGGCACAAGGCAAATATTCGCTGAAAGGCACCATCAGCAACGCTGACGGTGAGAAGATTTATCTGCGCTATGGCACCTTCGAGGTGTTCACCCAAGACAGTGCCGTGGTGAAGAAAGGCAAGTTCCGCTTTAGTGGTATTCTGGACCGGCCCTACACCAGTGCCATTCTCTATATGGGCAAACTAGAGGGCCGCAACCCGAAATATGCACAGTTTGCGCTGGAACCCACAAAGATGACTGCCGAACTGGATGCCAACCAGTTCAACAAGGCTGTGTTCCATGGTGGTAAGACGCAGGAGGAAAGAAACGCGCTGAATGCTCAGACGGCTGAGGCCAACAAGAAGCTGGACGAGCTGGACAAAGCCTATTCTGCCGCCAAGACCGCACAGGAAGGAGAGGCGATAACGGCGCAGATGGCTCCCTACTCAAAACAGCTGAAAGATGCATGCCTGAACTTCATCAAGACGCACCCCGACTCGTATCTCACGCCCGAGTTCCTGCGCTATGAGACGGGCAACATGTCGTATCAGGAACTGAAAGAGGTGTACGACGGACTCTCGGACGACGTGAAGGAGTATGGCGACTGCAAGGAGATAGTGAAAGAGCTGGCCTCACTGGAGCGGGTGCAGCCCGGAAAGGTGGCCCCCGACTTCACGGCTAAGGACATCAATGGCAAGCCCTTCACCCTGTCGAGCCTGAAGGGCAAGGTGGTGATTCTCGACTTCTGGGCCTCGTGGTGCAAGCCTTGCCGCGAATCCAATCCCCACATGCTGCAACTCTATAAGAAATACCACCCGAAGGGATTGGAGATGGTCTATGTCTCCGACGACGACCGTGCGGAGGCTGCCTGGCGCAAAGCCGTAGAGCAGGACAAACTCAAGGGCGAGGGCTTCCACCACGTGCTGCGCGGACTGAAGGTAGACCGCTCCAACGGACATTATAATTTTGACAAGACCAACGACATCAGCGATAAATATGCCATTCACTATCTGCCCACGAAGTATCTTATCGACCGTGCCGGGCGCATTGTCGGCAAGATAGAGAGCAACGACGACTTGGACCGCGAGCTGGAACGGCTGTTGGGCAAGGCTGAGTATGCCTTCACCATCGATGGCACCGTGGCCAATGCCGAGGGCAAAGAGGTGCTGCTAGCCTACGGCGAGGGACTGGGCATGAAGCGCGAACGCACCACCGTGAAAGACGGTAAGTTCCAGTTCAAGGGCGTGATGGACAAACCTTATTATAAAGGTGCACTGGTGCTGGGCGAGTGGGATCCGCGCAAGGGCGGCGACCGCTGCGAGGTGGCCCTGGAAGAGGGGACGCTGACCGTGGATGCCTCAGGCGGCAAACTGGAAAATGCCACCCTCAAGGGCGGCAGGGCACAAGACGAGCTGAACAGCTATCAGGCTATGCTGAAACCTGTGATGGACCCGCTGATGGCATTGAACAATCAGTACTACAATGCCAAGACCGACAAACAGCGCAATGCCCTGCGCCAGAAGATGGAACCGCTGAGCCAGCAGTATGGGCAGATGATGGACAACTACATGCGCACCCATCCCGACTCGTATATCTCGGCCGAGAACCTGCGCATGGAGATGGGCAAAATGTCGTTCGACGACCTGAAGAACACCTACAACGCATTCACCGAGCGCGTGCGCCTGTATGGCGATACCGACGAGATTGAGAGAGAGATAGACGTGCTGAGCAAGATACAGCCGGGCGCCGTGGCTCCCGACTTCACCGCTACCGATGTGAACGGTAAGCCGTTCACGCTGTCGAGCCTGAAGGGCAAGGTGGTGATTCTCGACTTCTGGGCCTCGTGGTGTGTGCCCTGCCGCAAGAGCAATCCCCACGTGCGCGCACTCTATGATAAGTATCATGCCAAAGGCCTCGACATTGTCTATGTGGCCAGCGACGACGGTCGCGAGGATGTATGGCGCAAGGCCATCGAGACCGACCAGCTGGTGGGCGAGGGCTATCACCACGTGTTGCGTGGGTTCGATATGAAGATGGCCGGACAATACAATCCGAAAGACATCAGCAACAAATACGCCATTCACTATATTCCCACCAAGTTCCTCATCGACCGCGAGGGAAAGATTGTCTGCCGCATCGACGAGGGCCAGGATGAGTTGCTCGACAAGAAGCTCGAGGAACTGATGAAGTGAAACGGCAAAAACAGAATAAAATAACAATTAAAAAATGACACGGAAATTATTGGTGTGTGCAACGGCACTGTTGCTGTCGGCTACGGCGGCGATGGCGCAAGGTGGAAAATTTACAATCAAAGGCACTATTGAGAATGCCGACGGCGAGACCGTCTATCTGCATTATGGCAACCAGGCGAAGCCCATGGCCGACAGCACGGTGGTGAAGAAGGGGAAGTTTACCTTCAAGGGCATGCTGGACAAGCCCTATTCGTCGGCGCGTATGATTATTGGGCAGCAGCGCATCTATAACAGAGACAAAATACTCACACTCTCATTAGAGCCAGGCAAGGTGACCGTCAAGGGCACCCGCGAACTGTTCGGACGGGCAACGGTCACCGGCGGAAAGGCACAGCAGGAGCGCAACGAGTTTGAGGCTTCGCTGGCCGAGAACCGCAAGCAGGTGAGCCTGTTGAACCAAAAGTATCAAGACGCCAAAGATGCCGCCGAGCGCGAGGCCATCAAGGCACAGATAGAGCCTTACTCCAAACAGGTGGGCGAGGCACAGAGACTGTTCTATACCACTCATCCCGACTCCTATCTCTCGCCCGAGATGCTGCGCTACGATATGAGCCGCATGTCGTATCAGGAACTGAAGACGGTGTACGACTCGTTCAGCGACCGGGTGAAGCAATATGGAGAGTGCAGTACTATCGTAGAAGAGCTGAACGCGCTTGAGAAGGTACAGACAGGTAAGTCTGCACCCGACTTCATGGCCAACGACATCAACGGACGGCCATTCACGCTTTCCAGCCTGCGTGGCAAGGTGGTGATCATCGACTTCTGGGCCTCGTGGTGCGTGCCCTGCCGAAAGAGCAATCCCCACATGCGCGAGTTATATAAGAAGTATCATCCCAAAGGACTCGACCTGGTGTATGTGAGCGACGACGACTCGCGCCCCGCAGCATGGAAGAAGGCTGTGGCCGACGACAAATTAGTGGGCGAAGGCTATCACCACGTATTGCGCGGACTGAAGGTGGACCGCTCCAACGGACAGTATAACGTCGACAAGACCAATGACATCAGCGACAAATATGCCATCCACTATCTGCCCACCAAGTACCTTATCGACCGCGAGGGCCGCATTGTCTGCAAGGTGGAAAACGACGAGCAGCTGGAGCGCGAGCTGGAACGGCTGCTGGGCAAGGCAGAGTATGATTTCACCATCAATGGCACTGCACCCCGGGCTGAGGGAAAGCAGGTGACACTCTATTGCGACATGCTGGGTGGAAAGAAAGAGCTGAGCACCACGGTGAAGGAAGGACGCTTCAGCCTGAGCGGCAAAATAGGCCAGCCCTACGTGGGTGGTGTGTTGCTGTTGGGCGAGGCCAGCCAGCAGGACTATGCGCAGCTGGGCATTGAGCCGGGCACGATGACTGTCGACATTTCCAACGCCAGCTTGAAAGATGCCACCGTGAAAGGCGGAAAAGCCCAGGACGACATCAATGCCTATCATGCACAGTTGAACCCGGTGGTGGAACAACTGAACACCATTGATAAACAATTGCAGAAGGCCAAGACCGACAAACAGCGCAAACAACTGCAGGCCAAAATGGATGAGGCCAGAAAGAAATACGACGAGATTTCGAAGAGTTACTATTTGCAACATGGCGACTCCTATCTGGCACCGCAGACACTCAGAATGGATATGGGCAACATGTCGTATGAGGAAGCGAAGAAGATTTACGACGGATTCAGCGAGAATGTGAAACTATATGGTGACACCGAAGAGATAGAACGCGAACTGGACGCGCTGGAGAAGATACAACCAGGCAAACCTGCTCCCGACTTCACGGCTAACGATATCAATGGCAAGCCGTTCACACTCTCCAGTCTGAAAGGCAAGGTGGTGATTCTCGACTTCTGGGCCTCGTGGTGCGTGCCCTGCCGCAAGAGCAATCCGCACATGAAAGAGCTCTACGAGAAATATCACGCACAAGGACTCGAGATGGTCTATGTGAGCGACGACGACGGACGGCCTGAGGCCTGGCGCAAGGCTGTTGCCGACGACGGCCTGCAGGGCGACGGTTTCCACCATGTGCTGCGTGGCTTCAAAATTGACCGCGCCACGGGTGAGCGCGACCATAGCAATGACATCAGCGACAAGTATGCCATTCACTATCTGCCCACCAAGTATCTCATCGACCGCGAGGGGCGCATCGTCTGCAAAATCAGCGAGGGCGAAGACCAGAAACTCGACGAGAAACTGCAGGAACTGTTGAAGTAGCCGCACGGAGTGGACAACTCGTACTGTTAAAAAATGAATACAGCTTTGACCGATGTGATAATAAGCGTTAAAGTTTTGGCGAAAACGAGTATTTTTTTGCCCTTAAAGCGTCTAATAATTGAATGCTCGCCCAACAAACGCGCATTGCTGAAATAAAACGAATAACTGAAACATAAATCAAATAATGAAAAAAGCACTTTTTAGTCTGGTTCTTTTGGTTGCAACTCAGTTTGGTTGTGCAGCCGACGGTAATAACATCCATGTAAAAGGAAACCTGAAGAATATAACTGATACGCTGATGGTAGTGACACGCTCAACCATGGCGCAGCCTCAAACCGTATTGGTGAAAGACGGAAAGTTTGAGTTTGATTTCCCCCTCACTCAGGTAGAGAGCATGTATCTTCTCTCGCCGGGCGTACTGCGCCAGCAGCGTGAGGCCAACCCTGTGCAGATGCAGCTCATTGCCGTTCCGGGTGAGACCATGGAGCTGGTAGGTGACTTGAAAGACCGTTACGACATCAACGGTTCGAAGTTCTATAAAGAGTATCACAATGCCGACCTGGCCATGGAGGCTGTCAACAATGAGTTGAGCGCCATGATGGAAAAGGCCAACAAGATGATGGCCGAGCAGGGACAGGAAGCTGCCATGAAGTTCTATCAGGAGCAGCAGCCCGCTCTTACAGCTAAGTTGCAGAACACCATTATGGACTTCATCAAGAAGAACCCGGCCAGCGAGGCTTCGGCTGCCATCATTCCGCAGCTGGGAGATCTGGCCAAGATGAAAGAGGCCGTGGCTCTGCTCAGCGCTGATGTGAAGAACGGACGCATGAAGGGATACTATCAGGGCGTAATCGACCAGATTGAGGCCCAGCAGAAGGCCGAGGAAGAGGCTGCCAAGAAGCAGGCTCCCGGTGTGCAGGCTCCCGACTTCACGCTGAACGACATCAATGGTAAGCCTCTGGCACTGTCAAGCCTGCGCGGCAAGTATGTGATTCTCGACTTCTGGGGCTCATGGTGTGGATGGTGCATCAAGGGATTCCCCGAGATGAAGAACTATTACAACAAGTATAAGGGCAAGTTCGAGATTCTGGGCGTTGATTGCAACGACACAGAGGCAAAGTGGAAAGAGGCTGTGAAGAAGCACGAGTTGCCTTGGTTGCATGTCTACAATCCACGTAGCAGCAAGGTGCTGGCCGATTATGGTGTGCAGGGCTTCCCCACCAAGATCATCGTAGGTCCCGATGGAAAGATTGTGAAGACCATCGTTGGCGAGGATCCCGCTTTCTACACACTGCTCGACGAGCTGTTCAAATAAGAAATTTTTTCTCTCTCTCAGATATAATACATTTCTTTTTAAAGGGTTGCCGAAACCTGACGTGATGTCAGGTTTCGGTTTTTTTATTTCGACATAGAGACATAGAGTTTTTCGACATAGAGAGTTTTCGACATAGAGACATAGAGACATTTTTAGACAGTTTTTTTGTCATAGCGACAACAATTAGGCAATCATTTGCAGCGCCTAAAAATGTATCTATGTCTCTACGTCGAAATAAAACTCTTTGTCGGGAAGAACAATCGATTAGGCAGCTATTGGCAGTGTCTAAAAAATGTCTCTATGTCTCTATGTCGAAAAAACTCTTTGTCGGAAATAAAAAACATAGAGACAAAGATTAGTCAGCCAATAATCAGCGTCTAAAAATTGTCTCTATGTCTCTCTGTCAAAAAGACTCTCTGTCGAGAAAGTCTTTCTGTCGAGATTAGCGGGCGGCGAAGAAATAGCCGTTGCCAGCAGCCATGCGAGCCTCGTAGAGTCCCTGGGCGTCTTGGCTAACGGTGATGGTCTTGCCATTCATGAGGTTTGCCTGTACGGTACCGTCGTTGTTGAACTTCACCATCTGTGTGCCGTTCATATACCAGGCATTCTCTTTCTTATTATAGGTGAACATCACTACCTGTCCGTCGGGCTTGGTAATCTCGTAGCCGTTCTTCAGTGTCTTTACGGCATAGATGAGTCCGTCCTCGCCCATGATGTTTTGTGTCTTACCAATGTTGCTGGCCACAGGGTGTGTGCCCGTCCAGAACTCGATGGTGTTGAGCACGAGGGTATCGACGGCACCGCAGATGCCGGCAACGGGCAGCAGGATGATGCCCAGGATACCGTTGACGAAGTGGTTGCCTGTAGCGTTCATTTCCCAGCTACAAAACTTGTTCAGCAGGCCGTAAGAGCCGATGCAAGAGCTGAACATCATGCTGCCGGCGAGTGCCAGGGCAGCGAGACTGAATGCATTTTTCTTCATAGTCGTTTTTGTTTTTTAATTGGTTATTGTAAATAGAGTACACTTTCATTTCCCATGTTAAATAGTAAGTCGAGAATACTCAAGTTCGGTTGAAATCCGTGTCGTTGTTCGTAGACTTGATAATACCGGCGCGGAGTAAAGTCGCTGTCGGGCTGGGGATGCTTGGGGTGGATGGCATCGCGAAGGTCTGCGATGGGTGATGACTGTTGGGCGGTGGGTGAGGGCGTATAATTGCTGGTCAGGCTGATGTGGGGCTCAATATCGAGCAGTTCGCACATCTTGGCGGTGATGTCGAGGTTGAAGTCGAACAAGAAGGTCCACTTCTTCTCGAAAAACGGGCGGATATCGTCGGCATAGAACTCGAAGAATGGCGATTCGCCATAGGCACTCTGCAGAGCCTGCCAGTGCAGATGGCGCCAGTTGCCATGGTCGCTGATGCGTATGTCTTTCATCAGCGAGGGGGAGGTGTCGCCCTTTTCCACTGGCACGGTGAGCGCTTGCAGTCCGTTGGCGGCAGCAATGATACACCGGTTGCGATAGGTCTGCTTCATGAAGTGGTCGTAGCGCTCTATCAGCACGTCGCCATGGCGGCAGAGCTTCTGGTACCATTGCACAGGTCCGAAATAGGTGGATGCGAGTATTACCATAGTTTATATGCCTTTCCCACCATACGATGGTGATTGACCAGCGCCTCTTTATCGCCCGACTCCACCAGATAGTAGCGGCAGTTGTCGCACTCGGTGCCATTGCAGATGCAACGCTCGCGAATCTGATATTGCTTGCCTTGCAGCGTGATGGTGTCGCCCGGCAGCGCACTCACCGTTCCCATGAAGGGTGTTTCGCTCTGCATGTAGACCACTTTGTCGCCTTTTTCATAGGCCGAGCGGTCCAGCCGGTTGACAATCAGACGCTCGCCCGTCAGCGGGTCGGCGTAGATGGTGCACACATAGGTACGTACAAGCAGCATGACCAATGTCAGCAACGCACAAGTAGCTATCAGCAGGAGCACCTGCCAAGCCCATTGCCTGATTCGTTTGCCGTCCGTATCCATGGTATCACTCAATTTCTAAACGCTACTTAATATTGTCCACCACATTGAACAAGCGGCTCCAGCGAATGCCTCCCAGACCGCTACGGTCGGGATCGCTCGACCACCAGATGAAGATGGGTTTGCCCACGATGTGGTCTTCGGGTACAAAGCCCCAATAGCGCGAGTCGGCCGAGTTATGGCGGTTGTCGCCCATCATCCAGTAGTAGTCCATCTTGAACGTATAGCTGTCGGCCAGTTTGCCGTTGATATAAATCTGTCCGTTGGTCACTTTCAGGTCATTGCCCTCATACGCCCTGATGGGCCGCTCGTAGATAGCGATATTGTCCATGTTGAGGCGGATGCTTTTGCCTTTCTTCGGAATCCACACCGGACCGTAGTTGTCGCGTGTCCAGCCTGTCCAGGCGTTGCGCGGATAAACCTCGCCCACAGGAGCATCGGTGTTCAGTTCGATGCGCTCTACAAGGTCTTTACGGGCAGCCAGGGCGGCCACGGCGCGCTTGGTGAGCGGCATAAAGCCGACCTGGTTCAATGTGGTGAGGTCCTCCATAGAGATGCCTAGTTCTTTCATCAGATCGTCGGTAAGACTCTGGCGCAGTTTCACCTTGTAGGTATATTGCACGTTGTCGGGCTCCTTGTTGGCCTTTCCGTCGAGATAGACAATACGGTTCTTGATCTGCAATGTCTGTCCGGGCAGTCCCACACAGCGTTTCACATAGTTCTCGCGACGGTCGGTGGGTCGTGTGTCTACCTCGCCAAACTGGCTGCGGTTGTTGCGCACGAAGTTGGATCCCATGGCATAGACCTGCTGGAAGAGATCGTACGCCTGAATGTTGTTCAACGAGTCGAAATCGGGAACACCCATGGTGTTGGCATAGAGTCCCTCGCCATTGTCGTAGACCAGCCGGTAGTATTCGGTCTGATATTGCGGATTGGTACAGATGGTGTCGCCAGCTGGATAGTTAAACACCACGATATCGTTGAGCTGCACCTGTCCCAGACCCTTCACGCGGCGGTATTTCCACTGTGGCCACTCGATGTACGACTTGCACTCAAACACCGGCAGCGTGTGCTGTGTGAGCGGCATGGTGAGCGGTGTTTGCGGGATGCGCGGACCGTAGCTTACCTTCGACACAAACAGATAGTCGCCCGTGAGCAGCGATTTCTCTAGCGACGATGAGGGGATGACATAGTTCTGAAAGAAGAACAGGTTGATGAAGTAGACGGCCACCAGGGCAAACACCAGGGCGTCGACCCACGACATGACAAACTTCACCGGTCCTTCACTCTCTTTCCACCACTGCCACTTTATTTTCTTGGTGATATAGACATCGAAGATGAAAGGTACTACCAGCAGTCCCCACCACGACTTCACCCAGTAGAGGAACAGCAGGTAGAGGATGAGCACTACAATGAACTTTGCCCACTGCTTAGTGGGATTGAGTTTCTCTTTATTCTTGTCAATCATGATTGTATGTTTTTTTTAGGAGTTCAGAAGTGCAGAAGTTCAGGAGTTCAGGCATTTGATTTAGGAGTTCAGAAGTTCGGATGTTCCGGAGTTCAGACATATGCATATCTCTTGCTTCTTACTTTCTTGCCTCTTGCCTCTAAAGGCATTTCTCTCACCTCTCTCCTCTCACCTCTAAATACTCCATCTCTTGCTTCTATTAAAACTGAAACATGTCACTAATGGTCAGCAGACCGCTATGGTTGACCGTATACTCGGCGGCCAGGACGGCACCCAGGGCAAATCCCTTGCGCGAATGGGCATCGTGGGTGATGGTGATGAGATCTGCCTCAGAGTCGTAGCGCACCGTATGGATGCCGGGCACCTCGCCACGGCGGATATGGTCAACGCGCAGCAACGACGCATCGGTGGTCTCTTCGGCCCAATTGGTCTTACGGTCAATGTTGCTGACAATATCTTCGGCCAGCGTGATGGCTGTACCGCTGGGGTGGTCGAGCTTGTGCACGTGGTGGGTCTCCTCCAGTTCTACGTCATATTGTGGGAACTGGTTCATGATTTTGGCTAGATAGCGGTTTACGGCACCGAAGATGGCCACACCGATAGAGAAGTTGGAAGCCCAGAATAAGGTCTGTCCGCCCTCGGTGCAGAGGCGCTTCACGTCGTCGCCATGTTCTTTCATCCATCCCGTAGAGCCGCTCACCACCTTCACGTTCTTGGCAAAAGCCTTCAGATAGTTGCCATAGGCCGCCTGCGGCGCCGTGAACTCGATGGCCACGTCGGCACTGGCAAAGGCCTCGCTCTCGAAGTCCTGCTGGTTATCGATATCAATAATACTCACAATTTCATGGCCACGGTCGCGGGCTATCTGCTCTATCATCTTACCCATCTTGCCGTAGCCGATTAAAGCTATCTTCATGTCTATAAATGTATTAATACGCTGCAAAGATACAAAAAGTTTAGTTTTTCATGTCGGCTGTTGAGCGTTTTTTGCTATTTTTCTCATTTTTATTTTAATAAAACAAAAAATTTTACTAGTTTTGTATTTCGTTAGCTTAATATCTATGAGCGATGGAACAACTATTGCACTATTGCTGGAAGCACAAAATGTTTCCACTTGAACCTTTGAAAACAACCGACGGACAGGACGTAGAGGTCATCGACCCGGGACTCTATAACCGCCGAAACAGTGGCCCCGACTTCTTTAATGCCAAAGTGAAAATCAACGGAACGCTGTGGGTGGGCAATGTGGAAATCCACCAGAAAGCATCCGATTGGTATCAGCACGGCCACGACCACGACGCTGCTTACAACAATGTGGTGCTGCATGTGTGCAGCGAAATCGATACCGATGTGCGTACGGCCGACGGCAACTTCCTGCCGCAAATGACGCTGAAGGTGCCGGCCGAGGTGAGCAGCCACTACGACGAACTGCTCAAAGCCGACCAATATCCACCCTGCTACCGCATCATTCCCAGTCTCACCCGGCTGATGGTTCACTCATGGATGAGTGCCTTGCAGACCGAACGACTGGAGCAGAAGACACAGGCCATAGGGCAACGGGTGCAGCGGCAGAATGGTTCGTGGGAGGCCGGATACTTCATGACGCTGGCCCGCAACTACGGATTTGGTATCAATGGCGACGCTTTCGAGGCATGGGCGGCAACCATTCCACTGCAAGCTGTTGATCACCACCGCGACGACCTCTTCCAGATAGAGGCCATCTTCATGGGGCAGGCAGGCTTGCTGGAGCTCAGCACCATCCCCGAGCACTATCAGAAAGATGCGCTCAACGAGGGTTACTTCACCCGTCTGCGCAACGAATATCTCTATTTGAAGCATAAGTTCGGCCTGCAGCCTATGGACGCTGCCATGTGGCGCTTTCTGCGGTTGAGGCCCCAGAACTTTCCGCATATACGCATCTCGCAGCTGGCCCAGCTCTACTATAGCCGCAAGGCCGGACTCAGTCAGTTGTTGGAGTGTGAGACCACCGAGCAGTTGGCAGCCCTGCTGAGCACACAGGTGACGCCTTACTGGGAGACACACTACACCTTCGGGTCGACCAGCTGCAAGACACAGAAACACCTGTCGCCGGCCTCGCTCAACCTGCTGATGGTGAACACGGCTATTCCCATGCTTTTTGCCTATGGGCGTCATAAAAGCAACGAGCGGCTGTGCGACCGGGCCTTCGACTTGCTGGAACAACTGAAAGCCGAGAACAACCACATCACACGCATGTGGCAGCAATGCGGGCTGGAAGTGAAAACGGCAGGCGACAGTCAGGCGCTCATCCAGCTGAAGCGCGAATATTGCGACCGTAAAGACTGTCTGCGCTGTCGCTTTGGCTATGAGTATCTGAAAGGAGCAAAATAGAGGTAAGGGGAGAGAGGAGAGAGGTGAGAGAAATGCTTTTAGAAGCATGAGGCAAGAAAGTAAGAAGCAAGAGGAAAGAAAGTAAGAAGCAAGAGATATGCATATGTCTGCGCTCCTGAACTCCTAAATCAAATGTCTACACTCCTTCACTCCTGCCTCCTACACTCCTAAAAAATAACAATACAAATCTCAACAACGATGGAATATATTTTTGAGACGCGCATGATGGTGCGCGATTATGAGTGCGACATCGAGGGCATTGTCAACAATGCCAACTATCTGCATTACATCGAGCACACCCGCCACTTGTTTCTGAAGGAGTGCGGACTGAGCTTTGCCGAGATGCACCAGAAAGGCATCGATGCCGTGGTGGCCCGAATGAACTTGCAGTATAAGGTGCCACTGCGCTGCGACGACGAGTTCCTCTCGCGGCTGAATCTGCGGAAAGAAGGATTAAGATACATCTTCCAGCAAGACATCTATCGCGCTGTCGACAACAAACTCTGTTTCCGCAGCACTGTAGAGCTGGTGTGCATCGTCAACGGACGCCTCGGCAACAGTGCTGAGTACGATGCAGCCTTTGCACCTTTCATCCATCCATAATCAGGTTCTTTTATACTTATCTCTTATGACGACTCCAACTCAGGAAACGCTCTATGCCATGGCGCTGACGCGTGTAGGGCATCTCAGCTCTGCCACCTTGCTGCAACTCTACCAGCTGACGGGAAGCGCTACGGCCATCTTCGAACATCGTAACCATATAGAAGATGTGATTCCCGACATCTCGCCGCGACTGAAAGAGAATCTTTGTCACCTCGACGAGGCGTTGCGACGTGCAGAGGAAGAACTGAACTACGACCAGTACTACGGCATTCAGGTGCTCACCATGGCCGACAGCGATTACCCGCAGCGGCTGCTCAATTGCGACGATGCCCCGCTGGTGCTTTATTATAAAGGGTCGGCCAACTTGAACGCACAGCGAATCATCAACATTGTGGGTACGCGCAAGTGCACTGCTTATGGGCAAGACTTGATTCGTAGTTTCGTGCAAGAGCTGAGCATGGCGTGCCCCAATGTGCTCATCGTAAGCGGACTGGCCTACGGTGTTGACATTCATGCCCATCGGCATGCCCTGCAATGCGGACTCGACACCGTGGGCGTGCTGGCTCACGGATTAGACGATTTGTATCCGCCCCGTCATCGCGACACGGCAGCGAAGATGCTCTCACAGGGTGGCCTGCTCACCGAGCACATGACCTGCACCAATGCCGACAAGGTGAATTTCGTGCGCCGCAACCGCATCGTGGCAGGCATGTCCGACGCCTGTGTGTTGGTCGAGTCGGCCGCTCATGGTGGCGGACTCATCACGGCAAGGCTGTCGCGCGAGTACAATCGTGATGTCTATGCTTTTCCCGGGCGCATAGGCGACATGTATTCTGAGGGGTGCAACAACCTCATTCGCGACAACGGCGCACAACTCATCACGTCGGCCGACGACATGGTGAGGGCCATGGGGTGGCAGAACGACCAGCAGCTCTATCAGGCACAGCAGTCGGGCATTGAGCAACAGTTGTTTCCTGACATCACCCCCGACGAGCAGATCATTATGGATGCACTGCAAAAACAAAATGACCAGCAAATCAACATGCTCTCGGTCGCTACCAATATGTCGGTGCAGCAACTCACAGCCTTGCTTTTCGAAATGGAGATGAAGGGCATTGTGCGGACCTTGGCCGGAGGCTCTTATCATCTCATTATGAATGGGTAATTATGGATGGGTAATAAAAAACTAAAAGGGACCTCGCTCGCGCATGAGCTGGGTCCCTTTTCCTTACGTTAGTATGTTATGAAAAATTTGAGAGAAATAGAAACTTCACAGTTTCGTTGTTGTTTTACTAAACATGATTTTTATAGAGAAAGCATAGAAATATATCTTATTTAAGAATGTTAGCATCAATCGGCTGGATGGTTGCGCCGGCATTGCTCTGTTTCAGTGTGTCGGCAACAATCGAGTCGCCCATAGCTACCGAGATGCCATCTGTCGGATGTTGATAACCTGCAACGGCGGCAGGCTCGTCTTCCTGGTTGAACGCCACTTGTGCTGCATTGCCCAATGTGAGGATGATGGCCACCATGGCCGCAGCCTTGAACAGTGGCATCAGGCGTTGCGTCAGGGTGATGGTGCGCGCCTTCACCGGTTGTGGTTCATCGATCATCTGCAACATGCGCTCATCGAAGTCGTCGCCCAGCACGCTTTGCTTCTTCTCTGCCAGTTCATAGCTGAACAGGTCTTTGTAGGGAAGCAGCGCTGCGGGAACGTCTTTCTGGCTAAAGAACGTGCGCAGTATCTCCTCTTCTTCAAGAGAAGTCTCGCACTTCCAATAGCGCTCCAGCAGTTGTTCGATGTATTTATAATCCATATTGTTCGAATTCTTGGTATTTTTGTTTGATGGCCTGCCGGGCTCTGAAGATATTCACCTTTACTTGCTCTTCGGTGATGCCCAGTATGGCCGCTATTTCTTTGTAGGGTTTCCCCTCGATGTCGCGCAGTTGCATGCAGCTGCGCTGCTTTTCGGGCAGAGAGTTGATGATTTGTCTGACCAGTGTGATGCGGTCTTTTTGCATCATTTGCTCGTAGGGTGTCGACGATTTGTCGGGTGAGTCTATTCCTGCGGCATCAATCGATTCTTGCTGGTTGCCCATTTTCTTGAGGGCGTCGAGCGCGATGTTGCGGCAGATGGTCAGGCTGTAGGCCTCAATGCTTTCGATGTTTTCCCAATCGTTTCGCTTGTTCCATACTTTAATCAGTGTTTCCTGCACGATATCCTCGGCCTCCTCACGGTTGAGTGTGATGCGGAGTGCCAAGCGGTAGAGCTCGTTTTTCAACGGCAATACATCGTTTCGGAAACTGATTTCTTTCATTGGCTCTCTGTTTTTAATGACGATTGAGATGATTGAAAGTTACAAAAAAGAGGCCCGAAAGCCCCTTTTTAATTTTTGTTAACTATTTGATGAGGGTGCCATGTGTGCCGTCGATGGCCGTGGCAAGGGTGATGTTGACGCATGCGACTCCTGCGCTGATGGCGTCGAAGGCATTCTCCAGTTTGGGAATCATGCCACCGGCTACGGTGCCGTCGGCCACATATCGCTTATAGTCCTCACGGGTGATGACGGGTATCACGCTGTTGTCATCGTCGGGATTGCTGAGCACGCCTTTCTTCTCGAAGCTGTAGATGAGCGTCACATCGTAGTAGGGTGCCAGTGCCTTGGCCGTTTCAGCGGCAATGGTGTCGGCGTTGGTGTTGAGTATCTGGCCGTTTCCATCGTGTGTCAGCGGGGCCATGACGGGTGTGATGCCCATTTCGATGAGTTGGTGCAGGGCGCTGCCATTGGCGCGTTCCACGTCGCCCACAAAACCGAAGTCAACACCTTCTTTTACGGGGCGTTTGTGCGAGAGAAGGACATTCATGTCGGCTCCGGTCAGTCCCAGTGCGTTCACGCCGTGGGCTTGCAGACGGGCCACGAGGTTTTTGTTCACCAGTCCGCCGTATACCATGGTCACCACCTGCAGCATTGGCCCGTCGGTGATGCGCCGTCCGTTGACCATTTGGGTCTCAATGCCCAGGCTCTTAGCCATTTGTGTGGCCTTGCGGCCGCCGCCATGTACCAGCACTTTGCGTCCTTTGATGGCCGAGAAGTTCGTCAGCAGCATACTGAGCTGCTCGTCGTCTTCCACTACTGCGCCGCCTACTTTTACGATGGTTATTTTCTCTTTCATATACTCAAGTGATTCCGCGATTACTCCAGATAGGTATATCCATAAAGGCCCGAGCGGTAGTTCGAGAGAAATTCCTTACCCTCCTCAAGAGTAATCTTTCCCTGTTTCACGCTCTTTGCCACCCATACCTCCAGCTGGCGCACCAGTTTCTTGGGCTGATACTGCACGTAGTCGAGCACCTCGGCCACGGTCTCGCCATCGATAATCTGGTCGATATGATAATGTCCGTCTTTCACCGAGATGTGTACGGCATTGGTGTCGCCGAACAGGTTGTGCATGTCGCCCAGAATCTCTTGGTAGGCTCCTACGAGGAAAACGCCCAGATAGTAGCGTTCGTTTTTCTTCAGCGTATGTACGGGCAGCGAGTGCGAGTTGTGGCGGTTGGTCACGAAGTTGGCAATCTTTCCGTCCGAGTCGCAGGTGATATCCTGCAGGGTGGCATTGCGTGTGGGTCGCTCGTCGAGCCGTTGTATGGGCATGATGGGGAACAGTTGGTCGATGGCCCACGAGTCAGAGAGACTCTGGAACAGCGAGAAATTGCAGAAATACTTGTCGGCCAGCAGCTTGTCAATGTTCATCAGCTCCTCGGGAATGTGCTTGAGGTTCTTCGCCAGTGCGTTAATCTCGTGGCATACGCTCCAGTACATGGCCTCGATGGCGGCTCGGGTCTTCAGGTCCACAATGCCGTGGGCAAACAAGTCGAGCACCTCTTCGCGTATCTGTTCTGCGTCGTGCCAGTCTTCCAGCACGTTGCGTGCCGAGAGGTTGTCCCATATCTCATACAGGTCTTTCACCAGCTGGTGGCTGTTCTCGTCGGGCTCAAACTCCTCGGGCATCTCGGGCAGTGAGGCTGTCTCCAGCACATCGATGACCAGGATGGAGTGGTGTGCGGCCAGCGAACGTCCGCTCTCGGTGATGATGTTGGGGTGGGGCAGGTTGTTGCGGTTGGCAGCATCCACAAAGGTGTAGATACAGTCGTTCACGTACTCTTGTATCGAGTAGTTCACCGAACTTTCGCTCGATGGCGAGCGCGTACCGTCGTAGTCGACACCCAGTCCACCTCCACAGTCCACAAAGTCGACGTTATAGCCCATTTTGTGCAGCTGGATGTAGAATTGCGAGGCTTCGCGCAAGGCTGTTTGTATGCGTCTGATCTTGGTGATCTGCGAGCCGATGTGGAAATGGATGAGTCGCAGACAGTCGCGCATGTCTTTTTTGTCGAGCAGGTCGAGGGCTTCCAGCAGTTCGGCACTTGTCAGTCCGAACTTCGAGGCGTCGCCGCCGCTCTCTTCCCATTTGCCGCTACCCGAGCTGGCCAGTTTGATGCGAATGCCGATGTTGGGTCTTACATTCAGCTTTTTGGCCTCGCGGGCAATCAGCTCCAGCTCGTTCATCTTCTCTACCACGATGAATATCTGCTTGCCCATCTTCTGTGCGAGCAGGGCCAGCTCAATGTAGCTTTGGTCTTTATATCCGTTGCAAACAATGATAGAGTCGCTTTGGCACTGCATGGCGATGACGGCATGCAATTCGGGTTTAGAGCCAGCCTCCAGTCCGAGGTTGAACTTTCTGCCATGAGAGATAATCTCCTCGACCACGGGCTGCATCTGATTCACCTTGATGGGATACACCACATAGTTCTCACCTTTGTAGTCGTATTCCGCAGATGCTTTCTTGAAGCAGCTCCATGTCTTCTCAATGCGGTTGTCAAGAATGTCGGGAAAGCGCAGCAACACAGGCGACTGGACGTCGCGTAGAGACAGTTCGTCCATTACCTCGCGGATGTCTATCTGCGTACCGTCCTTACACGGTGTCACGTAGATGTTGCCTTGAGGATTAATGCCAAAGTAGGAAGTACCCCAACCGTTGATGTTGTAGAGTTCCTTCGAGTCTTCAATGGTCCATTTCTTCATGTTTGCCTAATTGGTGTGATTGATGAATAATAAGTTTGTTATACTCCCAATAGTTCGCGTACGCGCTGCACGCTGATTTTAATCTTGTCGTAATTGTCCATCAAGTCTACATTCAGGTGGTGTTTCGCCTTCAGGTAGTAGGGGTCGCGGCGCTGCAGCTGCTCTTTGATGTAGGCCAGCAGTTCTTCCTTGCTTTTGCCCAGCAGCAGCGGCCGCACGCTCTTGCCCATCAGCAGATGACCATAGAGCACCTCAGGACTGGCCTGCAGGTAGATGGTCTCGCCTTGCTGGTTCATGTAGTCCATGTTGTCGAAAAAGCATGGTGTGCCTCCACCGCAGCTGACGATGACGTTCTCGAACTCGGCCACCTCGTGCAGCATGTTGTGCTCTATCTGGCGGAAACCCTCCTCGCCCCGTTCTGCGAAAATCTGTGCCACGGTCTTGTGCATACGGCTTTCGATATACCAGTCAAGGTCGTAGAAGGGGATGCCCAGCTCTTTCGAGAGGGCTTTGCCGACGGTGGTCTTGCCCGCCCCCATGTAGCCTATGATGATGATGCGTATCATTTATTTCTTTTTGGCCGTTGTGCCATTCACAATGTCCATGCACTGCTCGAGTGTCAGTTCGGCAGCTTTCTCGTGCATACTCTTAGGCATGCGGTAGTTCTTGCCGTCGTAGGCAATATAGGGGCCGAAGCGTCCGTTGAGCACCTCCAGTTTAGGCTCTTCTACAAAGCTCTTGATGTGGCGTTGCTGCTCTTGCTGGCGTTTCTTCTCTATCAGTTTTATCGATGTCTCCAGGGTGATGGTCATGGGATCCTCGCCCTTGGGCAGCGACACATATTTCTTGTTGTGCATCACGTAGGGTCCGAAACGGCCTGTGCCGATGACGACGGGACTGCCCTCAAAGTCGCCCACGGTGCGTGGCAGCTTGAACAGTTCGAGTGCCTCCTCAAGGGTCAGCGCCTCCATGCTCTTGTCAGTGGGCAGCTGTGCAAACTGTGGTTTCTCCTTATCCTCGGCCGTGCCAATCTGTACCACCGGACCGAAACGGCCAATCTTTACAAACACGGGTTTGCCCGTCTTCGGGTCGTTGCCCAGCTGTCGCTCGCCGGCCTTGTGCTCGCTGCGGGCGTTCATGGTTTTCTCTACTGTCGGCTCAAACTTCTTGTAGAAGTCTTTTATCATCTTGTGCCATTCCTTGTCTCCTTCGGCAATCTGGTCGAACTGCTGCTCCACACGCGCTGTGAAGTTGTAGTCCATGATGTCCTTGAAGTGATCCATCAGGAAGTCGTTCACCACCATGCCGATGTCGGTGGGCAGCAGCTTGCCTTTGTCCGAGCCAGCCATCTCCTTCTTGTGCTTCTCGTCAATCTTGATGCCTTTCAGGGTGGCTACCTCGTAGAGGCGCTCAACACCTTTCTTGTCGCCCTTTTGCACGTATTCGCGCTGTTGGATGGTCGAGATGGTGGGGGCGTAGGTCGACGGACGGCCAATGCCCAGTTCCTCCAGTTTGTGCACCAGACTGGCCTCGGTATAGCGCAGGGGTCCCTGGCTGAAACGCTCGGTGGCGGTAATCTCACGGCGCACCAGTTCGTTGCCCTCGGCCATAGGCGGCAGCACGTGCGAGAACTCGTCCTCGTGCTCGTCTTCGTCGTCGTTCGACTCGCGGTATACCTTCAGGAAACCGTCAAACTTCACCACCTCGCCCTGTGCAATGAATTTATGGTTAAGGGGAGAGGCCGACGGGGTCTTGATGCCTATCTCCACAGTCGTCTTCTCTATCTGGGCATCTGTCATCTGACTGGCGGCGGTGCGTTTCCAGATGAGATCGTAGAGGCGGCGCTCCTGCAGTGTTCCCTCTATCTCGGGCATGTTCATGTAGGTGGGACGAATGGCCTCGTGGGCCTCTTGTGCACCCTTGGCATTGGTATGATACTGGCGGGGCTTGCTATAGTCTTCGCCGTAGAGGCTGATAATCTCTTCTTTGCTGGCATTGATGCAGAGCGACGACAGGTTCACCGAGTCGGTACGCATGTAGGTGATGCGTCCGTTCTCATACAGATGCTGTGCCACCATCATGGTCTGGCTCACCGTGAAGCCCAGTTTGCGGGCAGCCTCTTGTTGCAGGGTCGATGTGGTGAAGGGGGGTGCCGGTGTACGCTTCAGCGGTTTCTTGGTGATAGTGTCGATGGTGAACTTGGCGTCCTTGCACTTCTCCAGGAATTGCATCACCTCGTCGTGTGTCTTGAAGCGGGTGTCCAGTTCGGCCTTCACCTCCGAGGCACTGCCGTCGGGAGCGATGAGAGCGAAGATGGCATTCACCCTATAGTACGACTCGCTCTTGAAATTCTGTATCTCGCGCTCGCGTTCCACGATCAGTCTGACGGCCACGCTCTGCACACGTCCGGCACTCAGTGCGGGCTTCACCTTGCGCCAGAGCACTGGCGACAACTTGAAACCTACCAGGCGGTCCAGCACACGGCGTGCCTGCTGGGCGTTCACCAGGTTCATGTCCAGATGGCGCGGATGCTCAATGGCATCGAGTATGGCGGGTTTGGTGATTTCATGAAACACAATGCGGTTGGTCTTCTCTTCGTCCAGGCCCAACACCTCGCACAGGTGCCAGCTGATGGCTTCTCCCTCGCGGTCTTCATCGGATGCCAACCACACCTTGTTGGCTTTCTTGGCATTGCTTTTCAGCTCGGTCACCAACTTTTTCTTCTCGTCAGGTATCTCGTAGTTGGGTTCTAGCGTATCTTCGTCGATACTGATTTCTTTCTTTTTCAAATCGCGGATATGCCCGTAGCTAGACATCACTTTGTAGTTCTCTCCCAAGAATTTCTCAATGGTCTTTGCCTTGGCCGGGCTCTCTACAATAACTAAATTCTCTTGCATAATCCTTTGATATACTTTTGTTTTTAGGGCGCAAAAGTACATAAAAGTTTTGCATACACCTTATTATATAGAGTGATTTTTGCTTTTTTTAACTTATCGGGAGATTCCTCACAGTCCGATGGTGGTTGGAGCTATACAGTTTTTTTGTATCTTTGCACCATCTGAACAAAAACTGAAAATGTCTTGACGTGATGACACGATTATTGATGATACTGGGATTTATGGCACTGTCCTTTGGCGAAAGCAAGGCACAGATCCCATTGGTTTTCAATCAGGAGAATACGGGCAGCCGTTATGCAAAACCTGCCATGCCTCCGGCCCACGAGCTGCCCATGGTGAAAACACTGCGCAGTCCGCTGGCTTGGAGCAACGGCAAGGGCATGGTGCGAAAGTTCAAACAATGGGAGCGCCGCCGCAACGAGATAGGCGCACTTATCCAGCATTATGGCATCGGCGAGAAACCCGTTGTTGATAAAAAGTGCGTCAAGGCCCGCATGGATGGCGACACGCTGATAGTTGACGTCACCGTCAACGGACAGACGCTGACGCTGCGCTCCGAGATTCGCTACCCCAGCGAGGGCAAGGCTCCCTTTGCCCTGATGATTGGCACCAGCGGCATCTCGCTGCCACGCACGCTCTTCGACAACCGTCCCATCGCCACCATGGTGTTCCACGAGGCTCAGGTGAACGATTATTCGCAGTGGCGGCCGCACCATGAGCGGGGCGAACACGCCTTCGACCGCCTCTATCCGCAGCTCACACAGAATGGTGCCTACAGCCAGTGGGCATGGGGGCTGAGCCGTCTCATCGACGGACTGCAGCTGTTGGGCGAGGCCGTCACGCGCATCGACACGCAGCGCATCGGTGTCACGGGCTGCTCGTATGCCGGCAAGATGGCTCTCTTCTGTGGTGCCTTCGACGAGCGGGTGGCACTCACCATTGCCCAGGAACCGGGTGGGGGAGGGGCTGCCGCCTGGCGTGCGTCTCACCTGATGGAGGGCGTGGAGAGTCTGGAGCGTACCGACTATCATTGGTTTATGGAGCGCATGCGCGACGACTTCTCGGGCGAGAATGTCTACCGGCTGCCCTACGACCATCACGAGCTGTGTGCCATGATATGTCCGCGGGCACTGCTCTTGCTGGGCAATCCCGACTTTAAGTGGTTGGCCGACGATGCCATGCGGGCTTCGGCTGAGGCTGCGAAGGCGGTGTGGAGTCATTTTGGCATTGCAGACCGCATGGATTGTTCCATCGTTGGCGGTCATCCGCACTGTCAGCTCCCCGACAGCCAGTTGCCTTTGGTACAATCCTTTATCGACCGTTTCCTGCTGGGGAAACAATAACTTTTTAATGCATAATTCATAATTCATAATATGTAATTCGTAATGCATCATTCATAATACTTCATTCGCAATGCGTCATTCATAATGTATCAATTGTAGTGTTTCATTCTATCCTCCATCATGTTACAATTTGCAACATATGTGTTACATGATGATGAGGCCTCATCCGTTTTGTTTTTATATCTTTGCAAGCATCAATGCAACTGTAGTGATATTTTAGTGATGATGAGACA
This sequence comes from Prevotella sp. UBA2739, assembly GCA_002353525.1. Lineage (GTDB taxonomy): Bacteria > Bacteroidota > Bacteroidia > Bacteroidales > Bacteroidaceae > Prevotella. The sequence goes on from DEJV01000034.1 coordinate 48,420, forward strand.
ATTGTTTTTATGCTTTCTGGGACTTTCGGGGCTGTGCCAAATGGCGGCGCAGAACCCCGTCATACGCGACCAGTTCACGGCCGACCCAACGGTCAGGGTTTTTAATGGGAAAGTTTATCTTTACCCCTCCCACGACATCGTACCGCCCCAAGGACAACGTCAAGACTGGTTTTGCATGGCCGACTACCATGTGTTCTCGTCGGAAAACCTCACTGACTGGCAGGACCATGGTGTCATCGTCACGCAAAACAAGGTGCCCTGGGTGCAGCCCGACAGTTATTCGATGTGGGCACCCGACTGCGTCTGCAAAGACGGAAAGTACTATTTCTTCTTTCCCTCGGCGCCCAAAGCATCGGGAAGAGGATTTGCCATCGGCGTGGCGGTGGCCGACCAGCCTGAAGGACCGTTCACGTGCGAGCGTGAACCTATCCGAGGTGTGGCTGGCATCGACCCTTGCGTGTTGGTCGACACCGACGGACAGTCGTACATCTACTGGTCGGGCATGGGTATTCGTGGTGCCCGTCTGAAGGCCAATATGAAGGAACTGGATGGAGAATTGAGCGAAATCAAGCTGCCCCAAGCTCATGCCGGCGATGCCCCACGCACGATAGTGGTGGGCGGGCAGTCCATGGAGGGACTGCCTGAAGGGTTCAAGGAGGGACCGTTTGTCTTCCGTCGGGGCAGTCATTACTATCTCACCTTTCCCTGGGTGCGCAAGGAGGGTGGCACCGAGACGCTGGCTTATGCCATGAGCGACCATCCCTTGGGGCCGTGGACTTTCCAGGGCATTATCATGGAGGAGTGGGCAAATGGCTGTTGGACCAACCATCACAGTCTGGTTGAGTATCGTGGTGAGTGGTATCTGTTTTACCATCACAACGACTACTCGCCACATTTCGATAAAAACCGGTCGGTCTGCATCGACCGCGTCAGCTTCAATGCCGACGGAACCATCCGCCAGGTGACTCCCACCCGGCGCGGAGTAGGTATTAACAAGGCCACCGACCGTGTGGAGGTCGACCGCTATAGCACTGCCAGCAGCGATGTGGTGACCGACACGCTCGACCGTGCCCGTCGTTTCCGCGGTTGGTATGTCACCCTTCCGCAGCGGGGCAGTAATCTGACCTACGGCGATGTGGACTTTGGTTGCCTTTCCGATGCCTATCTCACGGCCTCGGTCAAGGCCGATGCCAACACCGAGGTGGTGGTGCGCGAGCAGAATGCCCACGGTCCTGTCATTGCCCGGCTGAAGGTGATTTGCACCACCGACGGACAGTTCCGTCGCGACTATCGCGGACAGTGGCTTACCGTGACAGCCCCTCTGCAACACACGCCCAGTGGAGTGGCCGATCTCTATGTGGAGTGCATGGGCAGCGCAGTGAGCATCGACTGGATGCAATTCAAAAACCGTCCACACTATTTCTCACCTGTCGGCAGTCCGTCGGCCAGCACCGATGACAATGGGTTCATCCACCGCTGGATGCTGCTCGAACCCATCGACAAGCCCAACCGGTCGAATACCGTATTCACCGACAGCTATTTGCGTGAGCAGCTGGGGCATGAGTACTTCCGTGGGCAGTTCAGCATGGTGCCTCGCAACGGACAGAAGGTGAAAGCCGGCCGCCAGACATTGCGGTGGCATGCCGTCGACAGCCAGCAGTTTAATGTGAAACTGTTCCGTTTTGCCGACCTGCTGGGCAAACAGACGTATGGTGTGCTGTTCTGGGCGGTGACCATCATCGAGTGCGACAACGACATCCCCAATGTGCGGCTGTCTGTCGGCAGCAACGGTGCTTCGATGTGGTGGCTCAATGGCGAGGAGGCATTGCTGATGAGCGGCGACCGCCGCATGGTGAAAGACGACGGGGTGTCTGCACGGCTGACGCTGAAGAAAGGGCGCAACATTTTGCGCGGAGCTGTCATCAATGGCCCTGGCATGAGCGACTTTTGCGTACGGTTTGTCGATGAGAAGGGACTGCCGGTGAAGGGTTACAAAATAAAAGTGAATGAATGAAAATGCGAACGACAATGCGTAAGATGAAGACAAGTCTCACTATCATGAGCAAGCATACCTTGGCACTTTGTTTGATGGCCGCCGTCACCGTGGCGGGAAAGGCACAGACAGGCGCACCTTATATTCACGATCCGTCGACCATTGCTGAGTGCGACGGCAAATATTATACCTTCGGAACGGGCGGTGGAGGCCTCATTTCCGACGATGGATGGAGCTGGCATAGCGGTGCCGAGCGTCCCGGTGGCGGTGCTGCTCCCGATGTATTGAAGATAGGCGACCGCTACCTGATCATCTATGGTGCTACGGGCGGCGGTCTGGGTGGCGGCCACAACGGCCGCATCCTCACAATGTGGAATAAAACCCTCGACCCGAAGTCGCCCGACTTCCGGTTTACCGACCCCATTGAGGTGGCTGCATCCGACGGCATGGAAGACCAGGACGCCATCGACCCGGGCATGCTGCTCGACCCCGTGACGGGGCGTCTGTGGGTGAGCTATGGCACTTACTTCGGCACCATTCGCCTGATTGAGCTTCATCCAGCCACTGGCGAGCGTGTGAAAGGCAACCGCGAGCGCGACATCGCCATTGACTGCGAGGCTACCGACCTCATCTGGCGCGATGGCTGGTACTATCTCTTGGGCACGCATGGCACCTGCTGCGACGGTGTCAACTCTACCTATAACATTGTGGTGGGGCGGTCGCGGTCGGTAGAAGGGCCTTATCTCGACAACATGGGGCGCGACATGCTGCAGGGCGGTGGCCGCATGGTGTTGGCTGCTGGCCACCGCATGTGTGGTCCCGGCCACTTCGGGCGTACCGTGGTCGATGAGGGCGTCGAGGTGATGTCGTGCCATTTTGAGGCCGACCTCGACCGGGGCGGGCGCAGTGTGCTGGCCATCCGACCGCTTTTATGGCGCAATGGCTGGCCCGTGGCTGGTGATCCCTTCCGCGAAGGCACTTATGCCATCGAGTCGGAGCGTCGTGGTTATGCCCTTGAGCTGGCTGTCGACTTTGTGCGCATGCAGCAAGAGCGGCAGGCCTGGTGGCGCATCGACCCCGACGAACCCGTTAAGCCTATGCCCAGTCAGTCGCTAAGCGATGTGATTTCCACCTGGCCCGAAGGCTCTATCGGGGTGCGATGCGGCGACTACATGTTCCGTCCCCACCAGCGTTGGACCATCACGGCCGTGCCTGAGGCTGGGGGCTATCTCAGTGCACCTTATTATAAAATCGAGATTGAGGGCACCCATCGCGCGCTGGCTGCTACCAGTCAGTGTGAGCTGACCACTGTTGAGGCCTTTACGGGAGCACACGAACAACTGTGGCGCATCGAACAGCTCACCGACGGCACCTATCGCATCATGCCCCGGCAGATTTCCGGTCAACAGCATCCCAACACCCGTTATGTGCTTTATTCGGCTGCCGACAGCACGCCTACATTGGCCGAGTACGACTTCTCTTCTGACAATTCTAAGTGGAATTTCCGCAACCACTAATTCTGGCGGCAATTCCGCAACCATCCTTCTGAACCACCTTTCGCTTCTAAAAGACCGAGAAATGGGGCCACAAATGCCCCATTTCTCTTAATTGTTGTTAAATGTTAGTGTTTTTATAGTACTTTGTATTGCAAGGTACTTAGTTTTTGCATATCTTTGCGCCATCAATCATCCATTCTATACAAAATGAACATCGAAAACGCCAAATCACAAATGCGCAAAGGCATGCTCGAATATTGTGTGCTGCTGTTGCTGAAGCACCATCCCGCTTATGCCAGCGACATCATCCAGCAACTCAAGCAGGCCAAGCTGCTCGTGGTGGAGGGAACCCTCTACCCGCTGCTCACCCGACTGAAGAACGACGGGCTGCTGCGCTACGAGTGGCAGGAGTCTACACAAGGGCCGCCACGCAAGTATTATGCCCTCAGCGACGAGGGCGAGCAATTCCTCGAAGGCCTCGACGCGGCCTGGACAGAACTCTCAACGACAGTGAACTATCTGAAAGACATTCATGCTAACAATCCCGAACATCCAGAACAATGAAAAAGAATATCACCATCAACCTGTGCGGCCGCCTCTTCCAGATTGACGAAGATGCCTACGAGATGCTGCAACACTATACCGACTCGCTGCGCTCTTATTTCAGTAAACAAGAGGGTGGCGACGAGATTGCCGACGACATTGAGGCGCGCATTGCCGAACTGCTCGACGAACTGAAGCAGCAGGGCATTGAGGCTGTGACCATCGACCACGTGAAAGACATCATCACGCGCATCGGAAAACCTGAGGAACTGGCGGGCGACGATGCCTATCAAGACAAAAAGGAAGGCGACAACCACTGGGGAATCGACGGACTGCGTGCCCGCATTGCCGACCGTAAGCTCTATCGCAACCCTAACGACAAAATGGTGGCCGGCGTGCTGTCGGGATTAGCTGCCTACACGGGCACCGACGTGCTGCTGTGGCGCCTGCTGGCCGTGTTGTTCACTTTGTTCTATGGTATTGGCCTGGTGGCCTACGTCATCCTGGCTTTCGTCATCCCCGAGGCCCGCACACCCGAGGAGCTGCTCCAGATGCAGGGCAAGCCTGCCACACCCCAAAACCTTGCCGGCATGATGGTCGACAACAACCAGGAGCAGCCTAGACCCAGTCTGCTGCGATCCATCTGCAGCATTTTGCTGAAAATAGTCTTCGGCATCACCATCTTCTTCCTCATTCTGAGCTGTCTGGCCATGATAGCCGGACTGTTATTTGTGCTCGTGGCTGCCGTCTGTGCCTTGGTACTGCCGCTGTCGGCCGATATGCCGTTCAGTCTCGAGGCCATGGGCCTGACCGAGGTCTATCAACACCATACATGGATACTCGTGGTGTTTGCCATCGCCCTGCTGGCATTGCTCGCCATCCCCATCTACGCCATCATCCACTGGATGCTCTCGCTGCTGAAGAAGGTACAGCCCATGGGCATCACGCAGCGCATCGTGTGGGTGGTGTTATGGCTGATGGCCCTTTGTGCCGTTATCCCCACGGGCATCATGGTGGACTCGCTCAGCGAGGATTACCGCATCCAGCGCTACAAGGAGACGCATGTCTTCCAGGGGGCGGTGATGAGCAACTACGATAAGCAATACCTGTTGAAGCATGGCTGGACCCTGCTCAAGCATGACAACTGCAACGACTGCTACGTGCGCAACGGCAAATACTTCACTGGCGACTATACCTATGCCTATCTTGACACATGGAACGCGGATGGCAACCAGATCTTCCAGGTAGAGAAGCGCATGCCCGTAGAGCCTGGCTATTACCGGGTGAGCTGCAATGCACGCGCCAAGTGGGACGGCGTCTACATCTATGCCACAACCCCCGCCATGACCGAGCAACCGCTGGCCAAGACCCAGGTACCGGCCTATGGCGATGAGGGAGGGCGCATCTGGGAACAGGCCCGCGACATTGTCGACAATAGTAAGGGCGAGACATCCGAGAACTCACGTGCATGGCGCATCTACCAGGCCAACGACTCTCGTGGCTATGGCTGGAGCGAGGTGGAGGTGCTCTTGCAGATAACCCAGCCCGACACCCTCTGCTATGGCATCAGCAACGACCCTGCCTTCACGGGCGACAACGCTCGCTCAGAGTGGTTCTCGGCCTGCGACTTCAAGGTAGAGCCCCTCGACAAAACCGTCTACGAGCAAAAGCTGAAAGCCACAGCCGAATAAAATGGAGAATGGAGAATGGAGGATGGAGAATTCTCTCAAGCCGGCAGGCGAATTCTCCATCCTCCATTCTCCATTCTCAATCCTCAATTCTCCATTCTCAATTTGGAGGGGGCTAATTCTCAATTTTCAAAATGGGGTGTTTGCGCCACTTCGGCATGGGCTTGCGTGTCATCATCTCGAGCTCGCCCTCAAACAACTCCTTGTTGCAGAATACCAGCCATGCCGGAATATTGTTGAACTTGTTGGTCATTATCATGTCCTTCAGAATGTTGCGCTGATTCTTCAACATCTGCTCACGCATGCTCCGTTCGGCCACACGCGCCTCTTCCCAGGCTTTCGGGTCTTCGTCGAACACGTCGATGTGGAATCCCTCCGGACTAGCCTCTCTCACCTTATTAATCGCCTCGTTCAGGCGTTTCGACATAGGCGAGCCTTTAATCTCGAACGAGCGCAGGTTCACGGTGATGTGGCGGCTGTCGGGAACCAGCACCATCAGACAGCGCTCGGGCATTCCCTTGTCTTCGTCCAGGCGGACGAACGCGTTGGCATCCACCGTAATCGTCACAGAGAATTGCTCGTCCTTGATGGGCACAATTTGGGCGTGAGCCGTATCTTCGTTCACAATCAGGTAGAGTGTAGTCAGGTTGGGCGATACCACTCCGTCGATGGTCAGTTTCACTTTCTTGGCACCAATGGTCAGCACGGCGCCGAAGAGGGCAGAAAGAATGACAAATAGTTTTTGTTTCATAATCGTTTAGGTTTATGCCAGTTATATTCGCCGAATAGAAACCAGCGGGGTGTAACAATATGTTGATCTTTGCCACAAAGATAGTCAATTTGCGGCAAGAATGCAAGCATTTCGTCCAAAACCGTTGCCGTTTGCCAAAAAAACACTATCTTTGCACCACGAAGCAGCAGACGCCGCGCCTCCTTCACCGCAGCCTTCGAGCTGTCATCGCCACAGCCCTCGCGCTGTATCACGGCAGGCTCACGCGCTGTCATCATGGCCTTTGCGTCTCCTTCTCCGCAGGTCACGCGTTCCGCGTGACAACACCAAGTAAAAACCAAAAAACCGAAACCACAATGCAGGCAATCATTCTGGCGGCAGGCATGGGCCGCCGACTGGGCGAATATACTCGCGAAAACACCAAGTGCATGGTGCCCGTCAATGGCACAAGGCTCATCGACAGGCTGCTCAACCAACTGTCGCGGCTCTCACTCAGCCGTGTGCTCATCGTCGTGGGCTATCAGGGGCAGAACCTCATCAGCCACATCGGCGACCGCTATGCCGGAAAGCTCACCATCGAGTATGCCGAGAACCCCATCTACGACCGCACCAACAACATCTACTCGCTCTCGTTGGTGCGCGAGCAGTTGCAGCAAGACGACACCCTGCTCATCGAGAGCGACCTCATCTTCAGCGATGCCCTCTTCCCCCTCATCATCGGCGACAAGCGGCCCAACCTCGCCCTCGTGGCGAAGTACGAGAGCTGGATGGACGGCACCATGGTGTGCATCGACCAGGAGCAGAACATCGTGAACTTCGTGCCCAAGTCGGCGTTCAACTATGCCGATGTCGACAAGTACTATAAGACCGTCAATATCTATAAATTCTCGCGCGACTTCTCTCGCAACGTCTATGTGCCCTTCCTCGAGGCCTACACCAAGGCCGTGGGCAACAACGAGTACTACGAGAATGTGCTCCGCATCATCTCGCTGCTCAACAACCAGAATCTCAAGGCCCTGCCCATTGGTCACGAGAAGTGGTATGAGATTGACGACAAGCAAGACCTCGACATTGCCGAGGCCCTCTTCGCCGACGAGAAAGACGTGCTCCGCAAGTTCTACGGGCGCTATGGAGGCTATTGGCGCTTCCCCCAGATGCTCGACTTCTGCTATCTGGTCAACCCCTATTTCCCCACCCAGCGCATGAAAGACGAGATGCGCTCCAGCTTCGACACCCTGCTCACCGAATATCCCTCGGGCATGAAGGTCAACACGCTCATCGCCAGCAAGAGCTTCGGTGTCAGCGAACAGTACATCGTGCCCGGCAATGGCGCCGCCGAGCTCATCAAGATTCTCATGGAGGGCAGCCAGGGCAAGACCGGCTTCATCCGCCCCACCTTCGAGGAATACCCCAACCGCTATGCTCCCGAGCGCCACGTCACCTTCATTCCTCAAAATCCCGACTATCGCTATAGCGCCGACGACCTCATGGCCTTCTTTGCCGACAAGGACATCGCCACGCTCATGCTCATCAATCCCGACAACCCCTCGGGCAACTTCATTCCCAAAGCCGACGTGCTGAGGCTGGCCGACTGGTGCGAGCAGCGCGCCATCCGACTGGTGGTCGACGAGAGCTTCGTCGATTTCAGCCGCGACTATGCCACCAACTCGCTGCTCAGCGACGCCATCCTCGAGAGCCATCCCCACATGATGGTGATGAAGAGCATCTCAAAAAGCTACGGTGTGCCCGGGCTGCGGCTGGGCATCCTCGCATCGGCCGACAAGGAGCAGATAGCCCGCATCAAGCGCGAGGTGTCTATCTGGAACCTTAACTCGTTTGCCGAGTTCTTCATGCAGATCTACAACAAGCACGACGACGACTACCGGCGTGCCTGCCAGCGCTTCGTCGACGAGCGCGACGACTTCGAGCGCCGGCTGCGCACCATCCCCTTCCTGCGTGTCATGCCCACCGAGGCCAACTATTTCCTCTGCGAGGTGCTGCCCCCGTTCACCGCCAACGACATCGTGGTGCGCATGCTCAAACAGCACAACATCCTCACACGCGATTGCAGTCGTAAGACCGGTCTCGACCCCACCCGCCAGTACATGCGCATTGCCGTGCGCAACCATGAGGACAACGTGCGCCTCGTTGAGGCTCTCAAACACCTATAAACTCCATCCGTGCCCTATGTCTGACTACGTATCGATTATCCAGCAAGAGCAGATCGACCAGCTGCACATCAGCCCGCTGGAGTGTATAGAATGGGTGAAAGAGGGGTTCCTCATGAAAGATGAGATACAGATGCCTCCCAAGCTCAGCGTCCATCCACAAGGCGAGGACTTCATCACCTCCATGCCCTGTCTGCTGCCCCAGCGCAACGGCCGCAAGTATTTCGGCATCAAGATTGTGAGCCGCACCGAAGGCCAGCTGCCCGTTCTTAAAAGCACCATCAACCTCTACGATGCCACCACAGGCAGTCTGCTGGCGTTGCTCGATGCCGACTGGATTACGGCCATGCGTACCGGCGCCGTGGCAGCATTGGCCGTGCGTGAGTTCAAGCGCAAGGGCGTCAACACCTATTCCATGATGGGCCTGGGCAACATCGCCCGCGCCGTGGGCATGTGTCTCATTGCCGACCAACACGGACAGCCCCTCACCATCCGGTTGCTGCGCTATAAAGACCAGGCCGAGCAGTTTGCCCGGCGCTTTAGCGACTGTCCCAATGTCACCTTCCACATTGTCGACGACCGTCGTGAGTTTGCAGCCGAAGCCGACGTGCTCATCTCGTGCGTCACCGTAGCCACCCAGTTGCTTTTCCCCGACGACAGCCTGTTCAAGCCCGGCGTCACCGTCATCCCCGTCCATATGCGCGGATTCCAGAATTGCGACCTTTTCTTCGACAAAGTCTATGGCGACGATACCGGTCAGATACGACAGTTCCGCTATTTCGACCGTTTCCGTCAGTACGACGAGTTCCACCATGTGCTGCAGGGACTGAATCCCGGCCGCACTTCTGCCGACGAGCGCATCCTGAGCTACAACTACGGCATCGCCCTTCACGACATCGTCTTTGCCTCAAAGATATACGAGCGTACACAAGGCCATACTCCCCGTGTGCAGATGCAAAAGCAAACCAGCAAAGTGTGGATTTAGGTAATTGATAATTGATAATGGACAATTGATAATTAGGCTGACGGACCGTAGGTAATTGACAATTGAGAATTTCATTTGTCACCATAGTGGCCATAGGCAGAAAGCACGTCTACGTGAACTTCTGTTTCGAAGATTTCATAAATAAGGCGGTGTTTTTTCGTGATTGTCCGGCTCCATTGTCCGCTGCGGTCACCTTTCAATTGTTCAGGATGTCCAGTGCCAGTCTTGGGATGCTCCATCAGTTCGTTGAGCAATTTTATGGCTTTTTTATGTGCAACAGGTTCGTGGTGGCGTAGTTTTGCCAAATCCTCCTGAGCCCTTTCAGAGAAAACTACAACGTACATATTTAGAGGGAATTAAGCCAGTCATTCATTTCTTTCGGGTCAGAAAAACGAATGCATCTCCCCTGTCTGATTTCTTCTTTCGCTTCATCTACGCGAGCAAAGAATTCATCTTTTGAGAGTCTCGAAGAGTCGGATTGCTTCTCTGCAACGAGCTTGCGCAAGTATTTTGCAGCTCGTTTTAATAGAACCTCATCTTCAGCAATGATGCTCATATTCCGCAACAACTCTGCATTCATTTGTATAGCTGTCATAATCATCTTTATTAAGTTCTGGCTACAAATATAGCAAATTATTCTGAACGAACAAAGAAAAATAAGATAATTTAAATCTCCCTTCTCCGCCACGGATTTATACGGTTCTATACCATATCTCAGCCGAGAGTTGATTATTAAAAATTTGTGGATGGAATTTGTGCGCATTAGGATAATTTGTTTCCATCCTATTTATCGATGAAACTGTGAAGGGTGTGAAGGTATTTTTATAGGAAAGTGCTGTGGGCGGGCGTGTTCTTATTTATATACACGTACTATATATACGCGTGTATGCGCAGGAAGATAGTTTTTAACAATTAGCCCTTCACACATATAACGCTAACAAAGCCCCCTCCGGCTCCCCCGAAAGGGGAGAGAAGTGGCACCAATGAATTCTCAATCCTCAATTCTCAATCCTCAATTCTCAATTGAATAACGTCGTTCTCATGAACGTTAGTGTTGTTTGAGTCCGTTAGGCTCTCTCCCCCCTTTCGGGGGAGCCGGAGGGGGCTCATCCTCAATTCGCTAAATTCGTTGTCGTAAAAAAATATTATGCATTATGCATTATTCATTATGCATTAGTGGGGCTGGGGGCTCCTACTGAACTGCGAAGCAGATGGTCTTGCCTGTATTCTCGACCGCCGGCATGGTGATGATGAGGGCGTCGGCCGTCTGGCGGAACGCCACTTTATGGCTGCTGCCCAGCAGGCGGACCCGCTTGATGCGCTTGCCGTTCATCTGGGGCGACTTGCGGCCGAGCGCCTTCATACGGATGGTCTGAGCCGTGGGGAAGCCCAGCACGAAGGCATAGAGGGTGCCGTTCTTCTGAGTGTAGCGTATGTCCTTGTCGCTCAACGACTCCTGCAGCTTCTCGTTGTCGCGGAACGAGCCGGTATTGGCGGTATTCACGGCTCCTTCGCCATAGACTTTCCAGGGGCGCGTGCCGAAGATGCCCTCGCCGTTGACGTCGAGCCAGGCCTTGAAGTCCTTGAGGAAGGCGCGCTCTTTCTCGTCGATGCTTCCGTCGCCGCGCACGGGGATGTTGAGCAGCAGGTTGCCGTTCTTGCTCACGATGTCGACGAAGGTCTTGACGACGCGCTCTACGGTCTTGTATCCGCCCTTCTCGTAGAGCTTCCTATCGTAGTGCCACGAACCGATGCACATGCAGGTCTGCCAGGGCCGCGGCGAGATGTCGGCAAAGGCGCCGCGCTCGCAGTCCATCACCACGCCGCGCTGCTGCTCCTCGCTGAGGCGCTTGGCGTTGATGACGGCCTCGTTGCGGCCTCCGTGCATCCTCATGCTGCGGTTGTACATGTGGGCGGCTATCTCCAGTCCGTAGTGCTCCAGGGGCAGGTCGTGCTCGTCGTCAAAGTAGATGAGGTCGGGGTTGTAGTCGTCGATGAGCTGCCGGCAGCGCAGGAACCAGTTTTTGGCAAACTGGGGGTTCATCTCGGGAATGCGCTCCGACCATACGCGGTCGTTGGCCTCATGCCAGGCGGCCATCGAGTCGACGCTGGTGAACCCGCTGGGAATCACTATGTTGTAGCCGCCATAGAACTGCTGGGGGTCGTAGCCTTCCCACCACTTGCCCTTGCCGTCTTCCTTCGTCAGGTTGTAGGCGTCGTATCTCACGCCTGCCTTCTCGCCCTCGGCATCGTAGCCGTAGGCGGTCTGGAACCAATGCCAGGCGTGGGCCGAGTGGTTGCTCACGCCGAAGCGCAGCCCGTTGCGGCGCGCGGCCTTCTCGAACTCGCCCACGATGTCGCGCTTCGGACCCATGTTGACGGAGTTCCAGGGGTGGTATTTCGAACGGTAGTTGTCGAAGTTGTCGTGGTGATTGGCCATGCAGACGAAGTATCGGGCGCCCACTTCCTTGTAGAGCTTCACGAGCGCCTCGGGGTCGAACTTCTCGGCTTTCCACATCGGTATGAAGTCTATCATGCCAAACTCCGAGGGATGGCCGAAGCGCTGGCAATGCTCGCGGTATTGGCCCTGGTCCTGCTGATACATGGCCCGTGCATACCAGTCGCCCGCCTCGGGTACACATTGCAGTCCCCAATGCGCCCAGATGCCCAGTTTGGCGTCGGCAAACCATTGGGGAGCCTGATAGTTGGCCGCGAGCGACTGCCACGACGGCTCGAAGACTCCTTTTTCGATATCCGTGGCAACTGCCTGTGCCAGGACGGGGATGCCCATCAGCGCCCCCAAAACTGTTGAGAAGAACCTTTTCATTTTCATGGTGTCATATTGATTTTGGTGCAAAAATACGGATTTTTTTTAATTATTCTCCACTTTGGCGAAAAAACGCGACACTTTCTTGCGACTCCTGCTAGAAACTCTTAAGGAGTGAAGGAGTGTAGGAGTGGCCCCCCACCAGCTCCCCCGAGGGGGAGGGTGCCTGCCGGATTGAAGCCCTTTTAGGGAGTTTGGGAGCTAGTCCAAGTGACAAGTGACAAGTGACAAGTGAAAAGTGTGATTACCACTCAGGTTTCTTACTTTGAACCTTGAACTTTGCCCCGGCGTCAGCCCTCTCTCCCCCTCGGGGGAGTTGGTGGGGGGCTCTTCCCTCCCCTCTTTGGGGGAGTTGGAGGGGGCTCCAAACCGGCAGGCATAATTATGCATTATTCATTATGCATTAAAAAGTACGCTTCAAACTGGTGCGTCTGTCGTTGCTCCACTGGTGGCAGCGTCATATAGTCGCCATACGTCCGCTCCAGATACTCCTTGTATCCCACCATCGTCTTATACCGTTTCCCTTCAAATTCGATGTCCACAGACGAGGCTATCACGCTCGCCGGAAAACAACCGTCAATGCCAGGGCCCGCCTCCGTCATGTTGCACACCGTCTGCGTGGCCTTCCTGCTCACCGTCAGCCGCTCAATCATCCAGTCCACGGCCGCCAGCGGAACCGGCAGGTAGCGATAGCAGTAGTATGCCAGACGCGACCTGAGGAAGTTCTTTTTCGACATCTTGCAGCGCCGTATCTTATACAGCAGCTTCTTCAGTCGGAAGATACGCTGCCGTTTCCCCATGTCGTCCGTCACATAGTCCACCGGGAACAAGTCCACATACACGCCGATCTCGTAGCCTTCTGTCTCCTTCTCCACCATCCGCGTGCGAGTGTCCACCACCTTGCCGAACGTGTAGAAGTAGTGTTTCTCCTTTTTCGGGTCCAGCACGCGGTAGATGCCCCGCTCGTCGCGGTACGTCTGCAGAAACCGCTCATAGTCAGCCCGTGGCATATAGAGGTCCAGGTCGTCGTCCCACGGGATATACCCCTTGTGGCGCACCGCCCCAATCAGCGTGCCGCTCGACAGAAAGTAGGTAATACCATGCTGCGTGCAGAATCGGTGGATCTCGTCCAAAATCCCCATCTGAATGCCCCGCAGCTCGCTAATGTCAGTAATCCTTCTCATCTCATTCATGCCGACAAAGTTACGAAAAGTTGAGTGA
>DEJV01000023.1 GCA_002353525.1 Prevotella sp. UBA2739
CAGTCAGGCCTAATAATCGATTGTCGATTGCCAATTATCAATTGGATAAGGACAGTTAACGTTAACGTTAACGTTATCGTTCTATTATGCATTATGCATTATAAATGATGAATTAAAACGATGGATCTGGATAGTAAACAAATGATGATAGAGGACGACGGCTGCCCGTGGTATGCCGTGCGACTGTTCTCGCTGAAGCAGAAAGAGGTGGCAGACACCTTCGTGGAGAAGGGACTGACGTACTTTGTGCCGATGCAGTATGTGGACTATCTGGACCGCGAGAACAAACGACGGACGAAGCTGGCGCCGGTGGTGCACAACCTGATCTTCGTGAAGGCGACGATGGGACAACGTGCATTCCGGCTGCTGGTAAGCGAGATCCCGTATAAGATGATGGTGCTGAAGAAGATTGACAGCAGCGACTTCTACGAGATTCCGTCGAAGCAGATGCATGAGTTCTGCGTGATGTGTAACCCAGACTTGCTGATGAACGAGTACCTGTCGGAGGAGGAGGCGAAGCTGAAGAAGGGCACGAGGGTGCTGGTGACGCACGGTCCGCTGAAGGGTTTGACGGGCAAGCTGGTGAGACAGAGCAAGAAGTATTACTTGCTGAAGGAGGTGCCCGGCATGGCGGTGATGATTAAGGTGACCCGCTGGTGTTGCAAGGCGGAGGAAAATTGATAATTGATAATTGACAATTGATAATTAGCGGCTTGAGGGTATTAAGAAAGGAATTGGAAGGAGGAAGTCCTTTTCTATTATAATGCTTTTGCCCTTACAGGGCGACATTCACACGAACGCTTTACCCAGGGTGTTGCCCTGGGCTAGGTGCTCGTTGGCCTTTCAGGCCGCTCCCCCTCAATTAATTGATAATTGATAATTGAGAATTGATTTTTTTTCAACGATAACGTTAACGATAACGTTAACAGTCTTGCGACCTTGAGGGGAAGGGGATTATAACGATAACGTTAATCAATTGATAATTGAGAACGTTAGTTAATTGATAATTGAGAATTGAGAATTGATAATTAGGCCTTGCGGCGTGAGCCAATTGATAATTGATAATTGACAATTGAGAATTGATAATTAGGCTCAAGGTCGTATGACAGTTAGCGTTAACGTTATCGTTATCGTTCTATTATGCATTATGCATTATAAATTATGCATTAAAAAGGTGAGCTTTAAGAGTTGTTTGGTGGACGAAGTGACCTTCGCAAGCTCGGAGGGACGCTCGTTGACGACCCAGACGATGGTGCCACGGGCATCGGTGACGACGAGCTGACGACGCTTGGTGAAAAGCGACATCTTACGGTCGGTCATGTAGTCGCTCAACAGCTTACTGCCACGCATGCCTAAGGGATGGAAACGATCGCCTGCCTGCACGGGACGTACCTGCAGGGGGAACGCTACCTTGGAGGCATCGAGAAGGGCTACCTCACGGCTCTTGTCGATGGTGAAATCGGCGGTTTTATCGAACTTCTGCACACGGAAACGGACGGCGTCGGTATAGACATAGACACCGGGCTCGGGCAACACCAGGGCGGGAAGCGGTGCCTGCAGGGGCTCGACGAGGACGCGACCGCGATGGATGACGAGCTGATGGGTGGCGGACCGCCACTCCCTGCCGGACGGGCCGGTAAGCGACTGGGCCACCTGCTCTATCTGCGAGGCGTTGAAGCCGTAGTCCTTGAGCGACACATAGAGGGTGTAGAGGGGCGAGGGCTGACGGAGCAGCTCGTCGACGACGAGGGGCTGCATGGGACGGACGGCTGCAGTGATGACTTTCTCGGCCTCAACCAAGTGTTGAGACATCTTCAGGATATTGTCTGTGGCAGAGGGGTTTATGTCGTTGAGCAACGGGACGACATGAAGCCGGACCTTGTTGCGCACCACATCGTCGATGAGGTTGGTGCTGTCGGTGACAAACGGCTGACGGCACTGGGCAAGCCACTGCTCGATGTCGTGGCGCGTGACTCCCAGCAGGGGGCGCAACACCTGGCCGTTGCGGGGCGACATGCCGGTGAGGCCGTGGAGGCCGGTGCCCCGGATGAGGTGCATGAGAATGGTCTCGACCTGGTCGTCGGCATGATGGGCCACGCACACGGCAGCGGCGCCGATGTCGTGGCAGAGCTGACGGAAATAGCCATAGCGCAGGTCGCGGGCGGCCATCTCCACACTGACATGATGGAGGGCGGCATAGGCGCGCGTGTCGAAGTGGACGACATGGAAGGGGACGTCCTCGCGGGCACACAGCTCGCGGCAGAACTGCTCGTCGCGGTCGGCCTCGGCGCCACGCAACCGGAAGTTGCAATGCACGGCCTCGACCTGATAGCCCAGCGACCGGAGGGCGAGCAACAGAGCCACGCTGTCGGCTCCTCCCGACAGGCCCACGAGATAGAGGCCGTCGGGACGGAGCAGCTGGTGACGCTCGATGAAATCGGCTATTTTCCTTAGAAAGTCCATGAAAACGGGGGAGCTACTCTACGTAGAGCACCAGTCCCTTGAGGTACTCGCCCTCGGGATGGTAGATGTTGATGGGGTGGTCGGCAGGCTGATGCAGCTGATGGAGGATGCGCACCTTGCGCCCGCTCTGGGCGGCGGCGGTGAAGACGGCATTGCGGAAATGGTCCTTGGTGACGACCTGCGAGCAGCTGAAGGTGAAGAGGATGCCGCCGGGCTTGATGCGCTCGAAGGCTTTGGCATTGAGGCGCATGTAGCCTTTGAGGGCGTTGTGGAGGGCCGCACGGTGCTTGGCGAAGGCGGGCGGGTCGAGGATGATGAGGTCGTACTGTCCGTCGGCGGCGTCGAGGAACTTAAAGGCGTCCTCGCAGAAGGCCTCGTGGCGCTGGTCGCCGGGGAAGTTGAGGGCCACATTGCGGTTGGTGAGCTCGATGGCCTTGGCGCTGCTGTCGACGGAATGGACGAGACGGGCACCGCCGCGCATGGCGTAGAACGAGAATCCGCCGGTATAGCAGAACATGTTGAGCACGCTGCGGCCTCGGGCATAGCGCTCGAGGAGGCTGCGGTTCTCGCGCTGGTCGACGAAGAAGCCGGTCTTCTGTCCGCGGAGCCAGTCGACATAGAAGCGGAGTCCGTTCTCGACGGCCACATTGTCGGTGCTGCCGCCATAGAGGAACCCGTTCTCCTGTCCGAGGTCGGCCTTGAAGGGGAGCGTGGTCTCGCTCTTGTAGTAGACATTCTCGAGACGGGTGCCCATGACGCTGACGAGGGCGCGGGCGATGGCCTTGCGGCAGACGTGCATGCCGACGCTGTGGGCCTGCATGACGGCGGTCTTGCCGTAGCAGTCGACGACGAGCCCGGGGAGGTGGTCGCCCTCGCCGTGGACAAGCCTGTAGGTGTTGTTGTCGGGATTGTCGGCAATGCCGATGTCGAGACGCATGGCCAGGGCGGCGGAGAGGCGTTTTTGCCAGAATTCATCGTCGATGGGGATGTCGCGGAAGGACAGCACGCGCACGGCGATGGATCCTACCTGATAATGGCCAACGGCGATGAAATCGCCACTTGCGGTGATGACACGCACGATGTCGCCTTCGGCGATGCCGTCGTCGACATGCTGAATGGCTCCGGAGAACACCCAGGGATGGAAGCGCTTGAGGCTCTCTTCCTTGCCTTTCTTTAGATATACCTTCTTATACATAGATGTCGCTTTGTGTTTGTGGGGGTTGGGCAGAAGCCTCGGGCACGACGACGAGCTGGAAATCGCGGGTGTCCTCGAGGCGCATGAGCTCCTCGTAGAGCATGATGCAGGCCCAGGCGTCGGTGGCGGCATAGCGCTTCTGCTTCTCGTTGAGCACATCGGACTCCCAATTGGTGAGGCGCTGGTTCTTGCTGATTTTCTGTCCGAAGAAATTGGCATAGAGCTTTTGCAGGCTCAGGTCCTCGACGCCTATCTCGCCGACATGCTTCTGCAGGTCGATGAAAAGGCCGGGCGTGAAGCTCTGCTTGCGCTGCAGCACGGTGATGTCGTCGTGGAGGGAGAGCCCGATCTTAGGCACCTGCGTGTCTTCGAGCAACCGGATGATGGCGGGCGTCATGCCCGTGAGGTTGAGCCGGAAGAGGAAGCACGTGTCGTGGGTGGCCACCTGGAGGAGGCTGACCTGATTGACATGTCCTTTCTTGAACGAAGGCTTGGTCTCGGTGTCGATGCCCAAGATGGGTTGCGCGAGCAGATAGTTGACTGCCTTCTCGGTCTCGCCGGGCGAGAGGATGACGACCACGCGCCCCTCGAAGAGCACGCGCGGAAGATCGGCGATGCGCCCCTTGTCGAACTTGTTATAAATCAATTTTTTCATTACAAGGTGCAAAATTAGAAAAAAAGTACGAATTTATGGCTATTTTTCGTGCTTTTTCCGTACTTTTGCAGAAAATATTACATCAAGCAAACATGGCAAAGAAGAAAAAGACGGCAGCCCGCCCCGCAAAATCGTTCAGCGAGGCCATGGGCATCAACCATATTTTCGGCAACGACATCATCAATTTCCTTTTCGGTACGTTCCTCTTGTTTGTTGCCATCTACATCACGATAGCCTTTGTCTCGTATTTCAGTACGGGGCAGGCCGACCAGAGCATGGTGCTGGACATGCGCCCGGGCGAGATATGGAACAGCAACAAGGAGTTTGAGAACTACTGCGGCTCGATAGGCGCGCTGGTATCGTGGTTTTTCATTGCGCGATGCTTCGGCCTGGCGGCCTTCCTCATCCCCGTGTTCATCGGGCTGGTGGGGCTAAGGCTGATGAAGGTATACAAGGTGAACCTGCTGAAATGGTTTCTGTGCCTGATGGTGGTGATGGTGTGGTGCTCGGTGACTTTTGCCAAGTTCCTCACGCCGATGATGGGCGACCAGGTGTTTAACCCTGGCGGCGACCACGGCCTCTTCATCTGCCAGTTCCTGCAGAACCTGATGGGACCGCCGGGACTGACGGCCATCCTGGCGCTGACGGCGCTGATTTTCCTGACGTACCTGAGCGCCGAGACGATTGAGTTGGTGCGGAAAGCGCTGAACCCGGTGAAATACGTGAGCAACAAAGTGAAGTTTGTGATTACCAACAACCACAAGAAAGACGGAGAGGACGAGGAGGAGAAGCCCATGCAGACTGAGGCCGACCCCGAGGTGTTTGACAACCCCGCCACGCAGACGGTGGAGTTCGACGGCGACGAGGTGAAAGCGGTGATCAAGGAGACCGACGAGGAGACTGCGGCGACCACCATCGACCTGACCAACGTGGCTGCCGAGAAGAAGAGCACCACAGGGAAAGAGAAAGAAACGGAGATGGAGGTGACCGTGGCCGGCGACGAGGAGAAGGCCGACGGCAAGAGAGTGGTAGGCGAGGTTGACCTGACGACGCCCATCAACCCCCGTGAGCCCTGGACACGCTATAAGTTCCCGACGCTGGACCTGCTGGCCAAATATGAGACCGACAGCAAGCCCTATATCGACATGGAGGAGCAGACGGCCAACAAGAACCGCATTGTGGAGGTGCTGAACAACTTCGGCGTGCAGATCAGCACCATCAAGGCCACGGTGGGTCCTACCATCACGCTCTATGAGATCACACCGGCACAAGGTGTGCGTATCTCGAAAATCAGAAACCTGGAAGACGACATCGCCCTGAGCCTCTCGGCCCTGGGCATCCGTATCATCGCCCCTATACCCGGTAAGGGAACCATCGGTATTGAGGTGCCAAACAAGAAGGCCAACATCGTGTCGATGGAGAGCATCCTGAACTCGAAAAAGTTCCAGGAGACCACCATGGAGCTGCCCATCGCACTGGGAAAGACCATCACCAACGAGGTGTACATGGTGGACCTGGCCAAGATTCCACACCTGCTGGTGGCCGGTGCCACCGGACAGGGTAAGTCGGTGGGTCTGAACGCCATCATCACTTCCCTACTCTACAAGAAACACCCGAACGAGCTGAAAATAGTGCTGATAGACCCGAAGAAGGTGGAGTTCAGCGTGTACAGCCCGATAGAGGCTCACTTCATGGCGAAGGTGGAAGGCGAGGAGGACGACGCCATCATCACCGACGTGACGAAGGTGGTGAAAACACTGAACAGCCTGTGCCGCCTGATGGACCATCGTTACGACATGCTTAAACTTGCGGGCACCAGAAACGTCAAAGAATATAACAAGAAGTTCGTCAACCACGAGCTGAACCCCGAGAACGGTCATGAGTACATGCCCTACATCGTGGTGATTATCGACGAGTTTGGCGACCTGATCATGACGGCGGGCAAGGAGGTGGAGCTGCCCATAGCCCGTATAGCCCAGCTGGCGCGTGCGGTGGGCATACACATGGTGATAGCCACCCAGCGTCCTACGACGAACATCATCACGGGTACAATCAAGGCCAACTTCCCGGGCCGCATGGCCTTCAAGGTGAGCTCGATGATCGACTCGCGCACCATTCTGGACCGTCCGGGCGCCAACCAGCTGATAGGACGAGGCGACATGCTGATACTGAACGGCAACGAGCCGGTGCGCGTGCAATGCGCATTTGTGGACACCCCCGAAGTGGAGCGCATCAACCAGTATATTGCCAGCCAGCCCGGACCGCTCAAGCCGCTGGAGCTGCCCGAACCGCTGTCGGAAGAGGGCGAGGGCGGTGGCAACGGCAACATCGACTCGAGCAACCTGGATCCGCTCTTTGAAGACGCCGCACGGGCCATCGTGATGACACAGCAAGGCTCTACGAGCATGATTCAGCGCCGGTTTGCCATCGGCTACAACCGTGCCGGAAGGCTGATGGACCAGCTGGAGTGCGCCGGCGTGGTGGGTGCCGCACAGGGCAGCAAGCCGCGTGAGGTGCTGATACAAGACGAGAACAGTCTGGAAACACTATTCATACAAATTAGAAAATAAGAAAGGAAAACGACGATGAAAAAGATTGTGATGATAACAACCCTGCTGCTGATGGCCATGGGACTGCATGCCCAGAACGCAGCTCAAGCCCGCAAGGTGCTCGACAAGACGGCACAGATAGTGGGCAACAAAAGTGGTGCCAGCGCCAGCTTCACCCTGAGCAACAAATATGGAAAATCGACGGGCACGATAGCCATCAAAGGCAATAAGTTTGTGGCCACGACACCCGAGGCCATGATGTGGTTTGACGGCAAGACCCAGTGGACCTATATGAAGAACAACGAGGAGGTGAATGTGACCAACCCCGACGCGGCAAAGCAGCAGAGCATGAACCCCTACGCCTTTATCTCGCTCTACCAGAAGGGCTACAAGCTGGGCATGCGGACGGTAGGTGCCAACTACCAGGTGCACCTGACGGCCCAGAGCAGCAGCAAGCCCATCAAAGAGATGTATATCGTGATCAACAAGAACAGCTATAAGCCCACTCAGGTGAGGATGCGCCAGAAGAACGGATGGTCGACCATCAGCATCAGCAAATTCCAGACACGCGCGTTGCCTGATGCCATGTTCCGCTTCAACGCAAAGGACTATCCGCAAGCCGAAGTGATTGACCTCAGATAGGAAACAGACATAACCCCAACAGGGGGCGCGCCGACGTCCCCACAGAAACGATAAGACAATGAACAGGATAGAACTCATAAGGATGCTGAGAAGCCACGTGAAACTGGCTGAGAAGCGTAGTGCCGCATACGAGCAAAACCGTACGGCCAAAGTGCTGATCTACATATCGAGTGGATTTGTGGTGGTGTATCTTATTTTCCTGGCCATCCTATTTGCCCTGATAGCCAACGACAGCAGCAGCACGACCACCTATGAGTTTCTCTATTCGCTGGCTCCCTTCATACTGGCCGTAGACTTCCTGTTCCGTTTCATGGCGCAACAGACTCCGGCCCAGCTGGTGAAGCCCTATGTGCTGCAGCCCATTCCGAAATATGCGTGTGTGGAGAGTTTCATCGTCACGGCCATGATCAACCCCAACAATTTCCTGTGGATGTTCATGTTCGTGCCCTACGCCATCATGTCGGTGGTCTTCAATGTGGGATTATGGTGCACGCTGGGATTCCTGCTCGGCTGGATGCTGCTCATCGTGATCAACAGCCAGTGGTATATGCTTGCCCGCACGCTCATCAACAGCCGCATCTGGTGGTGGGCATTGCCCATCGTGGTGTATGCCATCGTCTTTGCGCCGTGGTATCTGGACAAATTCTCCACGTTCGCCGATTTCTACGGAAGCATCGGCGAGGGGGTGACGCTGTGGCACCCGCTGACCTACCTGGCGCTGATAGCCCTGCTGGCAGTGCTGTTCTTCATCAACCGGGCGGTGCAGTATCATTTTGTCTACGCTGAGCTGGCATCGGTAGAGCAGACCCACCTGAAGACGGTGAGCCAGTTCCGCTTCCTGGAACGGTTTGGCGAGGTGGGCGAATACCTGAAGCTGGAGGTGAAGAGCGTCATGAGAAACAAGAACATGCGCAAGCAGTTTGTCTTCGCCGTGGCCATCGTCACGGTGTTCAGCCTGCTGCTCTCGTTCACCGACATCTACGACGACAGCTACAACAGCAATTTCCTGGCATTCTATAACTTTGCCATCTTTGGCCTGATGGGACTCTCGCGGGTGATGTCGGCCGAAGGCAATTACATCGACGGCCTGATGGTGCACAAAGAGAACATCATCTCGCTGCTGAAGGCCAAATACTACTTCTATGTGGTGATGCTGGTATTGCCCTTCCTGCTCATGATTCCTACCATCATCCAGGAGAAGTGCACCCTGCTGATGCTCCTCTCCATCTTCTTCTTTACGGCCGGAGTGGAATACTGCCTGCTGATGCACATGGCCATTTTCAACAAGCAGACGGTGCCCCTGAACGAGAAGTTCGTGAGCAAGGGGAACGTAGAGACCAACTATTTCCAGGTCATCATCAACCTGGCCGTGCTGTTTGTCCCGGTGATTACCGTGATGGTGCTGCTGAGCTTCTTCAGCGCGAATACCGCCTACTTGATATTACTCATCCTGGGGGTGCTGCTGATGGTGACCAACAGTTATTGGATACGTTTCATCTACCGCCAGTTCATGAAGCGCCGGTACACGAACATGGAAAGCTTCAGGGCTACAAGGTAACGACACTGACTAGCTACTTACCCGTTTTGAAGAGCAGAAGATTCATCATATTGTGGTGCGGACTGATGCTGGCAACCGCCGGCATGGGCCAGGACTCTATCCCCGAACAGCCTCGGAAGTCGTGGCTGAAGAAGGTGATTGACGACGCGTACGAGATTGTGAAAGACTTCGACCGCACCAACGATGACTACATCGAGTCGCAAAAGTACAACTATACGGTCATGCTGCAAGGCACACATAACTACGAGCGCTACACGCTCAGAAGCAACAGCGGACAGGGTATCACCTTTGCACCCAGCCCCACCCTCAAACTGGGACCGTACTTCGGCTGGCGATGGCTGTTTTTCGGCTATCAGGTAGACTTCAACCATCTTAAGCGCAGCACACTCAAAGAGTTTGACCTCTCTTTATATAGTTCGCTCATCGGCGTGGACCTGTTCTACAGAGAGACGGGAAGCGAATACCACATCAAGTCGGCGCATGTGGGAGAGAACAATTACACGCGCCAGCTGGAGGGCATTCCGTTCGGCGGCATCCAGGTGGGTATCACGGGACTGAACGTGTATTATATTCTCAACCACCGGCGCTTCTCCTACCCTGCCGCCTTCAGCCAGAGCACCATACAGCGCATCAGCGCCGGATCGCCGCTCATCGGCATCGGCTATACGCGCCATCACATCAAGCTTGACGACGAACTGCTGCGCGACGTGGTAGACGAGAACACGGATCATGCCGTACAACTGGACGAGAGCTTCAATTTCAATGAGATTTACTATACCGACATCTCTGTCAGCGGAGGCTATGCCTATAACTTTGTGTTTGCCCACAACTGGCTGTTTGCCGCCTCGTTGTCGGCCGCAATAGGATATAAGCGGGCAAAAGGAGAAAGCCACAGCAGCATGCGTGATATCTTCAAATTTAAGAATTTCAATATCGACGGTATCGGCCGTTTCGGCATTGTATACAACAACATGCGATGGTATGCCGGCACAAGTGCCATCCTGCATACGTACAACTATAAGAAAAGCCAGTTCAGCACGAACAACACCTTCGGAAGCTTCAATGTGTATATAGGATATAACTTCGGCAACAGGCATCGCAAACATAAAAACAAGACCAAGAGATGAACCCCAAGAACTGCATACTACGCACCCTCGTGACGGGCGTCATCATGATGGCCGCCATGACTCCGGCGACGGCTGCACGGCCCCAATACCAGAAGGCCGACAGCATCAAGGTGATGAACTTACTGGCAAAGGCCCGCAAGTGCAACCCGTCGACCAACTATATGATATTCTTCGCAAGACAGTTGCGGGGCATCCCGTATGTGGCCCACACGCTGGAGGTGAACAAAAGCGAGCGCCTGATAGTCAACCTGAGGCAAATGGACTGCACCACCTACGTGGAGAATGTCTGCGCACTTACATGGTGCATGAAAGAGAAGAAATACACGTTCGAGGACTTTTGCAAGATTCTGCAGACCTTGCGCTATCGGGGAGGCAAGCTCAATGGATATGCGTCGCGCCTGCATTACTTCACCCAGTGGATAGAAGACAACACCCTGCTAGGACTGGTGCACGAGACACAGAGCAAGGGGGCTCCGTTTAATGCCACGCAAACCATTCACATCGACTACATGAGCAAAAACCCCGACAAGTATAAAATGCTGAAAGGACAAGACTCGCTCATCGCCGAGATTGCCCAACAAGAAAAGCAACTGAACGGGAAAAAGTATCGCTACATCACCAAAAACGCCATCTACAACAACAAGATCACGCGTGAGACCATTGCCGACGGTGATATCATTGCCATTCTTACGAACATACCAGGACTCGACACGTCGCATATTGGCATTGCCGTTTGGCATAAAGACGGACTGCATTTGCTCAATGCCTCACAGATACACAAAAAAGTGGTGGAAGAACCCATGACGTTACGCAAATATATGTCGAAACACCCCAAACAAACGGGCATAAGAGTCGTAAAAATGCGCTAAAAACAAGAAAAAAGCATATTTTTCAAAAAAAAGCGAAGAAAAGTTTGGCGGTTACAAATAAAAGCTATACCTTTGCACTCGCAATTCAGAAATGAGGCGCAACAATAACAAAAAGATGCACCCGTAGCTCAGTTGGTAGAGCACCTGACTCTTAATCAGGGTGTCCAGGGTTCGAACCCCTGCGGGTGTACAAAAGAGAGGATTTTTCCTCTCTTCTTTTGTGTCTAAACGCAACACCTTATCCGCTTCTCACCTATCACTTGATTACTCTTCTCTCCCCTCTCACTTCTCACTTGTCCCTTGTCACTTGATTACTCTTGTCATTTCTCTCACCTCTCACTTGATTACTCATGTCATTTCTCTCACCTCTCACTTCTCACTTCTCACTTGTCACCTCTCACCTCTCACCTCTCTCCTCTCTCCTCTCACCTCTAAATACTACACATGGAAACGATATTTCCGCTTAGCCTTTTGCGGTGTACGACCACCAAAGCCACTTCCCTTATGGATGGCACCCGGACGGGCCACGCCACGGTATTCGGCCCACCGCGCACGAATGCGCTCCACATAATCGTAGGTCTCGTTACCGCGCATGTAGCCATGCTTCACCACCGGGTCGGTATAGAATGCAGGCTCGCGCAACTTCAGCACATACTCGGCCACATCATTCCACCGCTTGGGGCTCCGTCCGTTCTTCTGGGCCAACGCCATAGCATCCCTGATGTGGTGGTAGCCGCCATTATAGCAGGCAAGTGCAAAATAGATGCGCTCATTCTGCGAAGGAATGTCCCTAAAATAACCCATCAGCTCGCCCATGTATCTTGCGGCAGCCGCAATATTTGCTTCGGGATCGTAAATCTTGTCGCGCGGAAGCCCCAGATGGTCGGCTGTGGCAGGCATAATCTGCATTAGTCCGCATGCGCCAGCCCACGACCGTGCATTCGGGTCGAAGGTCGACTCCTGATAGCACTGTGCTGCCATGAGGCGCCAGTCAAGACGGGCCATCGGAGCATAGGTCATGAAATACTTGTCGTAGC
The DNA here is from genome assembly GCA_002353525.1 of Prevotella sp. UBA2739. Classification (GTDB taxonomy): domain Bacteria; phylum Bacteroidota; class Bacteroidia; order Bacteroidales; family Bacteroidaceae; genus Prevotella. The sequence continues at coordinate 12,096 of DEJV01000023.1, forward strand.
GTGAGATCTCTCCCTTGGCCCGATTAAGCATCGGCGAGAACACATGTCTCTTCACGCTTCTCGAGGAAAGCAGAAAGGCCTCTTCTTTCTTAATGTCGGCCAGCATGTTGGGCTTGAACCAACGGTTCAGCGTATCGGCAAGTTCGGTGTTGCTGCTCTGCACAGCCCACGAAAGCTTCAACGAGTCGTTGCGCACACCGCACGACACAAGGCTGTCTTTGGCAGCCATCTGCTCAGGCAGGAGAAACGCGATGACATCGGCGTCGCCCCTTTTCAGGCGTGTCACCATCTCAAGCGTGTCTTTGCACACCTCCACACGAACCGAAACGCCCAGCTTCTGGGCAAACTTCTCGCATAGCAGATATTGCGCTCCCATTCCCCTGCCACGATAATCGTAGTAGGTTTCGGGACCGCTCATGGTGAGCATGATGAGCTCGCCATTGGTAACCATATCGCTCATGGTGAACTCATCGGTTGCAGGAATCGTGTCTTCAGCTATCTCGCCCCAGGGTGTAACGATGCGCTCATCTTGCTTTTTGTCGAAGCAAGAAACCGCCAGGCAGACGATGGCAAGTGAATATATATACGCTTTAATTTTCAAATTTCCTCTTTCAATATGCCAATGATGACAATTACGGATGCAAAAGTAATCATTTTCTTGCACATTCGCACAAAAATGCGTAATTTTGCATTCGGTTTTAAGAAATAATAAATAATTCAATGTTTTACAACCACGTGGGCATGGTGAAACCATTTTCGCTCATCGGAATACGTTCCTCGCTCCGCGTGATCACATTTTATCAAGAAAGATTGTATGTTACGAATAGCTGTTCAATCAAAAGGTCGTCTGTTCGACGACACGATGAATTTACTGTCGGAAGCCGACATTAAGGTGAGCGCCAGCAAGCGCACCCTGCTGGTTCAGGCTTCTAATTTCCCACTGGAAGTGTTGTATCTGCGTGATGACGACATTCCACAGAGTGTGGCTACTGGTGTGGCTGACTTAGGCGTAGTGGGCGAAAACGAGTACGTTGAGCGCAATGAAGACGCCGACATCATCGACCGTCTGGGCTTCAGCAAGTGCCGGTTGTCACTCGCCATCCCCAAAGAAATCAATTACACAGGCGTTGACTGGTTCAACGGAAAGAAGATTGCCACCTCCTATCCGTATATTCTGAAGCAGTTTTTGCACAAGCATCATATCAATGCCGAAATACACGTCATCACCGGCAGCGTGGAGATAAGCCCGGGCATAGGACTGGCCGATGGCATCTTCGATATTGTCAGCAGTGGCTCTACCCTCGTGAGCAACAACCTCCGCGAGGTGGAGGTGGTGATGAAGAGCGAGGCACTGCTCATTGCCAACAAGCACCTGAGCCCAGAGAAAAAGGCAATTCTCGAAGCCATGCTCTTCCGTTTTGAGGCAGTAAGACAGGCTGAGGACAAAAAATATGTACGCATGAATGCGCCTAAGTCGAAACTCGACGAGATTATCGAGGTGCTGCCCGGTTTGAAGAGCCCCACCATCATCCCCCTGGCCGACGAAGAGTGGTGCTCGGTGCACACAGTGCTCGACCAAAAGCGCTTTTGGGAAATCATTGGCAAGCTAAAAGAGCTGGGGGCTCAAGGCATTCTCGTGACACCCATCGAGAAAATGATATTATAAAAAGAGGAATGGGAGGACTAGGAGGAATGGGAGGAATGGGAGGACTAGGAAGACAAGGAAGAATGGGAGGACTAGGAAGACAAGGAAGAATGGGAGGACTAGGAAGACAAGGAAGAATGGGAAGAAAAGACGAACAACAAAAAAGCAACGAAGCATGAACATTATACGCTATCCCCGGCGAGAGCAGTGGAAAACCATCATTGCACGCCCGCAAATGGATGTTACGCGCCTGAACGAAACGGTCAGCAAAGTGCTTGACGACGTGAGACAGCATGGCGACGTGGCCGTGAAACGCTATGAGAGCATGTTCGACCACGTGGAACTAGAGTCGCTGGCCGTCACCGCCGACGAGATGAAGGAAGCGGAAACGCTTATCAGCCAAGAACTCTACGACGCGCTCGTGCTGGCTCATCACAACATTGCGGCATTCCATGAGGCGCAACGCTTTGAGAGCAGCAAGGTGGAAACACAACCTGGCGTGACATGCTGGCAGAAAAGCGTACCCATTGAGAAAGTAGGACTCTACATTCCGGGAGGTACGGCCCCTTTGTTCTCTACGGTGCTGATGCTAGCAACTCCGGCCAAAATTGCCGGATGCAAGGAAATCGTACTTTGCACACCCCCCAACAAAATGGGCAAGGTGCACCCTGCCATCTTGGTGGCCGCTAAAGTGGCTGGTGTGAGCAAACTGTTTAAGATTGGTGGTGTGCAGGCTATTGGTGCCATGGCCTATGGCACGGAGAGCGTTCCTAAAGTGTATAAGATTTTCGGCCCTGGCAACCAGTATGTGATGGCTGCCAAGCAGCAGGTATCTTTACACGACTGCGCCATCGACATGCCTGCAGGCCCCAGCGAGGTGTGCGTCATTGCCGACGAGACGTGCCATCCTGACTTTGTGGCCGCCGACCTGCTGTCGCAAGCCGAGCATGGCATCGACTCGCAGGTGGTCATGATCACCACCAGTGAGCGCGTACTGAGCGAAGTGGAAAAGCAAATAGAAGTTCAACTTGAACAATTGCCACGTAAGGAGATAGCAACCAAGGCATTAGAGAACAGCAAGATGATACTTGTGGAGAATGACGACGAGGCCATCGAACTGAGCAATGCCTATGCTCCAGAGCACCTGATACTGGCTACCGCCCACTACGAGCAGATGGCCGCACGCGTGGTGAATGCAGGCAGTGTGTTCCTAGGCAACTACGCCTGCGAGAGTGCCGGCGACTATGCGAGCGGCACCAACCACACGCTGCCTACCCATGGGTATGCCGTAGCCTACAACGGAGTGAACCTGGACAGCTATCACCGCAAGATTACCTTCCAACACCTCACCCCCGAAGGTATACGTTCGATTGGCCGTGCTGTGGAGGTGATGGCTGCCAACGAACAACTTGATGCTCACCGAAACGCCATAACCGTTAGAATAAAATCACTTGAACAATGAAATCATTAGAACAGCTTACCCGCCCCAATATCTGGAGCCTCGCACCCTATAGCAGTGCCCGCAATGAGTATAGCGGGCGCACAGCCCACGTGTTTCTCGATGCCAACGAGAATCCTTATAACGCACCCTTCAACCGCTATCCCGACCCCCTGCAGCTGGAGCTGAAGAAGCAGTTGTCGAAGGTGAAAGGTGTGCCCCCTGAGTATATTTTCCTGGGGAATGGCAGCGACGAGGCCATCGACCTGCCCTACCGTTGTTTCTGCCAGCCGGGAGTGGACAACGTGGTAGCCATCGAGCCCACCTACGGCATGTATAAGGTATGCGCCGACATCAACGACGTGGAGTACCGCCCGGTGTTGCTCGACAACCACTACCAGATTACTGCCGAACAGCTGCTGGCCAAGTGCGACGACCACACCAAGCTGATCTGGATATGCTCGCCCAACAATCCCACAGGCAACAATATTAACCGCGATGAGATTGTAAAGACACTCACATCCTTCGATGGGATTGTCATTATCGACGAGGCCTATGGCGACTTTTCGTCGCAACGGTCGTTCCGCACAGAGTTGCCCAAGTATCCCAACATGATTGTGCTCAACACGTTTAGCAAGGCATGGGGATGTGCAGCCATCCGCTTGGGAATGGCTTTTGCAAGCAAGGAGATCATCAGCCTGTTCAACAAGGTGAAGTATCCCTACAACGTGAATGCGCTGACCCAACAGCAGGCATTAGAGGCACTTGCCAATCGCTATGAGGTCGACAAATGGGTGCGCACGTTGCTGCTTGAGCGGAACCGAATGATAGAGGCTTTCAAACTGCTGCCCACCTGTGTAGAGGTCTACCCTACCGATGCCAATTTCTTCCTGGCCAAGATGACCGATGCACAGCGCATCTACGACTATCTTGCCGCCGAGGGCATCATTGTGAGAAACCGCACGCGCGTACAATTATGTTACAACTGTCTGCGCATCACCATTGGCAACAAGAGCGAGAACAACGAACTGCTGGCTGCACTGAGGAAGTATTAAGCCAGCAGATAATAATCGATGAGCACTCCTGCCGAAAAGAGCAAACCGTAGATAAACATGTTACGGGCATTCTCGCCTAGAATAAGGTTGAGTGCCTTGCCATGCTTGATGCGCTTCATTTTACGATAGGTGCGTGCGTGAAGCATCAGGTAGATAGTTGGCAGGAAGAAGGTGAAATAGCGGCCGGTGAAAAAGAATACCAATCCCATGTGGAAGGCCAGCAGGCCAAGGGCAAAAAACAAAATCTCGGAGGCACGCTCGCCAATGAGCAGCACCAATGTCCGCTTGCCCTTCACACGGTCGGTGTCGCGGTCGCGATAGTTGTTCACGATGAGCAGCGTGTCGATAACCATTCCGCAGGCAATGGCCGACTCAACAACCTCTTTCGTCACAGTATGCGTCTGCAAATAATAGGTGCAACACACCGGCACAAGACCAAAGAACACCAAGACGAGCAAATCGCCAAGACCTAAATACGACAAATGGGTGGTATAAAGGATGCAAAAGACCACACAAAAGAGGCCTACGAGAACCATGGAAAAACCTCCCACGAACGCCAATGGCAACCCGATGAGACAGGCAACGAGAGTAGTCAGCACGATGGCACGGCGCATGACACCCATGGTGACCCATCCCTGGGCGCAAGCACGGCGCGGCCCTAGTCGCGACTCATCGTCGGTTCCCTTCTTAAAATCGAAATAATCGTTCACTAAATTAGCGTCGATCTGCATGACAAATGCAAACAGCAGGCACAAGACAGCTGCCAGCCAATTGAACGGAATCCCCTGACGGGAACAGTCGACCCATGCCAGCGAGAGAGCCATCATGACGGGAACTGCTGCGCCCGTCAGCGTTTTAGGTCTTGCAGCCAGCATCCAGGCACGTGGCGAATTTACGCGTATTTCTTCCATATTTATCTAGTTTTGTTTGCAAAAGTACGACAATTTTGCTATATTTGCAAAAAATAACAACGTTTTTCACATGATAGACCAACGTGTAAATCTCGATTTGATGGAATTTGTGGAGACGCAAATTCTTCCACGTTACAACCAATTCGACAAGGCGCACAACCTGGTACACGCCAACCGCGTCATCAGCCGTTCACTAGAACTGGCCAAACGCATCGGCGCTGACATGAATATGGCTTACACCATTGCCGCCTATCACGACCTTGGACTGGAAGGGCCAAGGGCCATCCACCACCTGACGAGCGGGAAAATACTTACCGCCGACGCCCGCCTGAAACGATGGTTCACACCCGAACAAATCAAGATCATGCGCGAGGCAGTGGAGGACCATCGTGCCTCTAGCAGCCATGCTCCGCGAAACATCTACGGCAAGATTGTGGCCGAGGCCGACCGCGACCTGGAGCCTGAGATTGTGTTCAGGAGAACCATCGAATACGGACTGGAACACTATCCTGAAAAGAGCACCGAGGAGCATTGGGAGCGATTTCTTGAGCACATGCAGAACAAATATTCCGAACACGGTTACATTAAGTTGTGGATTCCCGCATCTCCCAACGAGCAACACCAGAAGACTATTCAAAAACTGATTAACACGCCCAAAGACCTCAGAAAGATTTTCGACAGGCTATTTAATGAGGAGCGAAATGCTGAATAGTAAGAAGTAATTACTAAACTCAACTTTTGCTTGTTGCATGAGTTCAGAAGTGCAGAAGTTGTAGGAGTTCAGAAGTTACAGGAATGTAGAAGTGAAGGAAGCAAAAGTGAAGGAATTGCAGAAGTGAAGGAATTGCAGAAGTGAAGGAAGCAAAAGTGAAGAAGTTTAGGAGTTGCAGACAATACTCCAAAGCCCTGTTCTTCCTCTGAAAGAAGGATCCAGAGCTAATGTCTGAACTTCTGAACTCCTGAACTTCTGAACTACAAAGAAGACCTACTGATGCTGCTCACGCAACAGATCGTTGACCGTCTTTACAGGATTGAACGTACCCAGAGGCACTTCTACGAAGACAGTGTTCCAATCACTCATGGCACCATTCCACAAGCCTGGCAACTCAAGAGCTTTCAGCTCACGGCCATTCTTCGACTTGTTGCTGATGAATCCAGTGGTCTTATCCACAAAATCGGGCAGGTTGAAGGGTTTACCCTCATAGTTTTTCACGGCGCAAACCAAATCTACGGGATTGAAGTGAGTACCCTCAGTAAACATGCGCATGTATTCTTCGTTAGACTTGTCGATTTGTGAGCTCTCAAGAATCTGCAGCGACACCGTTCCATCCTGATTGTAAGTAAGGAACGGACCACCACCAGGCTCACCCACATTCTTCACCACACCGCACACGCGCATGGGTCGGTTGAGCTTCTTCTTCAGATAGATGACCAGATCAGCATCCTCCAGCTCCTTGATGTCGGCCTTACGGCAGCAAAGGTCGTGCTGGACAAAGCGGATAATCTCTTCCAACTGGTCGTGGCTATACTCTCCGCTGTTCAGCAGGCGCAGATAGTCGAAAGCACGCTGCTGCAGAGTAACAAGCACGCCGGCAATGAGTTGCTTATACTCAACGGTCTCTGGCTTCAGGCGATCGGGCACCACATTGTCGATATTCTTGATGAAAATCACATCGGCATCAATCTCATTGAGGTTCTCGATGAGCGCACCATGGCCACCGGGACGGAAGAGCAACGAACCGTCATCGTTGCGGAACAAGGAGTTGTCGGGATTGGCAGCAACAGTATCTGTACTAGGCTTCTGCTCAGAGAAAGAGATGTTGTACTTCACCTGATATTTCTCAGCATAGGCATCCTTCTTCTCGGCTACACGCTGCTCGAACATCTGCATATGCTCGTGCGACACCGTAAAGTGCACATTAGCCTCGCCTGCACTGGCAGCATAGAGTGCTCCCTCGACGAGATGCTCCTCCATAGGTGTGCGTGGTCCCTCGGGATACTGATGGAACAAAAGCATACCCTTTGGCAGTTGTCCATAGTTCAGTCCCTCGGCATTGAGCATATTGGCAGCGATGGCTTTGTAGTTACCGTCGGCCAGCAGTTCTGTGATGCCCTTACCCTCGTTCTCCTTGCACTTTGCGTCGAGTGCATCGTAGAAGGCAAACTTGGTGAGGTTGAGGAAATACTTCTTCTCGAAATCGGTAGTAGGCACGTCGTAGTCGGCATGGAGGAATGCGAACATGTCTTTGAACATGCGGCTGGCAGCACCGCTGGCGGGCACGAACTTCACAATTTTATGTCCCTCGGCCTTATAGTCGTTCCACTTGTCAACAAACTGCTTTCGCTCGTCATCGTTAGGAGCCACGATGCCTTTGCCAATAGCAGCTGCAGCCTCAAGTTTCAAGAAGGGGAAGCCTGTTTTAAACTCTTCCAGTTGTCTTTCGATTTGTTTTTCACTGATGCCTTTTTGGGCAATCTGCTCTAGATCTTTTTGTGATAGCATAATTAATAGATTTTTTTACGTGTTTTTGGCATTTATTCTACAAATGTAATGAGTTTTTCTGAAAAAGACAAGGAAATCAAGAAAAAAGTGTAACTTTGCATGAAATTTACTTGGCTTATGGCAAAGAAACTCGTGTTTACAGACTCCGAAAGGAGAGATACATACCAGATCATGACCCAGTTGAAGGCATTGCTGGCCGACTCGGTGGGTGCCAACGACGAACGGCTGTTGAAGGAACATCTGCGCGGCGCGCTGGCCAACAACCAGCTGTGGCGCGACGCCTTCGGACTGAACCCCGTATTACAGGCTTTTCAGACGGCACTTATCGCCGTCGAAGAGATTGGCCTGAAGCGCGACGGTGTGGTGGCCATTCTGCTGCACCAAAGCGTCATCAATGGTTTTGTAAGCATCGAAGAAATCGACCGAATGTACGGCCACAGCGCGGCTGGCATCATCCGAGGCATCGTACGCATTCAGGAACTCTACAAGCGCAACCCCGTGATTGAGAGCGAGAACTTCCGCAATCTGCTGTTGTCGTTTGCCGAAGACATGCGCGTGATTCTCATCATGATTGCCGACAGGGTGAATCTGATGCGGCAGATACGCGACACAACCAACAAAGAAGGCAAGCAGAGGGTGTCGGAAGAGGCAAGCTACTTATATGCGCCACTGGCTCACAAGTTAGGCTTGTATAAGCTGAAAAGCGAACTGGAAGACCTGTCGCTGAAATACCTTGAGCACGACGCCTACTACCATATCAAAGAGAAACTGAACGCAACGAAGAAAAGCCGCGATGCTTACATCGAACGGTTCATAGGCCCTATCAACGAGCGACTTACAGCAGCAGGCCTGAAGTACCACATGAAGGGGCGCACCAAGTCGATTCACTCTATCTGGCAGAAGATGAAAAAGCAGAAGTGTGCCTTCGAGGGAGTATACGATCTGTTTGCCATTCGCATCATCATCGACTGCCCGATAGAGAAGGAGAAGATGCAATGCTGGCAGGTATACTCCATTATCACCGACATGTATCAGCCCAACCCCAAGCGGTTGCGCGACTGGCTGTCGGTGCCTAAGTCGAATGGATATGAAAGCCTGCACATCACCGTGCTGGGACCTGAGCAGAAATGGGTGGAGGTGCAGATTCGCACCGAGCGGATGGACGAGATTGCCGAACGGGGACTTGCCGCCCACTGGCGCTACAAGGGAGTGAAAGGCGGAGAAGGCGGACTCGACGAGTGGCTGAGCAGCATACGTACAGCCCTTGAAGCTGGCGACGGCATGGAGGTGATGGACACCTTCAAGATGGACTTGTATGAAGACGAGGTGTTTGTGTTCACGCCGAAAGGCGATCTGCTGAAATTCCCCAAGGGCGCCACCGTGCTCGACTTTGCCTATCACATCCACTCGAAGGTGGGCAACCAGTGTACTGGCGCACGTATAAATAATAAGGTGGTGACCTTCCGCCAAGAGCTGCACAGCGGCGACCAAGTAGAGATTATCACCTCCAGCACGCAAAAACCCAAGCAAGACTGGCTGAACATTGTGAAGACCAGCCGTGCAAAGTCGAAAATCAGGCTGGCGCTGAAAGAGACGCAGGTGAAAGACGGACTCTATGCCAAGGAGACCATCCAGAGAAGGTTGAAAAACCGGAAAATCGAGATGGAAGAGTCGACGATGAACCACGTCATCAAGAAACTGGGATTCAAACAGACCAGCGAGTTCTACAAACAGCTGGCCGAGGGAATGCTGGACGTGAACACCGTGATTGACAAATACATTGAGATTCGCGAGCAAGAACTGAACCCCGTCAGCCAGCAGCCCGCAAGAAGTGCCGACGAGTTTGAGTTTGAGAACCCCAACGAAGAAATCATGCGCTCGAATGACGATGTGCTGGTCATCGACCGCAACTTGAAGGGTGTGGACTATCAACTGGCCAAGTGCTGCCACCCCATTTATGGCGACGATGTGTTTGGTTTCGTAACTGTAAACGGAGGCATAAAAATTCACCGTTGCGACTGCCCCAATGCACCTGAGTTGCGCAAGCGCTTCGGCTATCGGGTGGTGAAAGCCAAATGGTCGGGAAAGGGCTCATCGCAATACTCCATCACCTTGCGCATCATTGGCAATGACGACATCAATATCATCAACAACATTACCAGCATCATCTCGAAGGAAGAGAAAATTGTGATGAGAAGCATCAGCATTGACTCAAACGATGGACTTTTCAGCGGCAACATCACCGTGATGCTCGACGACACCTCGAAACTTGAGGCATTGATCAAGAAACTACGTACCGTGAAAGGCGTGAAACAAGTGTCGCGCCTTTAACAGGACGGCCGGAAACTAAAGAAGAGTGCGGCTAGAGGCACTCTTCAAGTATTTTTTGTCCTTTTTCGGTGCAATAACCCCGCAAGAGCACCGAGACGAAGTTGCTGAAAATCTCTTGCAGCGAGTATTGCTCATACATCTTATTGGTCATCACATAGTTCATCGAGGCATCGCCCAGGCGCGTCACGATGTCGTAGTTCAGGTTCGGCAGGAAATAGCCCTCCTCTACCCCACGTTTGAAGAACGCCACCGTATGGTTTTTCTGTTCAACGCTCTTCTGAATGAAATAGTCCTCCACCTTTCCGTACCGGTGCAACTCTGTGAAAAACAACGGATTGATAGTACCCAACTGGCTGATTTTCTTCCTGTAGAAATGCATCATGATACGCATCACGTCATTATGCTCTTGCGCATAACCAAGCACATCCTGAAGGTTGGCTTCCTCAAATATCTTGATACAATCCAAGAGCAGATCCTCCTTGTTGCCGTATATCTCATAAAGAGTACGTTTCGAGATCTGAAGATGACTGGCAATGTCGTCCATCTTCACAGCCCTCACGCCGTACTTCTGAAAAAGCGCAAGAGCAACCTCTGGAATCTTTACTCGCAAATCCTTGCGATAAGCCGTTGAAATGTTTGCTTTCTGCATAATAAGGAACCGTTTACTTCGCAAAGATACAAAAAACTATTTAAACCCGATACGTTTTCTTTAGTTTTTTCTTGAATTTGTCTATGCTGAAGTTACTGGCACTCGGAAAAACACAAATAAATTTGGCTTTCCATTCGTTTATTCGGAACGTTGCGACAAAAAGTCGCAGAGTTACTCCCTCTAGACATAAAAAAACAACCTGTTTGTTTGTTCTGCACTTGATTTTTCGTAACTTTGCACCATGAATGACGCAAAGATTATCAACGACCCCGTTTTCGGGTTCATCAAAATTCCTAGTGGATTGTTGCTCAACATCGTCAAGCATCCGTTGATGCAACGGCTGTCGCGTATCAAACAACTGGGCATGGCCTGCGTGGTCTACCCCGGCGCGCAGCACACCCGTTTTCAACACTCACTAGGAGCCTACCACCTGATGAGCGAAGCAATGACAAGCCTCAGCCAGAAAGGAATCTTCATTTTCGACTCAGAGGCCGAAGCTGTAGAAGCAGCCATTCTCATGCACGACATCGGGCACGGTCCATTCTCTCATGTACTGGAGAACACGCTGATTACAGGCATTTCGCACGAGGAGATTTCGCTGATGATGATGGAGCAAATCAATAAAGACATGAACGGAGGCCTAAATCTGGCATTAAAGATATTTAAAAACGAATACCATAAAAACTTTTTACACCAACTCATTAGTAGCCAACTCGATGTAGACAGGCTGGACTACCTCAGACGCGACTCATTCTTCACTGGAGTAACCGAAGGAAACATTGGTTCTGCTCGCATCATAAAGATGCTGAATGTGGTAGACGACCAGCTCGTAGTCGACTCTAAAGGAATCTACTCTATCGAGAATTACCTCACCACCAGAAGGCTGATGTATTGGCAGGTATATCTACATAAGACTACAGTAGCTTATGAGAAAGTGCTGGTCAACACCCTCATGAGGGCTAAATATCTTGCACAACAAGGCCATCGGCTGTTTGCTTCACCATCACTTGAGTATTTCTTATATAACAATGTTGATTACCATTGGTTTACAACTCACGATGAAGCACTAGCAAACTACAGCATGCTCGACGACAACGACATCTGGACATCCGTGAAGGTATGGATGAACAGCGACGATCCCATCCTGTCGATGCTGTCCACCAATCTGGTGAACCGCCGCATATTCCACGTCGAGATATTCGAAGAGCCGCTGAGCGAAGAACAAATCGACGCCAAGCTGATGGAGCTGGCTAAGAAGGCTAATGTCAGTAAAGAAGATGCGCGCTATCTGATGAGCGTCAACGTCATTCAGAAAGACATGTATGACGTACACGATGACCGTATCGCAATTCTTTACAAAGATGGTACTATAAAAGATATTTCCGAAGCATCCGAAATATTAAATGTTTCGTTATTGTCTAAAAAAATACGTAAATATTACCTCTGCTATCAGCGTTTTTAATTTTTTTTTATTACCTTTGTCCGCAATTATTAAAACTTAAGAATACAAATGGAGTTTTCCGCAAAGCAGATTGCAGACCTGATACAAGGTCGCGTAGAAGGAAACGAAGAGGCCAAGATCCATACATTTGCCAAAATTGAAGAAGGCAAAGAAGGCGCCATCTCGTTTCTTTCGAATCCCAAATACACGCATTACATTTATGACACCCAGTCGAGCGTCGTTCTTGTCAACGACGATCTTCAACTTGAACGCCCCGTCTCGGCCACACTCATCCGGGTGAAGAACGCATACGAGGCTGTAGCCAAGTTGCTACAATTCTACACACAGATGAAGCCCAAGAAAACGGGCGTCGACCCATTGGCGTTTGTGTCGCCTAAGGCAAAGCTCGGAGCGAACTGTTATGTGGGGGCCTTTGCCTATATTGGAGATGGCACGGTGATTGGCGACAATGCCCAAATCTATCCTCACACCGTGATTGGCGACGGGGTCACCGTAGGCAACGATTGCCTGCTCTACCCCAACGTCACCATTTATGAGGGCTGCCGTCTGGGCAACCGCGTGACGATTCATGCTGGAAGCGTGATTGGTGCTGATGGCTTTGGCTTTGCCCCCAATGCCGACGGTTACGACAAGATACCACAAATAGGCATTGTCACCATCGAGGATGATGTGGAGATTGGTGCCAACACTTGTGTGGACCGCTCAACGATGGGCAGCACAGTCATCCGCAAAGGAGTGAAGCTCGACAATCTTGTACAGATAGCCCACAACGTGGAAGTTGGCGAGAACACCGTTATGTCGGCACAAGTGGGTGTTGCCGGAAGCACAAAGATCGGCGCATGGTGCATGTGTGGTGGACAGGCAGGCTTTGCCGGTCACATCACCGTGGGCGACAAGACATTCGTAGGCGCACAATGTGGTGTGAACAGCAGCGTGAAAGGCAACGAGAGTCTTATCGGCAGTCCCGCCCAGGAGCCCAAGGGTTTCTTCAAGTCGTCGGTACTGTTCCGCAAGTTGCCAGATATTTATCGGCAGCTGAACGATTTGCAGAAAGAAGTAGAACGATTGAAAAACAAAGAACAGTAAGCATATTATGTTGAAGCAACAGTCATTAAAAGGCAGTTTTTCGCTTTGCGGAAAAGGACTGCACACAGGATTGAGCCTCACGGTAACCTTCAATCCTGCACCAGAGAATACAGGCTATAAGATTCAGCGCATTGACTTAGAGGGAATGCCCGTGATAGAGGCTATTGCCGAGAATGTGGTCGACACCCAGCGCGGCACCGTGCTTGGCAAGGGCGACATCAGGGTATCTACCGTTGAGCACGGTTTGGCAGCCCTTTATGCGCTGGGCATTGACAACTGCCTCATTCAGGTCAATGGCCCGGAGTTTCCTATTCTTGACGGCAGTGCAAAGATGTATGTCGACAAAATCAAAGAAGTTGGCATCGAAGAACTGAATGCCCCGAAAGACTGGTATATCATACGCAAGAAGATTGAGGTGAAAGACGAGCAAAGCGGTTCGTGCATCACCATCTTGCCCGACGAGGAGTTCTCGCTGACCACGATGTGCTCTTTTGAGTCGAAGTTCATCAACAGCCAGTTTGCCTCGCTCGACAAAGTAGAGGACTTTGCCAGCGAGATTGCTCCGGCACGCACCTTCGTATTCGTGCGCGACATCGAGCCACTGCTGCAAGCCAACCTCATCAAGGGTGGCGACATGGACAATGCCATCGTTATTTATGAGCGCCAGACCACTCAGGAGCGCCTCGACATGCTGGCCGACATGCTGAAAGTAGAGCATCGCGACGCCAACGAGCTGGGCTACATCCAGCACAAGCCTCTTGTTTGGGAAAACGAATGCACACGTCACAAACTGCTCGACATTATCGGCGACATGGCCCTTATTGGCAAACCCATCAAAGGCCGCATCATCGCCACACGCCCGGGACATACCATCAACAACAAGTTTGCCCGCCAAATGCGCAAGGAAATTCGCAAACACGAAATCCAGGCGCCTATCTACGATCCCAATGAAGAGCCATTGATGGACAACAACCGCATTCGCGAACTGCTTCCCCACCGCTACCCCATGCAGCTGGTCGACAAGGTGATTAAGCTGGGGGCAACAAGCATCGTGGGTGTGAAGAATGTCACCGCCAATGAGCCCTTCTTCACTGGTCATTTCCCCGAGGAGCCTGTCATGCCCGGTGTGCTGCAAATTGAGGCCATGGCACAATGCGGAGGATTGCTGGTGCTGAATACACTGGAAGAGCCCGAGCGCTGGTCTACCTATTTCATGAAAATAGACGGGGTGAAATTCCGCCAGAAGGTTGTTCCCGGCGACACGTTGCTCTTCAAGGTAGACTTGCTGGCGCCCGTCCGCCACGGCGTGAGCTCGATGAAGGGTTATATCTTCGTGGGCGACCATGTGGTGGCAGAGGCTACGTTCACTGCCCAAATCGTTAAAAACAAATAGCTTAAACTGAAGAATATGAATCAAATCCATCCCATGGCATTCGTCCATCCAGAGGCCATACTCGGTGACAACAACATCATCGGTCCCTTTTGCTATATCGACAAAAACACCGTGATGGGCGACAACAATGTGTTGCAAAACAGCGTTACCATCAACTATGGTGCCCGTATTGGCTCAAACAATGAGTTTTTTCCTGGTGCAAGCATCTCAACGAAACCACAGGATTTGAAATTCAAGGGCGAAGACACCACATGCCAGATTGGCGACCACAACAGCATCCGGGAGAATGTGACCATCAGCAGGGGCACAGCTTCGAAGGGCACTACCATTGTGGGCAACGGCAACTTGCTGATGGAGAACATGCACGTGGCTCACGACTGCGTGATAGGAAACGGTTGTATCATTGGCAACTCAACGAAGTTTGCCGGTGAGGTGGTGGTCGACGATTTTGCCATCATTTCTGCCACCTGTCTCTTCCATCAGTTCTGCCATGTGGGAAGCTACATCATGTTCCAAGGCGGCAGCCGCACTAGTCAGGACATTCCTCCCTACGTCATCGCCGGCAAAGAGCCCATCCGCTATGCAGGAGTAAACATTATCGGCCTTCGCCGCCGTGGATTCAGCAACGAGAAAATCGAGCTGATTCACGAGGCATACCGTCTGCTTTACTCTAAAGGAGTGCTCAAGGAAGGCATCGAGGAAATCAAGAAGAATCTTCCTGAATGCGAGGAGATTAATACCATCATTCGTTTCGTGGAAAATTCTAAGCGAGGCATCATACGCTGATTATGGGCAAAACGCTCATCGTCATAGTAGGACCCACAGGAGTCGGCAAGACAGAGCTTTGTATTCGTCTTGCCGAATATTTTCATATACCTATTATAAATGCTGACTCGCGCCAGCTCTTCGCCGACATCCCCATCGGAACGGCACAACCCACCCACGAACAGGTCTCACGGGTTAAGCATTACTTCGTAGGAACACTCGCATTAGACGACTACTATAGTGCTTCGATGTTCGAGCAGGATGTGCTGCAACTGCTTGCGGCATCTTCCCGCCCACTTGAGCTCATGGCTGGCGGCTCGATGATGTATATCGATGCCGTATGCAATGGCATCGACGATATTCCCACCGTCGACGACGCCACCCGAGCCCTGATGAAACAACGCCTCAGCAATGAAGGACTGCCTGCACTCGTCGAAGAGCTGCGCCAGCTCGATCCAGAGCACTGGGCCATTGTCGACAAGCAGAATCCGCGACGCGTGGTGCATGCACTCGAAATCTGCCACATGACCGGCAAGACCTACACTTCTTTCCGGCGCAACGAAAAGAAGCAGCGCCCTTTCAGCATCCTGAAGATTGGCCTTGTACGTCCTCGTGAGGAACTCTACGAGCGTATCAACCAGCGAGTAGACCAGATGATGGCCGACGGGCTGCTTGAAGAGGTTCGCCGCGTCTACTCCAAGCGCCATCTGAATGCGCTCAACACAGTGGGTTACAAAGAATTGTTCAACTTTCTCGACGGCACTTGGTCATTGGAAGAGGCCATCGAGCGCATCAAGGGCAACACGCGCCGCTACTGCCGCAAACAACTCACGTGGCTGAAACGCGACCCTGCCATCCAATGGTTCCACCCCGACAACTTTGAAGAAATCATAAAATATATCGAGAGTCACACCTAATTCGTAGTTTTATTCGTAACTTTGCGACAACTTAAACATCATCACATATATGAAGACATTCCTCACCACCTTATGGAAGAAGATAAAAGGCATCTGGCCTTGGTATCTATCCTTATATAAAGGGCGCCCTTGGTACGTCAAGTTCTTGTCCGCCCTGGCCTCGCTCATCATTGCGTTCATCATCTATCTGGGCATGGTCGACATCAACTTCCTGTGGCTCTTCGGTAAGAGTCCGGGCTATTTCTCAGGCATTCGCGACCCCCAGACCAGCCAGGCATCCGAAATCTATAGTGCTGATGGCGTGATGATTGGAAAATTCTTCAGCGAGAACCGCACACCCGTCAAGTTCGAGGAGGTGAATCCCAACTTCTGGAAGGCTCTCATCGACACCGAGGACGAGCGTTTCTACAAGCACAAGGGTGTCGACCCCATCGGCATGTTTGCTGCTGCCAAGGATGCCCTGCTGCATCACGATGCCCGTGGTGCCTCTACCCTCACCCAGCAGCTGGCCAAGAACATCTTCCGTATGCGCCGGGGCACACAATACTCCACCGGACTGCTGGGCAAGATTCCCGGACTGAAGATGCTCATTGTGAAGAGCAAAGAGTGGATCATCGCTACCAAACTGGAGACCATCTTCAGCAAGCAGGAGATTCTCACCATGTATGCCAATACCGTCGACTTTGGCTCGAATGCGTTTGGCATCAAGACCGCCTGTAAGACCTATTTCAACACGACGCCCGCGAAGATGACCACCGAGCAGGCTGCCGTACTGGTGGGCATGCTGAAAGCTACTACCACCTACAACCCGCTCACCAATCCCGAGAACAGCAAGAAACGACGCAACGTGGTGTTGAATAATATGGTGAAGCGGGGTGACCTGAGCCGTGCCGCGTGCGACTCTCTCTGCAACATCGACATTAAGCTCGACTTCAGCGTCGAGACCAACTACGACGGTCAGGCCCTCTATTTCCGTGAGGCCGTGGCCGACTATCTGAAGGACTGGTGCGAGGAGAATGGAAAAGACCTCTACAGCAGTGGACTGAAAATCTATACTACCATCGACACGCGTCTGCAGAAGTATGCTGAACAGGCAGCTATCAAACAGATGAAGCAGGTGCAGAAGAACTTCAACAACCACTGGGGCAAAGAAGACCCATGGCGCGACGAACACCACAACATCATTCCGCATTTCATCGAGGACATTGCCAAGCGCCAGCCTGTCTATAAATACCTATTGGCCAAATACCCCAACGAGCCTGACTCTATCACCGCTGCCCTCAACCGCCCGCACAAGGTGAGAGTGTTCGACTATGAGAAGGGACAGGTAGAGATGGAGATGTCCACCATGGACTCCATCCGTTATATGGTGCGCTTCATGCACTGCTCTTTTGTGGCCATGGAGCCGCAGACAGGTGCTGTGAAGGCATGGGTGGGCGACATCGATTTCAACTCGTGGAAATACGACAAGGTCACCGCCATGCGCCAGCCGGGCTCTACCTTCAAGCTCTTTGTCTATACCGAGGCCATGAACCAGGGACTGACACCCTGTGACAAGCGCCGCGATGAATACTTCAGCATGGATGTCTACGACAAGAAGGCAGGCAAAGAGGTGAAATGGGCTCCCACTAATGCCAATGGCTATTTCACCAACGATTCGATGGCCCTCAAGAGTGCCTTTGCCAAGAGTATCAATTCCGTGGCTGTGCGCCTAGGACAGGAGATGGGCATCAGCAATATTGCCCGCACAGCCTACGACATGGGCATCAAGAGCAAGCTCGACGAGACCCCGTCGCTGGCCCTGGGCTCATCCGATGTCAACTTGCTCGAGCTGGTCAACGCCTATTGCGTGATATCCGATAATGGCCGCCACCACGACCCCGTGCTCGTCACCCGCATACTCGACAAGGATGGCAACGAAGTGTATGTCGGACCTACCGAGACCCGTCAGGTCATTCCTTATAAGAGTGCCTTCCTCATGCAGCAGATGATGATGGCTGGACTGCGTGAGCCCGGCGGCACCTCACAGTCGCTGTGGGGCTATGTGGGCAAAGCTACCGACACCGAGTTTGGTGGCAAGACCGGCACCTCTAACAACCACTCCGACGCTTGGTTCGTGGGCGTTAGTCCCAACATGGTGTGCGGTGCATGGGTAGGTGGCGAATACCGCTCCATCCACTTCCGCACCGGTGCGTTAGGACAAGGCAGCCGCACGGCCCTGCCCATCTGCGGCTATTTCCTTGAGGCCATGCTTGCCGACCCTGCCTTTAAGCAGTATCATGGCAAGTTCGAGCAGCCCAAAGACACCGACATTGCCTACGACATGTACAACTGTTCAAGCTACTATCCGTCGCACGTCAACGACACACTCGACAACGACAGCCTCTCGAGCATCATCGAAGAGGAGATACTGCTCGACGAGGAGGGCATCGTCACCGACCCACAAGAGCTGAAAGTGAACAAGAGCCTCGACCCCACACTCAACATCGAGGGTGAGGCGACGGCTCCCAACAACGAGAAGAAGAAAAAGACCAAGCCCACCGAACAGCCCGTAAGATACGAAGACCTGTAATGAGTGCAGGATTAACCGACATAGAACATATCGATCTCGACAATGCTGAGTTGCAAAACGCACTACAGCTCATACAGTTTACCCGTCGCTCGCTTTTTCTGACTGGAAAAGCAGGGACGGGTAAATCCACTTTTCTGCGCTACATCTGCCGCACCACAAAGAAGAAGCACATCGTGCTCGCTCCTACAGGCATTGCCGCCATCAACGCGGGCGGCTGCACGCTGCACAGCTTTTTCAAACTTCCCTTCCACCCTCTGTTGCTCAACGACAGCCGCTATTCGGTGCGCAACATCAAAGAGACGCTCAAGTACAACAGCGAGAAGCGAAAACTCATCCGCGAGGTAGAACTTATCATCATCGACGAGATCTCGATGGTGCGTGCAGATATCATCGACTTCATCGACAAGGTGCTGCGCATCTACTCACGCAACATGCGCGAGCCCTTTGGCGGCAAACAACTGCTGCTCGTGGGCGACATCTACCAACTCGAGCCCGTAGTGAAAGAAGAGGACCGCCGTTTTCTGCAGCCCTTCTATCCCTCTGCCTTTTTCTTCGATGCCCATGTATTCCGCCAGATGCGGCTCGTGAGCATCGAGCTGCAAAAGGTGTACCGGCAGTCCGATCCTGCCTTCATCCAGATTCTCGACCATATCCGCACCAGCAATATTGCAGCCACCGACCTGCAGCAGCTCAACAGCCGTGTGGGTGCCACGCTCGACCTGAGCGGCACGAAACTGGCCATCACGCTGTCTACGCGCCGTGACACTGTCGACTATATCAACGAGCAGCATCTCTCGCAGCTGGCAGGTGAGCCGACACTCTTCCTCGGCGAGATTAAAGACGAGTTCCCTGAGAACAGCCTGCCCACACCCATGGAGTTCTACATTAAGCCCGGCGCACAAGTCATCTTCATCAAAAACGATTTCGACCGTCGCTGGGTCAACGGCACACTGGGTGTTGTCGAGGCTATCGACGAGGAGGAAGGCATCATCTACGTCATCGATGAGCAAGGCAACGAGCTGGAGGTGCAGCGTGAGCGCTGGAGCAACATGCGCTATACCTTCAATGAGCAGGAGCAGAAAATCGAGGAAGAGGAGATTGGCGTTTATATCCAGTTCCCGCTACGTCTGGCCTGGGCTATCACTGTGCACAAGAGTCAGGGACTGACCTTCAACCAAGTGCGCATCGACTTCACTGGTGGTGTGTTTGCCGGTGGCCAGACCTATGTGGCATTGTCGCGTTGCACGTCGCTCGAAGGCATCAGTCTCAAAGATCCCATCCGTCGCGATGAGGTATTCGTGCGTGCTGAGGTACAGCAGTTTGCTCGCCAATACAACGACCGCACGCTCATCCACAGCGCCCTCGCCGAAAGCCAGGCCGACAAGCAATACTACGATGCCGTGCAAGCCTTCGACGCAGGCGATTTCGAAGCATTCCTCAACCATTTCTTCAAGGCCATCCACAGCCGTTACGACATTGAGAAGGCCGCTCCGCGCCGTCTCATTCGTCGCAAGCTGGAGGTCATCAACCAGCTGCGCCGAGAGAAGCAGGCCCTTGAGGAAGAGAAACGCAAACAAGAAGCTTTTCTGAAGAAGCTCTCCACTGAATATGTCATGCTTGGCAAGGACTGCGAGCGCGAGGGCATGCCCAAAGCCGCCATCGCCAACTACAAGAAAGCCCTCGAGCTCTACCCTACTCATCCCGAAGCCAAAAGAAGATTGAAGAAACTGGAGAAATAACGTTAACGATAACGATAACGTTAACTAGCCTAACGGAAGAGCAAAACGTTAAAGAGAACGTTAACTTGCCTAGCTGAAGACAAAACGACAACGATTAAAACGACAATAAAAAGACTGCCTGCCGGAATCACTCGTCATCCGGCAGGCAGTTAGCGTTAACGTTATCGTTATTAAACCGTTATCGTTGTTAGTTAGAACGTATATTTCAGTCCAATCTGTCCGCGCCAGCGGCTGTAGTAGTCGCTAGGATACTTCAGCACATAGTTGCTGTCAACGGCAAACTGATACTCACCACCGCCTGCATACGACAGCGGAGACATAAACTCACTGTCGTAAGACGAGCTGTAGGTGCGACCCCAATCTTTATTCAGCAAGTTAGCCACATTCATAATGTCGAGCGAAAGCTCCAGGGCATGAATCTGCTTACCCACTTTCACACCCACCTTCTGGGCCAGATGGAAGTCGAAGTGATTCTCAAAACGCAGGTTGTCGGCATAGCGCTTGTAGAACTCTCCACGGTGGTCGCGCAGATAAGGCGTATTGGCCAGCCACGTCTTGAAATTCTCACGCTGCTGTTCTGCTGAGAACTTTGTGGTAGCCGCAAACTTCATCTTGTCAACCTGCTCGTCGGTTGGAATAAACATCAGGTCGTTCGATGTACTGCCGTCGCCATTGCAGTCGGAGCTCAGTCGCAACGAGTAAGGCGATCCGCTGTAACCCTGATAGATGAGACCCACTGTAGTGGTGAACATCTTGTTACGTCCGTAGCTCACGTGGTAGAAGGCCGATGCCTTCACGCTGTGCGGATGGTTGTAGGCACTATTCGATAGCTCTGGGTTGTTCGGGTCGCGATAGGTATGCGTGTTCGACCAGTTGCTGGCAGCCACCGACGAGGTTACGCTGGCAATGGCCTTCGACTGTGTGAAAGTATAGCTGGCATTCAGGTCCAGACCAAAGTTAAAGTGCTTCTCGGCCTGCAGTGAGAGGCTGTATGTATAACCTTTGTTGGTATTCTCCAGCACATAGATGTTGGCATAAGGAGTGCCCGTGGTCACACGAGTATACATCGGACGGTTGTCCCAAGGATAGCCATACACCTGTCCGAAGGTTTGTCCCGTCTGGTCGTATGCTATATTTTTGTAATATACGTCGTTCAGCGTCTTGCTGAAGATGGCCTCAGCCGTCCAGTTAATGCCCAACAGCTGGAAGTCGAAACCGAGATTGGTACGGAAAGTCTGCGAGAACTTAAACTTTCTGTCGTAGACATTGATCAGCTGGTTACCCGCCGTCTCTGTCAGAATCTCAGCATTCTTATACTGCTGGTCGGGATCCAGATATAAGGAGATAGTTGCCAGTTCCGACTTCTTCGAAGTCTGGAAGTTCGATAACTGCACACCCGTGTTCGAGAAGTTATTGCTCAGCCATACAAATGGGATACGTCCTGTGAAGATACCCATACCACCACGCAGGATGAAGCGCCGGTCGTTGTTGATGTCCCAGCGGAATCCTACACGCGGGCTCCACATCGGAGTGCTCGAGATCTTCTGGTTGGTGCGATAGTTCCATCCCCGGCTCTTTGCATACTCGTTGAAACCATTGTTCTCAGCCGGACTATCGAAGAAGATAGGCAAGTCCATGCGCAGTCCGTAGGTCAACGAGAAGTTGTTCGATGCATCCCATTTATCCTGCAGATAGAATCCCAGCTGAGCGGCACCGAACTCAGCCGCCCACCGTGGGTCGCCAGTCACGTTGACGTTGGCCTGCTGATAGCGGTACGAGTTGATAAGCGATCCGTCAGGTCTGCCGTCCATCACGCTGGCATAGTAGTTATTAAAGTTGTCGTAGTTGTTAAAGCTGTAACTACCAAAGAGATACTGAATATAGAGATTTCTGAAGTTGTAAATCTCGTTGTGCGTACCCGCCGTGATCGTGTGGTTGCCGTTATACCATGTCAGGTTATCCTCAATGGTGTAGATGTCCTGATCCAGCGCGTTGGCCATCGAGCTATACTCATTACCTATATTAATAGTGGTATTGGTAGTCTTTCCCTCGCTATCGGGCAGTGACGGCACGCCACTGATAGTGATGGAGGGGAAGGCAGCTCCCGACGTACGTTTGTCGCGTACTCTCACATACGACACGCGTGCCTCGTTGCTCAGCGTCGGTGAGAGACGGCTCTGCAGTTCACCAATAAACGAATTAGTCTGCGACTGGAACCTATACAGATGGTCCTCGGTATTCATCATACTAATATTTCCCAAGCCCATCAACTGCTTGGCGTCCACATAGCTCCATCGTACGCTCAGCTTGTTATAGTCGTTGATGTTCCAGTCCAGCTTCACGCCCGCCTTGTTGCTCTTGATATACTTATCGTCGCCCGAGTAGGCACCACGGCTGTAATCGTAGCCCTGTTTGTTGGCCATCTCCTTGATTTTGTTCAGAATGCTGTTGGCCGCATCCATGTCTACCTTCGAAGCCGGGGCCCCGGGTCCGTACAGGTTGTCATACTCTTTGTTGCTCTTTTCGTAGTTGGCAAAGAAGAAAAGCTTGTCCTTGATGATAGGTCCGCCAAGCGTCACGCCTGCCAGATACTCACTCTCGTCCTCATACGCAGAGCTGTACGATCCGTCGGGGTTTTTATACTTTTTGCCCAGCAGGTTCTGGTTGTTACCATATCCATAGAGGCTTCCGTGAAACTCGTTCGTTCCACTCTTCGTGATGGCGTTGATGGCACCACCGGTGAATCCGCCCTGTCGAACGTCGAAGGGAGCGATGTTAATCTGAATCTGCTCAATGGTCTCCATCGACACCGGCTGAGTGCCGGCCTGTCCGCCGTTACTTCCGTTCGAAGCCAGTCCGAACACGTCGTTGTTCATCGCACCGTCAATCATAAACGAATTATAGCGGTTGTTCGTACCGGCAAACGACATCGAGCCCGACTGTCCGTTCACAGTGATTTGCGGATTCAAGCGTGCAATGTCAGAAATACTGTGCGTCACTGTCGGGATGTCGTTGATCATCTGTGCGTTGATGCTTTGCGCGGCACCCGTCTTCGTGGCGTTCAGTCCGCTCTTACCGGTCACCACCAGTTCCTCCAACATTTTGGCGTCTTCCTCCAGCGAGCAAGAGAGGTTTTGCGACTCACCCAGCAGCAGGTTCACATCTTTAAACAACTTTGGCTGGTGTCCCACGTAGGTAATCTCCACCGTGTAAGGTCCTCCGGCACGCATACCCTGGATGGTGTATCGTCCCTGCTCATTTGTCACAGCCCTGTACACCGTCCCTGAAGGCAAGTGCTTAGCCGTCACCGTGGCACCGATTACCTCCTCGCCAAGCGAGGTTACTTTTCCGTTAATGCCCGAAGTCGTCACCTGTGCCATGGCAGTCATCACCACAGCGGCCAGCATGACGACAATCGAAAATAGTCTTTTTTGCATGATAGTTATTGATTTTTTTATTTTATGTTTCGCATTCACTCAGTTTCTTCACTTCTGACTACTTCCCTACTTCCGAACAATGATGCTCGGGCACCACGGCGAAGAACGTCAAGTCCTCGTTGCCTTTGTTCATCAGCGTGTGCTGTTTGCCCATCGGGTTATAGTGCACCTCACCCGGCATCACTATTTCCTCCTCACCCTCATAGACATACGTAGCCACTCCCGAGAGGATATACATCACCTCGCAGTTCATCTCGTGGCAGTGCAGTCCTATCGAGCATCCGGGTTCCAGTTTACCAAGCATGATTTTCACTTTGTCGTCGGTATAGTGGCGCATGATATATCGACCTTTGCCACCTTTAAATTCGGGAACAATCGTCTCAGCAATTTGCTTGAAGTCAATTTTCATAATACAAAAACAGGTTATAAGTTGTTATTTTCTGCAAATATACGAATTTTATTTCAATCACACACCAAATTATGCACAAAAGTTTTGTTGCAATTCATTATTCGAACAAACTTTCCGTGGGATTCTGTCTTCCAAAGCGAGGCACTTTCACCCCCATCACCTTCTCGGCATTCGGTGCCACATAGCCCACGATTTGTTCAAACGAGGGCATGTTCTCAAGCCATTCCATCAGTCTGTTGGCGTCACAGATGTCAATTCTCTCCTCGGGGAGTCTTACGCGCCTCACATTCAGTTTTTTCTGTTTCGGTCCCACATACAGCGAAGTGGTCTCCAAATTGCACCAATAGGCCGTATTCAGGTCGATGTCATGATTGCCCTCAATGGCCAGTTTAGCATGCGTCCTCGACACCGACAGTCTGTGGGTGTTTTGGGCAATAGCCTCTACCCACTCGTCACCTCCCGACCGGAACACCTCATTATACACCCCCTTGATGCCACGTTTTGCCTCATTTAGGGTAAAATATTTAGTGGGCAGTCCACCTTTCTTTTTTTGGCAAAGCAGCGTCAGCAGATAGAAAATCTTATCACCCCTATAGCCAAACTCGAGGGGGATGGTCGCTCCGCTGTCTTTTACTATCAGGATGTCGTAGTCGCCCTCGGCATCAGTCAGTCTTTTCCTCTCCCGTGGCGTCACCACTATTTTGAAATCGGGTTTCTTGATGATCTTCTCCCTCTTCGCCACAATAGGTGATGCCGGTTCGTAGCCTGTTTGGAAATCCGCATAGAGGAAATCTGCCAACACCGCCTTCGACTCCGCCGGACTGTTATAGTCGAGCGCATCCTTGATGATGGTGTCCAGCTGTTCGCGCTGCTCATCGTTCAATTTCCTCAAAAACTGTCGGGTAAAATTCTGCGCGTTTCTAAAGTCATCCGTGCACATCATGCGGCTGTAGCGCTTCGACATATCGAGCAGCTCCTTCAGATTGCCCTCATACACCTCCATCACGAAGTCGGCAAACTCTTCATTGCCATGTTGGAAAAACCGTCTGATACAGTTCACAAAGCTCTGTTCCTTGGCCCTCTCCAAACTACTCACAAACTCTCCCCACTTAAAGTACATATAGTCGAAGTCAGGCTCTCTACGTCTGATGAGTGCCTGCGTCTGATAACGGTAGTCGCCATTTTGCCAGGGCATTACCCTTGCGATCATGTCGGCATGCGTGAGTACCTGGTAAAGCTGTGGGTCCACCGATTCGTCTACCTCGTCGTAAGCCTCAGAAGCGTCAAAGGGAAGCACCACCACCTCGAAGTGAGTCCTCTGTCTGTCTTGCAGTTTCTTGATATATTCCAGATAAAGTTTTGTTTTCTCATTCTTCAACACGTATATCTTATACGGGTTCAGATTCAAGGCATATTTCTCATCCTTACATTGTATAATCGTCATAAGTCCTTCGCAATTATTCATCGCAAAGATACACAAAAATGCGCTGTTGCCAAAAAATTCTCGACCTTTTGACAGTTATACCTATAAAAAAAAGCCCTTTGCCGTCAAAAAGACATACTTTTGCACCGTCAATCGAAAACAATAAATCTATTAATGAGAGCATTCAAAATCAACCAAAGCATCACCAATCGTGAAGAAGAGTCTATCGACAAGTACCTTAACGACATTAGCCGCATTCCCATGCTAACGGCCGACGAAGAGGCAGCTCTGGGAAGGGCCATCCAGGCAGGCGGAAGACAGGCAGAAGCTGCCAGACACAAACTCATTTCGGCCAACCTGCGCTTTGTGGTCTCCGTGGCCAAGCA
Organism: Prevotella sp. UBA2739; assembly: GCA_002353525.1. Classification (GTDB taxonomy): domain Bacteria; phylum Bacteroidota; class Bacteroidia; order Bacteroidales; family Bacteroidaceae; genus Prevotella. The sequence goes on from DEJV01000023.1 coordinate 38,217, forward strand.
ATACCAGAACCAGGGCGTCTCTCTCGCCGACCTCATCAACGAGGGCAATATGGGGCTCATCACAGCAGCCGACAAGTACGACGAGAGCCGCGGCTTCAAGTTTATCTCTTATGCCATCTGGTGGATTCGCCAGAGCATCCTCCGCGCCATTGCTGACTATGGCCATGTAGTGCGCTGTCCACAAAGCCAGATCAGCGTGAGCAACAAGATAAAGAAAGCCTCAAGCCAATTCGTACAAACGCAGCATCGTCAGCCATCTGCAGCCGAACTTAGCGACATCATATCACTCGAGATTGCAAAGATTGAGAAAGCCATTCAATCCGATACTCACGTGGCCAGCATCGACGCTCCCATTGCCGACAATGAGGCATTCACTATGGCCGACACGCTCACCTCGCCTTACTATGCTGCCGACCGTCAGACCGACTTCGACTCCCTATGCGTCGACCTCCATCAAGTGCTCGGTGCCATTCTCACCGACCGCGAACGGGCCATCGTGGTGCAGAGTTTTGGCATAGGCTGCCCTGAGCGAGGTCTCGAAGACATTGGCCACAGCATGGGGCTCACCCGCGAGCGAGTGCGTCAGATTCGCGAACGCGGTCTCGACAAGATACGCAAAAGCCCCAAGTCCCACCTGCTGTTCCAGCACGTGTGCTGACATTCGACCTTTACATATATATAAATATATTCTCGAAGGTACGAAGATCCTTCATATCTCCGTACCTCCGAAATTCCAATAACATAACTTAAAACAAAATAGCACATGACATTCAGAAGATTTCCCAAACACCCCAAGCCATTCCTTAACGAATCAGTACCCGTCGAGCCACAGTCGTGGACTCTCATCACCGCCCTCAACAGCATCTTGCAACGCGCCGAAGACTGCGAACTTTCCGACGACTTCTGGACCCAAGTAGAAAGTCCCCTCTCCTACCTCACCCACGAGCTGCAGCTCACACGCATCCAAGTGGTCATCCTCGCCATCCTCGTCGAGAACGGCGACGGCATCTCGTGGAAAGGCTTTGCCGGCTACCTCGGTACCACCCGTCTTGCCGTCATGGTATATGCCGACGAAGTAGAGCAGCTGGTGGCCAAGCGGTGGCTCGTCCATCGCACCATCCACGACATAGGCAGTCGTAGCGAGGGTTTCGCCCTGGCCCACGGCGTTATGAACGCCCTGTTACAAAACAAAATCTTCGAGCCCGAGAAGCTCGACGGCCTCAACGAGCAACAGTTTGTCGACAAACTCGAGAACCACCTCCGAAAGAGTCTTCAAGACCGCAACATCGAGTTCTCCGACGACGAGGTGTGGATGTTGCAGCTCGCCACCGCCAACCCTGATTTGCCCCTCTGCCGCGAGCTTCTCAGCTACGACGACATCCATGTGCAGTCACTCCTGCTGCTCATCGTCTTCGACTATGCCCAATGGGCAGGCAGCGAAGGCGAGGGCCTACAGCTCAGCACCATCAATGACCTTTACCCTGAGGATTACGAGTGCGACGGTCTGCGATTCCAGTTGCACGAGGGCACCCATGTGCTCTTCGAGCGCGGCCTCATCGAGTTTCGCTGCGACGACGGCATTGTCAACACCGAGCAGTATCAACTCACGCGCAAGGCCAAGCAGACACTGCTCTCGGCCTACACGCCCAGCCGCTCCAAGTGCAAACGCCGTCCTATGCGCAACCGTTTTCTGAAGAGCCACACCACCATAAAGCCCAAGACTCTCTACTATAATGCCGACGAGCGCCAGCAGGTCGAACAGCTCACCCGCCTGCTCAGTCAGCAGCAGCTGCCCTCCGTGCAGCAGCGTCTGCAGCAGCAAGGACTGCGCAAGGGCTTCGCCTGCCTCTTCTATGGCGGCCCCGGTACTGGTAAGACCGAAACCGTGCTGCAGATAGCCCGCGAAACTGGCCGCGACCTCATGCAAATCGACATTGCCGGGCTGCGCGACAAGTATGTCGGCGAGAGCGAAAAGAACATCAAGGAAGTGTTTGCCCGCTACCGCCAACTATGCAAAAACAGCAATGTCATGCCCATTCTCTTCTTCAACGAGGCAGACGCCATCATCAACAAGCGAACCGAGAATATCGAGCACTCCGTCGACAAAATGGACAATGCCATGCAGAACATCATCCTGCAAGAGCTCGAAGACCTCGACGGCATCCTCATTGCCACCACCAATCTCACCACCAACCTCGACACCGCCTTCGAGCGCCGTTTTCTATTCAAGATTGAGTTCCACAAGCCCGAGCCCGATGTCAAGGCTCTCATCTGGACCTCTATGCTCGACGACCTCAGTGCGGACGACGCCCGTCAGCTGGCCCAACGCTTCGAATTCTCTGGCGGTCAGATAGAGAACATCGCACGCAAGCGTGCCATTCACTACATTCTCTCGGGCAATGCCCCCACCCTCAGTGAGATAGAAGGCTATTGCAACGACGAAATCTTGGCCAACCGCCACAGCCGTCACCACATAGCGGGCTTCACTCATGCGTGAAGCCCCCATTCATCACCATAAAAAAATTATACCTATAAATCCGCAAAAAAAAAACAAAATTCCCTATCTTTGCACCCAGAACTAATCTCTTACTCTCTTACCTTCATACCCTCGTATCTTCATGATAATGAATTATAAACTAAAATGACCGAAGAATTCAACCACTACCTCCGGCTGGCTGGCACCCACCTCGCCAACAAGCCACGCGACAACTACTACGATGCCCAAGGCGTCTACAGTCCTTATTCCGACTACACCCACATGCTCGTTGCCCTCACCGACGAACAAGTACGCCACATCCGAGCCCTCAAGGCACGCTACGGCAGCGACTTCGTAGACCACCTCGCCGACGAACTTTTCCATGGCGACGACGATGCTGTCAGCGACCTATTCTATGGCGATCCCGACGACATCGACACCGAGCACGTATACCATCAGTACCGCTTCACCATTCATGAGGTGGGTGCCGACGGCAGCGTCACCTCTCATGCCAAGCTTCTCCACCTCAGCGATGCCGACTACACTAAACTGCTGGCCCTGCAACTATACGACGAACACCTCACCATCAACACCCTCTACTATTACGACCCATCCCTTCAGCGCACCATTCTCAACGACGCCATGTTCTATTTCATGGACGAAGAAGTCTGCATCCTCCATGCCCCCTTCACCATCACCATGGACGAAGTTCTCGCCGACGCCGACCAGCTCGTCAGCCAGTACCGTATACCCCGCAACGGCGCCTATTTAGAACTCCCCAAAGAAATCATTTCCAGATCGTCTATCTGTCACCCCATCAACCCGACACCAGCAAAGCCATACCATTTTCAAGTCATGGTGGCACTGACCTACGATGACAAAGACATCGACGTGGCAGTTGCACTTACCGACAACGAAGTCAACGAAATTAAGCAGCTGATAGCCGATTACCCAGAGTCTGCTAGTCAGTCCGTCACAGAATACGATTTTGTTCAGGAGATCAGCCTCTTGCAGATTCTCGAAGAAGGGTCGCCCCGTCTCTTCGAGAAGTTCTGGAGAGCCATCATGCCCCCCGTATTTGTAGAGACGCTCATCGACGGACTGAAGAATGACTGTCTGGAAGAGTACGACGATGACCATTTCGCCGACTATCACCAAGCCGATTTTGCCGATCTCTACCACATGTATGGCGACGACATCAACTTAGAGCACTCCAGTTGTTGCATCTGCAGGATTCCCAAAGAGTGGAATTTGAAGTAAGGTATTCAGAGATGGCTATTTCCATTTGGATACAACCATGTCTACTGCATCAAGTAGCTCACCTGACCTCCTGCACGAGTGCTCTCTGAGGAGTTTTCGCGAAAAAAGTAGCAAAGTATCAAACTTGTTGGCTGACAGTGCGTTAACCCAATGACACTTTATAAAAAAGTAGCATTAAGTAACACTGAAATGGAATTTTTCGAGAAATTTTTTGTTTTGGAGTAAGGTGTCGGGGGATTTACCGCAGGATGTTTTAGGAGTTCTAAAAGGCTATTTCAGAATCATAGAAGGCTACTTTAGAACGCTAAAGGACATATTTGGGAGGCGTAAAAGGCATATTTGAGAGACGCAAAAGGCATATTTATGAGGCGTAAAAAGCATAGATAATGATTGCAGAGAGGTTGGTTGATTTCTATTTATAAACACAAGATGTGATGGTTGTGAAAATTAAGTGGGTCACAAGTAGCAGTTAGGTTCGTTGTAACTGGTAGTTTGGTTGGTTGTAACTGGTAGTTTGGTTGGTCGCAAAAATATGCCTATAAAGTTGCCTTCATCTTGAACTCCAAGAATTACACTTTTCAATCGAAACTGCTAAATTATTGCACTGTTTTCTTTTGGTGGAGGCAAAAACTGAACTTTTTCGTTCTGCAATCTGATAATTTCGGGATTTTTGTCTAAATTTGCAGACTGGTAATCACCACTATCACTCTGGAATAGAACAAATAAGACAGAACAAATATGACTCTAACAATGAGAAAAGTATGGGGCACGCTGTGCCTGATGATGATGGCTACTTGCGCCATGGCGCAGTATGTGCCATCGGACGACAACCTGAAGGCCAGAAAGGAGTTCGAGGGATTCCGATTCGGCATCTTCTTGCACTGGGGCATCTACAGCGAGTTTGCCCAGGGGGAATGGTACCTGAACAGCGGAGGACTGCAACATGAGGAATACCAAAAGGCGGCTTCGTGTTTCTACCCTGTGCGCTTCAACGCACGCGAATGGGTGAAGGCATTCAAAGACGCAGGAGCCCGATATGTGACATTCACCAGCCGACACCACGACGGATTCTCGATGTGGCACACGCAGGCAAGCGACTATAACATTGTGGACGCCACGCCCTTCAAGCGCGACGTGCTGGGCGAACTGGCGGAGGCTTGCGCCGAAGAGGGGATGCGACTGCACCTGTACTACTCGATTCTTGACTGGATGCGCGAGGACTATCCACTGGGAAGGACGGGAAGGAAGACGCGCAGCGCGGTGAGGCCCGACTACGACAGCTACTTCGGTTTTATGAAAAAACAGATGAACGAACTGTTGGGAAACTACCCACAGGTGGAGGGCATCTGGTTGGACGGATATTGGGACCACGATGCTGACTCAGTGCCCTTCGACTGGCGCATGCCGGAGTTCTACAGATATATTCACAGTCTGAAACCAAGGTGCCTGATTGGCAACAACCACCACGTGGCAACCATAGAGGGCGAGGACTTTCAGATGTTTGAGCGCGACCTGCCGGGTGAGAACAAGGCGGGATTCTCGGCGGGACAGACGATCAGCTCACTGCCGCTGGAAATGTGCGAGACGATGAACGGCATGTGGGGCTATAAGGTGGCCGACCAGAACTACAAACCAGCGGAGAAGCTGATAGAGTTGTTGGTGAGAGCAGCGGCAAAGGGAAGTAACTTGCTGCTGAACATCGGGCCACAACCGAACGGCGAGTTGCCAGCGGCGGCATTGCAGCGGCTGAAGGTGATGGGACAGTGGCTGAGAACGTATGGCGAAAGCGTATACAACACGCGCAAAGGCAGGGTGCCGGAGGGCGACTGGGGCGTGAGCACGGAGAACGACGAGAGTCTGTTCCTGCACGTACTGAACGGAATGGCGCAACAGCTGACGGTGACAATGGAGAAAAAGCCGAAGAAGGTGACGGAGCTGAAAACGGGCAAAGAGCTGGAATGGAAATATGACAGAAAGAAGAAAGTGTTGACAATCGGCCTGCCGGAGCACGGACAGGAGGCTGACTATGTGGTGACGGTATGCTGAACGGATTTGCTGCGAAGATTCTGGAGTGGTTTGCCGCCAACGGGCGCGACTTGCCCTGGCGCCATACGAAGGATGCATATGCCATCTGGCTGAGTGAGGTGATCTTGCAACAGACACGCATTCAGCAGGGGGAGGCGTACTGGCTGCGGTTCATGAGGCGCTGGCCCACAGTGGAAGCACTGGCGGCGGCGACGGAAGATGAAGTGCTGAGAATGTGGCAGGGACTGGGCTACTACTCGAGGGCGAGGAACTTGCTGACGGCGGCACGACAGGTGGTGGAGATGGGGGGATTCCCGCAAACGACAGAGGGCTTGCAACGACTGAAGGGCGTGGGCGACTATACCGCAGCGGCCATCGCGTCGATTGCCTTCGATAAAGCCGCAGCGGTGGTCGACGGCAATGTGTACCGCGTACTGGCGCGACACTTCGGCATCGACACGCCAGTGAACAGCACGGAGGGGAAAAAGACATTCGCAAAGCTGGCTGACGAGCTGCTGCCAAGGAAAGAGGCGGCGGCCTACAACCAAGGGATGATGGACTTCGGAGCGATGGTGTGTACGCCGGCAACACCTCACTGCGAGGGATGTGTGCTGGCGGAGTCGTGTGTGGCTCTGAGCACGGGGCGCACGACGGCATTGCCGGTAAAGGTGAAGCGTACAGCCGTGAAGGAACGGCACCTGCGCTATTTTTACATAAGGTGGAAGGGCATGACGGCTATTCACCGCCGACCGGCAGGCGACATCTGGCAGGGACTGTGGGAGCCGTTCGTGACTGAGGACGACGGCATGCCAGACTGGCTGGGACCGGACTGTCAAGTAAGCGTGATAGCGGAGGGGGTGAAACATGTGCTGACACACCGCATCCTGACAGCTGACTGTTACCTGGTGGAGACGGACACGAAGCCTGCCCTACCCGACGGGTTCGTATGGATTGACGAAGCGAACATCGATGACTATGGCATCCCGAGGTTGGTAGAAAAACTTTTGGAAATTGAGAATTGAGGATTGAAAATTGAGGATTGAGGATTGAAAATTGAGGATTGAGCATTTTTACGACAACGAATTGATCGAATTCTTCATGAGTTACTGATAAGCGAATGCCGCCAAGTGACAACGAATGACACGAATGACAACAATGTTTCTTTGACTTCTGGTGCTGGAGGTGTCATCGTAGCGGTCAATCCTCCATTCTATATTATCTACATTCCGGCAATTCAATTATCAATTATCAATTGTCAATTATCAATTACTCAGAGTTCTCCATCCTCTTTGTTGAAAAACTATGAATGAAATGTTTGCAGTTTCAAAGAAAAACACTACCTTTGTATCGCAAACCACTAAATAGAAAAAACCATGCTATCTACACTTGAAATGAGTATTGTCGCTATGATAGGCACGCAAGAGATTATTATTCTTGCGCTAGTCATCCTGCTGCTCTTCGGAGGCAAGAAAATCCCCGAACTGATGAAAGGACTGGGAAAGGGCGTGAAGAGCTTCAAAGAGGGCGTGAACGGAATTGAGGAATCGCTCGACGAAGACAAGAAGGAGAAAAAGAACGACAGCCAACAACAATGACACAACAGCCACGGAACGACGTGCCTGCCACAGGCACCTTCTGGGACCATCTGGACGAGCTGCGCAGCTGCTTGCTGAGAATGCTGGCGGTGATTGCCCTGCTGGCCGTGGCGGCTTTTGTCATGAAGGATGAGCTGTTCAGCATTGTGCTGGCCCCAAAGGACAGTTCGTTTGTGGCTTACAGGCTGCTGGGCGTAGAGCCTTTCAGCATCCACCTGATGAACACGGGGCTGACCGAGCAGTTTATGATTCATATGAGGACGGCGGCCTATGCAGGCATACTGCTGGCGTCTCCCTATTTGCTATACGAGCTGTTTCGGTTTGTGAGTCCGGCCCTTTACGACAACGAGCGTCGCTATGCGTGGCGCATTGTGGGCAGTGCCTACCTGATGTTTGTGGTGGGCAACGTGTTGAACTACTTCCTGGTGTTTCCGCTGACGGTGAGGTTTCTGGGCACCTACCAGGTGAGTGCCGACGTGGCGAACATGCTGACGCTGCAGTCGTATATGGACACGCTGTTGATGATGAGTTTGTTGATGGGTGTGGTGTTCGAACTGCCGGTGATATGCTGGGTGATGGCGCGCATGGGACTGATCAACGACCAGTTTATGCGTCAATATCGTCGGCATGCCATCGTAGTGATTCTGATGGTGGCTGCGGTAATCACGCCTACAGCAGATGCCTTCACGCTGTTTGTGGTGGCTCTGCCCATCTGGCTGCTCTACGAGCTGAGCATCGCCATCGTGAAAATTGAGAATTGAGGATTGAAGATTGAAAATTCGGAGGATTCTGAATAATCGGAGTAATCAGAGTAATCGGAATAATCGGAGTAATCGGAGTAATCGGAATAAACAACATAATAATTAGTACGAAATATGAGCTTAAAGAAAATCAGAACTGCCTTGGCTGCAGTGGCCTTCGTGGGCATCACACTGCTGTTTCTCGACTTTACCGGAACACTGCACCATTGGCTGGGATGGATGGCTAAGATTCAGTTCCTGCCTGCCGTGCTGGCGCTAAATGTGGTGGTGATTGTGGGATTGATCGTCTTAACACTAATCTTCGGACGCATCTACTGTTCGGTAATTTGTCCGCTGGGCGTCTTCCAAGATGTGGTGGCCTGGCTGCATAACCGATATAAGAAAAACCGCTACAGCTACTCGCGGGCGGTGAGCTGGCTGCGTTACACCATGCTAGGCGTGTTCGTGGTGGCGATGGCTGCCGGCGTGAGCTCTATCGTTCAGCTGCTGGCACCTTATAGTGCCTATGGCCGCATAGCCACCATGCTGTTTCAGCCAGTATGGAAGGCAGCAAACAATGTGTTGGCATCGATAGCTGAGCGCATGGACAGCTATGCCTTCTACACGGTAGACGTGTGGATGAAGGGGCTGCCCACGCTGATTGTGGCTGTGGCTACGCTTGTGGTGGTGGGGCTGCTGGCATGGCGCCATGGCCGTACCTACTGCAACACGATTTGTCCAGTGGGCACTGTGCTGAGTTTCTTTAGCCGCTTTTCCTGGATGAAGGTGCGCTTCGACGAGGAGAAATGCCGCAACTGCTCAATGTGCTCGAAGAACTGTAAGGCAGCCTGCATCGACTATAAGAACCACCAGGTGGACTACAGCCGCTGCGTGGTGTGCGGTGACTGCATCAGCAGCTGTAAGTTCGGAGCGCTGAGCTATGCAGCTGGGACAAAGAAGGCGAAGATGGCAAAGAAGGATGAGAAGGAAGAAAAGCCATTGGCTGAGAAGGAGGCCATGAAGGCTAACGAGAATATGGAAAGCAGAAAGTCGGATGCCGGGATGGTGGCCGACCCAGGCAAGCGGTCGTTCCTGATTGGATCGGCGCTGGTGGCTACGGCCGCCATGGCGCAGGAGAAGATGAAATTGGACGGCGGTCTGGCGAAGATTGAAGAGAAGGTGGCTCCGAAGCGGCAGACACCCATCACGCCACCGGGGTCGCTGAGCGCAAAGAACATGGCGACACGTTGCACGGGCTGTCAGTTGTGCGTGTCAGAGTGTCCCAACGACGTGCTGCGTCCGAGTACCGACCTGCTGACACTGATGCAGCCGGTGATGAGCTACGAGCGTGGCTACTGCCGGCCGGAGTGCACACGCTGCTCAGAGGTGTGTCCGGCAGGGGCCATACAGCCTATCAGTAAGGAGGACAAGTCGTCGACGCAGATAGGCCATGCCGTGTGGGTGAAGAAAAACTGCATCCCGCTGAGAGACGGCGTGGAGTGCGGCAACTGTGCGCGCCACTGTCCTACGGGTGCTATTGAGATGGTGCCCTCGGATCCTAACGACGAGGAAAGCGCATACGTGCCTGCGGTGAACGAGGAGATGTGCATTGGCTGCGGTGCCTGCGAGAACCTCTGCCCTGCCCGACCGTTCCCAGCCATCTACGTGGAAGGCCACGAGGTGCACAAAGAGAATTGACGACTGAGTGAAAACAGCAATAAAAAAGAGAAGAGCAATATGGCAAAAAAAGATATCACACGAAGAGGATTCCTCAAGATGATGGGGGCAGGAACCGTGGCTACGGCTGCCACGCTGGCTGGCTGTAAGCAGGCTGTCGACAAAAACCTGGAGGACGACTATAAGAACCAGGTGGAGCCCGCCAAGGGCAAGATGACCTTCCGCACGACACCCACGACGAAGGACAAGGTGTCACTGCTGGGCTTTGGCATGATGCGACTGCCCACTATAGCCGGAAAGAAAAAAGAGGGCGAGGGCAGCGACACCATCGACCAGGAACAGGTGAACAGACTGGTGGACTATGCCATGGAGCATGGTGTGAACTACTTCGACACAGCACCCGTATACTGCCAGGGACTGTCGGAACGGTCGACTGGCATTGCCCTGCACCGCCATCCTCGCGAAAGCTACTTCGTAGCCACAAAAATGTCGAACTTCGACGAGCGCGTGAAGACAAAGGCTGGCTCGATGGAAATGTTCAACAACTCGCTGAAAGAGCTGCAGGTGGACTACATCGACTACTATCTGCTGCACTCGGTAGTTGGCGGAGGCATGGAGAACTTCAACTCAAGATATATCGACAACGGTGTGCTGGACTGGCTGCTCGAACAACGGGAGAAGGGTAAGATACGCAACCTGGGATTCTCGTATCATGGCGACATCAAGGTGTTTGACTGGCTGCTCGAGAACAATGACAAATACCACTGGGACTTTGTGCAGATACAGCTGAACTACCTGGATTGGAAGTATGCCAACGAGATGAACGACGACAACACCGATGCCGAGTACCTTTATGCCGAGTTGCAGAAAAGAGGCATTCCCGCAGTGATCATGGAACCCCTGCTGGGCGGACGGTTGGCAAAGGTGCCCCAGTACATCGCCCGCAAGCTGAAAACCCGCGACCCTGAGAAGTCGGTGGCCTCATGGGCATTCCGCTATGCCGGAACACCCAAAGGCGTGCTGACGGTGCTGAGCGGCATGACCTATATGGAGCACCTGAAAGACAACCTGCTCTCATATTGTCCGCTGAAGCCACTGACAACAGAAGAGAACGACTTCCTCTACGACGTGGCGAAAGACATTGCCGGATTCTCGACCATCCCCTGTAACGACTGTAACTACTGCATGCCCTGTCCCTACGGCATTGACATACCCGCCATCTTCGTACATTATAATAAATGTAAGAACGAAGGCACGCTGCCCAACGACGCGAAGGACAAAAACTTTGAGAAATACCGCCGGCAATACCTAATTGGACTGGACCGCAGCGTGCCAAAACTGCGACAGGCTAACCACTGCATCCAGTGCGGACAATGCGAGCCCCACTGCCCACAGAACATCAGGATACCGGTGGAGTTGGAGAAAATAGACCAGTTCGTGGAGAGCCTGAAACAAGGTACCTTCGGACAAGAAAACAACGAGGAAGAGGCCTGAATAGAGTGGAAAAGGGCGATAAAGTAGTGAGAATAAGGTAGTTTTACCACAATTCTCACTGCTTTTTTACAAAAAAACGCAAATAAATTTTCATATCACGCCAAAAACTTGTATCTTTGCACTCCGAAAATCAACATGAACAAATAAAAAATACATTTAAACAATGACAAAAGCAGATATTATCAATCAGATTACAGAGTCAACTGGCGTTGCAAAAAGAGACGTTTCAGCTACTGTTGAGGCGTTCATGGAATGCATCAAGGGAAGTCTGATGGAGAAGGAGAATGTATACCTTCGCGGATTCGGCAGTTTCATTGTGAAGCACAGAGCCGAGAAGACAGCCCGCAACATTTCGAAGAACACCACTATTACGATTGCTGCTCACGACTTCCCCAGCTTTAAGCCGGCCAAGAGTTTCGTAGAGAAAATGAAGGGTGAAGAATAAGTATTCACATTAACATTATAATAACATTTAAACACTATTAAGGCTATGCCAAACGGAAAAAAGAAAAAGGGCCACAAGATGGCAACCCACAAGCGTAAAAAGAGATTAAGAAAGAACAGACATAAGAGCAAGTAAAACTTGCTCTTAAGTCTTTTAAAGACAATGGAAAAATGACCAGCGAAGTAGTAATTGATGTTCACGAGAAAGATATTTCGATTGCTCTGCTGGAAGACAAAAATCTGGTAGAGTATCAGACTGAGCCCCGCTCAGCATCGTTCTCGGTTGGAAACATTTATGTGGCAAAAGTTAGAAAACTGATGCCAGGACTGAATGCCTGTTTCGTCAACGTAGGACACGAACGCGACGCTTTTCTCCATTATCTTGACTTAGGAAATCAATTTAACTCGTATGAGAAGTACCTCAAACAGGTACAGAGCGACAGAAAAAAACTTTATCCATTCGCAAAGGCATCACGACTGCCCGACCTGAAGAAAGACGGCACCATTGCCACTACCCTACAAAAAGACCAGGAAGTGCTGGTGCAGATCGTGAAAGAGCCTATCTCGACAAAGGGACCACGCCTCACTGCAGAACTCTCGTTCGCAGGACGATATCTGGTGCTGGTGCCATTCAATGATAAAGTTTCTGTTTCTTCTAAAATCAAAAGTGGCGAGGAACGGGCCCGACTGAAACAGCTCATTCAGAGCATCAAACCCAAAAACTTCGGTGTGATTGTGCGCACCGTGGCCGAGGGTAAAAGAGTGGCCGAACTCGACACAGAACTAAAGGTCCTGCTCAAGCGTTGGGAGGATGCCATTACCAAAGTACAGAAGACCACCGAACGACCTCAGCTCGTGTTCGAGGAGACTAGCAGAGCCGTAGCATTGTTGCGCGACCTCTTTAATCCCACCTACGAGAACATCTACGTAAACGACGAGAAAGTGTTTCAAGAGGTCAAGGAATACGTCACGCTCATTGCCCCTGAAAAGGCAGGCATCGTAAAACTGTACAAAGGCAATGTGCCTATCTTTGACAACTTTAACATCACCAAGCAGATTAAGTCGAGCTTTGGCAAAACAGTCAACTACAAACGAGGCGCCTATCTCATCATTGAGCATACAGAGGCACTGCACGTGGTAGACGTGAACAGCGGCAACCGGACACGGTCGGAGAACGGACAGGAGGCAAATGCTCTGGACGTGAACCTGGGTGCTGCCGACGAACTGGCACGACAGTTGCGACTGCGCGACATGGGAGGCATCATCGTGGTAGATTTTATCGACATGAACCTGGCCGAAGACCGACAACTGCTGTACGAGCGCATGTGCAAAAACATGCAGAAGGACCGTGCAAGGCATAACATCCTGCCGCTGAGCAAATTCGGACTGATGCAAATTACGCGTCAGAGAGTGAGACCAGCCATGGATGTAAATGTGGAAGAAACGTGTCCAACGTGCTTCGGTAAAGGAAAAATCAAATCGAGCATTCTCTTTACCGACCAGCTGGAGCGTAAAATTGATTATCTGGTCAACAAGATTGGAGTCAAAAAGTTTTATCTACACGTTCATCCCTATGTAGCTGCCTATATCAATCAGGGCGTAATCAGCATGAAACGCCGATGGCAGATGAAATACGGTTTTGGCGTGCATGTGATTTCTTCGCAGAAGATGGCTTTCTTGCAATATGAGTTTTATGACAGCAAGAAACAGTTTATCGACATGCAAGAAGAACAAGAGACGAAATGAAAAAGCCACCCCTGATTGGGGGTGGCTTTTTTGTTTTATGGCCTCATAGAATGGGAAACCTTGAGGTTAAACGGCCTCACAGAATGAAGGCTTCGATGGTTGATGACGCTCAACCGGCAATGACCTTATAACGGATGCGGAACGACATCTGATCGTTGTCCCAGTTGGTGCCCAACAGCTCGAAACGCCCTATCTGGCTGGTGCTACGCACATGCTTGCCAATGCACGGACAAACATCGTAATCGCCAATGCGCACTAGACGGATGGTGTCGGAGGCATCGTCGGGCAGACGATCCATGCTCAGACGCGAATCAGGCGAATCGGGTTCGGCATCCATGATAAGTCCCTCGAGCTCGGCACGCGTGACATATTGGAAGGTGACGGGCATGTCGGCCTCAATGAGCTCGTTCATGCCGCGCTCAATGGCCTTCTCTTCTTTGCGGTCGGGCTTGTGGTCGAGAATATAACTAATCTTGCTCTTCTTCCGCTCGATGTGGGCATTGCGTGAGCGCTCGCAACCGAACATGCGCACCATGAGTTGGTTGAGCAGGTGCTCGGCTGTGTGGGCGGGAGGAAACTCCTCTTTGTTGTGCTCGTTAAAAATAAGATCTTCAGCCATAAGTGTTATTTATAATTCTATACGATAGACTCTTGCATCGTAGGGGGAAACGGTTACCGGCACGGGAGTATCGGCAAGCATCAGCAGTTTCTGCTCGTCGCCATGCAGCAGGTCGGTGGCTGTAACTTCGCCCTCGGAGACTTGCAGATAGTCGAAGGCATGACGTGGAATAACCACATCGCAAGAGGCAGCGTCTGCACCGAAATTCACAACTATGAGCATCAACTCATGGGCCGACTTTCGCAAGAAGGCATACTGCCGGGCAGCCATGTGGGGATTGACATACATCAGATCGTAGAATACGCCCTGACTGACGGCCTCGCTGTGAGCAATGTGGAAGATGCGCTGATAGGTTTGCATGAGGGATTTTTCGCTGGCAGTCATCCTACGACGATTGAAATAGCCGTGTACTAGCGTGTCGAGCGACCAATAGTCGAAGATGGTAGTGCGTCCATCGCATCCGCTAAAGCCCTCGGCATCCATGCCACGCTCGCCCAGCTCTTGTCCGGCATAACACATGAAGGGATTGGTGCGCATCCATGCACAGGCCATCACCCCAGGGACACCCTTGCGGGCATCACCGGCAAAAAAGTCGCTGGCCAGGCGCTGCTCGTCGTGATTCTCGAGGAAGTAGAGCATGTGGTCGCGAATGTCGTCGGTGGACTGCCACTGCTGTGTGATATCGCCAGCAGGGCGTCGCCCACAAATAACGTCGCGCACACAGTCGTACATCCCAACCTTGTCGTAAAGATAGTCGAATCCTGCCTGGAGGTAGGTTCGATAGAGCTGCGGATTGTAGACTTCGCCTATAAACACCACATGGGGATAACAGAACTTCACCTTGTCGGTGGCCCACGTCCAGAAGGCGGCAGGCACCATCTCGGCCATGTCGCAACGGAAACCATCGACACCCTTCTTAGCCCAGAACAACAGAATGTCGGTCATCTTCCCCCATGTGTTGGGAATAGGGCTGAAATGCTCCGACCGTCCACCGGCGTCACAATAGTCGATACCATAGTTGAGCTTCACCGTCTCATACCAGTCGTTACGCCCCGGGCGATTGTCAAAATGATCGTTGCCCGTGGCCTTTGCCGGTTGTTCCTCGTAGTCGGCTACAGATTTTTCATCAGCAGACGACACAAGACTGAGGTCGAGGGGCTGGCCCCAACAATAATAGAAATTGTTGCTGGTAGAGAAGTGCATGTTGACGTCGTCGTCCTGTCCCAGATCGTGCACCTCGTCAGGCTTACAGATACTGTGATACTCACGGGCTACATGGTTGGGGACAAAATCGATGATGACCTTCATACCAGCCTGATGGGTACGGTCCACAAGAGCTTCGAACTCATGCATGCGCTGGTCAACATCTACAGCCAGGTCTGGGTCTACATCGTAATAATCGGCGATGGCATAGGGCGATCCTGCCCTACCCTTCACCACCTGTGGATGCTGGGCAGGTATTCCATGTGCCGTATAATCAGAAGTGGTGGCATGCCGGATGATGCCGGTATACCAGATGTGGGTAAATCCCATTTGCCGAATGCTGCGAAGCGTCTTCGCGTCGAAGTGGTTCATCTTTCCACAGCCGTTCTCCTCATAAGAGCCATCAGCCTTGCGTGTGGTGTTCTGATTGCCGAACAAACGGGTGAACACCTGATAGATTAAACACTTAGCGCTTGACTCGGGGACATGAGGAAGCTGTGTAGGGTCCAATTGGCGTTGGGAAGGTTTTGTGGAGAGTTTCTTCTGCTTCATAGTATTCGGGTGGCAATTATGAAAAGCACGGATAACCCCCTTCTTGTTGACAGGCTGACGAGCCCGCAGAAAGGTATCATCCGTGCAATAAAACTATTCGACTCCGTGAACGTTTACGTTACGGTCTATCTTAGATATCATGCCACGCAAAGCCTTGCCAGGACCGCACTCGGTGAAGTCGTCGGCACCATCGGCAATCATATTCTGCACACACTGGGTCCAACGTACGGGACTGGTGAGCTGGGCAATGAGGTTGGCCTTAATCTCGACAGGGTCGGTATGAGGCTTGCCGTCAACATTCTGATAGACGGGGCAGATAGGAGTCTTCACCTCAACCTTCTCGATGGCAGCCTGCAGCTCATCTTTGGCGGGTTGCATGAGTGGTGAGTGGAAAGCGCCGCCCACCTTCAGTGGCAGTGCACGCTTGGCACCGGCAGCCTTCAGTTTCTCACACGCCTCGTTGATGGCATCGATGTTACCCGAGATGACCAACTGTCCGGGGTTGTTATAGTTAGCGGGAATCACCACATGACCTTCGTGGTTCACCTCGGCACAAATCTCTTCTACTTTCTCATCGGGCAATCCAATGATGGCAGCCATTGTCGAGGGTGCCATCTCGCAAGCTTTCTGCATGGCCATGGCACGTGCGTAAACCAGTCGCAGACCATCCTCGAAGCTCAATGCTCCGGCAACAGTGAGTGCAGAGAACTCGCCAAGAGAGTGGCCGGCCACCATGCGTGGACGATTCTCTTCAGGATTGTCAGAAGGAGTCTCAAACAGAGCAGAGAGCACGCTGTGCAAAAAAACGGCAGGCTGAGTGACTTTCGTCTGCTTCAGTTCGTCGTCAGTACCGGCGAACATAATGTCGGTAATTCTGTAACCGAGAATGTCGTTAGCTTTCTCGAAAAGTTCCTTTGCCTGTTCATTGTTGTCGTACAGGTCCTTACCCATACCCACAAACTGAGCCCCCTGTCCGGGGAATACAAATGCTTTCATCTTTTTCTTTTCTAGTTGATACCTATTTAATTTATAAAGCGGTGCAAAGGTACGAAAATCAGAGCGAAATGCCAAATTTATTTGAGCATTTCACTTCGGCAAAGCCGAAGTCTACAGAAAACAAGGGGAAAGAAATGGGAATAAAAGGACAAGGGGAAGAAAGGATACAGAAGGATAATAGGAGAAAGGAAACAGAAGGAAGAGGGAAAGAAAAAAGTGAAAACAAAGAAATCCCGATTGTGATAACCACAACCGGGATTTACTTATTATTAACTGCTTTACAGTGAGAAAATAATCTACTCAGAGATTATGCCTCTGCGGGAGCCTCTTCCTCGGCTACGGGAGCCTCTGCAACAGGAGCTTCCTCAGCTACAGGAGCCTCTTCAGCAACCTCTACGGGAGCAGGAACATTCTCGGCAACCACCTTAACGGGAACCTTCACCTCTACCTCTTTATGGAAGTGGATAGTAGCCTCGTAGTCACCAACCATCTTAGCATCGCGCATGGTGATAATCTTACGGTCGATCTCGAATCCCTTCTGGGCAAGCTCAGCAGCAACGGTAGCAGCGTTGACTGAACCATAGAGTTGACCAGTAGAGCTCACCTTGGCAGCAATCTCAAGAGCAACACCCTCAAGAGCCTTTGCCTTATCCTCGGCAGCAGCTTTCAGAGCAGCCAGTTTGTGAGCCTGCTGACGGAGATTCTCAGCAAGTACTTTCTTAGCCGACGGAGAAGCGATCACACCTTTTCCTTGAGGAATAAGGTAGTTACGACCATAACCCGACTTTACATTAACGATATCGTTCTTATATCCCAGACCGATAATATCTTCTTTCAAAATGATTTCCATTCTTGCGTCCTCCTTATTTTACTTCATCAAATCGGTTACGTAAGGCAGCAGCGCAATCTGGCGGGCACGCTTCACGGCCTGAGCCACGCGACGCTGATACTTCAGAGATGTGCCTGTGATGCGGCGGGGCAGAATCTTACCCTGCTCGTTCAGGAACTTCTTCAGGAACTCAGGATCCTTGTAGTCGATATACTTGATACCGCTTTTCTTAAAACGGCAATACTTCTTCTTCTTAGTATCGATAGAAGGAGCTGTCAAATAACGAATTTCACTCTGTTCTGCCATGGTTTAAGCCTCCTCTTTTTTAGCAAGCTTTGCGCGACGCTTCTCTGCGTAAGCAACGGCATACTTGTCAAGTTTAACTGTCATGTAACGGATAACCTTCTCGTCGCGGCGATAGCCAGTCTCGAGCGTCTTAATAACTGATGGCTCAGCCTTGAACTCTACCAGGCAGTAGAAACCTGTAGACTTCTTCTGAATAGCATAAGCCATCTTCTTCAATCCCCAGGCCTCTTC
>DEJV01000021.1 GCA_002353525.1 Prevotella sp. UBA2739
GCGGCCAGCAATGCCGTGAATTCTGCCCAAAATATGGCTCAGAACGCTGCAAATACGGTGCAGAACGCGGCCAACAGTGCCGTGAATTCTGCTCAGAACATGGCTCAGAACGCTGCAAACACCATGCAGAATGCAGCTAGCAATGCCCAAAATATGGCTCAGAATGCTGTTAATTCAGTACAATCTGCTGTTCAGAATGCAGCCAGTTCGATGCAGAATGCAGCGCAAGGGGCAGTAAATCAGATTCAATCGACAGCCCAAAATGCAGCCAGTTCTCTTCAAAATGCAGCCGAAAGTGCTGCCGGGCAGATGCAAGAAGCCATGAATTCTGCTCAAAGCATGGCGCAAGAGACGATGCAGCAGGTGCAGTCACAGGCGTCGAGTGCTGTTTCGCAGATACAGAGTTCTGCACAAGATATGGGAAGCAAGTTGCAAGATGGAGTCAACAACCTACAGCAACAGGCTTCGTCCGCCGTATCATCTATTCAAGAGCAAGCACAGAATGGTATTACCCAATTGCAGGATAAAGCCCAGCAGATGGGTAGCCAGATACAAGATAGCGTCACAAATATTCAGCAACAGGCAACTCAGGCAGCAAGCCAAGCCAGTGCGCAAGCTGCCAGTGCCGTGGCACAGGTGCAGCAACAGGCTCAGAATGCTGTAACTCAGTTGCAAGATACTGCCCAGCAGGTGACCAGCCAGATAGAAAGTGGTATTCAGGAAGTACAGAACCAAGCTACTGAAGCAGCCACGCAATTGCAACAGAAAGCCGATCAGATGGCATCGCAGTTGCAGCAGCAGGCCGAACAGGTCCAGGGACGCATCGAGAGTGGAATCAATCAGGTGCAAGATAAAGCCCAGGAACTGGGCAACCGTATAGAAAGCGGTATCCAAAATGGCATCGAAACGGCCCAGGCCAAAGCCCAAGAGATTGGCAGTAAGATAGAAAGTGGCATCAACGATGCCCAAGCTAAGGCGCAAGAAATGGCTCAGAACATTGAGTCGCAGGTAAAAGATACGGTCAGCCATTTGGAGAATGAAGCCAAGGCTGTGGCCGAAAAGGTGGAAAACGGTATCAACGACTTGAAAGATCAAGCCAGTCAGGCAGCCGAGAAGCTTCAAAATGAAGCTAAAGAGATGGCCGAACAAGTGGAGCAGAAAGTGAAAGATACTGTCGACCAGGTAGAGACAATGGCTAAGGATGCTGTTGAGAAGATTGAAAACAAAGCCAAAGAGATACAAGACAAGGCAGAAGAGCTGGGCGAGAGGGCCAAGGAAGAATTCCAAAAGCTTGAGAATGAAGCCAAGGAAATAGCCACAAAGATTGAAGAAAAGGCCAAAGAAGTTGTCAACGAGGTAGAGACGAAGGTCAAGGAAACCGTAGACAAGATAGAGAACGAGGCCAAGGAAATAGCAGGCAAGATAGAAGACAAAGCCAATGAGATTGCCAATGAAGCCAAAGAGATGGCCGACAAGGCGATGGAGAAGGTGGATGAGGTGAAGAACAAGATTGCCGATGCTGCCGACGCTGCTGTCGATAAGGTGGGGTCGATGATCGACGATGCTTCCAACCAACTCAGCGAGGCTGCCGATGCCATCTCCAATAAAATTGATTCGGTGGTCAGCGACCTCACTGGTAAGGCCGATGCCGCCATTAATAAGGCAAAAGATGCTGCCAATCAGATTAAAGATGCTGCCGAGAAAGCTCTTAGCGATGTCAGTAACAAACTGCAAGGAGGTCTGGACAGTTTCCTTGGCGATCTGAGCGATATTACCAGCCGTGCGCCGTCGATGGATAATGCGCTCAACATGGCGCGGTCGATGAACACTGATATGCTGGGTGGGGCAGGCGAGGCGATGAGTAGCGAGAACGACTCTTTCCACGGAAAGATAGAGGTAGGTGGTAAGAAGTACGGTATCGTGGAGTGTAAGTACCGTTTCTATCAAGCTTGCGACAGTACCGGTAAGCCATCCACCCGTCCGCGCGGTGGCGCCATCACGTTTGTGATGCCTTCGCTGAGCGATGATAATGTGTTCTTCTATAAATGGATGTTCAGCAAGACGCAGGTCTATTCTGGTGTGCTGAAGTTTGTGGTCTATTCACAGAAGAACAAGCGCAGCTACAAGACGGTGAACTTCAAGAACGCCTATTGTACCGAGTTGGAGGATTATTTCAACGATCACGACTCTCGTCTGATGCATACTCGTGTAACTATTGCCGCAGAGGTGATAACCGTGGGTAGCAACGATACGGCTGAGTTTAACAATGACTGGACTTAGTTAATTGATAATTGACAATTGATAATTGATAATTGGTGAATCGTTATGTCAATATCTGTAAAAAATATCTCGCTGAGCATCAACGATGCCGTATCGAAGCAGTTTAACATCGAGTTAGACGGTGTGAAGTATAGTGTCGACAATTTTAAGCTGACGCAGAAGTTGTTGGAACCCTGCCGTCTGGAGTTTAAGTTGCGCAAGTCACCAGAAGAGGATATCAGCGAAATTCAGTTTACCACTTGTGGCTCTATCATTGGTAAAGACGTAAAACTCACGTTGCAAACCGACTCGGTGGAGCAGGAGATATCAGGCTTTGCCGCTGGTACCCAGAATGCCGACATTGAGTTTGAAGGCTTTGTGACCTCGGCAAAGGCCACACGAAGTGAGTCGGAATATGGTATTCTGGTCGTGGCAGAGACCATCGATACCATCATGAAAGATTCTCCAGACTTCGATTTCTATAATGAGATGACACTGGCCGATATCGTGAATGATGTGCTGAAGAATCCAGGCGTAGAGGCTGAGGTGCAACCCAAGCTCGAGTCGTCGATTTTCTTCACTGTACAGTATAACGAAACGAAGTATCAGTTCCTCCAGCGTCTGGCCCGTCGCCATGGTGAATGGATGTTCAATAACGGCAAGAAACTGCATTTTGGAAAGTTTTCCGAGCAAGACAGCATTACGCTGGCTTACCCCAGCAAAGACCTCGATGAGTATAGTGCCCGTTTAAAACCTCTTCATGTGAATAGTGTGCACATGCAGTTTGCTTATAATGAACTGGCCTCAAGGAATGTCTTCAATATGGATGACATCAATAAGTCGGGCAGTCGTCTGGGTGACATTGCTTTTGATGCTTCTAAAACGAAATATGCCCATAAAACGGCCAATGAGATTAGTTCGCAAGCAGTAGAGCGCGACGACGAAGTGAAGAAAGGCGTGATGGACAAAGATTTTTTTCACGAGCCTTTCATGGCTTATCAGCACGGGCGTATGGCCAATATGCTGGTGTATGATGGCAAGAGTTTCTGCTCGAAGATGAAAATCGGAGCAAAGCTCACCATCAAAGACAATTATATTAGTAGCGGATCATCGGAGGAAAAGAGTGAGGTGCAGCAAGATGAAATCCTCATTACCGAAGTGGTGCATCATTTCTTTGCCGACGAGCAATATTACAATAAGTTCAAGGGCATCACTGCCGCCATCGACTATCCGCCTTATCTCGATCCTAACATCTATCCCGTTTGTGACCATCCGCTGCGTGCAGTCGTCAAAGACACCGAAGATCCAAAGCACTGGGGACGCGTGAGAGTGGTATTCCCTGTGGTTGCTAATAAACACGGTTCACAAAGTGATCCAAAGTTTTGGACTCCATGGATTCATGTGGCTCAATCGTATACAGGGTCAGACAGCAATAAGTTTGGTGTGCATCTGATTCCCGAAAAAGAAAGTCAGGTATATGTGGATTTTGACGGAGGAAACTTTGAGCGGCCTTTCGTATCGGGTGCATTCTTCACGAGTGACGACCATCCTGTCGATGGCGCATGGTATCCTGGCAATAACAAAGTCAAAGCCATCCGTACGGCTAGCGGCCACACTATTGAGATTCATGACACCGAGTCGGACAACGATTGGGGCGACAAGGGTTACATCCGCATCTACGATCATAAGCTGAATTACTATGAATTACTCCTCTCTACTGACAGTAAGCTAATAAAGCTTAAGTCTGCAGGTAATATTGAACTTTATGCAGATAATAATATTATTGTAAAAGCTGGAAATAATATTAACGTTAACGCAGGCAATGATATAAAAGTAGGAGCAGGCAATGATATGAAGGAAACTGCAGGCAATGACTATTCTCAAAGGGCTTCCAATGACATGACAATGCATACAGGTAACGATATGCGCATTTCTGCGGACAATGATATGCATCAAACTACAATCAACAATTATAGTCGCGTGACAAAAGGAAATGAAAAAGTCAATGTCTCTAAGAATCAAACTGTTCATATAGAGCAGAATCAGAATGTTGAGGTAACAAAGATGATACAATCTTCTGCTGAAAATATCCAAATCCTCGCTCAGAACGAAATACATGAGGATTCAGTTTCGCATCAAGTAAATGCTTCAAATGCAGTTAAAATCGGAGCCGGAGCTTCTATAGATCTTAAAGCTGCAATAATAAAGGAGAATTAATGGATGAATGATAGTATTACACATGAGCAGGTAATGGAATTAACCACAAGTTTGGGAAGTGACATTGCAGTAATTGACGCAATGTTAGTTCCGTTACTTCCATTACGTGCAAATTTGACTCAACTGCATATGGAATATGCAGCCGTTCGATTGCGCAATACTGTCCGCATGCTCAGATTATCATCGTCTGTTCTCGTTGCCGCTAAATATATCCTAGAAACATTGGCAAATATTGGTGGAAAAGTGTTACTCCGTAGTGTTAAGACCTTTGAGCTAGAGTCTTCGGTTAAGTCTATTCACGGTATTTTTGAAATGTATGGACAAAACTTGAAGGATAAAGCTTCTTCACTTTTTATCTCATCAGAGGATAGTGAATCACTACATGAAGACAACATTACAGAGCAGGTTACATTTTTAAGAAATGAAGTGAGTAAAGTTTATAAAACTGCGCAGTTATTATCAAGAGCGTTATGCTTAACAGTTAGAGGATGTCCCATTGCCGATGGAGAGTTGAGTCTTCTCGTCCTTTTATGTGAGAAGGCGGATAATATAACGATAGAAGCTGTAGATAAAGCATTGGATATGGGAGGAGGAGTTATGGTTCCTTTAATGGAGGCTCCACTCTTGCAGTATGCTGTGCAAACAAATAATCATCAGTCTATTCACGATATTGTTGATAGATTAGCAGAAAAAATATAAAAATTAAAGGCTCTGATATGGCTGACTCTTTTGTTGTTACTTCTGCGATAATGTCATGCACTTTTGGTATGACCCCAGCTTCCTTTACAGCTAATCCTGCTCGTACAGTAATGATTGGTGGTAAGCAAAAGGGGAATATTATGGATTATGCTCCTGGAGTGAATATTGCTCCTTTTGGAATGTGTCAGTCATTGGCTAACCCTGAAGTAGAAGCGGCAACTATTGCTGCACAAGGTGTGCTTACCCCGATGCCTTGTATCCCAAGTACGCCGGCGCCCTGGACCCCAGGTAAAATTGATAGTCTTGTTCAGGGGCAGCCAGCACTTACGAATACATGTAGTTTAATGTGTATCTGGGCAGGTAAAATCAGTATCGTGTATGACGGTCAAAGTCCCACTCCTCCTAATATTAATGTAAATATGTCGTTTGCAGGTTTGGATAGTCCATGTCTCAACAAAATGACGCCCTTAACAAAAGAGGAACTTAGCAATTTAAGTAATGAAGATCGGAATGCTTATTTAAAATCGCTAGATAGTATTCAAAACATTGGGTCTGCAGAAATGAATCTTGCAAAAGAATGGCTTGAGAAAGCAAAAGAATTCGAAACATTAGGGCAGACTAAAAAGGCTCAACGAGCTAGAGAGAATGCAATGGCTTTGCAACGTGCAGCTATCAATAAGAAAGAGAATGCCATGCAGAAAACATATGACGATTATCGTCAGATACTACCACTTACAGACAATGAAATGAGTCGGTTGAATGATGAGCAGAAAAAAGATTTGGGAAAGCAGTTAGATTCTATTAATCAAGAACTTGCAACTGCAGAAGACCGTTATCAGGCACGAATGGCTGCTAATATGCCATATGGGGAACCTGGAGCTGGTGCTTTCAATGCTTCTAACGGAATGATAGCTTCGAGTGAGTATGAAGACGCGAAGGAAAAGGCATATGAGCAGAAAAAAAATGTATATCAAAATTTCAGAGAACAACTTGGATCAGAAGCTACTTGTACTCCAACAACTAACAGTATAGATCAGGGTAATCCTGCTGTGATAACGTCGGATGGAGAGAAGAATCATGTTCATAATGACTATACTACCTCTGGATTTGATTTCTCTTCTGATGCTCCTTTGGTTCAGCCTTATACCGATGAAGAGCAGAAAGGTATGCTTTCTGACCTTACTATATCAAATGTTGTAAACCGTGACCCCACGTCAAATTATCAGAAAGACTTGGACAGAGCACTAAAGAATGCCGAGAAAGAGAATGCTGATACAGATAGCCTATATGACAAATATACAGAGTTGTACGATCAAGGTTATGCTGATGCTGCTCAGGCCACCCAAGAATTAGCGCAGTTGCACCAAGCAGAAAACGAACAACGCAAATCGGATGCTGTGAGTAAAGTAAATGAGAAATACAAAGATAAATTGTTGATTACGCAAGAGGATATAGATAAGATGACGCCTGAGCAACGTGCTGAATATAATGAAAGCATGGATAAGATTAATAGCGACGTAGAATCTGCATTTTGGGGTGCTGATTCTAAATGGCAAATGGCTCATGACTCAGAATTAGGCGGATTTGGAAGAGCAACTTATTCTATTTTGGCAGAGAATCAGCTTGATGATGCTAAAGAAGATGAGGCTCGCACTAAAAAGGATATTATAGAGAAACTTAAAGGGACAGATAGTATAACAAAATAAAACGATATCATTATGTTGTTATCAGGAGCATCAATGTCAAGTCAAAAGTCAATAGCTTTTGGTATTGATAATAATAGAAAAGAATGCAGCATAGCTGTGGTCTTTTCCATATGCGACTTAGCTGTATTAGGGGATAGTTATAATGATATTTATGAGAAGGGGAAAATAAAGACGATATCGAACTTAAAGGAGCATTTTGGAACACCCTGTGATTCTTATGAAGCTATAAGTTTTGTCAATTGTTATGATTTGTTATCGGAAAACAGAACAACTAAAGATTCACCCCAAAAATGGAAAACCAAAATAGATGAAGCTATTAGCGATATAGAGCAATATTTGTATGAAGTTGATGAGGTGTTCGAAGCGAATACAGTCTATATTGATATAGCAGCATACGAACCATTTGAGGGCCTTGGAGTAGCTTTGTGTTATGCATTGCAGCATACATTAAAACAGGATAATCCTGGAGGACGTTTTAGTGCATTTGTAGATTTCGCAAAAAAACAGTATCAAGATGCATTCGGGACTTTTAAACAAACAGGATGGAATTTGTTGTGTACTTATGTGGCTCATCTGGAATTAATGATGATATATACTCCGACGGATGAGGAGAAAGAAGAATTGGACAGGATTGCCAAAGAAAAGGCAGAATTAGAAGTAGCAAAGATGAAGGCAGAATGGGAGGAAGCAGAACGGCAAAAAAAGCAAGAAGAATATGATAAGAATAGTCGACGAATGCATCTGTTGCTTGCGGGCGTAGCGGTTGTGGGATTGGTGTTAGTTGTTGTTGCTACTGTCGCATGTCCCCCAGCAGGCGCTGCTTTCTTAGCAGCAGCAGGGAGTTCTGCTTCTGCAGCAGCATCTGCAGTTGCCGTAGGCAATGGATTGATGTTATCAGCAGGTGTTGCAAGTGCTGCAATACATGTTGGACAACTTGTATGGGAAGCATTTGATGAAGATCTTGAAGTAAAACTAAGGGAACACATCGTTGGAGCTATTACGGATGCTGCTCTTTGTCTGAAATGGGGACAGATTATCAAATATTTGAGAGGTACAAAATGGACTTATCAGGGAGGAAAACTGTTGGAGATTAAAGAACTTACTTATGGAAAACTATTAGGTACAGAAACAACGACACAAACTGTTGCCAATGTTAATAGAGCTCAAGTAGCATCTGATTTAGCTAAAGCTGATAAGCAACTTGCCCAAACTGCCGAAAGAATTGTTAGCCGTAATCCTAATAAGTTTAAAAAATTAGGAGTTACATCCAATGACATAAAAAATGGAATTGCTTCTGGTTCGATAAGGGATGCTGCAACTGCATCTGAATATGGAATTGGAAAAAGCGCATGGCAGGAACTGTCGGGTCCTATTAAGAACTATCATGAAATAGCCAATTTGGCTAAACAGGATATTAATGTTGTCGCAGATTTTACGGATTTAACAGTGACTTCTGTGTCTAATGAATTAAATATTGAAGGTGCTATTGATTATGCTGATGAATTTGTATTGAATGCAGAGTAGTTATATTCCTTTTGTTTTGGCTCATAAGTTATACCCTTTGTGCAATGTAAAGGTTTCTATCTTTTATGGAGATAGCTACGAAATGCATCAAGTGGTATATAGCCATGAGGGTGAATGGTGTGATATTCCCATCATATCAATTCACGATGGAACATCTTTGCCAATACCAAATTGGATTGAGGCAGAGTGGCTTTCTGTTGTTGAATGTGAGAATTATGCTTTAGAATGTGAAATAGATGAGGCAAAGGCTCAATTGATTTGGAATGAGGCAAAGGAAAACGGATGGAGTATCAAATATCTTCAAATAGGACTTGTTCCCTATGGTGGGGTGGCAATATGGTTGTGCGGCTCTAAAAAAACAGTACTGCTTCATTGGTTGAAGGCTGAAAAAAGAGAAATAGGAATAGTGGATGATAAGCCATTTCCCACTTCTGCTTTTGGTCCTGTTTGTGACGAGATTTTGAAGCAAAAACCAGAGGCTTTGCATTATTTGAATTCTTATGGATTACCCCAACAAGATATGTTTGACAATTGGATGCGCCAGTATTCTTTTCGCTATGATATCGTGTTCTGTCAATTGAATGGTAATGAGTGGATTCCAAAAGTTTTTGATGAGGATAGTGATGAGATGGAACCTGAAATAGAGTTCGTTGCAGATTATTGTTACGACGGTACATACGACAAAACACATTCAGATCATCTCTTTCTTTACCACGAATCAGGAATGCCCAAGCGTTTAGGTCTATGTTGGCAAGAGGGTAATAATACAATGAAAGCCTTTTTTTGGTTCGAATATGGTTTTATGAATAAAGTATTTAAAGACTTCTTTGGATCTCACCCTGGAATAAATGCTGATTTCCAAATGCTTATTGATAGTGGAGTGAAGAGATATGATGTAAGATTGTCTAGTTGTGAATCCACTTGTGAACCAATTATTATTCCCTATGAAGCTTATCAAGTAGTTGTTTTCTGTGATGGTTTTGAATTCTTTCGTAGTGAAAACTATGCTCAGGAGGATGGTGCCTGGAATTGGTAGGGTAGGAGTTGATATTTCCCACTTTCGTAAATATGCCTTTTATGCCTCGTAAATATGCAGAATAAATTTCTAAAGATGCTATTTAGAGGTGCTAAAAAGGCCTAATAGAATTTGAGTGATAGAATATAATATTCTTAGGAATAAAAAAAGATTAATATATAAATGTATAACATAAAACTTAAATAGCTATGACAGACCAGGAATTTTATCAGGAAGAGTTTATCGTCATGCTGACTATCGACGGCACGGCGTACGACGAGATTGAAGTGAAAGTGACTGATCCGAACAAGACTGTTCGCGAGCAGATCGACAGTATTATTCAGGTGTTTGAGCTGCCGAAGATGGACAATGGCGGCAACCCCATCCAGTATCTGCTGGGCAAGCTGATGGACGGCGACGAGGAGCCTGCCGTGCTGGAGTTCGAGGATGAGGAAGGCCGCGAGATGGCACTCATCGACTACGACATTCAGCCGCTGGATCATCTGCACCTGATTTCGGTGCCCATCGCCGGATGAGAACTAGAAGAAACATAACTTGAAGAACCTGAAACCAAGAATAAGTATGAATCCATTAATCAGCAAGATAGATGAGAAAAGTCTGAAGGGACGTGATGCCCGTCTGTTCCAGGAATGGAAAGACCTGGACGCTCTCTGCGAGAAGCGTAAGCGCGAGAGTGCCAATCCGTTTAAGCCTTCGTTGTCGTATATTATCCGCCGGAAGACACCGACGGGACTGCCCACCGAATATGAGATATTGTATCGCTGCAAGAGCATCATTGGTGTAGAGGGTGAGGAGAAACCGCGTAAGCCCATCTTCGGCGACCTGCACAAGATGAGTGTGGTGCTGCCTAACAACTATCCGTCGGCCGACGGCAACCCCATCTTTACGTTTATCTCGGACATCTGGCATCCCAACATCCGCTATTCTGGCAGCTTCAAGGGACATGTGTGTCTGACTATCAAGGAGATGGGTGTGCTGGCTTCGATTAAAGACTTGGTGCTGCGTGTGGAGCGCTATCTGAAATATCAGATGTACCATGCGCAAAACACCTATCCTTATCCCGAGGACCAAGGCGTGGCTGAGTGGGTGCGCGAGGAAGGCGAGCCCAACGGATGGGTGAAGTTTGCACAAGACAAGCCCGAGCCGCCCGCACCAAAACCTGCTCCCGAAAAAGGCGATGAGGACAAACCCAAAAAGAAACTCTCGCTGAGTATTTAAGCAGGGGAGAGGTGACAAGTAAGAAGTGACAAGTGTGATGATTAAGACAGAATAGATATGAAACGAATAGGGATATGTGTGCTGCTTTGCCTGATGGTATTAGGCTCTTGGGCCGATGAGCAGCGGAAGGTCACGTTGAGTGGTGACCACAACAAAGAAACAATCAATTTGGCATTTTGTAATATTTTTGTCAGCTTGAATCAGACCGACGACGCATCGGGCGACGTGACCATCGAACTGGAGAACCTCAGCGAGTCGATGGCGCTGATTTTGTTCGACCGTTCATATACGGAGAAGCAGGCAAAGAAACTCTCGCCCAAGATGACCTTCGACAAGAAGTTCGGAGGCACCAAGGGCAAGCGCATCATCGACGCTTGCAGCGAACAGCTGAGCAGTGTGATGAATTTCCGTCCGTCGGATAAATACGCGCTGCCTGCCGTGCGTGTGGAGAATGAGGCCACGAAGGTGGTGACGCTGCCTGTATACATTGCTAAATATAAGGGAAAGAAGCTGATTCTGATGGAGAAGCAGATTATTCAGCTGGATATCGAGACCGAGCTGAAGCCCAGTGCTGAGTATGTGCAGATGAACACCCAGTGCGAGCAGCTCATACGCGAGATAGAGCGTACGGGTCTCTGCCCGAACAAGAGCCACCGCACATCGGTAGACAAGCAGCGCGAGGCTTACCAGAAACGTATTGACGATTTGAAAGCAAAGATAGACGGCATCATTAGCTCGCACGGATGGAGTGACAACGACGCTGGCTTCCGTCGATACAATGAGCTGAAGTCGAAGCTCGACGGCGTGGAGATGACCGAGAAGGACTGTGGACGCCATAAGGGACCAGTTGCCGGTCACAAGTGTAGCTACTGCGGACTGTCGTTGCAGCAGATTTACCACAAACTGGACGATCTCTACAAGAAGGTGTATAGCAGCAGCAACCGTAAGTCGGCCAAGACTGGTGTCATGTCGCAGGTGAACGCACTCTACAACTGCTGCACCGACTCACGTTGTGCCAAGCATGCCGCACAGTGGAAGAAAGGCGGCGACTATAAGAACAAAATTGTAGAACGCTACAATCGCATCAACAGTCTATGATGAAACAACGGATGAAGTACTATGCCACGTCCTTACTGATGGTTCTGGCATGGAGCATGAGTGCTTCAGCCAAAGAAGTGAAGGACACGCTCTTCTCTGCCCATGGCGACCGTGTCATCGTCAGCTACAGCCAGTCGCTGAGCGGTGGCCAGCTGAGCATCAGGTTCAACAATGTGCAGAAGAAACTGAGCGAGGCCAACATGAAGAAATATAAGAAGCTGGACGAGGTGGCTGTGGTCATCTTCGACCGAACGGGCAACTATCGTGATGTGAAGTTCGACGGTATGGCCACTTCTGCTTTCATGGTACCTGTCGACATTCACTACAGCAAGTCGCCCGACGGCTATTTCCTGCTGAAAGACAATCCCTCTCTGCAGTTCACCGTCAGTACCGACGATCCCTCGCTTTCCATCCCCATCTATTTGGCCCACTACGAAGGCAAGCGCCACTACAAAGTGTTTGCCCAGTGTGGTATGCTGAGCGTGAAGGCCAAGGCTGGTGCCCGTGGCGGTAGCAACAGTGGTGGCGCAGTAGGGCAGGGGCAGCAAGGCGATGTGGTCATCTCGTCTGAAGAACTGATCGATGAGGGTGTCTCGCCTGTCGACGAGGCTGCCATCCGCATCAATTCGCTGAAGCAAATGCTGGAGAAAGCCACCAAAGTGCCTTTCTCCGAAGAGTTGACCCACGAGGCATCCATGTTGCGTGAGTTGCGCTTTAAGATTACCGACGAGGCTATTAGCAAGCAAATCAGCGAGGCATTGGCAGCCTACGACGATAAGAAACAGCAGTTGGAACAGCAGGCTGATGCCGGCCAGCAAGCCGCAGCTGCTCAGGCAGCCCAGCAAGCCCAACAGGCTCAAGCCCGTCAGGATTCTATCCAGGCAGCCCAGGCAAAGGAGGCCAGCAATGACAAGAAGAACATGATGTGGCTCATTGGCGGATTGGGCGGACTGTTTGCCCTCTTGATGGGCGGCAAGCAGGTGTTGCAGAGCATCAAGAACAATAAGATGCAGAAGATGCAACAGCAGATGCAGCAGCAGATGATGCGCAACATTCAGGACATGGCCAACAAGGCTAACCCGCTGAATCAGATGGGCAATCCGCTACAGGGCATGGGTCCGCTGGAGCAAGTCGGCAGACAGATGCAGCAGACCATGCAGACTGAGATGCAGCAGCAGATAAATAGTCAGATGCAGAAGGCCAACCAACAACTCAACCAGGCTACCAGCAAACTGAAAGATGCTGCTGCCGGCAAACAAAATGCCCAGGCAACGACTCAAGCGCCGACCGCACCAGAACAACAAAGCGCACAGACTCAGCAGGCAACTCAGCCCGCAGGGCGTGTGATGTCGGAGGAGAGCAAGGCAGCCCAGCAACGGTTGCGCGACATATTGGCAGGAAGAAAAGGGCAGGCGGCAGGCACAGAGACGGCCTCGTCGGCTCCCAAGATTTCCATTACGCCAGGGCGCAAGCCCTCATTAAACGACCAGATTCCGAGCAAGTATAAGCGTATGCAAAAGGCAAAGAAGTCTGGTGACACACCATCAAAGAAATAGTAACATTAGGATAATCTGACCTTATGATGAAAAGAATTCATGTTTTAGTAACCCTTGTGGCCGTTTTGCTGACAGTCAGTTTGCAAGTATCGG
Source organism: Prevotella sp. UBA2739 (assembly GCA_002353525.1). Lineage (GTDB taxonomy): Bacteria > Bacteroidota > Bacteroidia > Bacteroidales > Bacteroidaceae > Prevotella. Next base: position 13,407 of record DEJV01000021.1, read on the forward strand.
CGCAGAAAAGAATCCGGCCACATTACGTGCCAAAGGCCGTGACCGTTGATGAGGTGACGAACAACTTCCGACAATACCTGGAAGACATCCCCTATTTCAATGAGGCTACCCTGCAGTCGCTGAGCGATGAGGTGGCGGCACATATAGACAAACTGCAAAACTGGAAAGACCGTAAAGCCTATATTCAGGAAAACAACCTGACGGAGTTTATCGCTTCGCAGAAGGAAGAACTGACGAATCAGAAAGAGGGCGCTGGAACGGTTATCGACCAGTTTATGAAGAAATACAGTGGCAGGCTCATTACCGATACCGTGGCTTGCCGTGACAGTTTGGAGAATATCATCTACGACAAACTGGGGCGGTTGGAGACCAATCTGAACCTGCTGGAGCGAGAAATCAACTCGAAGGGTGACGACAAGGATGGCGGCCTGCCCATGGGTGCCATTCTTGGCATTGCTGCGGGTCTCGTGGCCTTGCTCCTGATATGGGCGCTGGTCAGTGCCTCGCGAAAGAAGAAGAGGACACCCGCACCTGTTGTCAATCCGTCGAATGCCAATCGTGCCGGCACCAATACTGGTGGCGAGGCGGGCATTGTAGTTCGGCGCAAGACTGCCACCATCCTGAAGAAGCAGAGTCTGGAGGATGTGATAGACAATCCTCACTATATGAAGATCGACTTGGAGGACTGCTGCTACGAGTCGGCCGTGCGCCGCATGTACATTAAGGACGCTTGTGTGGTCGACATTTATAATATGTATTTGTCGGACCTGCGTGATCCTGATCATGCCAAGGAGTATGGTTGTATGGTGCTGGGACGTTGGGTGCATGATGCCGAGAACAGCGAGTATTATGTCTCTTTAGAGCAGATTGTGCTGCCAGGTGAGGATGCCATATTCGATGAATATGAATTGAATTTCGGTGGCAAGATCAAGCTGAAGGTGCTCGAGCTGTTGCGTAAGTTGCGCCGTGAGACCAATCTGCAGTACGATCTTACGTGCTGGGTGCACTCGCATCCTGGGCTGACCGTATTCTTCAGTAATGCCGACAGTAATGTGCAAGACCAGCTGAAGCACCCGCAGCATCCTAAGTTCCTCACAGCGCTGGTTATCGACACGCTGACACCGACCATGGAGACGGGTGTGTTTACCTATCATCGCGATATGTCGCTCAATTCGCGCAACGACCTAAAGAAGCTCTATTCGCTGAAGGAGTGGTACGAGTGGGCACAAAAGAGTGTTGAGGCTCCTGACGAAGTGAAGACCGAGAACCCCGTGGAAACCCCTTCTTTGAGTTTCAATACGCTGGCAGAGGCAAAGGAGCATACTACGGCTTGTGTCGGCATCCATTTGAGTCGCGACATGATCGTAGACCTGTGCATGTCGTTGAGCAACCAGACGAATGGCATTGCCGGATATGTTCATGGTCACACAGTCAAGAAGGATCAACTGAGCGAGTTTGTGGCCGACCGTCTCTCAGAAAAAGAGAAAGAAGAGAATCTGGAGATGGTGGGCTGTTTCGTGGTGACACCGCATCTGAGCATTCCTTCTGTTCGGAAAGCTATTGGCGACAAGATTGGGCAATACAAGTTTGTACTTGTGTACACCCCGTCGGGCGGCATTTTGACCTCTATTCCAGTGATGGCCGATGACCTTTGTAGCTACGAGAGCTACTATGGTTCGCAAAAGCTTGAAGACTTGAAATTGTGGATAAAAAAAAATAGATAAGATATGAAGCGCAAGTTATTAGCATTATGTGTGATGTTGGCATTCGCATGGGGTGCCAGCGCACAAGATGTGTCGAAAATACAGTTTTGTGACAAGAAGTATGAGTACGGTACGGGCAAGGACAGTGTGACGCTGTATCTGAAGATTCTCGACAGCAATGGCAAGCCTTGTAACGACATCACCGTAGGCCAGTTGGAGAAGCACCTGGTCATCAACGAAGATGGTGCCCCCATCGCCCAGGACCGTCGTAAGATTGTCTCACTGAGCACGGGCCAGCGCATTCCTAGCGACTTCACTATTTCTGTGCTTGTCGACTTGAGTATTCCTGAGGCAGGAAAAGGTCAGATTTACGAAGCCTTTGGAAAACTTGTAGAGAGTGCCCCCGATAGTTGTGTGTTCTTATCGTTCTTTGGCGAAGAGGTAAGTTCCAGCCAGCTGGTCACAAAGAAGAATCTGGCCAGTTTCAAAGATAAGTTCATGAGCCATTCCGACAAGAAGTTCTTCTATGGCGCTTTGTATTCAAAGTTGGTAGAGTTCAGCAACGAGAAGGCCGCTCTAGAGGATGCCGTCCGCACGAATGGCGGATATGTGAAGAATGTAAGCATCAACCGTCGAGCCATGCAGGCTAAGGATAAGAATCTGTTGTTTGTGTTTACCGAAGGCAAGACGCGTCCCGAGGACGAGCAGATTACGTTTGTCGAGGTGACCGACTATCAGTCGAACGCTGCTCATCTGGTACCGAAGGTGTTTGCTTTCTACTACACGGGTGATGGTGTCGACGAGAATGTGGAGTTGACGTTGCAGGGTGTTTCTGCACCTCGAAATGCAGAAGGACAGGTGCTTGCCGACCGTCAGGGAGCTTATCGCCCGTCGGCCGACATCAGCAATGTGCTGAGCAATTTCCAGGAAGTGGTGAAAGATGCCATGTACGATTTTGCTTTCACCTATAAGGCTACAGCCGACAAGACTTACACGGGCCGTGTGGACTACATGGCTGAGTGGAAGGGCAGCGAGGCTGGCATGGGTGAGTATTCTATCGGCTCGGTAGAAACACCTTGGCCCGAACACGAAGAGAGCACTGGCGATGCCATCACCAAGTTGCTGGTGGCCCTGTTGGTGGCCCTGCTCACGTTTGCCTTCTTCTTCGTGGTGATGAAGGTTATCATCCCGTTTGTCAAGTCGAAGCGCTTTGCGTCGAAATACTATAAGCCCTATCAGGCTGAGGAAGGTGTGACACGCCGCATCTGCCACTATTGCCGTCAGGACATTCAGCCCGGCCAGATGGTGGTGATGAGATGTAAGCACGTGATGCACGTGGGCTGTTGGCAGCAAAACGGCTACAAGTGTGTGGAATATGGCCAGAATTGTAAGGAAGGCATTCAAGACCATGTCGACACGAAGGAAATGTTCAGTCCGGCATCCCTGCGCGACACCTATCAGACACTGGCAGGTGTTGTGGCCGGATTGGTCAGCTGGATGGTGTTCGAGCTGACGGGACGTGGCCTGTTTGGCGGTCTTGGCAAGGCCATCGCCAACGTTTTCTTCTTGAATGACGACCAGAGGGCCAATCTGCTGAACGACTGTGGTGCCAAGGTGTCGGCCCTGCTCACCGTAGGTCTGTTGCTGGGCTTCTTCCTGTCGTTGGTGTTCCGCTACAACGATGAGTACCGTAAGAAGGATGCTAAGGTGTACCTGAAGATTTTCGGTTTGTCACTCTTATCGGGTGTCATCGGATTCCTTGCCATGCTCCTTGGCGGCATCATCTTCTGTCTGCTGCTTTCGGCGGTAGGCACCACCTACATTCCCTGGTATTGCTCATTGCCGGCTTACATTCTGTTCTCCGTTTGCATGGCACTGAGTCTCACCATCAAGTCGTCTATCCCCACTAAGAGTGCACTGGTGGGTGGTGGCATCTCGGCCATCATCGGTTTCATAGTGCTCTACTTTGGCGGTGTCATCAGTTCGAGCATGGGATGGCTGAACATGCTGCTCGACTTCATCATCTATGGTGGTGGACTCGGAGCCTCGCTCGTCACCGTCCGTATGCTGGCCGAGCGCTACTTCCTTGTCATCAAGAATGGCATGAAGGCTGGTCAGCGCATACCTATCCACAAGTGGATGAATGCCACCGGCGGTGGTAACAAGGTGACCATTGGCAAGACCAATGAGTGTGAGATACAGATGAACTGGGAGAAGGCGAGCAAGGTGGCCGACAAACACGCTCAGTTGTTTATCGACAAGAGCCGTTCGCTGCCTATGCTGACGCCATTGGCCGAGGGCGTTGTGTTCAATGTCCGCACCAATCTTCCTGCTAACAAGTCGGTGGTTCTCAGCAATGGAGACACCTTTACGGTAGGTGATACTATTTTCGAGTACGTAGAGTCTTAACCACGTATGGAGAAAGAAAAATACGAATGGGGAGAGGGTGTGTTCACACTGCTCTCCTGGTTCAAGAAAGACCGGGTGAAGAACGCCCGTGTGCTGGTGGCCGGTTGTGGCGCGCTGGGCAACGAGGTGGTGAAGAACCTGGCATTGTTTGGTGTGGGGCATATCTATGTGGTCGATTTCGACCGGATAGAGTTGTCGAATCTCACGCGTTCGGTGCTTTTCCGTGAGGAGGATGCCTACAACCATGCTTTCAAGGCAGAGATTGTGGCTAAGCGAGCCCGTGAGATCAACCCACAGATAGAGGTGGTTCCCATCGTGGGCAACTTGTTCTCAGAGGTGGGCTTCGGTCTGTACCGCTCTGTCGACGTGGTGATAGGGTGCCTTGACAGTCGCATTGCCCGCTATCAGCTCAACCGTCTGTGCATGCGTGCGGGCAAGAGCTGGATTGACGGCAGCATTGAGAATCTCACCGGAGCCGTGAAGGTGTATGTACCCGGAGTGAACTGCTACGAGTGTGGTCTGTCGCGCGATGAGTTCAACCATATCATGCTGCGCACGGGTTGTGCCGATGTGGTGCGTTCGCAGACCTCCAAGGGCCGTGTGGCCACTACACCCATCAGCGCGTCTATCGTCGGTGCCCTGCAGGTGCAGGAAGCCATGAAGATGATTCACTTGCAGAATCCCGACGACGAAGACAGTCAGGCACCGGCACCCTTTAAGACGCTGCAGGGCAAGATGCTAAGGTATGAAGGCATGACCAACATGATGAATATTTATAAGATTTCGTCGTGGAAGAAATCCTGTCCAGCCCATGAGCAGTGGACTGATGTGATTGCCTCGCCCGAGCTCTCTGCTTCGATGACTGTCTGCGAGGTACTCAGCAGGCTGAAGACCATTCTTGGTGCCGACGAGGTGGAGATCAATATGTGCAACAACAAGTTTATTGATGTGATAGCCACCGATTATCCGCAGAAAGAGTTCGAGGTGATGATTCCCGAGTCGCAGCTCGATGCTTACATCAAGAAGAACCGTGAGTTGCGCCAGCTCAGTTATCGTACGCTCATTCATAAGCATTTCTACGAGAACATAGACGGTCGCTTCCCTTATCCGTCGCTGACCCTGCAGCAGATTGGCATTCCAGCCTTCGATGTGTTGCAGGTATCTACAGAGAAGGGTGTGTCGTATGTGGAGTTGACAGCTGACGCATATTAGCCACCTCGTTTTATTGATAATTGATAATTGAGGATTGAGAATTAAGAGGTGAGAGGTGAGAGGAGAGAGGTGAGAGGAGAGAGATTACCTTTCGAACTGGAGCCTCTGCCTTGAGAGTAATCATACTTGTCACTTATCACTTGAAGAAGTCTGCACTCCTGCATTTCTGAACTCCCCAAAAAACATATCCATGATCCCCCATTCACTTCCAGAAGATATCAATGCCGAACTGCTTCTGAACTATTTCCCAAAAGGAAAGTTCAGAATTTCGTTACGAGGATTGCATAAGCGCAATTCCTATGGCGACGTCATCGAGCTGGAAGAGATGTTCGACAAGGATGCCGTGCATGCCACGCTCGGTAGGATGAGCATCTATAATGCGCTGCCAGAGTATATGTTCCACCCCGTCGACCGTTTCGACAATCTGCCGGTCAACAACGAGAGTGAGGCTTTTCATAACGAGGTGGACAAGCAGGAGCAAGAGAAAGCCGACGCTTTCCGTTTCTTCTCGCCCATTGACGTGCTGTTGTTCAGGCTCCGTGCCAGCTGTCGCGAACAGATAGAGCAATATACGCACAGCGATGTGGTGATGCAGCAGATTCTTGGTGACAGACTCACCGACGAGCAGCGCGCCAACAGGTTCATCCGCCAGTTCATTCCCTTCCTTCCCCAGGCGAAGTTCATTCGTGGCAACCGTTCGCTGCTCACGTTTTTGTTGCGCAAGGTGCTGCTCAACGAGAGCTTGCGTGTCGAGGTGAGCGAAGAAGACAAGGTACACATCGATGCCGATCCCCGTTACAGCAATCGGCTGAATACCGTCTTGGGCGACAGCTATGTTGACAATAGTTATCATGAGAATGTCAGCGTCTATCGCATCCGCTATTGGTCGGATGAAGAGTGCAACGACCGTTTTCTGCAGTTTGTCGACGATATGGAGCAGTTGCGCCTGTTTCTGCGTGACTATTTCCTGTTTGTCGAAGACGAGCTGGTGTTCTGCATCTCGCAAGACTATCCTTCGCTTCGTCTGAACGACGACGTCATCTATAATTATCTGAATTACAATACAAATATATAAATCACAACTATGCCGAAAAGAATCAGTTGGAAGAAAGGCATGCGTCTCACCGACGAGGTGCTGCTGGCCGCCGATCAATATCAGGCGGAGTCTCTTGCCCAGGCAGTGGCAGTTGCTGCCGGTGGCCGTTTTGGCCTTTTCACCCCAGTGCGGCCGTTCCAGATGTCGCTGAGCATTTCCAGGGGTTTTGTCGAGGTCGAGTCGTTGTCGTGCCTGGCCGTTACGGCTGCGGGCGACATTATCGACGTACAGTATAATACGCAGTACAACAACTCGTTCGATACACGGGTGCAGATACCCAACGACGACGATGCCAAAGAGTTCTTTCTCGTCATCTGCGCTAATCCCTCCGATTGGAAAGAGTGTGGCGACGGCAGTCTGGAGCAGTGTTACAGCTTTGCGCTGCTGGGGGCCAGTCAGGCTGTCTCAAGTCATGCCGTCCCCATTGGGCGTATCGTCTACGATGAGGGCTGGCGCGAGGATAATGTCAACTTTGTGCCACCGTGCCTTTGTCTGTCGGCCCACAGCAGGTTTATCGAGCTGCACAGCCAGTTCCTGACCCTGCTTCGCACCATCGACAGTAAAACACGCGAGCAGCTTGACACCGGTGCCCGCGATGCCATCTGCATCTACTGGCCTGTAGTGCAGCAGATGCTCATCACGGCCCATGCCGAGCAGGATGTGATGACGCCCCAGCAGCTGCTCTCGTGTGTGCAGCGTGTGGTGGGATCCTTCACATGTGCCTGCGACCTCGACAGTGTGCTCACCCTCGAGGATGCCGAGACGTTCCGCAACTACACGCGTGTGCCCTTCAACTATCGCATTGCCTACCTTCGTATCAAGCAAGGCTTGGGCATGTGCTATGCCATCAGCGAGAAAATCGATAAGTTCAGCCTGCTCAGGAAACAAGAGCCCGTGGCTCCCGAGCCAAAGCCAGAACCTAAGCCCGAGCCGAAACCCGATCCTCGTCGTTTCTGGGAAGGTAAACAGATATGAGATTCGTCAGCACCCCTGTCAAGTTTGTCGATTCGGGTACGAAGATCCGTCGCGACATCGAGGATCGCATGCTCATGCTCGACAATCTGGTAGAGCTCATCGTCTTCACGCCCCGTGGTGACTTTGAGGCCGACCCTGATTTTGGCTTCGAGTATTGGAATCATGAGTTCTCCAATGTGCACTATCGCGAGTTTAATGCCAGTCAGGGCACTCGCAGTTCCACCAGTCTCTATAACGAGGTAACAAAGAAAGAGTGTGAGGACAGCATCAAGCAGAGCCTGGCCGCCTACGAGCCCCAGCTGAAGAATGTCACCGTGAGCATCGAGCTCGATGCGGCCTCGCAGAAGCAGCGTCGCAAGCGTCGCGTGGCTTCGAAGTATGCGGTAAACGTTATCGTGGAGGGTGGCATCGACGACGGACTGGGCGTTCTGCGTCCCTACCGCAAGGTGGTGGTATTCCTCGTCGAACCCACTGTGAAGCGGCATATATGAACAAGTAGACGAGTTGACAAGTAGACAAGTTGATAGATGGACATAGAGTTTAGGACATTAGTATATGCATATCTCTTGCTCCTTGCCTCTTGCTTCTTACTCTCTTGCTTCTTACTTCTTACTCTCTTGCTTCTAAAAAGATCATCTGTCTGAACTCCTAATAATCTCCAAACAAACAAAATCGACCATGGATGTAGATTTAGAGAAAAGAATCAACGAGGCCATAGAAGCCATGCAGCAGATATTGCCCGAGGCTGTCGACATCTATCAGCTCGACCCGATGGCAAAGATCATGCTGGTGGCTTTGGTGAGCGAGACCTCTAAGATACAAGATTATGTCGACGGCACCATGCAGCGCATTGTAGAGCGTTTCTGCACCGACTTCATTCCCCGCAAAGAGGTGAATGCCATGCCTGCAGTATGCCTCGTCCGCCCCCTTCTCGACCAGGGCAACGACAGCCTCTATGCCATCGAGTCGGGAGCCTCGTTCGTCTATAAGTCACCCATCAAGGATGTACAACTGAAGTATATCCCCATCTTCCATACCACCCTGTTGCCCCATAGTGGCATGTATCTGCTCACCCAGCACCTCATGCGCTACGATGGCGGCACCGTGGGCGTGACCCTCGACAAACCCAACCGCCTGTGGGTGGGCATCTGCTCGCCCCTCGAGGTGAATGGCCTGAAGGGGCTCTCGCTCTTGCTCAGCGGCACCAATGGCATCGTTCCCGAGCACATGTATGTGGGAGCCGACTGCACCGAGATTGACTTTGCACCCATGTCCGAGATGGAGAAGATTGAGATGGCCGACCCCTTCGACGCACAGCAGGTGTCGGGTAATTTCTTCTCGTTTGTCGAGAACTGGAAGGAGAGCCTCCTCAACATGCCCGATGCGGCATTGCTCTATATCACCGACACCACGAAAGACCGCGACATGTACAAGCCGCGTGCCTATCCGCGCGTGTTCCAGCAGTGGCTCGAGAATGAGACACTCGACCTCTTCCGCCAGAACACCATCTGGTTGCGCCTCGACTTCCCCGACGACTATGTGGTGCCCGACAGTTGCACCGTGACGCTGGGCGTAGTGCCCGTCACCAATGTCGAGGTAGGCAGCGTCATGCTTACGCAGGCTCAGCCTATCGCCAAACTGCAGGCCGACGATGACTCCTACTTCCTCAGCATCCTTGAGACCAGCACAGCCTCCAACCGCCAGGGATTCTCGATGAACCAGGACGACATCCTGGTGCGTGACTTCGAGGCCAACTGCTACAACAATGGCGATCTCTATCGCGACGTGCGTAACCTCTACAACCGGTTCATCGACGACTATTATGCCTTCATCGACTATAATGGCATCAAAGATGGCGAGGTGCTGAAGAAACTGCGCGAGACCATCAACAAACTGGGCAAGAGCGTGGGCACCCAGAACCAACAGTTTAAGTTCGACAGCGGCACCTTTGTCATGAAGAATATGGACACGTCGGCGCCCACGGCCAACACCAGCGTGCGCTTCATCACCACCAAGGGTATGGCGGGCAACCAGCCCCGTGCGGGCGAGATGATGGAGAGCCGGTCCATGCCCGGCATCCAGCAGAAGGTGCCTGTGGTCGTTGGTGGCATGGGCGGCACCGACAAGGCGTCGGCCGATGAACGCTACGAGCTGTTACGTTATTATTCGCTCACCAACGACCGACTCTACACCCGCATGGATGTCGATGCTTTCCTGCGTAAGGAGATCATGGCCGAGTTCGGGCGCGAGGAGTTCCACCGCATCTTCATCAAGGTGTCTGTACAGGGCACTGGGGGCGAACAGGGGTTGCAGCGCGGCCTCTATGTCGACATCTCGTTCAAGGATCGCCGTAACTACGATCATGCCCTGCGCATCTCCTTTGCCACGCTCATGCGGCAGCGCATTCTTAACAAATCGTGCATCTCCCTGCCCGTCATTGTCACGCTGAAGAATCTGGAAGACTAATCCCCCTCTCTCGTATGGAATACAACCACGACAACCCCATCTATCCACGGCTCACCACCTACGACACCCGTCGGGTGCGCAGCCTTCAGCAGCAGCTTAACAGCATCTGCACCTACCTGCATGGCAAGTGGACACTTGTCGATGAGAATGGTATGCTCGACGACGATACCCGTGAGGCCATACGGGCCTTCCAGCAGTGGGTGTACCTCACGGCCACCGGCGAGCTTGATGCTTTTACCGAGATGAAAATCAACGACGTTTATCGCTGGAGCCAACGTGCCGCTGAGAGCGCCATCAGTCATCCCTACGACTACCAGCTGCTCCATCGCCCCACCTTGGATGCCGGTAGCCTGACTCCCGATACGCTGGCCCACCGCATGCTCGTGCTGGTGGTGTTGCTCATCGGTGTCAGTGCGTCGCTACGGGCACAGTCGTCGTCCGAGATATGGAATTACATCAATACTTATAAGAATATTGCTCTCGATCAGGAGAAGCAATATGGCGTGCCCGCCACCATCACGCTGGCACAGGGCATCCTCGAGTCGGGAGCAGGGCGCAGCGGGCTCACCCGCAACGCCAACAACCACTTTGGCATCAAGGCCTTTGGCGGATGGACGGGTCCTATCTATCAGGCATGGGACGACGAGCCCTCGAAGAGCCGCTTCCGTGTGTATAGCAATGCCGCCGAGTCTTTCCGCGACCATTCCCTGTTCCTCAAGAACAATGGGCGCTACCGCAGTCTCTTCTCCAAGAGCGTCTACGACTACCGCGGATGGGCCATCGGCCTGCAGAAAGCCGGTTATGCTACCGCCTCCAACTATGCCGCGGCACTCATTGGCTTCATCGATTCCTACCGCCTCTATGCCATCAATGGCGGCGTGAAACTGCGCGCCGGAAAGACTGTCGTCATTACTCGTCAGGCTACAGCTACGCAGAAGGCCACCTTTGCTGCCTCGTGCCAGGCCGACGACGAGGAGCTCTCTGAGGAAGAGGAGACCGTCGCCAAGGCCGTCAAGCGTTATGTCGTCGACATTAACGACGTGCGGTGCACCATCCTCTATCCAGGCATGACACTCTCGAGCATTGCCATGAAGTATGACATCCCCAAGGAGAAACTGCTCGAGTATAATGAGGTGGCCAGCGAGAAAGACATCCACGAGGGCGACATCGTGTTCGTCGACAAGAAGAAAGGAAAGTACAACGGTGCGCAAGACTACTATCGTGTGCGTCCCGGCGACACCCTTTACGGCATCTCCCAGAATTTCGGCATCAAGTATGCCAGCCTCGCAAAAATGAATGATAAGGACATCTTCTCTACATTGAAAGAAGGAGAAAAGATAAGGCTTAAGTAAATTGACATTCAGTAAGTATAAAGGAGTTCAGCCAATGGCTCTTTTTTAGGAGTTCAGAAGTTCAGGAATACAGACATTACATTTTTAGGAGTGTAGGTCATGGTCGATAAAATTGGAAAATCAATAACAATAGTTCGTTAAAAATTCGAC
>DEJV01000032.1:0-51009 GCA_002353525.1 Prevotella sp. UBA2739
AGCTTGAGTTATTATGCATTATGAACCAGTGGTCATGGCTCGCTCGTTGCAGCGTCGCCAAAGGCGGTGGCAACAATAAAGGGCGAGACGTAATTATGCATTATGAATTAAAAAGCCCTACAGGCCGTTTCTTCGTGACTCCCGAAACTTAAGTTATTAAAATTTGTGGATTCAATTTGTGCGCATTAGGATAATTTGTTTCCGTCCTCTCAAGCCGGCAGGCTCAATTATCAATTCTCAATTTTCAATTATCAATTGTCGAACGTTATCAATTGTCAATTATCAATTGTCAATTGAATAGTGGGGGGGACCAGCGGGGCTGGTCTTTTTTTGCATTTATTCACTACGCTTTACAATAAAATGGAGAAAAAAGGGTTATAATAATTAGGTACGAGGGTACGAATGACAATAAAACAAATATGAGAAAAAAGATCTTTTTAACGATATGGACAGTTCTGGTGGCTCTCACGGCATCAGCACAATCGAACATGACCGACACACAGGTGATGGAGATGCTGATGAAAGAGAAGGCGGCCGGCACCTCACAACAACAGATTGTCACCAAACTGATGCAGAGCGGCGTGGACATACAACAGCTGCGACGCGTGCAGAAACTGGCGGAACGCGAGATGAAAGGCACCGGACTGGGCAACCTGTCGTCGTCGACCAGCACACAGGACCGCAGCCGCGTGGCTAACGGCAAACGACGCGAGGACTACCAGCGACAGGAGACCACCTCGCAGCAGGTGAAAGACATCAACCCACAGAGAAGGGCCATGACGACCTACGACGAGACAAACCCCGAGTGGGTGATGATGCAAGACGAGCTGAACACGTTTATGCCCGACTCGACGGCCCTGCTCCAGCAGCTGCTGGCCGAGCGCGACAAGAACAAGAAGAAAGTGTTCGGACGTGACATCTTCAACAACAAAGACCTGACCTTCGAACCCAATATGAATATCGCCACGCCACAGAACTACCGTCTGGGACCTGGCGACGCTGTGTTTATCGACATCTACGGGGCCTCGCAGAAAAGCATCGAGAGCACCGTGTCGCCCGACGGTACCGTGACCATCGAAGGCTTCGGACCCGTGAACGTGAGCGGCATGACCGTCAGTCAGGCCAACGCTCATCTGCGCGCCACCCTGGGCACACGCTACAGCAGCAGCCAGATTAAGCTCACCGTGGGACAGACCCGTACCATCATGGTGAACGTGATGGGCGAGGTGAAGATGCCGGGAACCTACACGCTGTCGGCCTTCGCCACCGTCTTCCATGCCCTCTACATGGCTGGAGGCACCAACGACCTGGGTACGCTGCGTAACATCAAGGTGTACAGAAACAACAAACTCGTCACCACCGTCGACATCTACGACTATATCCTCAACGGCAAGCTGACTGGTAACGTACGGCTGGCCGACAACGACGTGATTGTGGTGGGACCCTACGACTGTCTGGTGAACATCACCGGAAAGGTGAAGCGACCCATGATCTACGAGATGCGCAAGAATGAAAGCGTGAACACGCTGCTGAAATATGCCGGAGGATTCACCGGCGACGCCTACACCAAACAGGTGAGACTGGTGCGCAAGACCGGCCGCGACTATTCGGTGCATAATGTGGAGGAGTTCGACTTCTCGACCTTCCAGCTGGCCGACGAGGACTCGGTGAGCGTGGACAGCATCATCTCACGCTTCTCGAACATGGTGGAGCTGAAAGGTGCCGTGTTCCGCCCGGGCATGTACCAGGTGGGCGGACAGATATACAGCGTGCGCACCCTGCTTGAGGCCGCCGAGGGACTGAAGGAAGAAGCCTTCACCACCCATGCCGTGATGCACCGCATGAAGGCCGACCGCACACTGGAGGTGGTGCCCGTCGACGTGGAAGGCATCCTCAGCGGCAGCGTGGCCGACATCCCGCTGAAGCCCAACGACGTGCTGTTCATCCCCACCAAGAAGGAGATGATGGAGGAACAAACCATCACCATCCATGGTGAGGTGCACTATCCCGGCATCTACAAATATGCCGACAACGAGACGCTGGAGGACTTCATCCTGCAGGCTGGCGGACTGAAAGAGAGTGCCTCGACCGTGAAGGTGGACGTGGCACGCCGCATGAGCAACCCCAAGGCCCTGACCACCGACAGTCTGATAGCACGCACCTACAGTCTGACACTGAAAGACGGTTTTGTGATCGACGGCGAGAACGGCTTCAAGCTGCAGCCCTTCGACGAGGTGTACGTACGCAAGAGCCCGGGCTTCAACCGTCAGCAGAACGTGAGCATCGACGGCGAGGTGATGTTCAGCGGCACCTATACCCTGGCGAAGAAAGACCAACGGCTGAGCGACCTGGTAAGGGCGGCAGGCGGTGTGAACGACCGCGCCTACGTGAAAGGTGCAAGGCTGGAGCGCCGTTATACCCCCGAAGAGCGTATCAGGGCCGAGGCCGTGCTGCGCAAGGCCCGTGAGGAACTGGAGACCTCCCTGCTGGAACAGGCAGCACGCACCGGCAACAGCAACCTGAGCAGCCTGAGCAACAAGGAGCAACTGCGCAAATATGAGGTGGGCAGCACCTACCCCGTGGGCATCGAGCTGGACAAGGCCCTCGCCAACCCGGGCGGCAGCGACGACATCATCCTGCGTGAGGGCGACCGACTGGTGGTGCCACAATACGAGGCCACGGTGAAGGTGAACGGTGAGGTGATGTACCCCAACACCGTGAGCTACATCAAGGGCAAGAGCGCCAGCTACTATATCGACCAGGCCGGCGGCTTCTCGAACAAGGCCAAGAAGCGCAAGACCTACATCATCTACATGAACGGCAAGGTGGAGACGGTGGCCCACAACGCCAAGCCCGAGCCCGGCTGCGAGATCATCGTACCCTCGAAGTCGCTGAGCAAAACCTCCATCTCCGAAACCCTGAGCATCGCCACAGGTGTCAGCTCGTTTGCCGCCGTGATTGCCACCCTCATCAGCCTCATCAAGTAAACAACATCTATGAACGAAAATAACAATACAAACATTATAGACCTGCGGGAAATCATTAAAAGGCTATGGGACAAGAAGATGGTATTTGTGAAAGTACTGCCCATCGTCTTTGTGCTGGCATGTATATATATTCTCCCTGAGCCGAGATATTACACCTCGAACGTGACACTGGCACCAGAGATGGGCAGCGTCTCAGGCGGAGGTTCCCTCACATCGATAGCCACATCGTTCGGCATCGATCTGGGAGCCATGCAAAATCCAGACGCCATCTACCCGGATCTTTATCCTAACCTGATGGAATCGACAGGGTTTGTAGTGAGCCTGTTCGACATCAAAGTATCGAATCTGGACGGTGACATTCAGACCGATTATTTCAACTATCTGGCCAAGCACAGGAAAAGATCCATTTGGAAGAAGCCATTCGACTGGGTAAAGAAACAAATCAGAAAACTGACAGAACCCAAGCAGCAGGCCACGCCCAACAGCAACAAAAAAGGAGTAGACCCTTTCTTCCTGAACAAAAAGCAACATGGCATTGTTGGAGTCATCAGAGAGAACATTACCTGCAATGTAGACAAAAAGACATCGGTCATCACCATCAGCGTGAAAGACCAGGACAGGCTTGTCTGTGCCAGTATGGCGGATTCGGTCAGGGTCAGACTGCAGGAGTATATCACCAACTATCGTACCCATAAGGCGAAGATCGACGTGGAACACTACTCGAAACTCACCGCCGAGGCCAAGCACACCTACGAGAGGGCACGCCAGCTCTACGGCAGCTTCTCGGATGCCAACAGCGACGTCATACTAGAAAGCTACCGGGCCAAAAGAACCGACTTGGAAAACGACATGCAGCTGAAGTACAACACCTATACGGCATTAAACACCCAATTGCAGGCCGCCAAAGCCAAGTTGCAAGAAGTAACACCCGCCTTCACCGTCATTCAGTGTGCATCTGTCCCAGATAAGCCATCTGGTCCGAAACGTATGCTCTTCGTGCTGGGTATGCTTTTCTTTGCTGCTATTGTCACTACCTGCTGGCTGATAAGAGACCTCTTAGGCATCGCACCTTTCCGTAAAGAGTAAATGTAGCAGAAGAGCAACGCGCATGATCATTGACTTCAAAAGACTCACATGGGTACCTTGTATCATCATCCTAGTGGTGACAATAAGGATGTGCATGGCTTTAGCAGAACTGGAAATGCCGATGCTGTCGTATGGTCTTTTGGCGGTAGAGTTATGCTCGTTTGTATTCATCTCGTTTCTCTATTTTAAGGAATGGGGCATCACAAGGTATCTGCTTTTGGTGATTCTCTACCAGATGCTCATCCTCTCATTCAGCATCCTCAACGGGGCCAACGCAAAAGACTGTTTCTATCTCGGCTGCGGGTGTATGCTGATGGTGACCATGATGGAGTACTACAAAGAGCGGATGAACATGATTCTCTTTGCCTATGCCATTGCCTTCTCCTTTTGCGTGTATCTTAATTTCTTCCATCTGATTACGCACCCTCAGCTATGGCTCATTGAAGAAAGCAAAGAAGTGACGGGCTATCTGCTTGGAAACAACTACAACCAGATGGGTTGCCGGTTGTTGTGCGCCCTGGCCATCAACATGGTATGCTTCAGACTGAAAAGATTTTGGATAATCAATACCATTCCTCTGATTATCGTATCGGTGGCAACCGTCGCCATCGTCAAGTCGATGACCTCGCTGACCCTCATCATCCTATTCCTGGTGTTCTGTCTGATACCTTCCAGGAAATTGCAACGAATGGGCATTATCTCGCTCTTTGTTTTCTATGTGCTTTTCCAGGTCTTCGTTTGCTTCAACGGGAAAGGACTTGAAAACAACGAATTGGCCGTATACTTTATTGAGGATGTATTGAAAAAAGACATTACTTTCACCAACAGGACAGAATTATGGGATGCTGCAGCCCATGCCTTCGCACAGTCGCCTATCATAGGATATGGATATGTGGACAGTGACTGGTATTACTCTCACATGAGTTCTGCCGCCATGGGACCTCACAATTTCATTTATTCTGTCTTGATCAATGGAGGTATCGTCTTACTATTCGTTTTCATCGCCATCTTCATCACTGCCACGAAAAAGGCTTTCACGATGACCGACAGGACCACCAATGTGCTGTTGGCGGCAACTGCCGTCCTGTTGTTTATGATGACGATGGAGGTCTATCCGTTCTCTTTTATCCTTCTCCTGCTGTCGTTCGTCTATTACCGACCATACATTAAAGACAAGCCTAGAAAAGACCTGAACCCGTCTACCATTCAAGTGAGATAGTATGAAAGAGAACACCAACCAAGCCATCATCTACAACGTGGTGATACTGTATGTCAGGCTCATCATCACGACCCTATGTGGCCTTCTGACGACACGCTATGCCCTACAGGCATTAGGTGTCACCGACTTTGGTGTGTTTTCCCTGATTGGAAGCATTGTCACTTTCATCTCCATTTTCAACCAGATCATGATATCCACCTCCAACCGCTTCATATCGATAGAGATTGGCATAGGAAAAACCATGGATATCAACGAACAGTTTAACATCAACTTCATCATCCATGTAGCCATCGCCGTAGTCACCCTCCTGATAGGCCTGCCCCTGGGACATTGGTATATTCACCACTTTGTGAATTTTGACGGAGACATCAACCATGTCATCTTTGTGTTCAATTTGTCCATCATCAGTGCAGCCATCTCCTTTATCGGCATCCCCTACAACGGACTGCTCATGGCCAAAGAGAGATTCATTGTATTCAGTTCGATGGATGTGTTTGTCCATATCATCAAAGCCATCGTCGCCTACCTGCTCATCGACTATTTTGTCGATAAGCTTCAGGTTTACGCCATTGCCCTGAGCATCCTTACCGTGCTCCCCGTATTGTTCTTCTATGTGTACTGCAGGAAGTATTATCACAAGGAAACGGAATTGCACCTTATCACGAACAAGGAGAAATACAAAAAGGTGTTCTCCTTCTCTTCCTGGGTGGCATTCGGAGCATTCGTTTCTGTCGGTCAGGGACAGGGTGCGGCCATGATTGTGAATGCATTTTTCAATACCGTCATGAATGCAGCCATGGGAATAGCCAACACCGTGAACATGCTGATTACCTCTTTTGCCAGCAATGTGTCGCAGCCCATTGCCCCGCAGATTACCAAGAACTATGCTACCAAGAACTATGACCGGTGTCTGGAGCTTCTGATCATATCGACAAAATTCACCTTCCTGTCGATGTTTTTTGTGTCGGCGCCACTGATGATTGATGCCCAATGGCTGCTCTCGCTGTGGCTGGGACAGATTCCCCCCTACGTCATTTCATTCACCTTGCTCATTGTCGCCAACACGCTCATCACGTCGGCCAATTCAGGCATATCGAACCTTATCTTCGCAAGCGGAAAGATTGCCCTCTACCAGATTACGGTGAACATGCTGAGAATCTTCTCGATGATTGGTGCCTACCTCGTGTTGAAAAATGGAGGCGCAGCCTATAGTCTGTTTTATGTGTACATTGTCTTTTCGTTTCTCATCGTCATCTGCAGCCAGTGGGTATTAAAGAAGGAACTCCACTTAGGCTATGGTGTCATGATCAAACATGCATATATCCCGTCACTTGCCGTGGCCATCTGTTTCATTCCCGTATGTTTCATCCACTGGAACATTCATCCTCTCATCCGCATTGTCCTCTTGATGGCATATCTCATGGTGATTATCTACCACGTGGGTCTGTCCAGCCAGGAACGCAAGTATCTTTATCATCTCCTTACGTCTAAATACAAATAAACAAGATGAACTATCTTTTCGAAAAATCGCTGAAACTGATGAGGAGAAAGATCTATCCTATCTTCTTTACCCCTGCATCGCTCCCCGCCATGGATGTTGAAAAAGACTTGAGGAAGGTGCAGCAAATGATGATACAGTTGCTGGAAAGCAGCCAACCGTGCATGATAGCCAGATTCGGATCGACAGAGCTTCTGATAGTGACAAACTATCTGGGCATCAAGAACAATCCACATTCGCCGCTCAAGTATATCAAGGGAGAAATAGGCGAATGGTGGTGGAACAAAAACGGCGTCAGACAATTACGAGATAATTCAGGATTCTTTCCAATAACCGAACCCAACATAGGCCGGTTTTGCGAATTGATGATCAAGGACGCCCAACAAGTAGACATGTTAGGATGCTGGATTCCCGAAGAGTATTATCTCCGGCATGAACTGGAAAATGCGACCAAAGTCAAGCTTTCCTGTCTGGAACCACCCTATCTGTATGATGACCCCAGTATTCCTTCATGGGCTTCAGTTCTCAAGGGGAAAAAGGTATTGGTGATACACCCTTTTGCTGAAACGATACGCCGCCAATACGAAAAGCGTGAACATCTCTTCAAACGCAAAGACATCCTCCCAGACTTTGACTTAATAACAATCAAAGCCGTCCAAAGCCTTGGGGGAGATTCTGATTTTAAGAATTGGTTCGATGCTTTAGCGTGGATGGAGAATCAAATGGATCATACCAATTATGATATCTGCATCATCGGATGTGGTGCCTATGGTTTCCCTCTGGCTGCACATGCCAAGCGGACCGGCCATCATGCCATCCACCTGGGGGGTGCCACACAATTGCTTTTTGGCATCAAAGGGAAGAGATGGGACATGCGGCCTGAATTCAGGCAAATGTACAATGAGCATTGGGTACGTCCGAGTCAGGACGAGACCCCCAAGACAGCCTCTCAGGTGGAAGATGCCTGTTATTGGTAATTTACGAACTTCATCATTCATCCTATCAACGACTATGAATAATCTCCACATAGACATCGCCTATCCGCTGAAGCTTTTCTGGCGTATCTGGCATAGCCTGCTTCTCAAGAAAAGAGATATCCACATCTCACCTCTGGCCCGCTGGAACCGACAAACCCAATTGGACGGTCACAACAAGATATCGGCAAAAACCGTTATCGGCCACTCACACATCGGCAGGTACACCTATATACAAGCCGATTGCTATTTGCCATTCTGCGAGATAGGCAGTTTCTGCAGCATTGCCCCTCATGTGCGTATTATCGCCTACCGGCATCCTACACGCACATTTGTATCGACATCGCCCGTATTCTTCAGTACACTGCGCCAATGCGGCCGCACTTTTGTAAAAGAGAACCGATTTGAAGAGCAAGTACTGGCAGACGGCAAGTCGGCCATCATCGGACACGATGTGTGGCTGGGACAGGAAGCGAGACTCATAGAAGGCATACGCATTGGAAACGGAGCGATTGTGGCTGCCGGAGCATTGGTCACCAAGGATGTGCCTCCCTATGCGATTGTCGGAGGAGTACCTGCCAAGGTGATACGCTATCGTTTCAGTGATGAGCAAATCAAGTATTTAGAAGCGCTCAAATGGTGGGAGAAAGACGATGCTTGGCTTGAAAAGCATGTGGACGCATTTGCCGATATCGAACAACTCATGAAGGAGGAGGCACTATGAAGACAGCCATCCTATCCATAGCATACAACCGTGCGGACAGTCTAAAAAGACAACTGGCCTCACTGGAAAGAGCTCATTACCCAGAGGCAGCCACGCTCATTATCTCTATCGACAAGAGTGACACAAAAGAAGTAGAGACATTCTGTGACCAATACCACTGGCCACACGGTGAGCTGCGCGTGGTGAAGCATGACGCCAATATGGGACTTCGTGCCCACATGCTGTCGTTGGGGAAGTATTTTGATGAGTTTGAGGCCCTGATCATCCTTGAAGACGACATCACGGTAGCCTCATCGTTCTATCACTATGCCACACAATGCATCAACAAATACTACGAAGAACCCCACATTGCAGGTATCAGCCTGTATGCGTTCCCGACAAACTATCAGACCTATCTGCCCTTCACCCCCTCGAAATCGGAGTACGATGTGTTTTTCATGAACTGTGCACAGTCGTGGGGAGAGGTATGGATGAAACCGCAATGGCTAAAATTCAAACAATGGTATGACCAGCATGCAGAGCGTTTCCATCTGGAGCATCTGCCATCCTGCCTGAACCAATGGCCCGACTCATCATGGCTGAAGTACCACACCCGCTATTGCATTGAGCAAAACCTCTACTTCGTATATCCGTATTATTCACTGACCACGAACAATGCGGATCCAGGCACCCATCGCCAACAGTCTGACACGGTTTTCCAGGCACCCCTTCAGGCCACGCTGCAGACAACATTTAGACTGCCCGATTTTGAGGAGACGGAGATCAGATACGACGGTTTCTTCCAACCCAAATTCCTAGCCAAGTGGTTGGAGATTGCCGAAGAAGACCTTTGTGTGGACCTGTTTGCCGATAAGCCTTCCTGCCTGTATAAACATTATCTGCTCACGAACAAGCAACTGCCCTATAAGGTTGTACGGTCATTCGCCCTGCAGCTGAAGCCCATCGAGATGAATGTCATGGAACAAAGAGCGGGAAACGACATCTGGCTGTACGACACCACCCAGCCACAAGCCAAGCCACATAGGGCAGACAGATATGCAGCATTTGAGTATTTCTACCAAAAAGCGTTCTACAAGACACGAACGATGGTGGGACCCTGCCGCACATTCTCACTTTTCTGCGAACTAGTCTCTCATAAGATGAAATCCTTCATAAGAAAGAAATGAGCACATTACAGATTGCAACCCTACTGACATTCCACAACCGGAAGCAGAAGACGCTTTCGTGCCTGAAGAGCCTGTATGACGCCCTAGACCAATGGAACAGGCTCCACACAGACGAATGCCCCATAAAGATGGAAGTATACATGACCGACGACGGGAGTTCTGACGGGACCACAGAAGCCATCGGTGAGCTGTTCCCAGACAGAGCCATAAAGATACTGAAAGGAAACGGGCAATTGTTTTGGGCGAAAGGCATGTGCCTGGCATGGAACGCAGCGCTCAAGGAGCGACAGCAGTGGGACTATTACCTGCTGCTGAATGACGACACCTTCGTACGACAGAATCTGTTTGATGAGCTTTTCGCCGCAGACAAATACAGCCTGGAGCACTTTGGCCGTCGGGGAATCTACTCGGGGATTACCTGCTCACCCACGGATGAGCGCATTATCACCTATGGAGGTGACATCTTTACGACCAAGGCCAAGGGACGCACCATCAGGCTTCAGCCAACCGGTGTGCCGCAAACAGCAGACCTGACCAACGCCAACATTCTATGGGTTCACCCATCGGTAGTTGATGCCATTGGCATTTTCTATCAGGGATATAAGCACGGATGTGCTGACTATGACTATAGCCTGCGTGCCAAGAAGAAACAAATACCCACACTTGTGACGGCCAATATCTGCGGCACCTGCGAGCGCGACCACCACTCGAACAAAGAGGAGATTCAACAACTGATGAAGATGACGTTGCGAGAGCGCCGAGAGTTTGTCAACAGTCCTACTCACTCCGACCGTGACTACCTGACTTTCGTCAGAAGAAATCTCCCCACCAAGTATCCTTTCAGTTACATCGTCAGGAAAATAAGACTTTACTGTCCAAGGCTCTACTATCTCCTCACAAATGCCAGAGGTGTTTATCAAGAATCGTCGCCTGCACAATAATTCGGGCAGATAGGCGTTATTGAATAAAAAAGCGAAATGTACCATATTCCCATCCTATTCATCATCTTCCGGCGAAAAGACATCGCACTCACCAGCTTTGAGCGTATAAAGAGTGTGAAGCCTGCACGTCTCTACATTGCCTGCGACGGGCCACGACCCGACGTAGAGGGCGAAGATACGCTGGTGGAAGAAACCCGGAATGCCATACTCGATGCCATTGACTGGGACTGCGAGGTGAACACCTTGTTCCAGAAAAACAATCTTGGCTGCAGCCTCGGGGTATATACGGCCATCAATTGGCTTTTTGAACACGAGGAAGAAGGTATTATATTAGAAGATGACTGTATAGCAAATGCCAGTTTCTTTGCTTTCGTAGCAGAGATGTTGGCGAAATATAGCGATGACAACCGGGTAGGCATGATAGCAGGTACCAACCAGATAGCACAATGGCCAATACCACACTCCTATTGCTTTTCTAAATATGCGGCATGCTGGGGATGGGCAACCTGGCGGAGAGCATGGAGGAATATGGACATTGATTTATCGTTTTTCCCAAAAGAAAAAAGGAATATTCTAAAGAACCGTGGCTATCTAGGTAAAGACACCGGCCGGTGGAGATATCAAATCGATATGATTGAAAAGGAAC
Organism: Prevotella sp. UBA2739; assembly: GCA_002353525.1. Lineage (GTDB taxonomy): Bacteria > Bacteroidota > Bacteroidia > Bacteroidales > Bacteroidaceae > Prevotella. Next base: position 11,242 of record DEJV01000032.1, read on the forward strand.
GTGTATCGGCATGGGACTGGCAATGGTATTTTTCTCTGGCTGCACAAAATCAGTTGTGCATCTTTCCCAAAGTGAATCTGATATCGAATATAGGCAATGATCAGGCCGCCACCCATACAGCATTTTCTGATATTTTCATTCAGAGCCACGAGCTATCTTTCCCTTTAGACCATCCCAAATATGTGATGCCTGACGATGCCTTCGACCACCGATTTTACAAGAAGGAGAATAGTTTATTAGCGATTGTGAAACGCAAAACGCCATACAGCATCAAACAGTTCATCAAACACCATTTACTTTAAGTATTATTCTGACTCAATTGTGCTTATGTATCAAACCATCTCTACCTCTAAAGGTAAATACCGTTACCGCTTTGTCCCCATCTTCGAAGGGTTCAAGCTCATTGACAAGAAGATTGCCAACGAGAACCTGCAACTGCTGAAGCGTATCTGCGAACGCAACCAGCTGCAGTTCATCCTCATGTTCGGCACGCTGCTTGGCGCCGTGCGTGAGCATGACTTTATCGACCACGACGAAGATATCGACTTGGTGATGGACAAGAAAGACCTTCCTGCCTTCCTCGACATGCTGTTTGAGCTGCGCGAGAACGGATTTGAGATGGCCCGCTATGAACGCAGAGGTTTTCTATCGATTATCCGCAAAGGAGAATATATTGACATCTACTTCTTCCAGCCTTATCCCGAAGACAGCGAACTGAGATACTGCTGTCAGGACATCTGCGAGAAAAGGTTTGTGGAAGAGCTGGCTCCCATCGAATTTCTAGGAGCCTCGTATCTGGCTCCGAAAGACTATGAGGAGTATCTGGAGCACCAGTATGGTGAAAACTGGAGGACGCCGGTGAAGTTCTTCACCTATAAGAAACCGGGCTTCGGGCGATACAAACAGATTGTCATACAATATATAAAGCTGATGCTACCCACCCCTGTCACCGAGTGGATTCAGCGCAAGAAAGAGCAACCCATCTTAGACGGATTTATCCAGAAGATTCACCAAAAGAGGCAGCGCCCATGAAAGTATCGATCATCACCGTCACCTACAACAGCGGCCGGACCCTTGCCGACACCTTGGAGAGTGTGCTCCGACAGACCTACACGGACATCGAGCTGGTGGTCGTCGACGGACTGTCGACAGACAATACCATGGAGGTGGTGCGCCAATATGAGCCGCAGTTCGGGGAACGCATGAGGTATGTATCGGAGAAAGACCAGGGCCTCTATGATGCCATGAACAAGGGCATTAGTATGGCTACTGGTGATGTGGTGGGAATACTGAACTCCGACGATTTTTTCTCTGCAGACGATGTGATTGAGCGGGTGGTACAGGCATTCCAACAAGACGAGAAGACTGATGCCATCTACGGTGACGTGCACTTCATTCACGACGGAGAGCCCGACAAATGCGTAAGATATTACTCTTCGGCGCTGTTCAGACCCTGGCTGCTGAGGTTTGGATTTATGCCTGCCCATCCTTCTTTCTATGCCCGCAAGGGTGTCTACGAGAAATACGGACTGTATTCGCTCGACTACAAGATTGCCGCCGACTACGAGATGATGGTGAGACTGTTCTACAAACATAAGATTGGTGCCCGGTATGTGAAGATGGACTTTGTGACGATGCGCATCGGCGGTATCAGCACCCGCAACATCCACAGCCGGCTGCAGATATCGAAAGAAGACGTCGTGGCGTGCAAAAGAAACGGCCTTTACACCAATATTGTTTTCATTTGTGTCAAGTATTTTGCAAAAGTATTTGAGTTTAAATGGTGGAAACTTTAAGCGATTTACCTACTGGCTGTCGGCATCTTTCTGAAACACCGCTCAAATTCTATGAAATAACAGGTTGGGGAACACAATAAATGCGCTGTTTGTCAGTTTATATATTATATAGCTAGGACAACAACGTATGGAAAAATATATTATCGGGACATTTATCATCAGCCTGCTCTGCGGGTTTATCTTCACGCCCATCATCCTCAGGATATGCAAGAAGAAGGGCTTGTACGATATTCCCAACGAACGGAAGGTGCATAAGAATGCTACTCCACGACTAGGAGGAATCTCGTTTTTCCCCAGCATGCTGACAGCATCGGTCGCAGTATTGCTCTTCATGTCGTATACCGAACAGAACACGCTGCCCGTGAACCTGTGGAGTGCCATGTTCCTGATTGGTCTGCTGCTGATTTACCTTACGGGCATTATTGACGACCTGATTGGCCTGAACGCCAAGACCAAGTTCCTGGTACAAATTATCACAGCCTGCCTCTTCCCCTTTGCCGGTCTTTACGTCAACAACCTCTACGGACTTTTCGGCATTGGCGAGATACCCTACTACGTTGGCATTCCGCTGACGATCTTCCTGATTGTGTTTATCGACAATGCCATCAACCTGATTGACGGCATTGACGGACTGGCCACGGGACTGTCGTTCATTGCACTGGCAGGTTTCCTGGCCTATTTTGTCTACCACGGTGTTTTCTTGTACACTTACTGCATTCTGGCTGCCGGCATGATGGGTGTGCTGGTGGCTTTTGGCTATTTCAACTTGTTCGGGGATGCAGAAAGAAACACCAAAACATTTATGGGTGACTCGGGCAGTCTCTCACTGGGATTCATCCTGGGATTCCTGACCGTGAAATGTGCCATGGACAATACCAATATCTGGCCTACACGCGACGACGCCGTCTTGGTTCCGCTCACCTTGTTGTTTGTGCCCATGGCGGATGTGGTGAGGGTGACCTTACACCGAATGCGCCACCACAAACCGCTGTTCAACGCGGACAAAAACCATATCCACCACAAACTGATGCGGGCAGGAGTATCACAGCACATGGCGTTGGTGATGATTCTTGCACTGGCTTTATGCTACATTGGAATCAACTGTTTGCTGTACAACGTAGTGTCGCCGACCGTCATTTTCGTGATCGACGCCGCACTGTATTGCATGGTGAACGAATGTATTAACCTCAAGACGAAGGCATTGGCATGAAGCGCATTTTCGATATTGTCCTCTCAGCCCTGTGCTTGATCATATTCTCCCCTTTGATGCTCATCTGTTATCTGGCCATCAAATGGGATGACCATGGACCGGCCATCTATAAACAGGCACGTATCGGACTACATGGGAAACCGTTCTACATCTACAAGTTCCGCAGCATGCGCACGAATGCGGAGGAAGACGGATACCACCTGTTTAACGACGATGAGGACAAGCGACTGACACGTGTCGGGAAGATGCTGCGCGACCGCCATCTTGACGAACTGCCACAACTGTGGAACGTGCTGAAAGGAGACATGAGCTTCGTGGGTCCCAGACCAGAACGGCCTTATTACATCCGGCAGATTATGGAGCACGACCCGCGCTATGAACGGCTCTATCAGATCCGGCCGGGCGTCACATCCTATGCCACGCTCTACAACGGCTATACCGACACGATGGAGAAGATGCTGCGCCGGCTGGAGCTGGACCTTTACTACCTGGAGCACCGCTCGTGGTGGTTTGACATCAAGATTCTGGTGAAGACCTTCATCAATATCGTGTTCGGAAAGAAATTCTGAGCCGGACAACGATATGATTCTTTCCCCTTTTTCGCTCAAAACTCTACAAGAAAACAGCCATTACATTTGGTTGTTACCATGAAATGTATTATCTTTGCATGCAGATGTATTACAAATGTATGACAAAGTATGGCAACAACAATCGTTAGAAAACCCACATCGTTTCGTTTGAGAACGGATCTTATTGAAGGTCTGAAGCGCAAAGCGGCCCAGCAGAACCGCACGTTGAACAACTATGTTGAGAGTGTGTTGCTCGACATCGTGTATGATGAGCCCAACGAGGAGACCAAGGCGGCCATAGAAGAAGTAATGGCTGGTAAAAATCCCCAAAAGGTATACACCGATGTTGACGAAATGTTTCATGATATTCTCAATGAAGAATGAAAAGTTTTAAGACTTCTACCAGATTCCGTAAAGACCTCTTTACATCTTCTTGAATCGTAGTCTGCTCGGTCGGATTGCAAATCCGACTGAGCGGAGAACGCATTTCTCTTGCTTCTTACTTTCTTACCTCTAAAAGCATATCTCTTGCTTCTTGCTTCTTACTCTCTTGCTTCTAAAAGCATATCTCTCTCCTCTCTCCCCTCACCTCTCACCTCTAAAAATCATATCTCTTGCTTCTTACTTTCTTGCTTCTTTCCCCTTTACATTTTCTTAAACCGCAGTCGCAGGTCGGCAGTGCTGAGCGTGAGACTGCGTCCCGACAGGTTGTCGACCTGGAAGGTCTCGGTGATGTTGTTCAGACCGAAGGGGCGCACCCAGTTGATATCGTCGACCACGGGATCGCCCTCGTAGCGGCGGTCCACATGAATCTCTAACACCGTGAAGGTTGCGTTCTGATAACGGAACTGGCTGACAAAACGCTGACCGCTCTGCCAGTCGGGCGAGTAAAGCTGCAACAGCGTGCCCTGCACAGCCCAGTAGTAACGTTTCTGACTGAGGTCGGTGGTAGTGCCGTTGTCTAAGGAGTCGACGCTGACAAGATGCCAATAGCCATCGAGGTGGCCATTCTCAGAGTGGTCGAAGTCGACGAGTCCGCACGAGTGGAGACTCATGGCAGAGAGCACGGTGACGGCAGTAAGGGCCAGAGATAGGATGGTTTTCTTCATTTTCCAGTTTTTTTACGGGTTTTACTAAGCAGTCCTGACTTCGATATGGTGAGCTGGGCGCCGTAGTTATGGCCCAGGATGTAGCCTGCGTCCATGCCCAAGGCGGCACGCACACACCATCCGCGCGTCATGCGGTAGGCAGCCTCGGCCATCACGCTCACGTTATGATGGCGCTTGGTGTAGGGCTGGTCGTAGGTGCCGAAGCCCTCCTGCCATGTGGCCAGCACGCGGTAAGTGAGATTTTGCAGCGGCTCACCGCTCACGCCGAGGTGGAACGCCATGAAGCGGTTGTTCTCGAACTCTATCTTCCCGTCGGTATTATAAAGAGGTGAGCGATAGAGCGGGTTACCGATGGCTTGTCCCCAATGTTGCCAGCCAGTGTAGATGTAGTGGTTGTAATAGCTGTCTTGTCCGCTGATATGGGTGGGGAACGCCTGCGTATGGTCGTGATAGACAGGGCCGCTCTGGTAGCGGGTATAGATATATTCCACCACGATGTCGCGCAGCCATGAGCCGTATTTCAGGTTCAGTTCCATGCCCAGCATCATGTCCTTGAGGTCGTAGATGAAGTAGCGCCGGTCTTTGCGCGTGTTCCACTCGTCGCCCGTTCCATAGCCGTTGTAGTCGAGCTGCAGCATCGACGAGTGGTCCTCGAAGTATTTGTCGGCATAGAGGCCGAGCCGCCACGTGTCGGTATTATAGTTCAGGCGCAACATCCAGCTGCCCAGCAGATCGCCCTCGGCATTCTGGTAGGCCGTTCCCTCCTCGGGAGCGTCGGCACCGCCGGGCAGGAAAGCCTTCCACATGCCCTTCAGTCCGTTGTTTCCTTTATAGATGGTCACCTCGTCGCCCCATGGGTTGTAACTGGTGCCACCAAAGATGGATGCCATCTCGAGTCCCATCTCCACGGAGAAGGGGAAGAACGTCTCGTCCTTGCCGATGCGCAGGAATCCCGCCTTGCTATGGAAGCGCGCGTCCTCGGTGTACTGATGTTCCTTCCGGGTGAAGTCTTTCTGCCAGTTGTCGTCGGTGAACTTACCGTAGGCCACATGACCTTTCAGTTGCAGCCACCCATTGGCAAAGGGCAGCGCCCAATAGTCGTCGAGTGCCAGCCTCACCTGGGGGATGGGGCGCGCGTTGATGCCCAGCGTCTGCGAACCACTGCTCAGCTGGTTGTTCTTCAGCTGCATGGGCAGTTCCTTGCTGCCCACGAGCAGGGTGCCGTGCAGCCATCGCACCTGGGCAAAGGCCTGATGGACCACAGGGTTGGCCGTATGGTGGTAGGTGCCAACCAGGTCGAGACCATAGCCGATGCCCCACCGGCGCAGCGAGTCTTGTCGCAGCGGACGGATGAGTCCGGCACGGAGGTAGCCGTTGGTGCTTTCCAGCGAGCTCAGGCCGTAGCGGTTGGCATTGAGCCACAGTGGTGTCGTCCCGTCGGAAGCCGTTGCCTGCGCCTCCACATGGTAGGTGAGTCCCTCCAGCGGGCGCATGGGCTCTGCGGTTTCGTTGTTTTTCCATTCTGTCTGAGCGCCGACAGCAAGTGTTGCCGACAGACAGAGCGATATGCATAGTGACTTTTTTATCATCGATATTGAATTAAATCGTAAAATGATTGACTGCCTCAACCACCTGTGCAGCCTCATCGGCCGTCATGGCCGGGTGGATGGGCAGACTGAGTTCCTCGCGATGGATGCGCTCGGTGACAGGCAGCGACAGGCCATCCAACAGTCCTTCATAACAGTGCTGACGGTGGGGCGGCACAGGATAGTGGATGAGCGTCTCGATGCCGGCCTTGGCGAGATGCTGCTGCAGCTGGTCGCGACAAGGACTGAACACGGGGAAGAGATGCCACACATTGGCCTCGTCGGCAGTGGCTGCGGGCAAGGTGACCAGCGGGTTGGTGATGCCAGAAACATACTGGCGGGCGATGGCCCTGCGCCGTTGGTTGTCGGCATCCAGATAACGGAGCTTCACGGAGAGCACCGCTGCCTGCAGCTCGTCCATGCGTGAGTTGCGCCCGCAATGGTCGAACACATATTTCTGCTTAGAGCCATAGTTGCCCAGTGCACGCACCATGCGGGCCAGCGCGGCATCGTTGGTAGTCACGGCACCGGCATCGCCCATGGCCCCGAGGTTCTTTCCGGGATAGAAGCTATGGCCGGCGGCATGTCCCAGACTGCCCGTGCGACGGTCCTGGAAGCAGCAGCCGTGAGCCTGGGCATTGTCTTCGACGAGCAACAGTCCGTTTCGCCGGCAGAGTTCCCCTACCCTTTCGGTGTAGGCGCAGCGGCCGTAGAGATGAACTATCATGACCGAGCGCGTGCGCGGCGAGAGATGACGCTCTATCTGTTCGTCATCGATCTGCAGCGTGTCCATGCGCGGCTCTACCAGCACAGGCACCAACCGGTTCTCAGTGATGGCCAGGATAGAGGCGATGAACGTGTTGGCGGGTACGATGACCTCGTCGCCCTCGTGCATCAGTCCCATCTCGATGTAGGCCCGATAGATGAGGGTGAGCGCATCGAGACCGTTGCCGACGCCCACACAATGACTGGTACCGATGAAGGAGGCATAGCGTTGTTCGAAGCTTCTGACCTCCTCGCCCTGCAGATACCATCCCGACGCGGCCACACGGCAGAGCGCCTGACGAAGTTCCTCGCCATGCATGTCGTTCACCTTCTGTAAATCCAGAAATCTGATCATCCGGTATCTTTGTTTTTATTATTTAACGTACACACGCGGGAATTATTGTATTTCGGGGCGGAAGAATCGAAAAACCAAACAATAGGGATTTTCCCCCACCACTTTAGGGAAAATCCTTTTGGGAGGTCAATAATTTGTTGTTTCTTTGCATCGTAAACAAGAATGTATCACTAAAAAATATAACGATTATGAAGAAGTTTATCCTTGCCTTGACAGCACTGTTAACCATGACAGTATCGGCCAACGCCATGAGTTACGAACAGGCACGTGAACAAGCTCTTTTCCTCACGGATAAGATGGCGTATGAGCTGAACCTTACCGAAGATCAGTATGAGGCTGCATACGAAATCAACCTCGACTATCTGATGAGCATCAACAACTACGACGACCTGTACGGCATGTACTGGGAGCGCCGTAATATGGACCTGAGCTATATTCTGCTCGACTGGCAGTACCGGGCTTATTGCGCAGCCAACTATTTCTACCGTCCTCTCTACTGGGACCGTGGCTACTGGCACTTCGGCATCTATGCCCGCTATCCGCACCGCAGCTATTTCTACTTCGGTCGTCCTCACTTCTACGTCACCTACCGTGGCGGTCACAGCTGGCACATGAACGGCGGACGCAGCTGGTATCACGGACGTAACTGGGGTATGGCTCACCGCAATGTCACTGGCGGACGTGGCTTCGGCATGCGCAACGGCTTCGACCGTGGTGACTATAGAAACCACAGCATTGACAGAGGCCACAACGACCGGGGCATCGGCACTCGCGGCAGCGGACGCAGCATGGAGAACCGTGGCAGCATGAACCGGGGCGGATTCGGCAACAGCCGTAGCATCGAGAACCGGGGCAGCATGAACCGGGGCGGCGTGGGCAACAACCGCAGCATGGACCGTGGCACAATGGATCGCAGTGGCAGCCGCAGCATGGACCGCAGTGGCTCTTATGGCAGCAGCCGCAGCATGGATCGCAGTGGTTCGTATGGCAGCAGTCGCAGCATGGATCGCAGTGGCTCTTATGGCAGCAGCCGTAGCAGTTCATTTGGCAGCAGCCGTAGCAGCTCGTTCGACAGAAGTCGCAGTAGTTCATTTGGCAGCAGCCGCAGCAGCTCATTTGGCCGTAGCAGTTCTCGCGAGAGCAGCACCCGTGCCACCACAGCTCCCAGCCGTAGCAACTTCTCGACCGGTCGCAGCAGCTCGCACAGCATGTCAGCTCCCAGCCGCAGCTTCTCACCCAGCCGTTCGTCAGGCGCCAGCATGGGTTCACGCGGTGGTGGTCACTCAAGCAGCCGCAGCTCCAGCCACGGCAACTTTGGCGGAAGAAGATAATTTTAGTTGAGAACTGAGAGTTGAGAACTGAGAGGTTTTCCTAACTGATAGTTGATAACTGAGAACTGAGAGGTATGATTACTCTTTGGGTTGTGATTCCAACTCGAAAGCTAATCATACCCCTCAGTTCTCAGTTATCAGTTCTCAACTAATAAAATTCGGCATTCGGCGTTAGTCATACGCGGAATCTCGGGCATTGTTTTTTGGTGGTAGACTGCCTGGATGGCTTTGTTGATGATGCCATGTCCCACGGCCACGACCGTCTGGTTGGGGAAATGGCTACGGACGAACGACAGGAAGTCGGCGGCACGGCGCTTGAGGGCATCCAGACTTTCCACATTCTCGGGGAAGTCGAGTCCCTTCAGGTCGGGAATATAACGGCCGGTGAAGTCACCCCAGTCGCGCTCGCGCAACAACGCAGTCTGCACCACTTCTTTTCCGTGAGGTTGCGCTATGATGGCACAAGTATCCACCGAGCGCTTCAGATCGCTGGAAATGAAAGCATCGACAGGCTCGCCAAAGAACTTATCTCTCAGCATTTCAGCCTGTTCTATTCCGTGCGGGGTCAGTTCGCCCTGTGTCTGTCCTTGCATGATTTGGTGCACATTGTCCACCGTTTCTCCATGCCTCACCAAATATAATTTCGTCATAACAAATAATTTTCCTGCAAAATTACGAAATTATCCACAATTTTTTATTATCTTTGTAGGCAAATAACTATAATAACACATGAAAAGACAGTTTCTTTTGACGGCATTCATCCTCCTATTAGGACTAACTGCCTCTGCACAGAAAAAGTACTCGGTTTACGGAGTAGGCTTTTATAATCAGGAGAATCTCTTCGACACTTGCCATGACGAGGGGAAAAACGACTATGAATACCTGCCCACGGGTACGAACAGATGGGGTGATCTGAAATATACCCATAAGTTAAGAAACATGGCTCGTGTGCTGGCAGAGATGGGCACCGACGTGCTGCCAGGTGTGGGCTGCGCCGTCATTGGCCTGTCGGAGGTTGAGAATGCCAAGGCACTGACCGACCTCATCGCGCAGGAGCCGCTGAAGGCACGCAACATGCAGTTTGTGCATATAGAGGGTCCCGACCGCCGTGGCGTAGACTGTGCCATGCTCTACAATCCGGCCCTCTTCAGCGTGGACAGCGTGACGCTCTATCCCTATGTGCCTGAGCTGGAGAAAGACAGCACCTTCTTCACCCGTGGATTCCTCACCGTGAGGGGCACCATGGCCGGCGAGCCCATCGTGGTCATCGTGTGCCACTGGCCCAGCCGTTTCAGCGGTTCGTTCTACCGTGAGTCGGCAGCCCGCCAGGTGAAAGTCATCAAAGACAACCTGCTGGCCGAAGACCCGGCACGCAAGGTGTTTGTGATGGGCGACCTGAACGACGACCCGACGAACAAGAGCATGACCGAGTGCCTGAAATGTAAGGCAGAGATCAAGGACACGGGCGACGGCGAGATGTACAACCCGTGGTACAACGTGCTGAAGAAAGGCACCGGCACACTGATGTACAACGGAGCCTGGAACCTGTTCGACCAGATTGTGATGACCCCGAATGCCATCGACCGTGAGGCCACACGCGACTTCAGTACGCTGAAATACTGGAAGTGCCAGATATTCTCGCGCGACTATATGTTCCAGACTGAGGGCAAATACAAGGGCAGCCCCAAGCGCACCCATGCCGGCGGCGTATGGCTCGACGGCTTTAGCGACCACCTGCCCACCATCGTATATCTTGTAAAAGAACAACAATAAATCATACACCATGACTATTATCGGTATTGCTGGCGGCACCGGTTCGGGCAAAACCACCGTTGTCAAGAAGATTGTCCAGGCACTGCCTCCCCACTATGTGGCCGTGGTTCCGCTGGACTCCTACTACAACGACACTTCGGACCTGACCGACGAGGAGCGCCGCCACATCAACTTCGACCATCCCGATGCGTTCGACTGGAAGCTGCTGGTGAAACAGATTCACCAGTTGCGCAACGGCGAGGCCATCGAGCAGCCCACCTATTCTTATATATTAAGCAACCGTCTGCCCGAGACGGTGCACGTGGAGCCTAAGCCCGTCATCATCATCGAGGGCATCATGACGCTCATCAACAAGAAGCTGCGCGACATGATGGACCTGAAGATATTCGTGGACACCGACTCCGACGAGCGCCTCATCCGCAACATCCAGCGCGACGTAGTGGAGCGCGGCCGCACGGTGGACATGGTCATCAACCGCTACCTCGACGTGCTCAAGCCCATGCACGAGCAGTTTATCGAGCCGACCAAGAAATATGCCGACCTGATTATTCCGCAAGGCGGTGAGAACCTGAAGGGCATCGGCATCCTGTGTAAGTATATAGAAGGCTTAGTGCCTGACAAGGAGGGAGAACTATGAAAATCTGGCAGAGTTCGTTGTTCAGGGCCATCTGCGCCATTATCGTAGGTGCCCTGTTGCTGAAGTACCGCGAGGAGACAGTCACGTGGATCACCATTCTCATCGGCGTGTTGTTCCTCTTGTCGGGCATCGTGTCGGTGGTGGCCTACTATACGGCACGCAAGCGCATGACCGACGTGGAGGTCTATGACGCCGAAGGCAACAAGATTGCCGGTGGCGCACCCACCTTCCCCATCGTGGGCTACGGCAGCATCATCCTGGGCTTGATACTGGCCCTCACTCCCCATATGTTTATCCACACGCTGATGTACATCCTGGCAGGCATGCTCATCCTCGGTGCCATCAACCAATATGCGGCACTGGTGGCCGTGCGCCGTTATGGCGAGCTGCCCGTCGGCTATTGGATCTGCCCGTCGCTCATCCTGCTGGCTGGAGCCGTCATCATTGTGCGCCCGTCGTGGGTGGCCAGTGCTCCGCTGGTTGTCATCGGCTCGTTCATGATTCTCTACGGTGTGGTGGAGTGCATCAATGCACTGAAGATTCATTCCGAGCGGAAGAAGATGGAACAGCAGCAAGCCGCAAGTGCTGCGGAGGAAAACCCGACAGCCACGGAGGCCGAGGCCGGGACTGGAACCGAGACCGAGGCACCCGCCATCGAGGCACCCGCCAAGGAGGCTGAGCCCGCTGGCGACCATCACGACGATTCGGGCTCGTTTGGCATTTAACGCCAGCGACCCTCATGCCGATTCTTAACGACAATTACTAAAAAAACGATTATAAACACTATGCAGAAAAAGCTAAGATTAGCAGTGATAGCGCTCTGTTTGCCGCCTGTGCTCTATGCACAGACCAACGAGACGGAGACGCAAAAGGCCAGCACGCTGAGCGAGTCGGCTTTCACTTTCACAGAGGCACAGCTGGGTGAAGACGATGACATGTCTCAGAATGTCACCATCATCAATTCGTCCAGCAATGTCTACGCCGGACAGGTAGGATATCTGTTCTCGCCCGTCCGCTTCCGTTATCGTGCGTTCAACCAGAAATACAATGATGTGTACATCAATGGTACGCCGATGAACGACATGGAGTCAGGCCAGTTCCGCTATTCTCTGGTGGGCGGACTGAACCAGCAAACCCGCAACGTGGAGTTTGCCCTGCCCTTTGAGAGCAACAACTTCGCCATGACCAACATGGGCGGCTCCAACAACTACAACTTCCGCGCCGGAAGCATGGCTGCCGGACAACGTCTGACGCTGAGCGCCGCCAACCGTAACTACACCCTGCGCGGCATGTACACCTACGCTTCGGGCTTCAACAGCCGCGGATGGGCCATCGCAGCCAACCTGACCTACCGCTGGGCCAACAGAGGCTATGTGGAGGGAACATTCTACAATGCCCTGTCGTACTTCTTCGCCGTGCAGAAGAAGTGGAACAACGGCCACTCGCTGGCGCTCTCCACCTGGGGCAACCCCACCGAGCGCTCTACTCAGGGTGCCTCGACCGACGAGGCCTACTGGCTGGCCAACGACTATTACTACAACCCCTACTGGGGCTACCAGAACGGCCACAAGCGCAACTCGCGCGTGGTGAACGACTTTGCTCCGTCGGCCATCCTCACCTGGGACTGGGACATCAACAAAGACACCAAGCTCGTGACATCAATCTTCGGCAAGTACTCGATGTATAAGAGCACCAAGCTGAACTATAACAACGCGGAGAACCCGCAGCCCGACTACTGGAAGAACCTGCCCAGCAGCTACTATCAGGTGTGGGTAGCCCAAGACCAGATCATCCAGACCAACGACGAGTCGGCCTTTGCCGACTGGACACGCGCCTATAACCACTGGACGGGCGCGAAAGCCAACCGCCAGATTAACTGGGACCGACTCTACTGGGCCAACAAACAGGCTGCCGCCACAGGTGCCGACGCACTCTACTATGTGCAGGCCAAGCACAACGACAACCTGACCTTCAACATCTCCACAACGCTGACCCACAAGCCCACCAAGAACTCGACGCTCAACTACGGCGTGTTCTACGGCAACAACAAAGGTCACCACTATCAGACCATGGACGACCTGCTGGGCGGCAACTCGTTCCACAACATCAACTCGTATGCCCTCGGCACCTACGCCATGGACAACGACTATGTGCAGTACGACCTGAACACCATGGGTGCCAACCGCGCCGGACGACTGGTCTACGAGGGCGACATCTTCGGCTACGACTACGACATCAAGGTGCAGAAAGGACAGATGTGGAGCAGCTATGCGCTGACCAGCGGACGCCTGCACTGGATGATTGCCGGCAAGTTTGGCGGCACCAACATGTACCGCAAGGGTAACATGCGCAACGGTATGTTCCCCGAGAACTCCTACGGCAAGGGCCTCTCTGCCGACTTCACCGAGGGCGGCGGCAAGACCAGCCTGACCATGAACGTGGGCAAAGGAAACACCATCTCGCTGGGTGTGGGCTACGAGTGGCGCGCACCACTGGCCACAGCAGCCTTCGTCTCGCCCGAGATGAACAACGACTTCGTGAAAGACCTGAAGAACGAGCGCGTGTTCAGCAGCGAGTTCGGCTACCAGCTGCAGGCTTCGTGGCTGCATGCCAGTCTGAATGCCTACTACAGCCGTCTGGACCACGTCACCGAATGGCAGAACTTCTACTTCGACGACATCAACTCGTTCTCGTATGTGTCGATGACAGGCATCGAGAAAGAGTTCTATGGCGTAGAGCTGGGACTGAACTTCCGTCTCACCTCGTTCCTCGACCTCAAGGCCATCGGCACCTGGAGCGAGGCTAAGAACACCAACAATGCCAACGTGCGCTTCATGAACTCTACCCGCCGCACCTATACCGACGACATCGTCATGAACAAGGGCATGCGCGAGGCCAGCACACCGCTCACCGCCGGCAGCCTCGGACTGAGCTACCACCAGAGCGGATGGTTCATCGACCTGAGCGGCAACTACTACGACCGCATCTACCTCTCCTACTCGCCCTCGATGCGCTATCAGAGCACGCTCACCACGATGGGCAACGTTGACAACGACGGCAACTACATCGTGCCCGAGCAGACCAAGGGCAAGGGCGGATTCATGCTCGACGGCTCTATCGGCCGCAGCATCCGTCTGAAGCGGGGCAGAACACTCTCTATCAACTTCATGGTGACCAACATCCTCAACAACCAGAAGATTGTGACTGGCGGTTACGAGCAGAGCCGAAGCGACTACACCGTGAAGGCCGACGGCACCATGAACAACCAGCGCGTCTATCAGTTCTCGAAGAACCCGAAGAAATACTACGTCTTCGGAGCCAACGGAATGTTGAACCTTTCTTACAGATTCTAAATCCCTACAGATATGAAAAAGTACCAATATATTCTACTCGCACTCGTCTGCAGTCTTTTCGCATCCTGTATGGGTGAAGACTATGCGGAGCCCAATCTGGCAGAGTCGCCTTACGGCAACAACGAACTGACAGAGAGCGGCGTCATCACGATTGCACAACTGAAAGAGAAATATGCCACCGTCATCTCGCAGAGCAGCATGACCGAGGTGACCGAAGACATCAAGATCAAGGGCATCGTCACCGGCAACGACATCGGCGGCAACATCTACAACGAGTTTGCCGTGCAGGATGCCACCGGAGCCCTGCTCGTATGCGTCAACCAGGGCGGTCTGTTCGGCTACCTGCCTGTAGGACAGGAAATCCTCATCGACCTGAAGGGACTCATGCTGGGCGGCTATGGACAGCAGCTCGAGATTGGAGGCATCTACACCAACCTCAACACGGGCGCCAAGTCTATCGGCCGCATGAGCCGCTACGTGTGGGCCAACCACTATAAGCTCATCGGACAGGCCGACCCGCAGAAAGCCATCGACCTCATCGAGGTGTTCGACGTCAGCAAGATGCGCGACTCGAAGTATATGGAAGCCAATGCCGGCAAGCTGATGACCATGAGCGGCGTGACCCTGCAGGATGCCAACGGCACAGCCGTCTATGCGCCCGACGATGGCAGCGTGACGCTGACCGCCAACTGTGCCAACCGTGCCTTCACCGGCTATAGCAGCAGCTACCTGGTGTTGCGCACCAGCACCTATGCCGACTTTGCCAATGCCGTGATGCCCACCGAGCAGATCGACGTGACGGGCATCTTCACCCGCTATCGCAACACATGGCAGGTATTGCTGCGCTCTGCCGACGACGTGCAGCTCACCCCACAGTTCTCTATCGACGACCTGCCCGGTTCGGGCTACGGCACAGCCGAGGCTCCGTTCAATGTGGCACGTGCCCTGGCACTCGTAGAGAGCGGCCACCACGACCCGGGTGCCGAGGTCTATGTGAAGGGCATCATCTGCAACGTGCAGGAGGTATCTACACAATACGGCAACGCCACCTACTTCATCTCTGACGACGGTCAGGACAACAACTCGCTCGAGATCTACCGTGGATATTATCTCGACGGCGAGAAGTTCACCGAAGCCACTGCAGGCAGCATCGTCGCAGGCAAGAAAGTCACCATAGCTGGAAAACTGGTGCTCTATGGTACCACCATCGAGTTTACCACAGGCAGCAAAATCATATCTATAGAATAAAAACAAAAACAAAATAAGAATATGAAAAAGCTATTTTATTCGTTATTTGCTCTGGCTATGACAGCCATGACATTCACCGCCTGTGAGGACGTACCCGCTCCTTACGACCTGCCCACCGAGCAGAAGGGCGGCGGTGAGAACCCAAAGGCCGACCCCACAGGCAGCGGAACCATCGAGAGCCCGTTCAACGTGTCGGCAGCTCACGACTTCATCGATGCGGGCGAAGGTCTCGACAACGATGTCTACGTAGAGGGCACCATCGTATCTATCAAGGAACTCGACACCGGCAACTTCGGCAATGCCACCTATTATATCTCTGACGACGGCACCAGCAGCAACCAGCTGGAGGTCTACCGCGGCATGTCGCTGGGCAACAAGAAGTTCACCAAGAGCGACGAGATCAAGGTGGGCGACAAGGTAGTGGTTTGCGGACGCCTGGTCAACTACGGCGGCAACACCCACGAGTTCACACAGGGCAACTATATCTACAAGCTCAACGGCGAGGAGTATAAGGAGCCCGAAGGCGAGGCCAAGGGCAGCGGCACACTCTCCGATCCCTACAATGCCTTCGCTGCCAACCAGTATATTGCCACGCTGGCTGCCGACACCAAGAGCGACAAGGACATCTACATCAAGGGTAAGATTGCCTCTATCGCCAACAACGGCGAGTTCTCTGAAGCTTATGGCAACGCTACCTTCTACATCTCTGACGACGGCACCGACAAGGCTACCTTCTACGTGTTCCGCACCCTCTATCTGGGCAACCGCAAGTGGCAGGCTGGCGACACACAGATCAAGGTGGGCGACGACGTCATCATCTGCGGTAAGGTGGTCTACTACAAAGGCAACACACCCGAGACTTCGGCCAACGAGAGCTACATCTACTCGCTTAACGGCAAGACCGGCGACGGCGGCCAGAGCGGTGCCGACATGGGCTCGAAGGATAGTCCTATCACCGTGGCCAAGGCCATCGAGATCATCAACGGCATGGCCGACAACGAGACCTCTGAGGGGGCTGCCTACGTGAAGGGTAAGATTGTGCAGATCAAGACTACCGACGAGAACATTGCCAAGTACAAGAACATCGACTACGTGATTTCTGACGACGGTACCGACAAGAACACCATGACCGTGTTCCGCGGCAAGAACATCGACGGCGCCGACTTCACCAAGGCTGGCGAAATCAATGTAGGCGACGTGGTGGTCGTCTATGGCAAACTGCAGAAGTATGTCAAGAACGGCACCATGACTCCCGAGCTGGCTCAGGGCAACTACCTCATCTCTATCAACGGCGGCGGCTCTAGCGGCGGCGACAGCGACGTAGAGACGGGCGACAACGGTAACTTCGAGACATGGGCCGACGGCGCTCCCACCAACTGGAAGACTGCCTCTACGGCAGGCAACGCCACCCTCTCGCAGAGCAACACCGCCCATGGCGGCGTCTACTCGGTGAAGGTGGGCGGCACCAGCTCATCCAACAAGCGCCTGGGCTATAAGGAGCTCAAGCTCAAGGCCGGCAAGTACACCCTGAAGTTCTATGCCCGCGCCGACTCAGACAAGGGCGCAGCCGTACGCCCGGGCTATGTGCCCGTGACCGACGGAACGGCGGGCAGCTATGTCTACAGAGACGGCTACACGGATGTCAACAACAACGGCTGGACCGAAATCACCCACGAGTTCACCCTTGATGCCGACGGCACCTACAGCATCGTCATCATGAACTCGAAGAACCCCGGTGGCGATGTGCTCATCGACGACGTGACCCTCACCACGGGCAACAAGCAGGTGATTAAATAAGGGGCTTGAAACCAAGCCAAAACAGGGGTCTGAGCCCCTAAACGATAAAAAACGGCCAAAATATTTGGTGGGGTGCGAAATTCTTTGTAATTTTGCACCCCAAACGTGTAGAACGTATTTAAACATTCAATATTTTAAAGCAACAATGAAAAAAGGTTTACATCCCGAAAACTATCGCCCCGTCGTGTTCAGAGACATGTCCAACGGCGATATGTTCCTCTCAAAGTCTACATGCAAGACTACAGAGACAGTAGAATTTGAAGGCGAAACTTACCCAGTGGTAAAAGTAGAAATCTCCAGCAGCTCGCACCCCTTCTATACCGGTAAGAGCAAGCTCGTCGACACCGCAGGTCGTGTTGATAAGTTCATGAGCCGCTACGGCAAGTCTCAGAAGAAGTAAGATATATATTTTCCACTAATAGACATCAGGAAGTGCGTCCAAGCGTAGTTGCATATGCGCCGGGACGCACTTCTTTGGTTTACAAGCTAGCAAGCTGCCAAGCCAACAAGCCAGCAAGCTGCCGAGCCCACAAGCTAACAAGCCAGCAAGCTAATCACCTCTTTCTCTGCAGGTTGCGGCTGTGCCGCAACAACCCGCAAGCAACGAATCCGCAAGCACCCCCCAGCCCCCTCCAAGCAACCCTCCCTCCTCTATCCCCCATCTCTAATCCTCAATCCTCATGAAATACGCCAAGCTCCTTGCCCTCCTGTTCACCGCAGCAGCCCTGCCGATGCTCACCGCCTGCTCCAGCGACGATGACAACAACGACGGCGGCGACAAGCCAGAAACCCCGAAGGTAGTGAACAACAATAAAAACAATGCCGCGCAGCAGCCCGAACTGGCCCGACTGGAGTTCCCACGGGTGAAAACTGGCAGCATCGTCATCGTCCATAATGCCACCCTCAACTCGCGCACCAACGAGATGGGCGTCAACTACTGCGTGGAATGGGACCCGCAGAAGATGGCGCAGCGCTGGACCTGCTACCAGATGTACGAAAGCATCAAGGACGGCAACACCACCCGCTACAATCCGGGCACTAACACCACCCTCACACCGGGCAGCCAATACCCCAACGACGAGTTCCTCTCGTCCACCTACCACTTCACCGTCGACCCCTACCGAGGCTCCGGCTACGATCATGGCCACATCTGCCCCTCCGCCGACCGGCTGGGCTCCTACGAAGCCAACCGCCAGACGTTCTATCTGACCAACATGCAGCCGCAGACCAACGGCTTCAACGCCGGCACATGGGAGAACATGGAGAGCCAGGTGCGCAAGTGGAACCGCAACGACTTCCGTGACACCCTCTATGTCTGCAAGGGAGGCACCATCGACAGCGACGCCCACATTGCCGCCCATATCGGCAGCGGCAAGAACCGCATCCCCGTGCCCAAGTATTTCTTCATGGCCATTCTCTGCAAGAACGCGCAGGGCTACAAGGCCATGGCCTTCTGGATAGAGCACAAGGCAGGCTCCGACGACGGTCAGGGCCTCAAGCAGTATGTCATCTCCATCGACCAGCTGGAGCAGCACACCGGCATCGACTTCTTCTGCAACCTGCCCGACGACATCGAGGAGAAAGCCGAGAGCAGCGTGGCCGCCAACGCATGGGGGTTTAAGTAAAAGCCCCCCTACGGCCCCCGAGGGGGCTTCATATGCTTAAAGGGGGTATAGTGTCCCCCTCGGGGGACGAAAGGGGGGCTAAACCTCTCCCCTCTCCCCTCACCTCTCACCCCTAAAAAGCACATCTCTTGCTTCTTGCTTCTTACTCTCTTGCTTCTAAAAAGCACATCTCTCACCTCTCTCCCCTCACCTCTCTCCCCTAAAAAAGAAAAGTGTCGCTATGAATCCATCACTGCGACACTTTTTTCGTAACAATCTAATTACCTAAAAACAATACTAAAACCTAAATCTATTATCACTATCTATAATTACAACTAAATATCGTATTACTCTAGGGGTTCACCTCCTCGAGGGTGCGAACCAATCATTCACTTCTTCGCTGCCGTGCGCACCAGCTTGGTGGCAGACTTCGCGCCAGAAGCGGCTGCACGGGTGGCATCACCATCGAAGGCGCCCTTCTTGCTGTAGCCATAGTAGTAGTCGTCATACCAGCCCCACTCGTAGTAGCTGCCCCAGTTGTTGGGCGAGTAGGTCTTCTGCAGACGGAACGAAGAGCTGCTGCCATCCTCGAAATCAATGTAGCCGGTGAAGTAGCCGCTCGACAGACTGTAGTCGCGAATCTCGGCATAGATATCCTCCTCCACGTAGTAGAGCTGAATCACGCCCATCGTCACCTGCCAGCGAATGTGGTTGGCCACATAGTAGGCATTTCTCGAGCGGTGATACCAGGGCGACGAATTGCCGAAGTAGTCCACCTGATAACCCTCGCCGCTGGCATACTGGTAGGGGTTCTTGTCGAAGTAGATGGTGCTATAGTCAGCCACGTAGCCATTGATCATCACGCCCATATCGCCCTCCCAGGCACCCTCGAGGGTGTATGCCTCATACTCGTCCTCATCGGTATCGCACGAAGCGAAGGTCATGGCCATAGCCATCATGATGAGTGCCAGAAGTGTGAAATTCTTTTTCATATTCATATCTCCTATTCGTTAAACGGTTTGTAACTTTGTTTCTTGCTGCAAAGATAGCGAAAGTTTTCCCTCCGTCCAACGTAATTTACCTATTTCGGTATAGGGAAATCCCTAAAAAAGAATAAAACGTTTTGGAAATTTCATAAAATGCACTATCTTTGTGGCAAGAAATTTCTTATCAATATCAAAAACAAAAAATGAGAACCATCTATGATTTCTCTGTCAAAGACAGAAAAGGCAAGGACGTATCGCTGAAAGAATACGCCAACGAAGTATTATTGATTGTCAACACAGCAACTAAGTGTGGATTCACCCCTCAGTACGAAGAGTTGGAGAAACTCTATGAGAAGTATCACAGCCAGGGCTTCGAGATTCTCGACTTCCCCTGCAACCAGTTCGGACAGCAGGCTCCCGGCACCGACGAGAGCATTCACAACTTCTGCAAGCTGAACTATGGCACCGAATTCCCCCGTTTCAAGAAGATCAAGGTCAATGGCGAAGACGCCGACCCCCTCTATAAGTTCCTCGTAGAGATGAAAGGCTTTGCCGGATGGGATATGGAGCACCCCATTGCCCACATCCTCGACAACATGCTCACCGAGGCCGACCCCAACTACAAGGAGAAGCCCGACATCAAGTGGAACTTCACCAAATTCCTCATCAACAAGAAGGGACAGGTGGTGGCCCGCTTCGAGCCCACAGAGAAAATCGAGAACATTGAAAAGCAGATCGAGGAGCTGCTGAAGTAAGCCCAAAGCCCTCCATACTGCCCCCGAGGGGGCTTCATTACCCAGCAAGGGGGCATCATTACCCAGCAAGGGGGCTTCATTACCCAGCAAGGGGGGCCTTCATTACCCAGCAAGGCACTAGCCTCTCCCTAGGTTCGGTATGTTGCGATACCATCGCAACACCCACCCCTCCCCCAATCACCCCCAAACCATCGCAATCACAAAAAAAACAACAATAAACTATGGAACACGTAAAATGCCTTATCGTTGGCAGCGGCCCCGCCGGATACACTGCTGCCATCTACGCTTCACGCGCAAACCTGCAGCCCGTTGAGTATGCAGGCATACAGCCCGGTGGCCAGCTCACACAGACCACCATCGTCGAGAACTTCCCCGGCTATCCCGAGGGAGTAGACGGCAACCAGATGATGATGGACATCCGCCAGCAGGCCGAGCGCTTCGGTGCCGACATCCGCGACGGCATCATTGTCAAGGCCGACCTCAGCAAGCAGCCCTATGTGCTCACCACCGAGGAGGGCCACGAGATCAGCGCCGACACGGTGATCATCGCCACTGGCGCATCAGCCAAATACCTGGGACTGGCCGACGAGGCCAAATATCGCGGCGAGGGCGTGAGCGCCTGTGCCACCTGCGACGGATTCTTCTATCGCAAGAAGACCGTGGCCGTGGTGGGCGGTGGCGACACAGCCTGCGAGGACGCGCTCTATCTGGCCGGACTGGCCAAGAAGGTCTACCTCATCGTGCGCAAGCCGTTCCTGCGCGCCTCGAAGGTGATGCAGCAGCGCGTCATGGAGACCGAGAACATCGAGATCCTGTTTGAGCACAACACCGTAGGACTCTTCGGAGAGAACGGCGTCGAGGGTGCCCGTCTCGTGAAGCGCAAGGGTGAGCCCGACGAGGAGATGGTCGACATTGCCATCGACGGATTCTTCCTCGCCATCGGCCATAAGCCCAACAGCGACTTCGTGAAAGACTATCTCGAGACCGACGAGGTGGGTTACATCAAGACCATCGACGGCACACCACGCACCAAGCTGCCCGGTGTCTTTGCCGCAGGCGACGTGGCCGACCCGCACTACCGCCAGGCCATCACAGCCGCTGCCAGCGGTTGCAAGGCCGCCCTCGAGGCCGAGCGCTATCTGCAGACGCTCTGAATTCGAAGTGACTTTAATTCGGAGGTACGAGCTCGTACCTCCGAAAACTCTGAATACTCTGAAAACTCCGAATCCTCCGAATACTCCGAACCCTCCGAAAACTCCGAAAACTAGATTAAAAAAAATGAAGAAAATCGTTATCATGGCCTTGCTGGCCTTCCTTTGGGCCCAATGCCCCGCGCAGGAACAGACAAAAAAGCTCACGAAGAAAGAACGTGAGGAACTGGCACTGCAGATTATCGACGAACGCATTGAGGCGCGCATCTTCGCCATCGACGTGGAGCGCATCACCTCCGCCAACCAACAGTTCCACGGACTGGAGAAAGGCTATGGCATCACCGTCGAGGAAGACATCATGACCGGCCATCTGCCCGGCTCCACCGGCACCAACTCGGGAGCCTACGGCAGCAGCAGCCGGTTGAAGTTCAACGCCAAGATCAAGACCTTCGACGTTACGCAAAACAAGAAGGGCACCATCAAGACCATCAAGATTGAGGCCGAGGACGACACGGAGAAGTACCGCGCCACGATCACCGTCTTCAAGACGGGCCGTTGCGACCTGAGCATCAAGGCACAGGGACAGTCCACCATCTCCTTCGAGGGAGCCATGCGCCTCTAGCGCCAGCTTTAATTTTGTTCAGTCACATATTATGCATTATGCATTATAAATATTTGTGGATCAAATTATTCACATTAGGATAATTCGTTTCCTTTATCAACGTTAACGATAACGCTAACGCTAACTGTCTTGCGACCTTGGGTAGAAGTCCGTTAGGCTTGGTTAGCGTTATTTCTTCCGCCAGGCACATGACCAGAGGTCATGATTTCTGCTAATTTACAGGAAGCAACCCTCAAGCAGCAATGTAAATTATCAATTCTCAATTATCAATTATCAATTGAATGAGGTTATCGTTAACGTTATCGTTAGAATAGTCGTTCCCGTTAACGTTCCCGTTCCCGTTGTTTGATCCCGTCAGGCAGTTCCCGTTAACGTTAACGTTATCGTTGAAAAAAATTATCAATTGAATCTCGACTCATCATCCACAACCCCGCGAAGGTAAGGAGGCCGTTCAGCATCAACAGCTCGTAGCCGAACTTATAGCCCATGTAGTGGCTGGTCAGCCAGTCCAGGGCAAAGCATAACAACGGAGAGGCGACTGCTATGTAAGGCACATAGCGGTCGTTTGTCTTTTGGTGCGTCAGCAGTCCGTAGGCAAAGAGACCCAGCAGCGGACCGTACGTATAAGAGCACATCACGTAGATGGCATCGATGATGCTGCTCGAGTTGAGCAGACGGAACAGCAGGATGAAGGCGGCAAAGACCACCGCCACGCCCACATGCGCGCGCTTGCGCAGCCCCTCGTCGCCCTTGCGCTCGCGGATGTCCACACAGTAGCTCGTGGTCAGCGCCGTGAGCGCACTGTCGGCACTCGAGAACGAGGCCGCCACAATGCCCAGGGTGAACAGCACCAGCACCACATTGCCCAGCAGTCCCGAGGCGGCAAACATGGGCAGCAGCTCGTCGCCAGCCTGCGGCAGGGCCACGCCCTGACGGGCAGCCAGCAGCGTGAGCAGCACGCCCAGCGAGAGGAACAGCAGGTTAGCCGGCACGAAGGCCACGCCATAGGTGCACATGTCCTTCTGAGCCTCGCGCAGCGACTTGCAGGTGAGGTTCTTCTGCATCATGTCCTGGTCCAGTCCGGTCATCACAATCACGATGAAGATACCGCTCAAGAACTGTTTCCAGAAGTTCTGGCGCGACACCCAGTCGTCCATCACGAAGATGCGCGAGTGGCTGTCGTTGACAATGGCCGTCACAGCCTCCGCAGGCGAGAGCCCCAGGGCCTGCACCACCTGCCAGATGATGAGCAGCAGGGCCGTGAACATACAAGTGGTCTGCAGCGTGTCGGTCCACACCAGCGTCTTGATGCCGCCGCGGCGCGTGTAGAGCCAGATGAGCGCCACCATGCACACCACCGTCAGCGCAAACGGGATGCCCAGCGCGTCGAGCACGAAGCGCTGCAAGATGATACACACCACATAGAACCGGGCCGCCGCACCCGTCATCTTCGACAACAGGAAGAACCACGCGCCCGTCTTGTACGACCGCCGTCCCAGCCTGTTCTGCAAATAAGTATAGATGGTGGTGAGGTTCATGCGGTAGTAGACCGGCAACAAGATGAATGCCACCGCCACATAGCCCAGGATGAAGCCCAGGCACGTCTGCAGGTACGTCATGTCCGAGTGCAGCACCATGCCGGGCACGCTGACAAATGTCACCCCCGATATCGACGCCCCCACCATGCCAAAAGCCACCATATACCACGGCGACTGTCGGTTGCCGCGATAGAACGTATCGTTGTCGGCCCTGCGGCTGGTCAGGCGGCTGAACAGCATCAGCAGGGCAAAATAGACAAGAATTGTAATCAGTATCATCATAACTAAGGTGCAAAGGTAGTGATTTTATCTAAATAACGAGCTTCTCATTCGCAACAAAACAAAGAAAATCTTTTATTCAATTGTCAATTGTCAATTCTCAATCAATTGGATGAAGACCAACCTAAGGTAGTTACAAGTAACATAAGTGGTAGTTGCAACCAACCTAACTACCACTTGCAACCAACCTAATTGGTTCTTAGGTTGGTTACAAAATAAAGGAGCCCGTTGCGGACTGGCTTTTTCTATAAAAAAAGCATTGTTCGCGAACAAAGAATTCGAAAAAATACTCTATCTTTGCAAAAAAATATCGAATATGCCTACTAACAAAAACGCATTTATACGCTACAAATACCTGGACACACTGTTATCCGACCGGCATCACTACTACGACATCAATGACTTGACGGAGAGAGTCAACGATATGATGGAACGGGATGGACTGGGCATGAGTGTTGTCCGCCGAACCATAGAGAAGGATTTGGTCAACATGCAACTTACTCCTTTCAGTGCGCCTATTGATTTTGAGAAGAAAAACGGAAGAAACGTTTACCGCTATACCGACCCCACGTTTTCTATCTTTTCTCAGGAACTGAGCCGTGAGGAACGAAACCTCCTATGCGAATTGCTGTGTACCATCGGACAGTTTGACGGGCTTGATAATTTCACATGGCTTGAAAACTTCAAGATTGGTCTTGGGCTGGAGGAACGACGCCAAATCATCAGTTTCAGTAACAACCCGTATCTGAAGAACTCCAATCTCCTTGGAACCCTCTTCGACCAAATTTCCAACGAAGTGGCCATCCGGTTGTCGTATCATACGTTCAACGATGCAACCATCCGTACTATTGATTTCCATCCCTATCTCTTGAAGCAGTATAACGACCGTTGGTTCCTGTTAGGTGCAGCCGATAGTGACAAGCACATCCTTACTTTTGCCCTCGACAGAATAGATAAGGTGGTCCCCCTGCCTGAACGTAAATATATCCCATGTCCCGATGATATCGCAGATCGTTTCGACGACATCGTCGGCGTTACCTACTATGAGAACCGCCCCGTGGAGCACATTCTCTGTTGGGTGAGCGATGCTTCGATGGGCTATGTTGACACCAAACCCATTCACGGCAGCTATACACCGTTGAAGGGCGATGCCGAACAGCAACTGCGCACCGAATACCCCCAATTGCAAGGCGGCATGTTCTTCACCTTGGACTGCATCAATAACTTTGAGTTGATTCGTGAACTCTGCTCTTACGGCAAAGACCTTCTTGTGCTGCGCTCAGACGGCACTGTTGCCGAAGATGTAAGAAAGCGTGTCAGCGAGATGAATGAAAAATATTCTGAATTGCGAACATAGATTACGCAAGTAAATAGTATCTTTGCAGCAGAAAAAGAAAAAACAACAAATATGAATACACAATTAACAATTAAGAATTTTAGAGTTTTTGATGAAAACGGCGTTGCGATAGACATCAAACCGATGACAATATTGACGGGTTGTAATAGTTCTGGCAAGAGTTCCATTGTCAAGGCAGCTTTCCTCCTCAATACTTTTATGAAGCAGGTAAATAATGCTATTGAAAACGGAGAAAAAATCGAGCTAAACAAATACAAGCTCGACTTTACCGGTTATCCAAACAATCTCTTGGGAAGGTTCGATAAAGTGATTCCAAATGGTTCCACATCTCAAAAAGTCACTTTAGGGTATACTGTGCATTCATGCCTTTTGTCTAAAGATGTGGATGTACAGCTTGTATTCGCTGCTGACAAGAATGATGATCTAAATAATGCATACCTTATTAGTATTTCAATGAGTACAGATGAAGGCGTGTTTTATTCTTCAGACAAGGAGAATGGTAGTGTGTTCAATTTGAATATGATAAAAGATTCTTTATTGACATTCGCTCCAATTGATTTCCTTATTTCTCAGTTTTGTACCCTATATTCATATCCTATTGGTGAAGAATTTGGAATGACAGAAGAAGAATACGATCAGCAAAGGGATGTTCTTGTTTCACAACTTCGTGAAAAAGGAAAAAATAGAGTAATGGAGGTTGTCAAGTATAATCGCTTTAAAAAGGATAGCAAGGAAAAAGAATATACAGAAGAACAGCTTAATATAATTAAATGGACGGAAGAGAATGATTCTTTTTTCAACATACCTGTTTTGGAATATTTACATACAGTCAAAAAAGAAGATATGATGACTGTTGTTGAAAAAGAATTGATTTCAGATGGGGATTATAATGCCTATCTTGTTTCAAGTTCTGCGGTTCTTGCAGCTTCAAAAAAGGTTGTAAAGGATTTCCTTATTTCAGAATTTGATTCTTTTGACAAATATTTTATAGATTTTGAGCATAAGTACTTTGCTAATGTTGTTATTTCTAGTGACAAAAACACTCCAAGTCTTTCTTCTATATGCTTAAAACAAAATTTCACAAAAAGCTATCCAGAAAATGGATGGTCGCATGGCGTTTTGCTATGGGATGATGATGAGAATAATAGTCAAAAGAGAAATGTCGAAAAAGAAAAAACACCACAGCAGAAAATCAAAGAATGGGAGGAGAAACCGCTCACATTTGATAATCTGTATGAGGTCGTAATGCTTTGGAATGAGAAGTATTCAGCAGAAAAATCAGATTATTATAAGGGCGGAGCATGTGAAGTTAAACTACCTAATGGCGATGAGATCTTTGCACCTAGTGATTTCCGTCACCATGCATTTGACATGCTAACATCGTTCGCAGAAAAAGTAATTCACGAGGTTGTTTTAGCTACTGGATTTGAAAACATGTCATATGTAAGTTCTTCACGAGCAACAGTGAAGAAGCTGTATGCCATGGATGAGAAGAATGACTTTACTGAACTTCTTAAGAGGTATTTCGAATCTAAGCGACTTTTCGAGGAACGAAATAAGTATATGAAGCCAGATTACGAAGTGAATGATTTCATGAATCGCTGGATCAAGCAATTCGGTCTTGGGGACGCTCTTACTTTCCAACTTGATGAAGAAGGACTTGGAGTCAAAATCCGACTTTATAAGTCAGCAGATGACAATTATGGTCGATTGTTGTCAGATGAAGGTTATGGTATTACGCAATTGATTTCCATTCTTTTGCAAATTGAGACTGCCATTCTCTCTGCAAAAGAGGAAAAAGCGAATAAAGAAAGCGTTGACGGCCTCTCATATTTTGATAAATATGACGAAGTTAAATATCATTTTGAAGAGAATACCATCGCCATCGAAGAACCGGAAATCCATCTACATCCCAGCTATCAGTCAAAGTTAGCAGAGATGTTCGTTGAGGCCTACAGCAAATACAATATTCACTTTATTATAGAGACTCATAGTGAATATTTGATTCGCAAACTTCAGGTTATGGTAGCAGACAAAGAAATTGAAATATCATCTCATGAGGTATCTGTAAATTATGTAGATAAAAACGAGGACACAATGGCCACCAATCGAAAGATAACTATTCAAAAAGATGGTCGTTTAAGTGAACCGTTTGGCAAAGGTTTTTTTGACGAAGCAGATTCCCTCGCAATGGATATATTAAAGTATACGGCACGAAGAAAATGAAAGATAAGGTCATATATTTGCAAAAAGGGTTTTGGAATCAGCTAAAAAGCGATACATCCATTGCCGGGCTTCAATGCATGATGAATGTTTATGAGGCTATTTTGGATGCGAATCTACGTACTGACATCGAGGATGAAGTTTGGGATTCAGATCCCTTTTTGATGTT
This sequence comes from Prevotella sp. UBA2739, assembly GCA_002353525.1. GTDB lineage: Bacteria > Bacteroidota > Bacteroidia > Bacteroidales > Bacteroidaceae > Prevotella. The sequence goes on from DEJV01000032.1 coordinate 39,455, forward strand.
ATTGTGGAAAAGATTTGTATCCCATCAATCAGATATTGAACTTTTTGAAGACATTTCAATAGATAAACCCAATGAAAATGTAGAAGATTTGTCTGCTATATACTTGACAGATATTAATACTTCTGAATGTAATACTTTGGCTACTACTTATGGAATAGTAGTCGTTAATAATACAGACTTGCCTCGAAAGGAATACCTTTTCAAGGGAGATGGCTTTTTGCTAAAGAAGAATACAATATGTTACGAGGATAGGTATCTTCAATTTAAGCAGAAAATCTGTTATCCATGCAATTCAATGATTTTGATAGACCCATACATATTGTCTGATAAAAAGAATATTGGAAGAAACCTGTTTTATCTACTGGATGCAATCCTTCCTACCAAAAGGCTGAAAGTTGTATTTCAATTATCAATATTTAGTATGTTGGGAAATAAAAACAGTGATGCTTTGAATGTAGAGGAATACCACAAAGAAATATCAGATATCATTAAAGCTATTAGAAAGGGGTTAAATTTCATATTGACATTATACGCTATTGGAAGCGCTGAGGAGTTTCATAGGAGAATGATAATTACAAACAATGTTCTCTTTAGTGCAGATGATGGTTTTGAGGTGTTTAAAGATAATGGTCAAGCATCAAAAAATGCATCATTTGACATCGTTTTACCTAGGCTTGTAGGAGACAACCGGCAAGATATGAGTAACTATATAAGATGGATAAAAATTGCAAGAAACAGAAGCAACAAGCAATATGAGAAACATTTTTGTGGAACACGAGAAAACCGGTTATTTGAATTAGTTAGATAGCAATTCTTTTTGATACATTTATTACCTTTTATAGTCACTTCTAAATTGAAACAATAAAAATAATGGAGGATTTCATAATTGATGGTATTTCACTTGATCCTGAAAATAAAGAATTCAAATACGCATTAGATAGTGTACAGTACACAAACCATCTCATATATTTGACAGGTAAGGCAGGAACAGGTAAAACTACTTTCCTCAAATACCTCCGTAAAGTGACAAGTAAAAAAATGGTGGTGCTGGCTCCTACAGGTGTCGCTGCAGTCAATACTAAAGGCCAAACCATACATTCCTTCTTCCATATTCCTATATCTTTATTTGTTCCAGAAGATAAAAGGTTGAATAATGATTTTTTCAAGACTTTTCGTTATAATAAGGACAAAATTCAAATAATTAAGAATATGGAATTACTGGTCATAGATGAAGTATCTATGGTTAGAAGCGATTTATTAGATGTAATCGATGTTATTCTCCGAAAAATTCGTAAGAAAAATAGTATTCCTTTTGGAGGAGTCCAAGTTCTTTTAATCGGAGACACTTTCCAGTTACCTCCCGTTGTAACACAGAGTGAGTGGTCCGTATTAAAAGATTTTTACGACAGTACTTTTTTCTTTTCTGCAAGAGTAATGAGTCTTGTGACCCCTCTTTATATTGAGTTAAAGAAAGTTTATAGACAAAAAGAAAAAGAGTTTATAGATTTATTAAATCGGATTAGAGTTGGCAAACATGATGACTCTGATATACAACTTCTTAATACAAGATTTGTGACAACCTCTATATACTTAAATGCAGAAAACTATATAACCCTAACTACTACGAAAGCTGTTGCGGACGCGGAGAACAAAAAGAAACTTGAAACATTACCTGGTGAATCTGTCTTCTTTGAAGCTCAGATTACGGGTGATTTTCCAGTCAGCAATTACCCAACAAATCGTATATTAGAGTTAAAAAAGGGTACACAAGTTATGTTCATAAAGAACGATACGGATAAAGGCTTTTTTAATGGAAAGATTGGCAAGGTAGTAAAGTTTGATGGCGACGGTATAATTGTTGATATTTTGAATGAACAAAACGAGAAGATATCAATAAATGTAGAACCAATGACATGGGAGAATGTTCTATACTCTTGGAATGATGATGAAAAGTCCATTTTGGAAAAAGTTACGGGCTCTTTTAAACAATACCCGTTAAGACTTGCATGGGCTATTACTGTGCATAAGAGCCAAGGAATGACCTTTGAGAAAGTTATTGCAGATGTTGGAAATTCATTTGCTTCAGGTCAAGTGTATGTAGCTCTAAGCCGTTGTACATCTTTGAATGGACTAATACTAAAGTCAAGAATAACACGGCAAGCAATAAAAACAGATCCGCGGGTAATAGCTTTTGCAGAAAACGAGGTTCCAGAAACTCTTATTCTAGAAAATATACAGAAAGGAAAGGCGGACTTTTATTACAAAGAGGCTAGAAAATGTATAATAAAATTCGATGCTGACGGTTGTTATGACAACTTCGTTAAAGCAATCAAATATAGGAATGATATTGAAACTAGTCTGTTCAGGCGTTTCGTTTGCATTTGGATTAAACGTTTTGAAAAAACTCGAGATAAAATCCAAGACCTTGAGAAAGATATATCAACTCTTGTCGAAGAGAAAGAAGTACTTAAAAATGAGAATCTAGAACTAATGGGAACAACCCAAAAACAGAATAATGAAATAAATAAATTGTTATTATCGTTGTCGGAGAAAGAAGAAGAGAATAAAGAAAAAGAAGAAGAAATTATTACCTTGAATAGAAGTATTAAAAAACTCATGGATGAAAAAGAGTCTTTGAATAGCACGATCCTTTCATCAAAAGAAAAAGAAAAACAATTACGAGAAATAATAAATCGTATACAATTAGAGAAGATGGCAAAGGAACGAGAAAAAAGTGATCTGGAAAAAGAATTGGATAGGGTAAGAAAAATTAAATGGTATCAAAAACTGTTTGGAAAAGAATAGCACCATATCTGCGAATATAGGCTTCGCACCTAAGTATTATCTTTGCACCGAAAACCAAATTATTAGAGTATGATGAAAGACAATATCTATTTACCTTTGATTCATATCGAAGAAACGCCCTATCCTATTGTGGAAGGAGCACTAATGTGTAAAGATAATGAGATGCTTTCCGGTTATTTCATCATCGATACTGGTTCTGTCGAGAATATACTTAACTATGATATGGCTAAATACATTAGCCGTGATATGGTTACGGAGAAGAAACAAATGGTTTGTGCTATTAATGGTGCTGGTGAAAATTGTATCATATCGAATGTTACGATTGATTTGGATGATAACAGCAGTTGTGAGCAGTTCTGTATTTCTCAGAAGTTAGATTTTGAAAAGTATTTTGGACCAAATAGGATTCTTGGTTTATTGGGATCTTGCTATCTAAGAAAACATCACCTTGCAGTTGATTTTGCAAAAAAATGTCTCAGAACAGCAGCTCGTGAGCCAATAATGCTTGATGAAATGTCCTTTTTGTTCCCAATGCAACTAGGAATGCAAACTTATGGTATCCCTGTTTTGAAGTTCATCAAAGATGATACTGATTATTTTTGTGTTGCAGACACAGGATGCGCACTCAGTATGTTGTCTGAAAAAGGAAAAGAGGGAGTTTTCTGTTGTGAGAAATCCGATGGGAAAGGAAGAGTTGAAGGAATATCCGGTGCTGCTGAGACAATTCATACCTCTGCTTCTCTTTCGTTATTAAGTGTTGGCGACAGAATTGACAGAATAAGGCTTGTGGAAACTGAAGACAATTTCCAAATCCTTCAAGGCTATGAATACATAGTGTCTTATAATAATGAGCAAATTCCATCAATATCCGCACTTCTTAGCACACACTTCATGCTAAAGAGGAAATGGATTCTTGACTTTTCAAATGAAGTAATCTACGCGAAGTCTGCTTAAATTACAAATCATATTTTTCGAACGGCAACTTATGGAAACAAATAATCGAAAAAAGATATTATTCTTGGACATTGATGGCGTGCTGAATTCGGAACGCTATCATGATTATTGCTATGAGAAAGGCTTGGCTTCTGATGAATAATTTGGGTATCCATTTGACCCAGAGGCAGTTGCTAATCTTGCAAGAATTATTGATGAGACTGGGGCTGACATCGTGATTTCATCATCATGGAAGTTCTGGGGACTCTCCACCATGATAGACTTGTGGAAAGAGAGAGTCTTGCCAGGAAAGATTGTCAGCATCACTCCAAACACGATGAGCGATGAAATGTTACTGAACGTAGATCTTACAGATTGGGCTTCGATGGCTGGTAAAGGGCATGAAATAAAAGAATGGTTGTCGAAGAAAGGAAAAAATGTTGAGCAATATGCCATTCTCGATGATGCTGACGACATGCTACCAGAACAGCAATCTCATTTCGTCCAGACTAATCCAAAAGTTGGAATCACCGAGGAGGATGCCGAAAAAGTGATTGTGATTCTTGCAAAAGAGAAACAAAGTTAGGATTGTTGTTCTATACAAATAAATATTGATATAACAAAAGATAAATGACATGAAAACACATTGGCCAAAAATAACAATTCCAAAAGAATATGAGAGTACAGAATCATATCTCAAACATCTTGTTTACGAAGGTGCCAGGAAAAAGGGATATATAGAAGGAGAAAACAATTATTTAAATGAAAGAATCGAAGCAATAGAGCATGAACTGGACTGTCTACGTGGGTATGAACCCTATTTCATCATATTCTACGACTTGATGAAGTTTTGCAAGTCCGAAAACATCATTGTTGCACCTGGATATGGCAATGCTCCAAGTTCTGTCGTCAATTATTGTTTGGACATTACCAAAATAGAGCCTATATATGATTTTCAATTTGAGAGTTTCTTTATCAAAGGAACAACCAGAATTCCCGATATCGACATACTGGTAGAAGATCAGAAAAGAGGTTCGGTTATCAAGTATCTCTCAGATACTTACGGAGAGGAAAGTGTGTTGATGTCTGGAGTAGGATACAAGGCAAATCTTAAGGAGAAGCGTTCGTATAGAGTTCCTGTATATGGTGTTCATGCTTGTGGCGTATGCCTCTTTGACAGGCCTTATCATGAGGTGACGGAAACCATCGATATCGTGGATAAAGATTCAGGAAAAAGTACAAAAGTCCCCAAATTGACAAAGGAAGAACTGGAGCATTTGGGATATGTCCATATTGATATTACCGGATCAAAAGACCTAAATCTTGTAAGTAAAATCTTACAGCTAATTGAAATAAAACATGGAACGAGAATAGACTTTGACAGTATACCTCTCGACGATTCCGAGACATATAAGTTCTTGTCTTCAGGACATGAAGACGTCGGAAAGATCTGGCACTGTGGAGACGGTATAGCAAAAGACTTTGCTGATACCCAACCGTCATGGATTGTAGAATTGTGTGCCATCAATTCGATGTGGACACATAAATTATACAAATGGAAAAACTACTATAAGTTTTTGGTAGAAGAAGATGACGCGGACTATAGATACTCTCTTTTTTATGAAAACTTTTATGAGATGACAAGAGGGTTGGTTTTCTATCATGAACAAATTAATTTGATTCTTTTTCTATTATCAGATTTAAGTTTAGAAGATTGTGAAAGAATCAGAAGAAATATGAGATATCCTGACCAAAAGCCAATAAGAAAATGCTTTATGGATGGCGTAAAAAGATCTGGTTTGCACAGCATCAAAGAGGCGGAGGATATCTGGATGTATTTCATGAAACACCATAAAGAAACAATATCAATGTCTCACTATTATAGCTTGGCTGTTTGGTGGTATAGAACAACTTGGCTGCGTGTACACTACCCTGATGAATTCAAAGCATGTTATATTTAAAAAAAAATAAAGCAATAAATCAATGACTAATAGAATACTCGTTGTCCCCGATGTGCATGGGCGACTCTTTTGGAAAGAACCTGTCATGAAGTACTTGGATGATGTTGACAGAGTCGTGTTTCTTGGTGACTACCTTGACCCTTATGAGGATGAGGATGGGGTGGCTGATGACATTTATCAGAACCTGATGGAAATCATTGCGCTGAAGCAGGAGAATATGGAGAAGGTTGTCCTGTTGAAAGGGAATCATGACCAGCATTATGCCTCGGAACGCTTTGAGGAACTAGCCGGCGGCACACGCATGGATCAGCAAAACTGGAACAAGTATCATCAGGCGTTTGTTGATTATAAGAATCTGTTTAAGATAGCGCATATAGAAACCATCAACGCCCTGCCATATGTGTTCACGCATGCCGGACTGACTCTGTATTGGTTGAAGAAAGTCAATGATATTATTTGGCAGCTACCTGATAACCTTGTTTCTATTGACAATCCCACTATTATAGAAAGAATCAATCAGTTGGATGATGACGGAAAGGGACAAGACATGTTGGCGATAATCGGCACTTATCGTTCATGGTTTGGGGAGAAGACAGGTAGCGTATTGTGGGCAGATATAGAAGAACATGCCATACCTAATACCCCCAAGGCATACGGTCTGAACAAGGTGTTCCAGGTATTTGGACATACAAAATTGAACAAAGACTACGATAAGTTAGAGTTTGACAATTTTGCCATGATTGACTCCCGACAATGTTTTATGATCGATGAAAGGATGAAGGATAGAGTTGTACCTCTGAAAGATTATCAATTTATGTGATAATAGTAATTTGATATCCAAAACAAAAAACTGTAGTTTATAATCATATTTCGTATGGAATACAAAATAAGAAAACATAACACACCCATCTCAACTCTTATCAAACAATATCTTGATAAGGATGGAGGAAAGGTTGTGGCTTCACGTAGGGAAATAGAATGGCGCTTCAATGCCTTGGATTGGAGATACCAAAAACAAATTCTATTTGCTTTTCTGGCATCGGGAAAGTCAGACAGGGATTGGGCATACAGAAAATTGTTTGTTTTCTGGGACAACTGTTTTATACCGGTAATACAGGATTTATGGGAAATGTATCCAAGCGAGGATATGTTGACATGGCTTATCATCAGATACTTCCCCATCGATTTCTTGCAAACGAACTATATAAGGCTTGACAAGGGCCGTAACTACTTTTATCTATGCGTCCGCATGTCAGATGTTAAAGGTTTTTTCATAGACAAATCACGACTGAATGAGCGTGATTTACTTAGAATAAAACAAGTCTTGGGCGAGAAACTTTCATTAAGTTATGCAAAAGACCTGTTCTATTTACTCATCTATAAGTATTGTAAGGGAGTCTACACTTCTAGAACATATTGTACTGTAGGAAGAGACAGTCAGAATCAGCCGATTCTTTCTATTCTTGACCGTCCGATAATTAAAAAGATGCTAGATGAAATACAGGATCTGGGTGTAAGAGGGTTTGATCTTTATTTCCAGTTGCAAGACTGGATGAGAACTGTTACAACCGAATTTCTTTTTCTTCATGAAGGAACTGCTGACAAAACATGGGACAAAGATGAAGAACCAAAGATGCGTAAGATGCAGATGGATTTTTGTTACGAACAAATAGACTCTGGATACAGAGATGTATGGGACACCTTTGATTGTCATAATCAGCAACAGTTTCTCGATTATTTAGACAAAAAATATGAAAAGAAATATCAGGTAGACAAAAAAAATGAGGATATGACGGTAGAAACAACAACGGATTATTTCGATAGAATAATAAGCAATCCTTCTATGAGCAAACTGATAAGACAATTGGATTTAGAGTTGGTCGATCATCATTCTTCATCAAATAAAGAATATTATTGGTAACAATTTGAGAAATATGGAGATAATCAAACTGATTATCAAGTTGAAAAAGTAATAAGACAACATACGGTATTAACGGATTAAGTTGCTTATCGATGATGAAGAACATATCGAAATGGATTGTACTGATTATTAGTTGGTTTACGCTCTCCCCTTTGATGGTTTATCTTGGGGGCAGATGGAAGATTGGCAATAAATATGTGAGGATGGTTGGAATGCTGTTATCACCATTGTTCCTCGCTCTTTATCTGTTGCTGTTCACCATTGTATGTTTTGAAGATGACAGAAGTTATTTCCAAAATAGAGGCAGGATTGAAAGAATAACGGAAGTTAGAATTCCAAAATTCAAAGTGATTGAGTATCATGAAGGCCAAAGAGGATTCAACGGCGATTTCAATGATTGGTTTGTATTTGAATTTAAGGCAACTCCTCCCCATGAGCTATTCGATGAGATAGACAAACTGATAAAAACAGGAAATACCAGTTGGCATAAAGAAGGTAATGAGTATATCTTCGACAAGACGTGGGGCAATGGCTTGCCAGCTCCAAAAGGAGAGCATGAAAATGAAGATAGGATGTTCAGCATCACCATTACACGTGGTGAAAAACAAGGCACCATTCGCCATGGGATGTGGTAGTTGCCAATCTTGATGAACCTAAAAGAAAAAAGAAATGAAAATATGTACCAATATTTTTTGGATGTGACATTTTCTAATTTTTCTTTCAAAATGTTTGGTTGTTTCGGCAGAATGCTTTAACTTTGCAACCGAAACCATAAAATTGATGAAATAATGACTGTACGTTTCTCTACATATTGGTGGCGCTGCTCAAGATTGAAAAAGTCGTGAGTCGCCAGCTTTGTGTATATAAAACAACTATCACCACAAAAAGGTCTGCCGTTCTTACGACAGGCCTTTTTTAGTGAACAGTGAACAAGTTTACAGTGAAGAGTTAATAGTGAAGAGTGAACAGTTTACAGTGAAGAGTGAATAGTGAACAGTGAATAGTGAAGTGATTAATTACCAACCAAAATAACAACAATTATGAAACAGAAGAAATTTATCTTGCAGGAAAACGAACTGCCTACGCAGTGGTACAACATCCAGGCTGACATGGTGAACAAGCCCATGCCGCCCATTCATCCGGCTACGAAACAACCGCTGGGATGGGAAGACCTGGCTCATATCTTCCCTGCAGAGTGCTGCAAACAGGAACTGGACACTGAACATGCATGGATTGACATTCCCGAGGAGGTGCAGGAGAAGTACCGCTACTACCGCTCTACACCACTGGTGCGGGCCTACGCCCTGGAGGAGGCGCTGGGTACACCTGCTCATATCTACTTCAAGAACGAGAGCGTGAACCCGCTGGGCTCGCATAAAATCAACTCGGCGCTGCCCCAGTGCTACTATGCCAAACAGGAAGGTACCACCAACGTGACCACCGAGACGGGAGCCGGACAGTGGGGTGCCGCCCTGAGCTATGCGGCTAAGGTTTTCGGTCTGGAGGCTGCCGTCTATCAGGTGAAGATCACCATGCAGCAGAAGCCCTACCGCTCGCTCATCATGCGCACCTTCGGGGCTGCCGTGACGGGGTCGCCGTCGATGTCGACTCGCGCCGGAAAGGACATCATCACCCGCGACCCTACTCATCCTGGTTCGCTGGGAACGGCCATCTCGGAGGCTGTGGAGCTGGCTACCACCACACCGAACTGTAAATATACGCTGGGCTCGGTGCTCAACCACGTGGCCCTGCACCAGAGCATCATCGGACTGGAGGCCGAGAAGCAGATGGCGATGGCGGGCGAGTATCCCGACATGGTGATTGCCTGCTTCGGCGGCGGCAGTAACTTCGGCGGTATTGCCTTCCCCTTCATGCGCCACAACATCCTCGACGGCAAGAAGACGGAGTTTATTGCTGCCGAACCGGCCAGCTGTCCGAAGCTTACCCGCGGCCAGTTCCGCTACGACTTCGGCGACGAGGCCGGCTACACACCGCTGCTGCCAATGTACACGCTGGGCCATAATTTCAAGCCTGCCAACATCCATGCCGGCGGACTGCGCTACCACGGTGCGGGCATGATTGTGAGCCAGCTGATCAAGGACGGACTGATGCACGGCGTGGACATCCCACAGCTGGAGACCTTCGAGGCTGGTATCCTCTTCTCGCGCACCGAGGGCATCATCCCTGCTCCCGAGAGCTGCCACGCCATTGCCGCCACCATCCGCGAGGCAAAGAAATGCAAAGAGACGGGCGAGGAGAAGGTCATCCTCTTCAACCTCAGCGGCCACGGCCTCATCGACATGCCGTCGTACGACACTTATCTGAACGGCGACCTGCGCAACTATGAGCTGCCCGACGAGGTGATTGCCCAGAACCTGGCTGCGCTCGGCGAATAAGTAGCCACTAACCATCATGAAACAAGGCAGCAATCCGCGGATTGCTGCCTTGTTGGTTTTAAATCATACGTGAGTTCGATATAACAACGTTTATACTGAACTCACGTTGGTTATAGCAACTTGGTGAAGGCCTCTGCATCCTTCCCCTCGTAGAAACGGGCATCGAAGACAGGATTGTACCTGAAGTCGGCAAAGCGGAACAGCTGCAGGGCACAGAACTGACGGTCGTCGCTCAGACAGAGCTCCAGACGGGAATGGCCGTTGGGACAGTCTACGGGCTTGCCGTTCTCGGCGATGTCGGCCACCATCTGGTCGAGCGGCATGTTGAGCAGACGCTCTACGCGCTCGCCCTCCGTAGGAGTGTATTCCAGGACGATGGGCTTTACCTGGCTCTCTGTGGGGGTGTAGATGACCTTGGTTGAAAACAATGATTTCTTAATGGTTACATGTTGATAGGCGGAGACGGCACCAGCCATCTCCAAGCTTTTGAAACTTGACATAGTTGTTGAAATGTTTTTTAAAATGAAATAATGAAAATGGGTGGATTTCCCCCTTTCAGCAGGAACAACTACGTCAACGAAGAATGCGCCTCAGTGCGATGACATAATAGTCGCACGGGGCCGACAGGCAGAAGGGCGCCGACTCCAGGCGGCATCTGCTGTCGTAGAAAGAGCGTAAGGGTTTAACAATATGCTGCCGCAGGGCCACAGGACCATGCGACGAGAGGATGCGTTCGGTTTTTGAGCCTTGCGACGAGAGGATGCGCTGCGGACGCGAGCTGCAGATGCGGTAGAGCTGCGAGGCATCGGTCAGCGTAGCCTCCTGATGATGGTGGTGCTGCGTGGTGACAACGGTGGATGCCTGATGCAAGGGATGACCAGGCACGGCCGCATCGTCCCTGCCCTGCCAGTTGAGCACAACCGCCAGGCATACGGCACAAACAGCCGCCAGCATCTGTATCATTTGCCAGAACCGCCTCATTTCAGCGTGCAAAGGTAGTCATAAAAAAGCAAAAAACAACAATTCCCGTGTTTTTTCGATAAATTTGTGGATGATTTAAAATTATTATAAAAATTTGTGGATGAAATGATTCACATTAGGATAATTTGTTTCTTTTTTAATAACGACAACTTACACAACTTTGACAACATTTTAAAGCGACGTCGTCGCTGTGTTTTTTTAGGAAACAAATTATCTTAATGCGCACAAATTTTAATCACTAATTTTAATAATTTAAGTTTCGGGAGTAACAGAATCTCAGGGCAGTAGCGCCCCGAAGGGGCAACGAGCATCTAGCCCAGGGTAACACCCTGGGTATTGGGCGGAAAGAAAAACGCCCTGTAAGGGCAAAAGCGCTCTCCTGCTGCTGGGCTTTTGCCCAGGGTGTTGCCCTGGGCTATGGGCTCTCTGGCCTTTCAGGCCGTTCTGCAGCTTGAGTTAGAAACATTAAAATAATTGGAGTTTCGGAAGTAACAGAATCGCAGGGGCTGTGGCGCCCCGAAGGGGCAACGAGCATCTAGCCCAGGGTAACACCCTGGG
>DEJV01000032.1:51040-77390 GCA_002353525.1 Prevotella sp. UBA2739
TGGCCTTTCAGGCCGTTCTGCAGCTTGAGTGATGATGCATGATGCATTATGAATTATGCATTATGAATTATGAATTATGCATTAAATGGGGTGTTGCCCTGGGCTATGGGCTCTCTGGCCCTACAGGCCGTTTCTTTGTGACTCCCGAAACTTCAATTAATAATTATTCTGACGCTGAAGCGTCGTAATCAGAAGCATGGAAAAGTTGTAAGCGGGGGAGCTGGTGGGGGCTCCAATTATCAATTTTCAATTATCAATTGTCGAACGTTGTCAATTATCAATTATCAATTGAATGAGGTTATCGTTAACGTTATCGTTCCCGTTGAAAATAATTTTCAATTATCAATTAGATAAGCCTTCCAGTCTATTCCCAACGGGTTGCGGTTCATCTGCAACACAACGGGAAGGGGCTCTTTCTTCGAGATCCACATGTCGGTGCGGTCGATGTCGGCCACCACATGAATGGCATCGTCCGTCTCGCCGGTCTTCCGCCAGGTGATGGTGTCGTAGACAAACCACCCGCGCTGCCGCAACTCGCGCATGGCGCGCAGAGAGATGAACCCGAAGGTGCCTTCCACCTGATGATAGACAGTCCCGTCGGCCGGAATGAGCCAGCAGAAGCGGTCGGCCTCCTCGACGGTCTTGCGCGGTAGGTGGTAGTGTGCCTCTTTGCAAGTGAGCCTGAGCGTGTCGCCCTCCCACCCCATGTGCACGGGCCAGGTGCGGAACTGCCGGTTCAACGTGAAGTGGTAGTCGTAACGGGCAAAGGGTTCCACCGTCTTTGTCTCGCCGCAAGCGATTGTCTTGGGCCGCGCGAGGCGCACGGGCTGGCGCCGCTCCTTCATCATCTCGAAAACCAGCTCGCCGCCTTCCATCAGCTGGCGGTGCTCCAGACGGGCGTCGGCAATCTCGGCCCCGTTCAGCAGGATGCGCCTCACGCGCTCGCCCTTGCCCCGCCTCACCACGTGCAGCTGCCGTCCGTTGCACAGGCGCATGCGGTATTCGGGCAGCATCGGTGCCAACAGCAGATAGTAGGACTGTCCGGCATTGGGATAGAAGCCCATCATGTGGAATGCCAGCCACGACGACATGGCCCCGCTGTCGTCGTTGCCAGGCAGTCCGTCGGGTGCGTCGCTATAACGGTTTTCCACGATGCCATGCACCCGCCTCACGCTCAGGTCGGGCCGCCCGATCCAGTGATACAGACAGGGCGTGAGAAACGAGGGCTCGTTCTGCACGTTGTAGTGTCCCTCGTCGAAGAAGGTGTCGAGGCGCTGGCGGAATGCCTCAGCACCGCCGCACCGCTCTATCAGCGCAGGCACGTCGTGGGGCACACTGAGCGAATACTCTGCCGACAGGGCCTCGTAGAAGAAGGTTGACCACCACGGCAGATACCACGGCGCCACCTTCGTAATGGGGGTATAGGGAATGAGCGGATGAAACACCTGAGACTTTCCCCAGGGCACGCTGTCCATCCATTCGCCCGTGGCCGACCGTGGCATGATGAATCCGCGCATGCCTCCCCACTCGTAATCGCCGCGCCAGAGGTTCTTCCAGTTATCCGCCCGCCGGCGGTAGCGCTCGTAGACATCCATCCGTCCCAGTCCGCGTGCCACCTGGGCTATGCAGTAGTCGTCGTAGGCATATTCCATGGTACGGTTGCCCGCGCGGTCGATGCCGTAGGGGATGTAGCCCAGGGCGAGATACTCGTTCAGTCCGCCCCGGCCATGCTTCTCGTGGTCGGCACCGGGGTCCACCTCGCCATCTTTCAGCATGGCCTCCAGGGCCAGCTCGTAGTCGATGCCCTGCAAGCCCTTGGCAAACGCGTCGGCAATCACCACATCGGCATTGGAACCTCCCTGCGTACGGCCGTTGCAGTCGCCGCTGCGGGCATCGGGCATATACCCCTCGCGCTTGTAGATGTTCAGCAGCGCATTGACGATGGCCACCTCGCGCTGCTCGTCGATGAGCGTGATGAGCGGCGTACTGGTGCGGTAGGTGTCCCAGATGGCATAGTAGTCGTCGTAGTAGGGCTTTTCGGTCCATTTGGGATTCTCGCCCGTTTTGTCGACGGGCATCAGCATGGTGTGGTAGAGGGCGGTGTAGAACATCCGTTTCTGCCGGTCGGTGCCTTGGATGTCGATGCGGCCGAGGAGCTGTTCCCAGCTTTCTCTCAGCTGGGTTAGCTGCGTGTCGAAATCGCACGCGGGGATATTCCTGCGGGCCTGCTGGATGCTGACATACGATATTCCCACTTTGATGTTCACCACAGAGTCGGCAAAGGAAACGATATGCTCATGCGCCGTGGTGCGGAAGGGCTTGTCGGTCTGCAGACAGAAATAGACGGTATAGGCGTCGCCGTTGTTCCATCCGCCCCTCACCCTGGAATAGCCCGTCACCTCGTGCGAGCTCACCACCTCGGTCTCTGCCCCCACGAACTGTTGCTGTTCGCGCAGGTCGGGCACGGGATTCTTACCCAGATAATGGGTGGCATCGATGAGCAGGGCTCCTGCCGACGGGTAGTGAATCCTGTAGTAAGCACAGCGCTCCGCGGTGGTGATCTCCGTACGGATGCCATTCTCGAATGTGGTGGTGTAATAGCCCAGAGCGATGTCCTCGCTGACGCGGCGCTGGGCACACTCCGCGTCATTCCGTGCCGGAGTGTTGCCGGCAAGCGGCTGTATGAGGATGTTGCCGTATTTCTGTCCGCCGCCGGTGCCGCTGACATGCGTCTGCGAGAATCCCGTCACCACCTCGGGCATCGGAGCCCACCCGGCATTGGGCTTCACCGTACAGTCGGGGCCCGGCTTCACCATGCCATAGGGCATGCATGGCCCGGGGAAGGTGCGCCCCACCCCCACGCTTCCGATGCGCGGATCCACATACTGCCAGTGCTGTGCCTGTGCCTGCACCATAAAAAGCCAGAAGAACAATACGATATAGTTTTTTACCTTCATAGTCTTGTCATCATATATGTGCAAAGATAGTCTTTTTTCAGTAAATCACAAACTAACTTCGCAAATATGTCGTTCCGACGCCGCAAATATGGTGTCCGATAGAAGAAAGTAACGATAATTGGCCGTGGGTTGGAGAAAAATTCTTATCTTTGCAACAAAGTGAAACAATAGAATAATTGGAGTTTCGGAAGTAACGGAATCCCAGTGTAGTAGCGCCCCGAAGGGGCAACGAGCACCTAGCCCAGGGTAACACCCTGGGTATTGGGCGGAAAGAAAAACGCCTTGTAAAGGCAAAAGCGCTCTCCTGCTGCTGGGCTTTTGCCCTTACAGGGCGAGAGAGGGGCGCCTGGTTTACCCAGGGTGTTGCCCTGGGCTATGGGCTCGCTGGCCTTTCAGGCCGTTCTGCAGCTTGAGTTATTATGCATTATGCATTATGAATTATGAATTAAAAAGAAAGGAAAGCAATATGGGACTATTCGATGAGAAACCAAAGGAGAAGAAGAAGGGCGGACTGTTTGGCGGCGGCTACGAGCCTGACGCATGGCGCAAGCACATCCCCTATAACGACACGCACGACTCGCACATCTGGGACCGTGGGGCCCGCGACAAAGACGGCGACGGATACCGCGACGGCAGCGTGGGCGACAGCGACATCTGGGACGATTGACAATGTGCCGACAGGGCGCTTCGGATTTTGAGGTTCAATTTGCAAAGATTAGCAAAATATTTTGAACATTTTTTTGACTTTTCAAGAAAATGTGCTATATTTGTGCCCATAATCTATGAAGTTTAACCAAAACAACAACTATTATGGCATACAAAATTATCGACATTGAAGGCGTAGGCGATGTTTACGCTGAGAAACTGCAGGCAGCAGGCATCATAACCGTTGACGATCTTCTCGACCGTTGTGCTACCCCCAAAGGACGTAAAGAACTGGAAGAGGCTACAGAGATTAGCGGCAAGCTGATTCTGAGATGGACCAACCATGCCGACCTGTTCCGCATCAAAGGCGTAGGACCTCAGTTCTCTGAACTGCTCGAGGCTGCCGGCGTAGACACCGTGAAGGAGTTGAAGCATCGTGTGGCTGCTAACCTGGTGGCTAAGCTCAACGAGGTGAACGAGGAGAAGAACCTCTGCAACCGCGTTCCATCGGAGAAGGAAGTGCAGAAGATGATCGACCAGGCCAAAGAGATGGAGGCTCGTGTGACATACTAAAGAAAAGACCATAAAAGAAAATGAGGCGTCCTTTGCGAAGGGCGCCGCTTTTTTTTGGAGGGAGAAGAGGGAGAAGAGGGATGCAAGGGAGGGGAAGAAGGAGAAGAGAGAGCGGAGGGATGAGAGGGATGAAAGGAGGGATGAAAGGAGGGGGAAATGATAGCTTGCAAAGAAAAAACTAGGGTCGGAATGAAGTATATCGGAAAAAAGGAGTACCTTTGCAGCGGCTAAGAACAACATCTTTACATAGAGGTCAATTCTGAAAAGGTTCATCTAAACATGACACGCAAGAAAAGCATCATAGGCATCACGGGCATAGTGCTGGGGTTAGCACTACTCTTTGTTTTGTGGCATTTGTTTTTGCGCCCTACACGCATACTGATAGTGAATGCGCTGAAGGCACAACAAGCCGACTTCGTATTGAACAACGACAGCCGGCACATCCACGTAGACTGCCTCGACACCGAAGAGGTGGGCGACATGGGCGACTACGATGCCATTGTGCTCTACGGACGACGCCTGTTTCTGAGCGAGGAACAACTGCAGGAACTGAAACGGGTGGCCGCCAAGGGAACACCTGTATTCACGAAAACCCTGAAGAGCAGCAGCTTCACCATCAACGAGAACCTCTCTAAAGAACAGGTGGCAAAGCTACAGGCTTACTTCGACAACGAGAACCGCCAGAACTTCCGCAACGGGCTGCGATTCCTGCGGCATATTGCCACTCCCCTACGCTGGGGCGACCAGGAATACGGCGAGCCGATGGACCTGATGAAAAACATGTTCTATCACCGGGCCTACGGCCATTACTTCAAGCATGCCGACGAACTGACAAACTATCTGCGCACTCACCACCTCTACAACGAGGGGGCACCGCGGCTGGCGCTCATCTCGGGCGTGACCTTCCCCATGGAGGGCAACCGCGAGCATGTGGACACGCTCATCTCGCTGTTCACGCAAGAGGGCTTTAATGTGTATCCGCTGACTGCCATCGGCAAAAGGCGCGAGCACATGATGATGGAACTGAAACCCGACGCCGTGGTCTATATGGCCATGGGACGGCTGGGCAACGACACGCTGGTGAACTGGCTCTACGAACACCAGATTCCGCTGTTTGCGCCATTCCCCTTGTCGATGTCGCACGACGAGTGGATGGACGAGCACAAGGCCATGCCCTCGGGATCGAAGAACGCGCGCATCGTGATTCCTGAGATTGACGGCGGCATGTCGCCCTACTGCATCGGCACACAGAACAAAGACGCCAAGGGATATTACCGCCGCACTGCCGAGGTGGAGCGCTGCCGGGCACTAGTGGACCACGTGAAGCGGTACATGGCCCTTCGCACCAAGCGGAACCAGGAGAAACGCATCGCCATCGGCTACTTCAAGCGCCCGGGAAAGGATGCCCTGCTGGCCAGCGGCATGGAGGTGATACCATCTATGTACCACTTCCTGAAACGACTGCGTGCCGAAGGCTACAACGTGAACGGGCTGCCAGCGACGCTCGAGGCTTTTGCCCGTGAGGTAAAGACCGAGGGCATTGTGCTGGGCTCGTATGCACGGGGGGCACAAGAGGCGTACATGCGCAAGGGCCATCCGCTGTGGCTCACCAAGAAACAATATGAGACATGGGCCACCGAGGTGGTGCCGAAGAAGAAATACGAGGAGGTGAAGCGCCACTACGGCGAGGCACCAGGCAGTCTGCTGACGCGGGGCGACAGCATGGCCGTGGCCTGCATACGCTATGGCAATGTGCTGCTGTTCCCACAGCCGCGCCCCGCCCTGGGCGACGACGACTTCAAGCTGGTGCACGGGGTGGACGTACCGCCGCCCCACAGCTATCTGGCACCTTATTTATATATGCTGAGAGGGTTCAAGGCCGACGCGCTCATCCACTTCGGCACACACGGCAACATGGAGTATCTGCCCGGACGCGACGCCGGCATGAGACGCGACGACTGGAGTGCCATGCTGGTGGGCAACCTGCCGCACTTCTACTTCTACACCACGGGCAATGTGGGCGAGAGCATCATTGCCAAGCGCCGCAGCCATGCCACGCTGCTGACCTATCTCACTGCTCCTTACGCCGAGAGCGGACTGCGCCAGAAATATGCCGCCCTGCTGGCCGACATCCATCGCGCCGTGGAGGGTGGCTGCAGCAACCGGTCGTTGGTGATGAGCATCAAGCGGCGCGTCACACAGGAAGGACTCCACCGGGAACTGAACCTCGACGGCAATCTCAACACGCCCTATACAGAGAGCGAGCTGGAACGCCTGGATGCCCACTTGGAAGAGCTCTCGAACGAGAAGATGCAGGGAGCCTACTACACCATGGGACAACCCTACAGCGAGCAAGACCTGCGCAACACGGTGATGGCCGTGTGTGCTGATCCGACAGCCTACGAGATGGCACGGCGCGACCGCGACCAGGGACGCATCACCACCCAGCAGTTGCAGAACTATGCCTACGTGGCCCATCACTACCTGCCCAGGGCACGCCAGCAGATTCTGGCCGAGATAGCCGGAGCGGCGAGGCCCACGGCAAAGCAAGCCGACGGAAAGGGGAAAGCCGCGACGGCAGACCGCGCACATTCGCCACGCGAGGTATATCAGCTGCTCATCGCCTCTACGCATGCCGAGATAGACAATATGGTGCGTGCGCTGAACGGCGGAACTGTAGAGCCGGCACCTGGCGGCGACCCCGTACTGAATCCGAACGTGCTGCCCACGGGACGCAACATGTACAGCATCAACCCCGAGAACACTCCCGACCCACAGGCATGGGAAGACGGCAAACGGCTGGCCGAGAACACGCTGCAGCGCTATAAAGCACAGCACGGACAATGGCCGCGCAAGGTGAGCTATACGTTCTGGGCCGGCGAGTTTATCAACACACAAGGAGCCACCATCGCCCAGGCCCTGTGGATGCTGGGCGTAGAGCCCACGCGCGACGCCGAGGGACGCATCAGCGACTTGCGGCTGGTGCCGCGCGAGCAGCTGGGCCGTCCGCGTGTGAACGTACTGGTGCAAGTGAGCGGACAGCTGCGCGACATTGCCGGATCGCGCCTGCGCCTGATTACCGACGCAGTGAAGCTGGCCTCTGCCGCCGACGACGAGAACGACAACTACGTGCACGAGGGAACACTCGACCAGGAGAAGCAACTCGTGGGCAAGGGCATGACACCCAAACGGGCCCGCGAGCTGGCCACCATGCGTGTGTTCGGACCAGTGAACAATGGCTACAGCACGGGCATGATGAACTATATTGAACGAAGCGGCACATGGGACAAAGCCTCGGAACTGGCCGAGGGCTACCTGAACAATATGGGCGCCATTTATGGCGACGACGAGAACTGGGGCGGTTTTGAGAAAGACCTCTTTGCCGCCGCACTCAACCAGACCGACGTGGTGATACAGCCAAGGCAGAGCAACACGTGGGGACCGCTGTCGCTCGACCATGTGTATGAGTTCACGGGCGGCCTGTCGCTGACGGTGAAGACGCTCACCGGCAAAGAGCCCGAGGCTTATATGGCCGACTACCGCAACCGCAGCAACCGCCGGATGCAGGACACGCGCGAGGCCGTGGCCGTAGAGGCAAGGACAACCCTGCTCAACCCCACCTATATCAAGGAGCACATGAAGGGCGACGAGGGCACCGCACAACAGTTTGGCGAGATGTTCCGCAACATCTTCGGATGGAATGCCACACGCCCGTCGGCCGTCGACAAAGAGCTCTACAACGACCTCTACCGACTCTATGTGGCCGACGAGCAGCAACTGGGCATCCGACAGTATTTCCAGCGGGTGAACCCTGCCGCCCTGCAAGCCATGACGGCCGTGATGATGGAGAGTGCGCGCAAGGGATACTGGAAACCCAACAGCGAGCAACTGAAGACCACCGCCCAACTGCATGCCGACATCACTCGCGAGAGCGGGGCTGCCTGCACCGACTTTGTGTGCAACAACGACAAGCTGCAGGACTACGTCGCACAACAGCTGGACGGCAAGCGAAAGAACGACTATCAACGCGACATGACCCAGGTGAAGGAAACGGCATCGGGACAGAAAGACATGGTGCTGAAAGAGACGAAAGACCAGTCGGCAAAGAGCCGCCAGCAAGCGGTGAAAGACGGTCTGATGGTGGCTGCTGCCGTGGTAGTGGCGATGCTGCTCTTGGCTGTATGGCTGAGGAGAGGGAGAAGAGGGATGAAAGGATGAAGGAGAAGAGGGATGACAACTGTTATACTCATATTAGCCTGCATCGTGACGGTCAGCTGCTTGCTGAAAGTCAGTATGATGAGCACTCGGACACAATGCGTGGTGGCCGTGGCCTATGGCCTTTTTGCGTGGCTGTCGATGGGATGGATGACGGAAGTGTCCCATGATATGTTCACGCAACTGCTGACCGCACGCCCCACCCGACTGAACATCGGCGTGTGCATCACCCTCGAGGCAATGGTGATGATGGCGTGGTGCTTTCGCTCACCTCTCACCTCTCACCCCTCACCTCTCACCTCTCACCTCTTGTCCTTCTACCCGGGATTGCTGTTTGCCGCCGCCATCAGTTTTGTGCAGGCACAGATGCTGTGGCTACTGCCCGGCAGCGACTTCACGTTGCTGGCATGGCTGTCGGCCCTGGGCGTGATGCTGCTCATCATGGGAGGCAGCAGACTGTTGCGCTGGCTGACGGGAAGCGATGCCCAGCGCAAGGAGATGCTCTTCATCGTCAATCTGCTGGCGCTGCTCTTGTGCATCATCATCACGGGAGGGTAAATACGATGATGTGGAATCATTCGATGATGTAAAAATATTCGATGATGTGGAATCATTCGATTGTGTGAAATTATTATCCATAGAATATGCAAACGATATCAAACATCCTCTTCTGGATTTCCAACGGACTGTTGGTGCCAGTGGTTATTTTGCTGCTGCTGTTCTTTGTGCGCGCCATCGTGCTGGCAGCAGGTTTCTTCGGCGAGTACTACCGCCGGAAGACTATTCTGCAGGCCACAAAGTTCATCAATTCGGCCTGTCGCGACGACATTGTCAAAGGCATTGGCGCACTGGCCGAACAGCCAGGCAGCATTTATGTGGACCGGCTGAAAGACATGCTGGCCCATCACGACAATGCAGCCTACTGTGAGCGGCTGGTCAGCAACTATGAGGTGGATGCGGCCAAAGAGCTCTCCGGCTCGCGCATCCTGATGAAGTTAGGCCCTATGCTTGGACTGATGGGAACACTCATCCCCATGGGCCCGGCACTCGTAGGACTGGCTGCCGGCGACATCTCGTCGATGGCCTACAACATGCAGGTGGCCTTTGCCACCACCGTGGTGGGCATGCTGATAGCCGCCGTGGGCGTAGCTACCCTGCAAGTGCGCCAGCGCTGGTATGCCCGCGAGCTGAACAACCTGGAATATGTGAAAACAATGCTCTGCCATGAGAAGGAATAGACTGCTCGATAGTGGTGACGACGATCCCATGCAGACCGTCGCCAACCTGTTTGATGTGGCCATGGTGTTTGCCGTGGCGCTGATGGTGGCGCTTGTCACGCGATTTAACATGCAGGAGATCTTCGGGAAGGAAGACTTCACCATGATAAAAAACCCTGGCAAGGATAACATGGAGATTATCACTCGCCAGGGAAAGGAAATCAAACGCTACAAAGCCAGCGACGAGCAACAGTCTACTGGCAAGCGCGGTCGTAAGGTGGGCATCGCCTACGAACTGGAAAACGGAGAGATTATCTACGTTCCAGAGTAGCGAGCGGGGCTCGGAGGATTCTGAATAATCAGAGTAATCGGAATAATCAGAGTATTCAGAATAATCAGAATAATCAGAATAATCAGAGTATTCAGAAAAATCAGAGTATTCAGAAAAATCAGAGTAATCAGAATCCTCGGAGGATTCTGATTACTCTGATTTTTATTTCAGGGTCTTGATGAGGTAGTCGGAAACCTGCTCCATGGTGTGGTAGAGGTTTTGCGTAAAACCGTGGTCGAAGCGGTCGAGAATCACCAGTTCGCTCTTGGGCCAGATGTGATGATAGCGCTCGCCATAGGTATAGGGCACAATGCGGTCGCCCGTGCCGTGGATGATGAGTGCCGGTCCTTGGTATTTGATGGCCGTCTCGTAGATAGGCAGCGAGAAAGCCGAGAGGATGTAGTTGCGTCCGAGCTTCTTGCCGCCCCACAGCTCCACATACTCAGGCGGGTCGAGCGGACTCAGTGCGTCGTAGCTGGCTCCGAAGGTGCTGCCGCGGATGGCATCGTCGCGCAATACGGCTGCAGGCGCCAACAGAACTACAGCTTTGAAAGCCTCGGTGCCCAGCTGGCCCGCCGTCATGCTGGCCACCACGCCACCTTGCGAATGGCCCACGATGGCCACACTGCTGACGTAGCGCAAGTCGCTGACATACTGATACACCTGTTTGGCATCCTCTATCTCGTTGGGAACCGTCATGTCGACAAACTCACCCTCGCTCTGTCCGTGACCGTTGAAGTCGAAACGGATGCTGGCAATGCCATGAGCCTGCAGCGAGTCGGCCAGCATCTCATACATCGGGCCATCCTTGCTGCCGCCAAATCCGTGGCAGAGAATCGCCATCGGGCATTTCTCTCCTTGTGCCAGCTGGGGCTTCTGCAAGATGGCAGCCAGACGGCCTTTGCTGCCGTCGATGGTGAGACGCTCGGTGGTGCCTGCTATCTCTTTCTTCACGCTGAGCCGCTCGGTGAGCGTCTTCTCCATCTTGTCGGAGAGCACCGTGCTCAGCACCACCTTCCCCTCTTTGTCGATGAGCACCATCGAGGGAATCCATTTCACGCCATACTGTCGCGCCACTTCCGAGTCGCGCATCTTCTTCAGCTCGCTCACCTGCGGATAGGCCATGCCATATTGCTCAATGGCCTTCTTCCAGTTGTCGGCATTGTCGTCGAACGACACGCCGATGAACTGCACGCCCAGTGGCGCAAACTTACGGTAGAGGCGCTGCACGTTGGGCATGTCTTTGCGGCAGTCGCCACACCATGAGGCCCAGAAGTCGATGACGGCATATTTGCCCTTGATGAGTTTGCTCAGCTTCACGGTCTTTCCTTGTGCGTTCTTTAACTTGAAGTCGGGAGCCTGTGTGCCCGGCTTCACTAAATCGGTGGCATACTTCGCGTCGAGGTCCAGTTGGGCGAACTGTGCCTTTGCCATTCCTGCAGTCATGAGCAGCAAGAGGGCGAAAAACATACGTACTTTCATTATTTATGGGTTAAAGTTTTTGCAAAGATAATAATTTTTTGTACTTTCGCAAAATGGAACAGCGGAAAATCATACATGTGGACATGGATGCCTTTTTTGCCAGCGTGGAGCAACGCGACCATCCCGAGCTGCGCGGCAAAGCCATCGCCGTGGGCTACGACGGTCCGAGGGGCGTGGTGTCGACGGCCAGCTACGAGGCCCGCAAGTATGGTGTCCACTCGGCCATGCCCATGGTGACGGCCAAGCGCAAGTGTCCGCATCTGATAGTGGTGCCCGGCCACTACTCGGTATATAAAGAGGTGTCGGCACAGGTGCACGAGATTTTCAGCCAGTACACCGACCTCATTGAGCCGTTGTCGCTCGACGAGGCTTTTCTCGACGTGACTCATAACAAGAAAGGCATACCGCTGGCCGTGGACATAGCGCGCGAAATCAAACAGAGCATTCGCGAGCAACTGCATCTGACAGCCTCGGCAGGTATCTCCTATAATAAGTTCCTGGCCAAGATCGCATCCGACTATCGCAAACCCGACGGCATCTGCACCATCCACCCCGACGTGGCCATCGACTTTATTGACAAGCTGAAGATAGAGAACTTCTGGGGCGTAGGACCGAAGACGGCCCAGCAGATGCACTACATGGGCATCTTCAACGGGGCCGACCTGCGGCAGGTGTCGCTCAAGCACCTGCAAGAGGTGTTTGGCAAGATGGGACCGGTGCTCTACAACTTCGCCCGCGGCATTGACCACCGCCCCGTAGAGCCCTATCACGAGCGGAAGTCGGTGGGCTGCGAGCAGACGTTCCTGAAAGACATCTACGAGCCTGCGGCCCTCACGATAGAACTCTACCACACCGTGATAGAGCTGGTGCGGCGGCTGGAGAAAGACGGATTTGAGGGCAAGACGCTGACGCTGAAAATCAAGTTTGCCGACTTTCAGCAAATCACCCGCAGCTATACGCACGACAAGGCTCTCGTCACCAAAGAAGACATTCTGCCACTGGCCAAGCTGCTGCTGAAAGAAGTAGACATCCACAGCGCTCATCCCATCCGCCTGATGGGCCTGTCGGTATCGAATCCTGCCAATGGCGGACGGTCGGAACAGCCCCTGTGGCGCCAACTGGAGATTGAGTTTAAGCCCTGGTAGGAAGAAAAGAGGAGGATGTTTCGCTTTTTCCCTGAAATTGTTGTATCTTTGCCGAGTCATAGAAGAATTTAGCGACAAGAAACCCTGAAGCGGCTGAGACAAGCCATCAAGGATTTATCACACATTAACCCCATAAAGAAATGACAAAAAAAATGTTTTTAGCAGCCTTCATCATGGTGTTCGTACCTCTTTGTGCTATGGCGCAAGACCGTGTGAAGGCCGATTTCGAAGTAACCATGCTGAGCAAATACATCTGGCGTGGACAGCAGAAGGGAGGCGTCACCATCCAGCCCAGTGCCACTCTCTCGTGGAAAGGCGCCTACATCAACGTAGAGGGCAGCAAGGGATTTGACAACAAAGAAGAAGAGGAGCTCGACATCAATCTGGGATATCAGTTCCCGTTTGGATTGAATATTGGCGTGTCAGACTTGTGGAATAAGGAAGACCGCAACCTCGGCCAGTATTTCCTTTATAAAGAGAAGGAGACCTCCCATCAGTTTGAGGGCAACATTGGCTATTCGTGCCAGTACTTCGACCTGCAAGCCTACTGCATGTTCTGGGGCAACGACTTCAAGACAAATGGCAAGCGGGCCTACAGCACCTACATCGAGCTGGCCGTTCCTTTCCGTCTGGGCGGACTCGACTGGACTGCCACAGCAGGCATGACACCCATGGAGAGCGCAGGCGCATATACTACGCTCTACGACGATAAAGGCGTGGAGGAAGGCTGGGAACGCAACTTCTTCTATGCCGACGGTCTGGCATGTGTCACCGCCGCCTTGCGTGCCGAGAAGGTGTTCCAGTGCAAGAAGGTTGAGATTCCCTTGTTTGTTGAGCTCAACACCAATCCGTATATGAAGACAGCCGCCTTCCTGGCCGGTGTCACCATCCGTCCGTTTGGTCATTGATCAACGCCCTCCCACTCCTCCAATAACGCAGAGTAGTGGCTGAAAAGTTTACTCCCATCCTCAAGTACCCCTGTTAGAGACGTCACCCTGTGGCGTCTCTAATAGTATCTTCTCCCTTCTCACCTCTCACCCCTCCCCTCTCACCCTTCAAAACTGGTTAAATGTACATTTTACACCTTTATATCGAGTCCACTCTTTTAGGTTTTCAGTTTTCGCTTAACATTTTACATATCAACTACTTATAAAAAACTGACATTTCAAAAAATCCACTTTTTCAATATTTGAGTCCACTTTGCGTCTCTTTTTCTCCTATCTTTGCACCAGACTTGTTGGAAAGCCAAACAATGTGTACAAAACAAAACCAAATCACATAAAAAAACTAAAAACCAAAGTATGAAAAAAGCAAGGTTACTTATCTTGATGTTGACATTCCTTTTGTCAGCAACAGCCTACGCCCAGAAACAAACATTCGAGGGCGTGGTCATCGACGACACAGGCGAGCCCGTCATAGGCGCCTCTGTCATAGAGAAAGGTGTAGCTTCCAATGGCGCCATTACCGATCTTGACGGAAACTTCCGCATCAGCGTGGCTCCAGGTGCTACACTCGTTATTTCGTATATCGGCTACGAGAGCCAGGAGGTGAAAGCCGCCCACAACATGCGCATTGTGCTGCACGAAGACTCGAAGATGCTGAACGACGTGGTGGTCATCGGCTACGGTGTTCAGAAGAAGAGCGTGGTGACGGCCGCCATTGCCAAAGTGAGTGCCGACGACCTGAACGGCAAGACACCTGTCCGCGTGGACAACGCACTGAAGGGACTTGCTGCCGGTGTGAACGTCACATCGTCGTCTGGTCAGCCGGGCGCATCGCCCCGTGTGCGTGTGCGTGGTACAGGTACCATCAACAACAGCGACCCGCTCTATATTGTTGACGGCATGCCTATCGAGGGCGGCATCGACTTCCTCAACCCCTCCGACATCGAGTCTATCGAGGTGCTGAAAGACGCTGCCTCGGGAGCCATCTACGGTGCACGTGCTGCCAATGGCGTAGTGCTGGTAACCACCAAGAAAGGTAAGTTGGGCAAAGCCAGCATCAACTATAACTTCTCGATGGGATGGCAGAATGCATGGAAGAAGCGCGACGTGACCAGTGCTACCGACTATGCCATCATGCAGAACGAGCTGCGCGTGAACGGTGGTCAGGCGCCCATCTATGCCGACCCCTATAACCTGAAAGACCAGAACGGCAATGCCATCAGCGGTTTTGGCACCGACTGGCAGGATCTGGTGTTCAACGACAATGCTCCCGTGCAGAACCACGAGGTGAGCATCAGCGGCGCGTCAGAGAAGCTCAACTACTATCTGTCGCTGGGATTCTACGACCAGGAAGGTATCGTGGGCGGTAACTACGGACAGTCGAACTATCAGCGCCTGTCCATGCGCTCGAACAATATTTATACGGTGTTCGACGAGCAGAAAGAGCGCAACTTCCTGAACAAACTCGACGTGACGGTGAACCTGGCCTACACGCGCATCAAGAGCACGGGCGTCAGCACCAACTCCGAGTTCGGCTCTATTCTGGGTTCAGCCCTCTATCTCTCGCCCATTCTCGCTCCGACCATTACCGACAGCTCGCTGGCCGACAGCTACCACAAGACCTACGAGGATGGCATGGGCTATGAGCTGCAGCGCGATGCCGCCGGCAACTACTACACCATTCCCGGTTCGTTTGGCTCGTACGGCGAGATGAACAACCCGCTGGCCCTGCTCAACCTGAACCCCACCAAGAACTGGTCGCACAAGTTCGTGCCTAAGTTCACCATCGACTTGCAGTTGTGGGACAACCTGAAATACCACTTCAACTACTCGGTCGACATGTCGTTCTGGGGCAACAACTATGCCACCCTCTCGAAATACTATCACTCGGGCAACGCCAAGGGCGAGCACACCATTGCCGGCAGCAGCTGGAACAAAGGCACCAACTGGCAGGTGGAGAACACGCTGACCTACGACAAGCAGTTTGGCAAGCACTCTATCGGCATCGTGCTCGGACAGAGCGCCATGAAGAACAAGAGCGACTATGTGGGCGCCGAGCGTTGGAACATCATCAACCTGGAGAAACCCTACATGAGCTATACCAACTCGAACGTCATCTACAAGACGCAGGAGATTATCGATCCTGAGAGCGGAACCACCTACTATGTGCTCGACGGCACTCCCTATGCAGAGTTCAGCGGCTGGGGCGGCCCGAATGTGGAGCACCGTCTGAGCTCACTCTTCGGCCGTATCAGCTACAACTACGACGAGAAGTACATGCTGCAGGCCACCATCCGCCGCGACGGCAGCAGCCGCTTCGGTACGAACAACAAATATGGTACGTTCCCCTCGGTGTCGGTAGGTTGGAACATCACCAACGAGCGCTTCATGGAGAGCACCCGCAACTGGCTGTCGAACCTGAAGTTCCGCGCCAGCTGGGGTAAGAACGGTAACGACAACATCGGTGACTTCCGCTACACCGTGCTCAACGCCATGGGCAACAACGTGCTCTTCGGCAATCCGGCCGTGAAGCAGATCGGCTCGAAAGCATCGACCACCGCCAACCCCAGCATCAAGTGGGAGGAGAGCGAGCAGACCGACCTGGGACTCGACTTCGGATTCTTCAACAACGCGCTGACCTTCAGCATCGACTACTACATCAAGAAGACCAACGGCATGCTCATTGAGATGCCTATCCCCAGCTATGTGGGTGAGAGCAAGCCCATCGGCAACGTGGGTGATATGGAGAACAAAGGTTTCGAAATGGAACTGGGCTACAAGTGGAACATCGGCGACGCACGCTTTGCCATCAAGGGCAATGCCACCTACACCAAGAACACGCTGAAGAACCTCGGCAACGAGTCGGGATTCATCGATATGGACAGTGTGCAAGGCTTCACGGGCGGTGCCCTCTCGCGCGGCTCCAACGGCATGCCTTTCCCCTACTACTTCGGATTTAAGACCAACGGCGTGTTCCAGAACATGGCCGAGGTGAACGCCTACGTGAATGCCGACGGTGGTCTCATCCAGCCCAAGGCACAGCCTGGTGACACCCGTTTTGTCGACGTCAACGGCGACGGACAGATTACCAGCGACGACCGCACCAAGATTGGTAACGGTACACCTGCATGGAACTTCGGTCTGAACTTCAATGCCGACTGGAAAGGCTTCGACTTCAACATGTTCTTCCAGGGCGTGGCCGATGCCGACGTGTTCGACGCCACCTACCGCTCGGACGTGACTGCCGGTAACTATCCCACCTGGATGCTGGGACGCTGGACCGGCGAGGGCACCAGCAACAAATATCCCATCCTGCGTGCCGGCGACAACACCAACTGGCAGGTAAGCGACATCTACATCTGCGACGGCAGTTATCTGCGACTGAAGAACATCTCGCTGGGCTACACACTGCCACAGCAGCTCACCCGCCAGTTCCGTGTGGAGCGTCTGCGCTTCTTCGTCATGGGCGAGAACCTCATCACCTGGACCAAGTACTGGGGATTCGATCCCGAAATCTCTTCAGGTGGCACCTCGCTCGGCATTGACAAGGGTATCTATCCGCAGGCACGCACCTATACCATCGGCGTGAACCTGACGTTCTAATTGATAATTGACAATTGATAATGGATAATTGACAATTGACTTGCAACTAAAAAATATAGCATCAATATGAAAACAAGAAATATAGCCATCAGTCTGCTTGCAGCAGCAGCCATGCTCACTACCAGCTGCGGCGACGACTTTCTGGAGGTAACCAACCCTAACGGCGACTTCCTCGAAGATTACTACAAGAGCGACGAGCACTTGCAGGAGGCACTCATTGCCGCCTACGACCCTATCCACTGGCCCGACTGGGGACTGGGACAATACAATGCACTCAACATCGACGCCGAAATCCAGGGCGACAACTTCTGGGTAGGCGGCGAGACCAAGAACGACATGGCCAACTGGCACAAGCTCTTCAACTATGAGGGCGACGAGAACAATACGCTCAGCTCGCTCTGGACGGTCGACTATTCGGGCATCAAGCGCTGCAACGACCTGCTGCGCTACCTGGGATGGGCCGACGAGAGCGTCAGCGAATCCAACAAGAAGAGCTACGAGATGCAGGCCCGTGCCATGCGCGTGTTCTATTATAATATGTTGTGGCACTACTTCGGCAACATTCCTTTCTATCTCGAAAACCTCAACGCTCCCTACACCGCCCCGCAATACAAGGCCGACGACGTGTATGCCGAGCTCATTCGCGAACTCGAGGAGGTCATCGCCTCCAACGTGCTGCCCATGCGCTGGGCCAGCACCGATGCCGGTCGCGCCTCGCAGGCCATGTGCTACATGATGTATGCCGAGATGGTGATGTATCAGAACGACAAGGAGCGCTATCCGCAAGCCCTGAAGTATATGCAGGAGATTATCTCGTCGTCTGACTATGCCCTCAATGCCAACTACGCCAACATCTGGGAGGAGAGCGGCGAGTGGACCCGCGAGAGCATCTGGGAAATCAACTACGAGGACGGCGGCAACGAGCGCGGTTGGAGCAGTCCGCTGGCCATCGGCGGTACGGTCATGCCTACCCTCATCTCGCCCAACAACTACAAGGGTGCTGATGCCTGGGGCGACGGCTGGGGATTCCTGCCCGTGCGACTCGAAGCCTACAATAAGTTCGAAGCCAACGACCTGCGCCGCGACGCCACCATCTGGGATCTGCGCCATCTGACAGGCCTGCCCGAAGACCAGTCCTATCATGCCCGCTACCAGAACACCTTCCTCTGGCTCAACAAGTATCGTCCGCGTCCGGAGAACAATGCCGACGCCACCTTCGACAACAACCTGAACTACAACAACAACTACCGTTACTATCGCTATGCAGAGGCGCTGCTCAATGCCGCCGAACTGCTGCTCGAGACCGGTGGAAGTGCCAGCACAGCTGCCGACTATGTAAACCAGGTGCGCAAGCGTGCCGGCATCAGCACCCTGTCGAGTGTGACGAAAGACGATATCATCAACGAGCGCGACCTCGAGTTCATGGGCGAAGGCAAACGCTACTGGGACCTCGTGCGCACTGGCAAGGCAGCCACGGTGCTGGTTCCCGACAACTATGGCTATCGTACCAACAAGTGGACTGAGAGCAAAAAGTATATTCCCATCGCACAAGGTGAGCTCGACTCCGATCCCGCTCTCGTGCAGAATGAATATTAGTTCTTTGGGAGTTGACGAGTTGACGAGTAGACGAGTAGACGAGTTGATAAATGAGTATAAAATTTGGAGCATTAGCATATGCATATCTCTTGCTTCTTGCTTCTTACTCTCTTGCTTCTTAAAAGCTTCTTGCTTCTAAAAAGCACATCTCTCACCTCTCTCCCCTCACCTCTCACCTCTAAAAAGCACCTCTCACCTCTAAACACATCTTCAAAACAACAAAAATACAGTTATGACGACAATGATTAAAAACATAATCAACGCAGGCTTCCTCTGCTGTGGCATCGCAGCAATGATCACCGCCTGCTCGCCCGACAAGTTCGACGGAGCCGACCAGAACGAGCTGGCTACGGTCGAAGGAGTCAACATCACGGTGGACGTCGACCAGACCACCAACACCGTGACGGCCAGTGCGCCCGACATGACGGGTGCCTACCACGTATGGAATCTGCCTGCCAGCGCTGCTGCAGGCACCGACGCTATCGACACTTGGTCGACGCTGAAGACCGTGAAGCGTGTCTACGCACAGTCTGGCGACAAGCGCATCATCTATCGCATCGGCAACCGCAACGGTTTCAGCCAGGGCAGCGTAGAGAAGACCATCCACATTGACAATGCCCTGCTCAACCTGGCCGGTGTGGGCAGCGCCCTTGCCTCTGAGGACGGCAAGAAATGGGGTGTGGCCTACGAGATTGAGGCTCACCTGGGCTATGGCGGCAAAGGTGGCGACGGCTCTGCCACATGGACAGCCGGCACGGGCAAGGTCGACGGACTGGTGTGCTACGACGACTTCGTGACCTTCTATGCGGGCAGCCAGAGCGGCAACTTCCTCTACAACGGTACGGCCGACTACGACCCGGGTGCCGACAACCGCCTGCAGATTGGCGGCTTCGGAGCCGACAACAACCGGAAGCAGGCTGCCGTAGAGGGTACCGCCTACAAGCTGCAGACTATCGGCGACAACCTTTACCTCATCTTCGCCCCCGGCATGCCGCTGCCGTTCGTTCCCTCTGAGGCGTTCTTGCAGAACCCCAAGTGGAGAATCGACTACTATGCAAAGGATGAAATCGATCTCGTGGCCGACGACGGCAACAATGCCTACCGTCTAGTGCTCGCACCTTATGGCGGCGCCGAGGAGCTGGGCTTCACCGGATTCACTGCCGGCGAGAACCTGCTGGCCAACTGGCAGCCTGAGATGAGCTACTGGTTTGCTGATGGCGGATGGGCCCAGATTGCCGATCCCGTACACAGCGGCGACATCCAGAGTGGCTTCAACTTCACCATGAACGGTGCCGGCGGTTCACAGTGGCAGGCCCAGGTACACTTCAACAAGGGTACGAACTTTGCCAAACTGAGTGCCGGCAAGACCTACGACTTCTCTATCGTCATTGAGTCTTCGGCCGACAACGTGAAGGCCACCGTGAAACCACAGAAGGACGGCGACGACGGTGTGTTCTTCTCCGAGGCTCAGTTCCCGCTGCACAAGGGCGTGAATGTCATTGCCCTGAGCGATGTGCCCGGATTCGACGGCGACTTCAAGATTGCCACCGACTTTGCCGGTGCGCCCGAGGGTACCGAATTCGTCATCCGCAACGTGTTCCTCAGCGAGCACAACGACGCCAACGTCGTTCCGTTCGACTACAACGCTGCCAACAACGCCTGGAAGGCCGTCGATGCTGCTCAGGCATTCTCCATGTCGTTCTGGTGGGCCGACGGCGGCTGGTCGCAGATTGCCAATCCGCAGTTCACCGTCGACAGCAAGTCGAATGGCGCCAAGCTCTACACCATCGTCGCTTCCGACGGCGTGGGCACCAGCGAATGGCAGGCTCAGAATGCCTTCAACACCAACAATCTCTCGGTTGCCGCTACCGACCTGGTCGACTTCTCTTGCATCGCCGTATGTAATGAGAACACGCGTGCCACCATCAAGCTCTGCCAGACCAACGACGACGACAACACGCTCATCTACAAGAACGACATCCAACTGAAAGCGGGCGTGCCTCAGGTGCTGAAGTTCACCGACTGCAAGCTGTCGAAGGGCGCCGACGCTCCTGCCGTGAAACTGATATTCGACTTAGGTGGTATACCCGCCGGAGCTGAGTTTACTGTTACCGACATCACACTCATCAAGAAATGAGACGATTCATGCTTCATACCTTCCTCCTCTCTCTCGCCGCAGCCCTGACGGGCTGCGGTGGGAGCGACGACGACCCACAGACCACCACCGCTGCCATCACGGTGTCGCAGACCACCATCACGGCACCTGCCGAGGGCGGCACCTACAATGTCAGCGTCACCACCACCGGCAAGGAGTGGGGAGCCATTGCTGACGGCAGCTTCTTCACCGTCGCCACGCAGTATGCCGGCAGCCAGGCCGGAACGCTGGCCATTACCGTTGCGCCCAACCCGCGCACCGAGGCTCGCTCGGGCTCTGTCACCGTCATGTCGGGGGCTGCCCGCCAGACCATCACCGTCAACCAGGCGGCCGCCGAGGCTCCTGCCTACTATGCTCCCGAGGGCTACACGCTGGTATGGAACGACGAGTTCGACAGCGGTACCGAACTGAACGCCACCGACTGGACCCACGAGGTGCAGTCGAAAGGCTGGGTGAACAACGAACTGCAGAACTATGTCAACCACCGTTCGCCCGGAGGCGGTCTGGTCACCGAGATTAACAACGGCCGTCTGCAGATCCACTGCTTCAAAGAGGGCAACAACATCTACTCCGGACGTGTCTACGCCCACGTCAACCAGGGCTGGCAGTACGGCTACTTCGAGGCCAGCATCAAACTGCCGAAGGGCAAGGGCACATGGCCTGCCTTCTGGATGATGCCCGTAGGCAACGACTGGAGCACCAACCCGTGGCCCATGTGCGGCGAGATTGACATCATGGAAGAGGTGGGCGTCGTGCCCAACGAGGTGTCGTCATCCATCCACACCCAGGACTACAACCACACCAAGAACACGCAGAAGACCCATGCCATGACCATTGCCAATGCCGAGGGCGGCTTCCACACCTATGCCCTGCTCTGGACGGCCGACGAGATTACCACCTATGTCGACGGTCAGGTGCAGCTCAACGTGAAGAAGTCGGTGCTGGGTACCGGTCATAACCAATGGCCCTTCCACTATGCCTTCTACCCCATCTTCAACCTCGCATGGGGTGGCGACTGGGGCGGCATGCAGGGTGTCGACGAGTCCGCTCTCCCCGTAACCATGGAGATCGACTACATCCGCGTGTTCCAAAGGAAGTAAAAAAGAAGCCCCCACCAACTCCCCCTTCGACAATTGATAATTGATAATGGACAATTGATAATGGAAGCCCCCACCTGCTCCCCCGAAGGGGGGAGAGAAGTGGCGCCAAACGGGAATCTCGCCCACAGCGCCCCAAAGATTGAGAATTGAAGATTGAGAATGGAGAATTGAAGATTGAGAATTGAGAATGGAGAATGGGGAAGCCAAAGCATATCTCTTGCTTCTTGCTTCTTACTCTCTTGCTTCTAAACACCTCCTCTCTTGCTTCTAAAAATCACATCTCTCACCTCTCTCCCCTCACCTCTTACCTCTAAAAAAACACCAATGAAAAGGCAGATCATCATCATAGCAGCCGCGTTGCTGACCCTGTGCAGCATACACGCAGAAGCCCGACGGTCACGATTCGTCACCGTGCAGGGCACCAACCTCATACAACCCAACGGCGAGAAACTCCTCATCGTGGGCACTAACCTGGGCAACTGGCTCAACCCCGAGGGCTATATGTTCGGATTCGGCCGCACCAACTCCGCATGGATGATCGACCTGATGTTCCGCGAGATGGTGGGTCCCGACGCCACAGCCGATTTCTGGCGACAGTTCAAAGACAACTACATCACGCGCAGCGACATCGACTTCATTGCCCGCACAGGAGCCAATACCATTCGGCTGCCCTTCAACTACAAGCTGTTCACCGATGAGGACTATATGGGGCTGACGGGCAACCACGACGGGTTCAAGCGCATCGACGATGTGGTGAGCTGGTGCCGCGCCAACGGCCTCTACCTCATCCTCGACATGCACGACTGCCCGGGCAGTCAGACGGGCGACAACATCGACGACGGCTACGGTTATCCGTGGCTCTTCGAGAGCGAGCGCAGCCAACAGCTGTTCTGCGACATCTGGCAACGCATTGCCCAACGCTACCGCAACGAGCCCGTCATCCTCGGCTACGAGCTGATGAACGAGCCCATCGCCCACTTCTTCCCTAACAAGGAGGACCTGAACTCGAAGCTGGAGCCTCTCTACAAGCGGGCGGTCAAGGCCATCCGCGCGGTCGACAAAAACCACATCATCCTGCTGGGAGGCGCCCGCTGGAACAGCGACTTCTATATGTTCACTGACTGGCAGTTCGACAACAACATCATGTACACCTGCCACCGCTATGGCGGACCGGCCACCAAGGAAGCCATCAAAGACTATATCGACTTCCGCGACAAGACCGGACTGCCTATGTATATGGGCGAGATTGGCCATAACACCGACCAATGGCAGGCCGACTTCGTACGGGTGTTGCGCGACAACAACATCGGCTACACCTTCTGGCCCTACAAGAAGCTCGACGGCTCGTGCATGATGGGCATCCAGCGCCCTGCCGAGTGGGACAGCATCGTGGTGAAATACGCCGAGACGGACCGCAGCACCTACAAGGACTTCCGCGAAAAGCGTCCCGACCAGCAGAAAGCCCTTCAGCTGATGCGCCAGTTCCTCGACAACTGCCGCTACGAGAATTGTAAGCCCCAAAGCAACTATATCCAGTCTATGGGATTGAGAGCCCCCCTTAAGAATTGAGAATTGATAATTGATAATTGAAGCCCCCACCAGCTCCCCCGAAGGGGGAGAGAAGTGGCGCCAAACGGGAATCTCGGTCACAGCGCCCAAAAGATGGAGAAATGAGAATGGAGAATTGAAGATTGAGAATTGAGAATGAGAATGGAGGATTGAGGATTGAGAATGGAGAATGGAGAAGCCAAAGCATATCTCTTGCTTCTTGCTTTTTACTTCTTGCTTCTTACTCTCTTGCTTCTAAAAATCATATCTCTCACCTCTCTCCCCTCACCTCTCACCTCTAAAAATCATATCTCTCTCCCCTCAACTCTCACCTCTAAAAAAACAACCACATGACAAAACAACTTTTAACCATAACGCTGGCCTTGCTGACAACCTGCGCTGCCAAAGCACAGCAGGTGCCCGTCTATCTCGACAACAGCAAGCCCGTGGAACAGCGCATCGAGGATGCGCTGCAACGGATGACACTCGACGAGAAAATAGCCGTCATCCACGCACAAAGCAAGTTTTCATCTGCCGGAGTAAAAAGATTAGGTTTCAAGGATTTCTGGACAGACGACGGACCGCATGGCGTGCGCCCCGATGTCCTATGGGATGAGTGGGAACAGGCCGGACAGACCAACGACTCGTGTGTGGCCTTCCCCGCTCTCACCTGTCTCGCTGCCACCTGGAACCCCCACATGGCACGCCTCTACAGCGAGAGCCTCGGCGAAGAGGCACTCTACCGTGGCAAGAACATGATCCTCGGACCGGGTGTCAACATCTACCGCACACCCCTCGGAGGCCGTAACTTCGAGTATATGGGCGAAGACCCGTGGCTCGCCTCACGCATGGTCGTACCCTACGTCCAGGGACTCCAGTCCAACGGCGTGGCTGCCTGTGTGAAGCACTATGCCCTCAACAACGACGAGAACTACCGCCACCAGGTCAATGTCATCGTCGACGACCGTGCCCTCCACGAGATCTATCTCCCCGCCTTCAAGGCCGCCATCACCGAGGGCAAGGCCTGGGGCATCATGGGAGCCTACAACCTCTACCAGAACCAACACAATTGCCATAATGCCATCATGCTCAACCAGATTCTCAAGGGCGACTGGAAGTTCGACGGAGTCGTGGTGAGCGACTGGGGCGGTACGCACAACATGGACGAGGCCATCCGTAACGGACTCGACATGGAGTTCGGCACATGGACCGACGGCCTCACCATGGGTGCCACCAACGCCTACGACAACTACTACCTGGCGGCCGCCTACAAGAAAGCCATTCAGGAGGGACGCTACACCACGCGCGAGCTCGACGACAAGGTGCGTCGTGTGCTGCGCCTGTTCTACCGCACCACCATGAACGGCCAGAGCCGCGTGGGATTCCTCTGCTCCGAGAGCCATTACGACGCCGCACGGCGCATCGCCCAAGAGGGCATCGTGCTGCTGAAGAACGACATCCCGGGCGGCAAGAAAGCCAGGAAAGGCTCGCCCCTGCTGCCCATGCAGGTACAGCAGGCCCGGCGCGTGCTCGTCGTCGGCGAGAATGCCATCAAGATGATGACCGTCGGCGGCGGCTCCTCGTCGCTCAAGGTACAGCGCGAGATCCTTCCCCTCGATGGACTGCGCCAGCAGCTGCAGCGCCTCAACCCGCAGCTCACCGTCGACTATGCCCGTGGCTATGTCGGCGACACCGTACAGAGCTACAACGGCGTCACCGTGGGACGCAGCCTCTACGACGTGCGCCCCGCTGCCGAGCTTGTGCAGGAGGCTGTCAGCAAAGCCCGCGAGGCCGACTATGTCGTCTTCTTCGGAGGCCTCAACAAGAGCAACTACCAGGACTGCGAGGGCCACGACCGCAAGGACTATGCCCTGCCCTACGGCCAGAACGAGCTCATCGAGGCCCTTGTCAAAGCCAATCCGCGCCTCATCTACGTCAACATCTCCGGCAATGCCGTCGAGATGCCGTGGAAAGACCGTGTCGCCGCCATCGTGCAGGGATGGTTCATCGGCTCCGAGGCCGGTGAGGCCCTCGCCGACGTGCTCACCGGAGCCGTCAGCCCCAGCGGCAAGCTCCCCTTCACCTGGGCTGCCACCCTCAACGACGTGCCGGCCCACCGTCTCAACGCCTTCCCCGGTGTGTGGCGTGCCGACAAGAAGATTATCGACGAGGAATACAAGGAGAGCATCTTCGTGGGCTACCGTGGTGTCGACAAATACAAGACCAAGCCCGCGTTCGCCTTCGGTCACGGACTCAGCTACACCACCTTCCGGCTCGGCAAGGCCACGGCCGACAAGAAGAGTCTGACCGCCGACGAGACCATCCGTTTCACCGTCAGCGTCACCAATACCGGCTCGCGGGCCGGAGCCGAGGTCGTGCAGCTCTACGTCAGCGACCTCCAGTCGTCGGTGCCCCGTCCGCTGAAAGAGCTGAAGGCATTCCAGAAAGTGTTCCTGCAGCCCGGTGAGACCCGCGATGTCACCCTCACCATTGGCCGCGACGCCCTGAGTTTCTACGACGACCAGCAGAAAGCCTGGCGGGCAGAGTCCGGCGATTTCGAGGCACTCATCGGCACCGCCTCCGACCGCATCACCTCGCGTGTCAAGTTCACCCTGAAATAAACCACGGGGCAGGAGCCTCGCTCCTACCCTCCCGAAAAAATAGCATTCTCATTAGTTCATTATTAGTAGTTTAATTTATTAGAATTGTTTTAGCAAGTTGAAGAGCCGGATTTGTCGCGATGACAAGTCCGGTTTCCTTTTCCTCTCCCCTCCCCCCGTTGGATGGACGGACAGACTTCATTACGCATCTGGAAATTACAACCAACCTAACTACCACT
>DEJV01000032.1:77399-79518 GCA_002353525.1 Prevotella sp. UBA2739
AGTGGTAGTTAGGTTGGTTGTAAAAATGGGAATAAAAAAGCGGTTCATGCGACATTGGTCTGTCACATGAACCGCTAGTGATATGGTTTGTGGAGGATTAGATTCCTGCCAGCTCGATGACTTTCTCGACGGCTGCAGTCAGACCGTCTTTGTTCTTACCGCCTGCCTGGGCGAAGTGGGGCTGACCGCCTCCACCGCCCTGCATGAGCTTGGCGGCCTCACGAACCATCTGGCCTGCGTTGAGACCGTGGTCCTTCACCATGTCGTCGCTCATCATCACACTCAGCATGGGCTTGTCCTGATACTCGGTGCCGATGACGCACAGCAGATTCTCGGGAACGGCCTGACGAATCTTGAACACAAGGTCCTTGGCGGCGGCGGGCTCCAGACTGAGCACGGCCTTGATGACGGTGACTCCGCTACGGAACTCGGCACGCTCGACGAGCATGTTCTTGGTACGCTCGACGGCCTGGGCATGGAACTGCTCTATCTCTTTCTTCATCGAGTCGTGCTCCTCCATGTATTTCTTGATGACGCCCTCCAGGTCCTTGGCATTGTTGAAGAGGCTCTCCAAAGCGCGGATGGTGTCCTCGAGGGCATAGATGGCTTCCTCGCAGTTCTTGCCGGTGATGGCCTCGATACGACGGATGCCGGCAGCCACGCTGGCCTCAGAGAGGATCTTGAAGAAGCCGATGCGGCCGGTGGAACGGGCATGGATACCGCCGCAGAACTCGCATGACGGACCGAAGCGCACCACACGTACCTTGTCGCCGTACTTCTCGCCGAAGAGGGCGATGGCACCGAGCTGCTTGGCCTCGTCGAAGGGCATGTCGCGATGCTCGTCGAGGGGGATGTCCTGACGGATCATGTCGTTGACCAGACGCTCTACCTGGCGCAGCTCCTCGTCGGTGACCTTCTGGAAGTGGGAGAAGTCGAAACGCAGGGTGTCGGCACTGACGTAAGATCCCTTCTGCTCGACATGGTCGCCGAGCACTTGCTTAAGGGCATAGTCGAGCAAGTGGGTGGCAGTATGGTTGGCAGCGCTGGCCTCACGCTTGTCGGTGTCGACGCAGGCCATGAAGTCGGCCTCGGGATGCTGGGGCAGCTGCTTGACGATGTGGATGCTCTGGTTGTTCTCGCGCTTGGTGTCGATAATCTCGACGGTCTCGTCCTCGCTGACGAGCACGCCACGGTCGCCCACCTGTCCGCCCATCTCACCATAGAAGGGAGTGGCATCAAGGACGAGCTCGTAGAAGGTGTTCTTCTTCTGCTTCACCTGACGGTAGCGCAGAATGTGACACTCGTATTCGCTGTAGTCGTAGCCCACGAACTGCTGCTCGCCCTGGCGCAGCTCCACCCAGTCGCCATTCTCGACGGCGGCGGCGTTGCGGGCACGCTCTTTCTGCTTCTGCATCTCGACATTGAACTGTTCCTCGTCGACGGTGTAGCCGTGCTCACGGCAGATGAGCTCGGTGAGGTCGAGGGGGAAGCCATAGGTGTCGAACAGACGGAAGGCTGCCTTGCCGTCGAGCTGGGTCTGCTGATGGGCCATGAGCTCGTCCATGGCGCCGTTGAGCAGCTGGATGCCCTTGTCGAGGGTGCGCAGGAAGGAGTCTTCCTCCTCTTTCATCACACGGCCGATGAGCTGTTGCTGGGCCTTGAGCTCGGGGAAGGCGTCGCCCATCTCCTGCACGAGGGTGGGCAGCAGCTTGTAGAGGAAGGCCTCACGCTGACCGAGGAAGGTGTAGGCATAGCGCACGGCACGGCGCAGGATGCGGCGGATGACGTAGCCGGCCTTGGCGTTCGACGGCAGCTGTCCGTCGGCAATGGAGAAGGCCACTGCACGCAGGTGGTCGGCGCACACGCGCATGGCCACAGAGACCATGTCGTCGGCCGCCCCGCCTATTGTGTCCCCCTCGGTGGACGACTGGGGGGCCTCATATTTCAGTCCGGTGATCTCTTCCTCGGCCTTGATGATGGGCTGGAAGATGTCGGTGTCGTAGTTGGAGTGCTTGCCCTGGAGCATGCGCACGAGGCGCTCGAAGCCCATGCCGGTGTCGATGACGTTCATGGACAGCTTCTCAAGGGAGCCGTCGGCCTTGCGGTTGAACTGCATGAA
>DEJV01000054.1:0-3213 GCA_002353525.1 Prevotella sp. UBA2739
CTCACCTCTCACCTCTAAAGAAGTCACCTCTCTTCTCACCAGCGCCAGCATCGAGCTGCGGAAGATGGCATAATACGCCTGCACCAAAGCGCCAATGACGATGGCAAGGCCCGTGCCGATGGCCACACCCAGCACACCGAGGTGGAAGACAAAGATGAAGATGAAGTTGAACACCACGTCCATGACGCACATCAGGATGCTCATGATGCTGGGAATGCGCATGTTGCCACTGCACTTCAGCATGGCTCCTGCCAGACTGTTCAGCTGGAAAAAGGGCATGACGAGCATGAACACGCCAAAATAGATAGAGGCATCGTGGGCAATGTCGGCGCCGCCGCCCAGCCAGTAGGGAATCTTCGGAGCGATGGAGACACCAATGATGCCGATCACCACACTAAAGATGAGCGCGCAGATCAGTCCGTGACGGAACACCTGACGGGCCTGCCGGAAGTCGTTGGCACCAATGAAGTGGGCCACCTGCACCGAGAATCCCATCGAGGCGGCACTCGTCAGACTGCCACACAACCAGGTGGACGACTCCACCAGTCCGCAGGCAGCGGCCGCCTCCACGCCGATGCGCCCCACCATGGCCTGATCGATGAAAAACATCATCACGCTGGTAATCTGAGCCAATATCGAGGGGATGCTCAACTGTACAATCAAGTTGAGCTTCTGGTTGCGCGTCATGGGCTGTCCGTCGCGAATCAGCCCCAGCAGCACTTCACTTTGTTTCTGTCGGGTTTCCATTCAATCTGCAAAGTTAGTGTAAATCGTCGACATGGCAAAATGATTGCCACAAAAAAACGGCTGCCATCCCTGGCAACCGTCTTGTTATTAACTGAATTCTAATACTTTCTCTTTTTACTGTGAATGTTGTCGAGCTTTAGTTTCTTTCCACTGAGTTCTCGAACAACAAGCCTGCTGTAGCCAGAGCTGCAAACAGTGCTAATACCATTCCTGTACTCATCTTTTTACCTTTCTTTTTAGTTTTACATTACTGACCCCTCACGGGCATCAGCGTTATCCTTATTTACAATCTTTATTCTTACCTTTACTAACACCTTTTGAATCCTAATACCTTCATTCGGTTTACTACTACCTAATTTTATATGACTACTTAAAACACCTAAATCTATTTACCTTATATCTAAACTAACAACCTATTGTCTTTTTACCTTCAAAACTTTTACCTATGTATGTCGTTGCAATCTTACTTACCTTTCCGGTATCCTGCAATCTTTTACCTTTTGTTCCTATTGACGATGCAAAGATACGACTGTTTTCGCACACATCAATGAGTTACGACCCTTTTTCCGTAAAAAAACACGCATTTCTTGACTTACATCAAGCAATGCGTGTCCGTACACAATGTTTTTGTGATCTTTTCCTGCGAGAACGCCTCGCTGCTTACTCGTCTTCAAACCCGAAGCGCTTGGCTTTCCACTCGGGCACCGTCGTGCCGGGCCGGTAGAACGACACCAGCTTCAGGTCGAACACCAGCGTGCTGTAGCCCGGGATGCTCGAGTGGTCGCTTGTGCCGTAGCCCAGCGGATAAGGGATATACACCTTCCACAGGTCGCCCACATGCATGTGCAGCAGGGCCGTGGTGAAGCCGTCCACAAATCCCGAGGTGCGCCCCTCCGAGGGTTTCATCGTGTCGAAGTCATACTCGTTGGTGTACGACTGGTCGAACTGATAGCCTTGTGGGTAACTGGCGCTGGGCATCAGGCGCCCCACATAGTGCATGCGCACCGAGTCGGTATACAACGGGCTCACGGTGCCGCTGCCCTGCTCCTCCACGTGTACCACCACATAGTCCGTCTTGGTGAGCTTGTCGGAATCATCTTTGCTCCATGTGCGCAGAATCTTCCATCGGCCGTCGGCATTGGCCGTGGCCGTCTGGTAGAGCTGGTTCCAGTAACTCTCGTTACGCTCCTGCCAGTTGTCAAACTCATTGGTGGCCGTCTCGTCGTCCTCGCCACACGAGGCGAGCAAGGGCAAGAAGGCCAGCAGGCAACATGGCAACAACCATCTCGCCGCATCTTTCGCCCTGTTCTTTATCGTCATAAAACTCACATATTTAATTCATAATTCATAATGCATAATATTTTTCAGAGGTGAGAGGAGAGAGGTGAGAGGAGAGAGGATAGCTTTAGAAGCAAGAAAGTAAGAAGCAAGAAGCAAGAGATTTGCTTTATGGAGAGGTGAGAGGCGCTTGACAATTGACAATTGATAATTGACAATTGATAATTAGGCCTAACGGACCGATGTGCCTTGAGAGTAATCATAACTGTTCACTTTTCACTCTTCACTCTTCACTTTTCACTTGTCACTTTTCACTTGTCACTTTTCACTTGTCACTTTTCACTTGTCACATCTCTTGCTTCTTACTTTCTTGCTTCTTATCCCTTGCTTCTACAATTTCTTCAGCAGACTGACGATGCTCACCTTATCCTCGATGATTGCATTCAGGTCGCTGATGTTCACCCGTTCCTGTTCCATGGTGTCGCGGAAGCGCAGTGTCACCTTGCCGTCGGTCAGCGTGTCGTGGTCCACGGTCACGCAGTACGGAGTGCCGATGGCATCCTGACGGCGGTAGCGCTTACCGATGGAGTCTTTCTCGTCGTACTGGCAGTTGAAGTGGAACTTCAGGCTGTCGATAATCTCGCGGGCCTTCTCGGGCAGACCGTCCTTCTTCACCAGCGGCATCACGGCCAGCTTCACCGGAGCCAGCGCTGCGGGCAGCTTCAGCACCACGCGTGTCTCGCCGTTCTCGAGCTTCTCCTCGGTGTAGGCATGACACATGATCGAGAGGAACATACGGTCCACGCCTATCGAGGTCTCAATCACGTACGGCGTGTAGTTCTCGTTCTCCTGCGGGTCGAAGTATTTAATGTTCTTGCCCGAGTACTTCTCGTGCTGCGACAAGTCGAAGTTCGTGCGCGAGTGGATGCCCTCCACCTCTTTAAATCCGAATGGCATGCGGAACTCAATGTCGGTAGCGGCATTGGCATAGTGGGCCAGCTTCTCGTGGTCGTGGAAACGGTAGTTCTCAGCGCCGAAGCCCAGGGCCTGGTGCCAGGCCATACGCGTCTGCTTCCACCGCTGGAACCAGTCAAGCTCGGTGCCGGGCTTCACGAAGAACTGCATCTCCATCTGCTCGAACTCGCGCATGCGGAAGATGAACTGGCGGGCCACAATCTCGTTGCGGAA
>DEJV01000054.1:3229-43257 GCA_002353525.1 Prevotella sp. UBA2739
ACGTTCAGGTAGTTCACGAAGATGCCCTGAGCCGTCTCCGGACGCAGGTACACCTTCATCGAGGCGTCGGCCGAGGCACCCATCTCGGTGGCAAACATCAGGTTGAACTGGCGCACGTCGGTCCAGTTCTTCGTGCCGCTGATGGGGTCCACAATCTCCTCGTCCAGGATAATCTGCTTCAGCTCGTCCAGGTCGGGGCCTTGCATGGCCTTGGCGTAACGCTCGTGCAGGGCGTCGCGCTTCTGCTTGGTCTCAGCCACACGCGGGCTGGTGGCCAGGTACTTCTCCTCGTCGAAGCTGTCGCCGAAGCGTTTGCGGGCCTTCTCCACCTCTTTCTGTATCTTGTCGTCATACTTGGCAATCTGGTCCTCTATCAGCACGTCGGCACGATAGCGTTTCTTCGAGTCGCGGTTGTCAATCAGAGGGTCGTTGAAGGCGTCCACATGTCCCGAGGCCTTCCAGATGGTGGGGTGCATGAAGATGGCCGAGTCAATGCCCACGATATTCTCGTGCAGCAGCACCATCGACTTCCACCAATACTGTTTGATATTGTTTTTCAGCTCCACACCGTTCTGACCGTAGTCATACACAGCGCCGAGACCGTCGTAAATTTCACTACTAGGGAAGACAAAGCCATACTCCTTGCAGTGGCTTACTATCTTCTTGAATACATCTTCTTGTGCCATAATTCTGCTAAATTGATAATTTTGGCTGCAAAGTTACAATTTATTCGTCGAAAATCCGTAT
This sequence comes from Prevotella sp. UBA2739, assembly GCA_002353525.1. Taxonomy (GTDB): domain Bacteria; phylum Bacteroidota; class Bacteroidia; order Bacteroidales; family Bacteroidaceae; genus Prevotella. Next base: position 3,977 of record DEJV01000054.1, read on the forward strand.
CTTTGCAACATTATTTAATAAAACCATCGTGAAGAACATGAAAATCAAAGCATTCCTCCTCTCTGTGGCCCTCTCCTGGGTGGCTGCCCATGCCGCATGCGCACAGGTCACCCTCGTGAAAAACGGAAAAGCCAAAGGACGCATCGTCTGCACCGCCCCCAACGCCGTCGACGACGAGGCCGCCAGCCTGCTGCAGACCTTCGTGGAGCGCATCTCCGGCGCCCGCCTCCCCATCGTCGCCTCCCAGCCTGCGCGCAAGGGCGACATCGTCATCGGCGGCACCACGCCACGGGCCGGCGAGGATGGCTTTGCCCTCGAGACGCGCGGACCCGTGCTCCACATCCTCAGCGGCGGCGACCGCGGCACCATCTACGGCGTCGTCACCCTGCTCGAACGCTTCTTGGGTGTCAGCTACTATGCCAAGGACACCTACACGCTCACGCCCGCAGCCACCATCACCCTGCCGGCCATCGACCTCTCAGAGACACCCGCCTTCCGTTTCCGCCAGACCTTCAGCTACGGCAACGACGACCCCGTCTACCGGCGCTTCATGCGGCTCGAGGCCCACGACGAGCTCTTTGCCGCCGACATGTGGGTGCACACGTTCAACCAGATCCTGCCCGCCGACGTCTACGGCAAGGCCCATCCCGAATACTACTCCATGATCAACGGGCGGCGACAGCCCGGCACCCACAGCCAGTGGTGCCTCACCAACAACGACGTGTTCGAGCTCGCCTGTCAGAAGATAGACTCCATCTTCCGCGCCAACCCCGGGCGGCGCATCATCTCCGTCAGCCAGAACGACGGCAACGGCACCTACTGCCAGTGTCCCGAATGCAAGCGCGTGGAAGAGGAAGAGGGAGCCGTGTCGGGCAACTACGTGCGCTTCCTCAACAAGCTCGCGCGGCGCTTCCCCGACAAGGAGTTCTCCACCCTCGCCTACCTCTTCACCATGAACCCGCCGAAGAAGACCCGTCCCCTGCCCAACGTCAACATCATGCTCTGCGACATCGACTGCAAGCGCGAGGTGCCCCTCACCGACAACGAGTCGGGCCGCCAGTTCGTGCGCGCCCTGGAGGGATGGTCGGCCATCAGCGACAACATCTTCATCTGGGACTACGTCATCAACTTCGACGGCGTGGTCACCCCCTTCCCCAATTTCCATTGCCTGCAGCAGAACATCAGCCTCTTCCAGCGCAACCATGCCACCATGCTCTTCGAGCAGAACATGCCCACGCGCGGCACCGACTTCCTCGAGCTCAAGGCGTGGATGCTCGCCAAGCTCATGTGGAATCCCCGGCAGGACGCCGACTCGCTCATGCGCCAGTTCATGCGCGGCTACTACCGCGACGCCGCCCCCTACCTCTACCAGTACCAGAAGCTGCTGCAGGGCGCCCTGCTCGCCAGCGGCACGCCCCTCTGGATCTACGACTCGCCCATCACCCATAAGCAGGGAATGCTCAACGCCGCCCTCTGCCGCACCTACAACCAGCTGTTCGACCAGGCCGAGCAGGCCGTCCGCGCCGACACTGTCGTGCTCAACCGCGTGCGCCTGTCGCGCCTGCCCCTGCAGTACTCCGAGCTCGAGATTGCCCGCACCAACCCCCACCGCGACGCCGAGGCCACGCGCCGCCAGCTCGACCTCTTCGAGCAGCGCACCGCCCAGCTGGGCGTCAGCACCCTCAACGAGCGCGGCAACCGTCCCGAGGACTACTGCCGCCTCTACCGCCAGCGGTTCCTGCCCGTCAACGAGCGCAACGTCGCCCTGGGCGCGAAGGTCACCTTCCTCAGCCAGCCCACGGGCAGGTACAACGACTTTGGGGCGAAGGCCCTCACCGACGGCCTCTACGGCGGCACCACCTATGTGGAGAGCTGGGTAGGATGGGAAGGCCGCGATGCCGACTTCATTGTCGACCTGGGTCAGCCGCAGCCGTTCACCGAGGTCACCGCCGACTTCCTGTTACAGTCGGGCGCCTGGATCCTGTGGCCCGAGCGCGTCACCTATACCGTCTCTTCCGACGGTCAGACGTGGCAGCCCTTTGGCAGCTACCCGTTCACCGAGGACCGTTCGCTCAGCGTGAAGTTCCTCGATGCCACCGTCACCGTTCCACAGCCCGTCACCGCCCGTTATGTGCGCGTCACCGTCAAGGGCATCGGCAAATGTCCGTCGTGGCACTATGGCGTCGGCTACGACGCCTGGTTCTTTGTCGACGAGGTGAAGGTCAGATAAGGCTCATGGGTAAATCTCAATTGTCAATTGTCAACTATCAATTATTTCAACTTCCCTTCCGGGGGAGTCGGAGGGGGCTCATCCTCCATTCTCAATTTATTAAAGATTTGGGGACACAAACAAGGCAAAATTTGATTTGCTAACAAATTAAGGTGCGATTTGTTAACAAATTAAGATGCGATTTGTTAACAAATTGATGTGTAATTTGCTAACAAATTGAGGTGTAATTTGATAACAAATTGGAGTGTAATTTGCTAACAAATTGAAAATTGATGTTTATTCGCTAGGCTTGTTAGAACTTTAGAAACATAAAAACTCCATTCTTTCACTCCGCCAAATATGCCCCCACCTCGTTGATGCAGAGGGGTCCGCGGGAATCGAGGAAACGGATGCGTAGCTGGGTGGCTGTGACGGTGGGGAACACGAGGATGCGCTTATGGCCGATGGTGGTGGTCTGCTCTCCGCAGCGGACATCGTGCCACGTCAGCCCGTCGGAAGTGTATTCGGCAACAAACTGCCTGACGCGCTGGCCGAGGGGGATGTACTCTTGCAACACAAGACGGTTGAACGACTGGGGACTGCTGAAACGGAACGTGAGGGTGGCGGCATGGACGCCGTCGGCGGTGGCCCAGTAGCTGTCGTAATGGTGGTCGGTGACATTCTTGGCCTTGTAGGCCCTGCCCCGCACATTGCCGGCCACAACCTTGGCGCCGCGCAGGAGGTTGTGGGCAAAGATGCGGTCGAGCTTCTGACGGAAGGCCTTGAGGTTGGCCACGTCGGTGGGATGCATGCGGCCGGTGCGCGTGACGGGCACGTTGAGCAGGAAGGTGGCATTGCGGCCTACATTCTTGTAATACAGGTCGACGAGCTGGTCGGCACTGAGGATGCCCTTCTCGTTGTCGGCCTCGTGGTAGAACCAGTGGGGACGACGGATGGAGACGTCGCACTCGGCGGGCACCCACACCTCGCCATCCTCGGCGCCGGTGGTGGAATAGCTGGCATCGAAGGCGGGACGGTCGTCACCGCGGCGCAGCATGGCCCAGTTGGTCTCGCCGGCTATGCCGTCCTCATTGCCCACCCAGCGGCAGCCGGGGCCGCCATTGGAGAAGATGATGGCCTGTGGCTGCAGCTCGCGCACATAGCTGAAGAGCGTGGGGAAGTCGTAGTAGTGCTCCTTGTCGATGCTGCGTTTCTCGTCGGCTCCGCCATACCAGCCGTCACCGCCGTTGGCTCCGTCGAACCATACCTCGAACAACTCACCGTAGTTGGAGAGCAACTCACGCAGTTGTTTCTTGTAGTAGTCGACATAGGCGGGGGTGGCATAGGTGGCCTGATGACGGTCCCAAGGCGAGAGATAGACGCCGAACTTGAGTCCGTGGCGGCGGCAGGCGTCGGCGAGCTCGCCCACGACATCGCCCTTGCCGCCCTTGTAGGGGCTGTTGCGCACGCTGTAGTCGGTGTGCTGGGAGGGCCACAGGCAGAAGCCGTCATGGTGCTTGGCGGTGAGGATGACTCCCTTCATGCCTCCGGCCTTGAGGGCCTCGGCCCACTGGTCGACATCGCAGTAGCCGAGCGTGGGGTTGAAGAGGGAGACGGGACTGTTGCCATAGCCCCACTCCACGCCGTCGTCACCACTGTAGGTGTCGGGACCGTAATGGATGAAGGCATAGGTCTCCATGCGCTGCCACGCCACCTGATGGGCGGTGGGCACGGGGAGCACGGGCTTGGGTGGACGGACCTTGGCGCAGAGGGACGGCGGCAGCAGGAGGGCGCAGAGGACGAGGACGGAGTAAAGGCGATGGTTCATGGATGGGAAGGGGTTAAAGGGTTACGGAAGGGGCAGCCAGACGATTTTGAGGGGTTGGAGGTCACGGCCGTTGACTCGGGGGATGACCTGGATGGCGCGCCGGTAGGGGTACTGGCGGACGGCACGGTAACGGGCATAGACCTTGGTGCGCTCGCCGGGCTTGAGCACCAGACGGTCGGGGAACTGCAGCACCTGATTGTTGGGGCGGCGGACGAACTCGACGGTCATGGGCTTGGGACTGTCGTTGGCCACGAGCAGACGGATGGTCTTCTCCTCGCCCACCTGCATGGGCGGGAAGGGAAGCACGCGATGGCTCATATACAAGCCCGCGCCATAGGCATAGGGATGGTCCTCGGTGACGGGATGGCGCATGCCGACGACGTTGCCTTTCACCCAGACGCGGGTGTAGTAGCGGCCGCCGTTGAGCAGGAGCACGGCCTCCTTGGAGAACTTGCCGGGCCGGTGGTCGGGATTGTAGGTGATGGTGACGCGCGTGGTGCGGCCGGGACGGACGGGCTCCCGGGAGAACTGTGCCGTGGTGCATCCGCACCAGGCATTGACGTCGCTGATGGTGATGATGTCGCGGGTGCGGTTGGTGAAGGTGAAGGTGTGGCTCACCTTGCCGTCGGCCTCGCGGATGGTGCCGAAGTCGTGGATGCGCTGGTCGTACTGGAATGCCTCAAGGAAAACAGATTCCTGAGCTCTGCACACGGCAAAGCCCAGGAATAAGAGTGAGAGGGTCAATAGTCGACGGATGGTCATACTATGTGATGGGGTTTATTCTGCATAGACGGTGACGGCATCCATACCAAAGTGGTAGTAGCCCCAGATGTCGGTGGTATAGGTCAGCTTGATGTAACGGGCGGGAACAGCGCCATAGAGCACATAGTAGCGCCAGTTACGCTCTAACGACATACTGTTGGTCTGACCGCACTCGACCCATTGAGCGCCGTCGGTGCTCAACGAGACTGCCATCACCACGTCGGGAGAATAGTTGTAATAGAGCGGCAGGAACGCCAGGCCGGTGACTTTCTTCTCGGCCTTCATGTCGATGACATAGGTGCCGTCTTCCCAGCCATCCCAGTCGCCGTTCATGACATAAGCGAGATCGTCCTTGTCGCAACTCCATGCAGCCATTTCCTCGGCAGGGATGGCCGTGCCGCGCATCTGGTCGGAGCGTGCGCCGTCGTTGATAATCTTTTCCTCGGTGTTGATGACGATGTAGGCGACACCGCGCTCCTGGCTGGCCTTACCGGAGCCCTGCACCTGGCTGATGCGGAAGGGGACGATGTAGGCCTTCTCGGTGAGCTGTGCCAGGCTAGACTCGGGCACGCTGACCTGGATGGAGTCGGCAGAAGCATACTCGCTGGGCTGGATATGGGCCACGGCATTGGTCAGACTGACCACACCGTCGGGGACGGCGGCGTAGTTGGTGCCGTGGGCGGCATTAAACTGCTCGACGAGCGAGTTGTCCATGACCACCGACACGGTGGTGGGAGCGTCGGCGGGGCGCAGGATCTTGGCGGGGAACTTGGCCTCGAAGGCTCCGATATGGCTGACGGGGGTATGGATGACCATATAGCTGCGGGTGTTGTCGCCACCGAGATTGAAATAGACGAGATTGTCGGGATTGCCCGTCACATCGTAGCTTTCGTCGCTGCCGCACGAGGCGAGGGTGAGTGCCGCTGCGGCCACGAAGCTATAAGCGAAATATTTAAACATACTTTTTTTCATACGTGATATCCTCCTTATTGTTTATTGAGCGCACTTGTTGATGTCGTCTTTCACCCACTCAATGTGGTTAGCGGCATCGGGAGTAGGCAGCATGTCACCCTCGTAGATGGCACGGCTGGTCTTGCTCCAATCCATGTCGAAGCCGTTGCCGGTAGCATCCTTGAAAATGTGGCCTTCGCCCTCGTTGAACTTCCAGTAAGCCTTCAGGCCATCGGAGTTGGCTGCCACACCGCAGAGGCCGCCCAGTATCTCGCTGGCCGAGAGGGCACGGTCCCAGACACGGAACTCGCAGAAGCGGTGGCTGAAGAACTGACGTGTGTTGTAGCCGCCCCACGACATACCCATCTCGAAACGCTGGAAGTTGATGCCATCGGGATTCTTACCAGTCATCGAGTTGTCGAGCACGCCATTGACGTAGAACAGCAGGTTGGAGCCGTCCCAGACGATAGAGAGCAGATACCAGGTGTTGTTGGTAAACTCTGTGTTCGACATCAGGGTTCCACAAGGTGTCATCACCTGCAACTTGTTGGAGGTGTTGGCCTCGTTGAAACGGAGCAGCAATGCCTTTGTCTCATCGGCCTGCTCGAGGGCGCAATAACGCTGCGGACCTTTATTAGCCAATCCTGTGGGATAGATCTTCATCTCGTAGGTGAAGGTAGAGAGCGGAATGGGCTTGTCGAAAATGAAGTTCGACGAGGCACTTGAGTTGGCGTTGACGGCAGCGAAGCTGATGACGCGCGAGATGCGCAGATAGATGGTGCGCGAGCCGGTCATCACGTCGGTGAGTCCACCGGCGACACTCTTGATGGTGACAGGAACCATGTACGTACAACCTTCTTCAAATGCCTCGGTGCTGAGCACCTTGACGACGGCTGCCGACGAGATGGCGCTGCCCTCCTTCATGACCACCTCCTGGTCGGTGAGCTCGACGGCTCCCTCGGGGATGGGATAATAGTTGGTCTTGTTGATGGCATTGTACTCTTCCACCTTCTCACGGTCGATGGCCATAACCATACGGACATCGGAAGGTACTTTCTCGGTGGCCTGAACGGTCACGGCATAGCTGGCGGGGGTATCCTCGACCACGAACTTCACCACCGGATTGTTCTCGGTGCCAGAGATGTAGAGGGCCGAATGGTCGTAGTCGAAACCGCCATCGCTGCGGCAGCCGGTGAGCAGCAGGGCAAGTGCTGCCATGGCTACTGCGGATGCCTTTGAAAATATATTCTTATTCATTGTCTTGCAATTTTATGGTTGTTGATTACTTATGAACAGCGGGGTTCATGATCTGGATGGCCTTACGGAACTCGCCATAGGGGATGCCAGAAGGATCTTTATAGTTGGTGTCGACATAGTAGGCGCCACAGCCACCCTTATGACCGGTGGCGGGCTCCCAACGGGCATAGTCGCATATCTGGGCGCCACGCGGACCGGCCTCGCCGGCCTCACCGCCAAAGCTGTCGCAGTAGATGGTCTTCTCCTGAGGACGGCCGCCTGTGCCGGTCTGGAAGCCAATCTGCCAAGTGTAAGCCTGGCGCACGAAATAGTCGCAATAGTCGTCGCAACCATCGGGGGCCCCGCCGAACCAGTCGATGATGAACAGTTTCTCGGGCCACGGGCCTTGGGGACCGAAGAACTTGTTGCACTCGTCGGCCACAATGCGCATGCTATTGTTGTCCCAGCCCTCGTAGTCGAAGTCGACACCGTCGAGGCCGCACTTCATGACCGTGTCGCAGGCCCAGCGGGCGTAAGACCGGAGGGTGTACTCTTTTTCGGGATCGGTCTTGATGACCACGGTGTCGCCCTTGGCATCGGTCACATACTTGAACGACTGGGTGGCCTCATCCCACACGCGATCGTAGAAAGTATGGTTGAAGTGAGAGGCGTCGCCATGGAAGACGAAGCGTGTGCCTTTCTCCTTCTGGCAATAGACCATGTCCTGATAGGCTACGGGATGGGTAGCGGGTGTGGGAATGCCCATCCAGAGATTGACGATGTCGAGGCTGTCGGGCAGTCCGATGATGCGCTCTCCCCACGAGGCGGGGTCTTTGTATCCGGCCTGTCCCTCCAGGGGAGCCCATGCAGCATAGTAAACATAAGTAACCTCGTGGGGTGACTGTTTCCATGCCCGCAGATTCTCAAAATATTGCGAATCGTATTTGTACAAGTCCTGTATCACCTCAGCCTCTGTATCGGTGTCGCAGCTGTTGAAGCCCACGAAAGCCGCCATGGCCAGGAGTGCAGCACTGAATATATTCTTGTATTTCATACTCTTTAAATGTATCTGTAAAAAGTTATACCTTATTAAATTAATGAGCCTTCTTGTCCCACCACAGTTTTGTTCCGCAGTTGTCGGCACCGCCCAACAGAGCGGCAGCAGCTGTTACGGCTTCACGATTGGTGTTGTACTCGGTAAGAGGATAAGGCAAACGGCGAATCTGCAGGTCGCTGCTCACGGCACCGTCGCTGTAGTTGTACTTCACAGGGAACATCTTGGGATAGCCTGTGCGGCGGTATTCAGCCCAAGCCTCGCAAGAGTTGCCCCAGCTGGCAATCCACTTCTGCACGATGATACGCTCGAGGTTGGTCTCGAAGTCGTCCTGATCGTTCCATGCAATGGTAATCTGACTGGGAGCAGGAGCATTGTCAGTGCCGGCGTTGTCGACAAAGGGAGCAGGAGTGGCCGTGCTGTTGGCCATATACTCGTCGGCACCCGATGCGCCACACTCGGCCATCGACAGCTTGATACCGGCCTCATAGAACTCCTTGGCTGTTCCACCCATGTTCCAGCCGCGCAGGGCAGCCTCGGCACGGAGGAAGTAAGCCTCAGCAGCAGCCATGTAGAGCACCGGGGTGTTTCGCTTGACGTTCACCTGCGAGATCTTCTCACCAGTGTAAGCATCCTGGCTGGCACCATCGGCAAAGATGCCCTGACGCACACCGTGATACTTACCATCGCCGGCTGCAACAAAGAACACAGAGATGCGCGGGTCGTTGTAACCATTCAGATAAGAGTCCATCGGAGCACTCATACGGTTCTCGTTCCACTCGTAAGCCTGCTGCCAGATGGGGTTGGTGGCCTCAGCGCCGCTCAGGCCGCGATATTCGCAACGGCCGTCGGCCTCCTCGATGAATCCCACGGGATTCTGAGCCGATTTCTCAGCCTCGGCCTGTGCCAATGACGGGTCGGCATAAACCACACGCAGAGCCAGACGCAGACGCAGGGTGTTGGCCATCTTGATCCACTTGTTCACATCACCGCCATAGATGGGGTCGTAGTCGCTGAGCAACTTGCCGCCACCCTGGGCCAGCGGAGTGAGCACCTCGATGGCATGGTCGAGCTCGTCGAAGAACTTGGCATATACCTTGTCCTGGGCGTCGTAGGCCTGGCCGATGGCACCCAGCTTATAGTTGACGTAAGGGATAGGACCGTAATGGTCGGTGACACGGTGCATGGCAAACACCTTGACGATGTCGCCCAGGGCAGCCGCCTCGGTCTGTCCGAGTTTCTCGGCATTGGTCTGCATCTGTGCCCATGCAGGCATAATCTGCACCATGCCCATCTTGAACATGGCATTGCCCCACTCGTCGCCCTTGCCGAAGTTGTAGGTGCCGTTGTAGCGGCCACGGGCCCAGCCGGCAGTATGTCCGATATAGCCAGAGTAGGCATCGGCGCTGATGCCAATCTGATGCTGGTAGGAACCGGTAGAGGCAAACTCGTCGTCCTGGTCGCCGCCAATCATCATGACCGTGGTGCGGTTAATCATCTGCTGGAAGAACGAGCCGATGGCCTTGCCGTCGCGCTCCATGTCCTTGTCGGTGGCCGCATGCTTGTCGGTGTTCAGACGCTCGAAGTCGTCTGTGCAAGCAGTGGTGAAACCGAGGGCCAGCAAGCCAAACATTGTATATTTCAGAATATTGCTTTTCATCTTATTTTCTCCTTTCATACATTAGAATCTGAGTTTAACTGAGAATCCCATCGTGCGGAGGCTGGGCTGCATGAAGTAGTCAAGACCCTGACCATAGGTGCCGGTGTTGGCGGTCACCTCGGGATCGAACGGAGCCTTGCAGTAGATCATCCACAGGTTGTGGGCCACAAACGAGACGTTCATGCCCTTGAGCACCGACTGCCACTTCTGCACGGGCACATCGTAACCGAACGAGAGCTCCGACAGGCGCAGGTTGGTAGCGCTGTAGACATACTGCGAGCCGATGATGTGGCTGCTGCTGGCAACGGTCTGATAGTAATCGGCGGCTGCCACGGGACGGCCATTGAGGATGACGCCACCTGCATCGCGAGCGTCGGCAGAGGCCTTAGAGGCACCGAAGGCATCCATGATGGCCTGTGTCTGCGAGACGACGATACCGCCATTGCGATAAGCGAACTGGAAGCCGAGGCTGAATCCGTTCCACGAGAAGTCGTTACCCCAAGAGAGGTTGTAGCGCGGAACTGCCTGACCGGCCTTGACATAGTTGCCGGCATCGGTGCGCAGGGCGTGGGTCTGCGGGTCCACATAGTATTCGCCATGCTCGCCGACAGCCAGTGTGTTGACGTAGATATCAGAGAGCGTTCCACCCTCCACGAGCTTGGTCTTGTAACCACTCAGACCGCCCTTGTCGAGTTCGGTGAGCGAATAGACCTCGCCGTCGATGGGGTTCTTCCACTCGGGCAGCAGCTCCTTGATCTTGTTCTTGTTGAGGGTCCATGTGAGATAGGTCTCCCACTTCACCGGTCCGAGGGGCTGGTTGAAACGGGCTGTGAGCTCGATACCCTTGTTGTCGACGCGTCCGCCGTTCACCCATGTGCTGGTGAAACCGGAAGATGCGGGCAGGTTGATGTTGAAGAACTGGTTGTAGGTCTGCGAGCTATAGAGTGTGGCGTTGACCTTCAAGCGGTTCTGGAACAGCACGAGGTCGATACCAGCCTCCCACGACTTGGTGCGCTCGGCCTTCAGGTCGAGGTTGGGCATCTCGGAAGTGGTGGTCACGCCAGCAGGCGACAGGGTGTAGGTGGGAATGGTCAGTCCATAACGCCAGGGGTCGTTACCCACCTCTGCATACGACAGGCGCAGCTTCATGTAGTTCAGATAGTCGTTCTTGATGGTGGGGATCATCTCGGTGATGATGCCGGAGATACCTGCCGACCAATAGAAATAAGACTCTTGTGCGTTGGCCAGCTTCGACGACCAGTCGTTACGGGCTGTGACATCGAGATAGGCCATGCTCTTATAGCCCAGCTGGGCGCTGCCATAGACGGCCATCTTCTTGAAGGGAGCAGAGCCTTGGTCGTACTTGGTCTCGCCACCGGCCACCACGTTGCGCAGTGAGTAGATGTTGGCCATCTGGGCCAGATGTCCGTTGAAGCTGGTCCACTTCTCGTCACGCTTGTCGTAGTTGGTACCCAGCACGGCGGTGAGGCTCCACATCTCGTCGTTCCAATATTTGTTGATGGTGGCAAAAGCCTCGGCAAAGTACTGACGGTACTGACGGCGCTCGTAGCCATAGTGGCCATACTTCGAGGCGAACTGCAGGTCGGTGCCGGCAGCATACTTCGACTCGTTTTTCACGTCGTTGTTGTCGTACTTCACACGTCCGGTGAGCGACAGCCAGCTGGTGAGGTCCCACTTCAGCGAGGCCGACAGGGTGTTGCGCACCTTGTGGTTGGTGAAGTTGTTGCGCTCGGTAATCCAATAGGGGTTCTGCATGGACATAGCCTGACGGCCGTAGGGCCAGTATTGCACGCCGAAGTTACGGTCGGCATCGTAGCGCTCGAAATACTGCACGGCATTCCAGTCGGCACCGGCGGGGAACAGGTAGAGGGGAACCAGCGGGTTGAAATACTGTCCCTGGGTGATCATATTGTTCTCCTTGATGCTCGACATCATATAGCTCAGGTCGAGGGTTACCTTCTCGTTGAAGAGCTTCGAGGTGTTACGCACAGAAAGGTTGTAACGGTCGAAGTCGTTGTTGTGGATGATACCACCCGCATTGGTGGCACCCAGCGACAAGTAAGTCTGGTTCTTGTCGGTTCCGGTAGAGACGGCCAGCGAGTTGGTGAAGTTGGTAGATGTGCGGAAGAAGTCGGCAGGGTCGTAGTCGCTAGGCGTAGCGAGCTTGTCACCCCAGCTGTAGTAGCTGCCGGTCTCTGTCTGTCCGTAGGTATTCTGGAACTCGGGCATCATCAGCGGCTTCGAGAACTGGAAGCTGCCATTATAAGTAATGTCGGTCTTGCCAGCAGCACCCTTCTTGGTGGTGATGAGGATGACACCATTGGCAGCGTCGCTACCGTAGAGGGCAGCAGCCGAAGGACCTGTCAGCGCCGAGATGCTCTCAATGTCGTCGGGGTTCAGCATGGCAGTGGCATCACCAGTCTGTCCGTTACCGCTGTAGGCCAGCGCGTTCTCGTCGAGACCGCTCTGCGAGTTGACCATGGGCACGCCGTCGATGACGTAGAGCACATTGTTGTTGCCGTCGATAGACTTGGCACCACGCATCACCACGCGCGATGAGCCACCGATACCCGATGCGTTGGCATTGATCTGCACACCGGCCACCTTACCGTTCAGCGAGTTCACGAAGTTGGCATCCTGCACTTTCATGATGCCGTCGCTGTTCACCTGCTGCACGTTGTACGACAACGATTTGGCTTCTTTCTTAATACCAAGGGCGGTCACGACAACCTCGCTCAGGGCATTGTTGTCGGGCTCCATGTTCACCTGCATGCCGTTGGCAGCACGCATCTCCTTGGGCTTGTAGCCCAGGTAGGTGAACTGCAGCACGCTGTTGGCAGCGGGCGGAGTAATAGTGAAGTTACCATCCAAATCGGTAATGGCCACCACTTTGGTTCCTTTCACAGTGACAGAGACGCCAATGAGCGGCTCACCATTCTCGTCGAGAACTTGTCCTGTGATTTTGTTGTCGGCGGGCATTGACTGCAAAGCCTGCCTCGGAGATACCAACGTCTCACCAGCCATCGCTGTAGCGCATGGTGCCGCAAAAAGCGCCATCACGACAAACGACCGCAGCCATGTAGAGCATTGGTACACAAATCCAAACTTTTTTCTCATAGTTAGTTATTAAAATTGTAATATTAAGCTTTCATGCTCATTCGATTTAGGTTATTTGCAACTTAATTAGCTTGCTAGCTGTTTTCATATGCAGTTTTTGAATTTTCCATATGTACTAGTAGTTTTCTAGGTTGCCAGAAACTTTTACGTCTCTGTTTGATACCTTTCAGCCGATTCTTCAGCCGTTTTCAGCTATTTGACGGCGCAAAGGTAGAAATTATTTTCGATATTCCAAATAATTTGTATGATTTTGTTCCAAAAAATTAGGGAATTGAAGTTTCGGATGCAACGAGCATCTCAGGGCAGCAACGCCCCGAAGGGGCAACGAGCATCCCAGGGCAGCAACGCCCCGAAGGGGCAACGAGCATCTAGCCCAGGGTAACACCCTGGGTGTTGGGCGGAAAGGAAAAACGCCTTGTAAAGGCAAAAGCGCTCTACTGCTATTAGGCTTTTGCCCTTACAGGGCGAGAGCGGGGACGCCTGGTTTACCCAGGGTGTTGCCCTAGGCTATGGGCTCAATGGCCTTTCAGGCCGTTCTGCAGCTTGAGTGATGATGAATGATGAATGATGAATGATGCATTATGAATTATGAATTATGCATTATGAATTATGAATTATGAATTAAAAAGCCTTTCAGGCCGTTTCTTCGTGACTCCCGAAACTTAAGTGAGGAAACATTGTTGCTAACTCGACCTTCTCATGTTGCAGAAGTTCAGAAGTTCAGACAAGCCCTATTCTTCCTCAGAAAGAAGAACTAATGTCTGAACTCCTGAGCCCTAACTTCTGAACTCTAACTTCTGAACTACAAGAAGTGGAGTAAGTGCGAAACTATTTCACCGACCACTCATAGATGCCCGAACTGTAATTGGCAGGCTGGGTGAGCTCGAGCTTCATGCCACTGGTGCGCACGGCGTCGAACTGAACCGTGCAGGCACGCCCTTTCTCCGTGGCATAATGGTCGGGATTCTTGACGGGCTGCCAGTTGCCATTGCCATCCTTATAGTAGAGCCGCCACGATTGTGGCACACGAATGCCACCCCAAGGAGCATCGTCGAACCAATAGACTGTGGCACTCTGCACCTTGGCAGGCTGCGAGAACTCGTAGGCCACCCACTCTGTAGTGCCTTTCTTCGGCCGCCAATGGGTGTAAGGCACCGAACGGTCGTTCTCGTCGGCAGGCAGCAGACGGTCGTTGAGCGACGTGAGAGCGGGAATCTTGGCCGAGGCCGTCACCTTGCTCTGAGATGCCAGTGTGGCAGGCTGCGACGGAGTGGTCGACGAGAGATCTTTCGACAGCCACACCCGCATGTTGCCGCTGCCGCGATGGCACCATGCATAATAAGGTATCAAGGTCAGACTGGCATCGGTGGCGAGCAGTTTCCCATGGTCATCGAACCGCAACTGCTGTGCCTGTGTGGTGAGGGTGGTCACCTGGCAGTTAGCAATGGTGGTCTTTCCCTCGGCGAAGGTGGGCTGCTGGTTCATCAGCGTGGCCATGATGTCGGTGCCCTTGTTGTCGCACCATTCAGCACAATAGACCAGCGGTCCGCGCTGCACGGCCACCATGCCACGGTCGGCCTTCACCTTCTCGGAGGCTTTCACCACACGTGCCGGCATATCGAAGTGGAGTGTCACCACGTCGCCCTTCTTCCATTTGCGGGTAATGTTGACATAACCGTCGTCGCCTGCTTGCGGTGTCTCGCCACTCTTGGTCAGCGGCTGTCCGTTGAGCATCACCGTATAGCCCGGGCGCAGGTTGTCGGCAAACTCGTACAGACGGCCTGGCGTCACCTCGCCTTTCGCCCATCCCGGGATGCGCACCTTCAGCGTATACTGTCCGGCCTTATTCTCTTTCACCTTGATGGCAATGTCGCCATTCCAGGGATAATCAGTAGCTTGCTCCAAGACAATCTTCTTGCCGCCCACACGCACTGTAGCCTCGTTGGCCAGGAAGAGATTCACATACACGTTACGGTCTTTCACCGCATAGACATATCCCGGCAGCGAGGGGATGAAACGGCTGATGTTCGACGGGCAGCAGGCACAGCCAAACCAAGCCTGACGCTGGTGCTGCCCCATGCTGGCCAGCGGATTGGGATAGAAGAAACGGCCACCGTCGAGGCTCATGCCCGAAATCAGGCCATTGTAGAGCGCACGCTCCACCACATCGTAGTATTTTGCCTCGCCATGCAGCAGGAACAACCGGTGGTTGACATACACATTGCCAATGGCTGCGCACGTCTCACAATAGGCGCTCATGTTGGGCAACTCATAGTTGGCGCCAAAAGCCTCGCCATTGCTGGTCGAGCCGATGCCGCCGGTGATATACATTTTCTTCTCTACAATGTTCTGCCAAATGCGGTCGATGGCGTGAATATAGGCGGTGTCGCCCGTCAGCGCTGCCACATCGGCCATACCGGCATACATATAGGTGGCACGCACGGCATGTCCCACAGCCTCGTCCTGCTCTACCACGGGTTTGTGCGACTGACTGTAACTGTTCTTGATATGCGTCTTTCCGCGGTAGTCGAGCAGGAACTTTGCCTCGTCCAGATATTTCTTCTCGCCCGTGATTAGATACAGGCGGGCCAATGCCATCTCAGCAATCTGATGACCCGGCACCACACAAGCCTGGCCGCTGCCGGCTCCCACCTCGCGGCACACGCAGTCGGCGTAGCGCCTGGCAATGTCGAGGAATTTCCTGCTGCCCGTGGCCTGATAATGGGCACAGGCCGCATCCACCATGTGACCCAGGTTATACAGCTCGTGGCTCAGGTCCTCCTCCTTCACCCATCGCTTCTCGCCTGCCCACTGGTGCGGCTTCGCGGGATTGATGGTACGTGCCGTATAGAGATAGCCGTCGGGCTCCTGAGCAGCCCCCACTATGTCGAGCACCGAGTCAATATAGTGCTTCAGCACCTTGTTGTCGGCCAGGCTCAGCACATAGCTGGCACCCTCGATGGTCTTATAGACATCGGTATCGTCGAACGAGAAACCCATGAACTTGCTCACGTCCCATTTGTCGGTTTTCAGCCCCTCATGTCCGGGATGCTTCAGCGTGTAGGCCGCCATCGTGAAATTATCGTAGCGGTGCTCGCTCTCGCACTTGCTGAAAGCCAGCGGAATAGTTACCGTGCGGGCAGCCTCCATGCGCTGTCCCCAGAATGTGTTGGGTTTCACCTTCACCTGCGTGAAGCTCACTTGATTGACGGGATAGCCGTCGTGTCTCACCTGATGCTTCTGTGCGCACACGGTCTGCATGCCCACGCCTATCAGCAACATCAACAATGCAATTTTCTTTCTCATGGTCGTTTGTATCATATTTTTTGCAAAGTTACGAAAAATCGAGAGGAAAGCCAAATTTATTTGAGCTTTTCCGAGTGCCAAGTAAGTCCGGCGAAGCTAAAGAATGCGAAAATCGAGAGCAGAACGCGTTTTATTATTAATTGAGCAAGTTCGGAAAGGCGGCCTGAAAGGCCAATGAGCACCTAGCCCAGGGAACACCCTGGGCTAGGTGCTCGTTGCCCCTTCGGGGCGTTACATCGTGACTCACGAAACTTAAATTAATGATTCAAGTTTCGGATGTTATACATCCTTTATATTCGAAGGTACGTAGGTGCGTGGGTGCGTGGGTACGAGATTAGTCTCGCTCGCTGAGATATTTTGGAGCTGCTGATGACGGAGACAAGGGTATTCTCGTACCTTCGTACCCTCGCACCCTCGTACCTCCGAAACTTCAATTAATGACTTATCCTCTTCTTATTTCATCAGCTCTGCCAGTTTCTGAGCCAGTTTCTCACCACGGGCATCGTCGTTCTCGGCAAGAATCGTGCCTTCGGTATCCACCAGATACATGGTGGGAACAGCTTTCACCTTAAACTGGTCGGCCACCTCGTTAGAGAGGAAGTTGGGCCACTGCAGTTTTTCCTCTTGCAGAGCTTTCTTCCACTGGGCGGCATTACGGTCGATAGAGATGCTGATTACCTCGAAGCCCTTGTCCTTATACAGTTCGTATTGGCGCTTCACGTTGGGTATCTCATTGCGGCAAGGCCGGCACCACGAAGCCCAGAAGTCGATGAGCACATATTTCTTTCCCTTTGCCAGCTGCTGGAAGGTAATGGCTTTGCCGGTCTCATCCTTTACGGTGAACATGTGGATCTTCTCTCCCACTCCACCGGCAGGCCACAGTTCGGTTCTCATCTTCTTGCCGTACCAAGAGTTCTTAGCTGCATCTGAGAACTGGTTGTACATGTTGCGCTGGTCGGGCGTGAAGTAGCTCATATACTGATGGGCCAGCAATGGTCCCCAGAACGTGTCTTTGTTATCGAGAATCAAACCGTTCATTGTTTTCTCGGCATACTGCATGAACTCATGGTCGGCTTTCTCCATCTCCTTATATTCGTCCGACTTTTTGTAAGCCGCAAGTTCGTCGCCTTTCAGCTTGTTCAGATGCTCATAGATATGTTTAAACCGCTGCTGGTTGTCGTTGAACATCTTATCGAGTTTTTGCCGCTCGGCCACAAATCCCTGAAACTTTTCAGTAAGCGGCGAGCCCGTGATGGTGGTGTTCCATGTATAGCGGTCCACGCCGTCCCAGGCTTTTCCCTTCTCTACGCTGCCCGTAACGGTGATATCGGTATTCTCGAGCATCAACGCACATACACCATAGGCATCTTTCACTCCTACATGCACACAAATGGGCTCGGAGGCGGTACCCGTGAACAGGAACTTGCCATCCTTGACAGTAGTCTCGCCCAGCGGAACCTCTTTCTCGTGGCTCATCGGAGTGAGCTGTAAGAGAGTTCCATCAGGCAGACCTTCCACACTGCCGCTAATCGTATACTTCTGGGCGTTCAACCCCAAAGCCATTGCCAGTGAGACAATGACAAAAATGATTCTTTTCATAAGCATCAAGTTAAGAATAAGCATCAAGTTAAGAAAATGAAGAATCAGATTGCCTTGACCTCCAAGGCAATCCGATGTAAAACTGATTATTCAGAAGTGTTGATGCAACACATTCCTTTGATTTTTCCCCAACCAGTGGTGATGACTGGCTCGCCAGAGCCACCGAACATGGGTCCCCACATCGTGCTGGTGACACAGTTGTCCATGTCCATCTCACTCATGAAGAGTTTTCCGTCTTGTTTCTGCTCATTCCAAATACCAATCCACATGATGGTACACATACTTGCAGATGGCCATCCGCCGCTACCCCAGCCGTAGATGCATGTGATCTCCTCACCGGGCTCGCAGGCATAAACTACTCGCGAAGTGGTGGCTCCACTAAGCGACGAGAATCCATATACACCCTTTGGTGTGGCATAGTAGAATCCTCCTGATGCCAGGCTCGACTTATACATGGTTGCATTCATGATATCCTCACATCCACTCAAATCGATGATGGAGCGGGCACCTTGTCCAGACAGATCGCCATTATCAATGCGATTGTAGAAATTGTAGATATACAGGTAGGGCTTACCGCTGATGTGGGTGACGATACCTGTATAACTGTTACCCATCTGGAATACAGCCTTCACGTCGCCCGGTACATTGTTGGCATCGACCACAGCATCGCTGACGGTGCTCTTGAAGTTACTCACCTGAGAACTCTGATTGAAGTATGGACGGAACTTATGGTTCTTCTGGTCGTAAATCACCTGCCAAGCATTGATGGCACCTTCTACCGGCCGCCATGTTGTTCTAGTTTCATGCGACAGGAATGGATATGCCACGTAGTCGCCGGCAATAGGCTCAGAGAACTTCATGTCGTTGGGCTGGTTGGCATAGAGGACATGCATCTTGCCGTCGTTGATAAGGAACTCGCAGTTGTTCACGAAGAAAGCATCCTGCGGATTGAACACCTCCGGAGTGTTGTAGAACATGTCTTCCCATGTGTTCACGGTCTGGAATCCGGAAGTACTGATGCGATACAGATTCTTGTCGGTAGCTATCAGATAGGCATCCTTCGAAGTCTTGCCCGTGTGAGTAGCATAAATAAAGCGTGGTTTGCCCTCCATGTAGTGGCCGACAGCCGAACTATATGCCTGGTATTTGCAGGACAGCGGGCCGTAGATCATCATCAGGGGATCGGTGAACACCTCCAAGTCTGACTGTCCCTCACGCTCCGTGAGCAAGAAAAGACCGCTCACATTACCTGGCTGTGACACTACGGTGTAAGGCGAGGCAAAATAATAAGCCATCATACCATTGACCGTATCTTTGGCCTCACAATAAATCTTATAGGTACCTGGCTCCAGATCGCAAGTCCACTTCAGGTCTTTCTCCCGGTAGATAATCTGTCGTTTGGGATAGACAAGGGCATTTCCTTCCACCACCTGCTGATAATTGCCGTAATTACTCTTCAGGTAGAACCAAGTGTATTGCAGTCTTTCAGGATAGGCATATTCCACCCGGAGATTCATCTCGTACTCCCCACCCGGGTCGATGTTCTGAAGTACATAGCCGTTTTTCGAACGAACGGTATCACGCTCGAGCACGATTTTGCTCACCTCCTCGTCAGGCAGGTAGTCATAGTTGCCGTCATCCTGTGCGCAACTCGACATGAAACAAGCCACGAACATGAGCAGAAATGACGATACCGTCCCTATTATTCTGTGATTGATTCTTGTAGTCATATTTACCGAATATTTAAAGCATTTTTACTCAAAAGTAACCAAATTACCGTTCTCGTCGGTCAGCGGATTGCCCGGATGAGCAGCGTTATACTCGTTCAGCGCATTCTGGAAACGAATCTTCAAACTCATGAGCTGTGCCCACGACATGGTGTCGGTGCTGAATTCGCTTATTCCACCAGAGTTCACCAACATAAAGCGGTACTTGGTGTTGCTATACTCTCCGAAGTAGGGTTGCAACGTATCCCAGTTGTTCGGACGAGAGAGGATGTCGTTCCAAATCATGACGATATGATTCTCCTCGTTCACACCCGGCTTGAAGTCGGCCGACTCAGCCACCTTGATATACAGTCGGGCTGTCTTTGTCTGAAGGGCAGCCACACGCTTCAGCACCACCGAGAATGTTCCCTTTGCCTCGCGGGCAGGGATGGTGACAGTTGAAGGGCACTCATACATAGCGGCTTCTGCCGTGGAGAGACTCTGGTCGATGGCCAGGTTGACCACACGGTCGTGGTCGGCTACCTCTCCCATGATCTGTGCATCCACCATAATGGCCTTCTCAACCACATCAGAGCCGAAAGCCACGAATGAAAACATCACGCTGTCGGTGCCGGCAGCCCAAATGTTCTCACCCACCAGGCGCACACGCGGCTCGTCCTGATAGAAGAAATCCTCATCGGTGCTGCTGCATGCGCTCAAGAAGAAAGAGGCAAGAAGCAGCAAGCAAGAAGATGCTCCTAACGCTTTTATCATAATATTCATCTTTTTCATATCCTAATAATCCATTAACAATTATCAATTAGTTCGAATAGCCGCCAAACTCCTGGTCATTACTTGGGATAGGCAATACAAAGACACTCTTGCTACCACGGATGGAGGCACCCTTGATCTCATTGATGTTCAGGCGCTTGTAGTAGAAGAATAATTCGCCGTGTTCAGCAATGAACTCCTTGCGGTACTCCTTGTAGATCTCATTCTGAATCTGTTCGGCATTCAACTCCTTGCTCAGCGGCTCCAGCTGCAGACCGCGATTCTCGCGCACGGTATTGATCAGCTCCACAGCCTTTTGAGAATTCGTATTCTTCAAACACTCAGCAGCGATATAGAAAGCCTCACTGAAACGGAGCAGGGGATAGCGGTTGTTGAATGTGCTTCCGTCATTGTACCAGAACTTTGCCACGTAGCGTCTCTCTCCATCCTGAGCGAAGCACTTGATCAGGCGATAGTCGGTTCCAAGACCTGCATCAACCTCAAAAATATTATCGGCTGTAGCATCCGACGGAGTCAGCACGTTCACGCCACCGTCTTGCTTGAAATAATAGTTGGCCGTATCCTCCCAGTCACTAATGTTCAGTTGGAAAAGATGCTCGGTGGTGAAAGCGCAGTCGCGCTCATTCAGATTGGTCGCATTGATAGACGTGGGGTGAACCCAGCTGTATCCCGGACTGTAGCGGCCGTCATTCCAGTCGATAATCTCATTGGCATACTTCAGGGCATTCTGCGTGTCGCCCATCCATAAATAAGCCTTGGCCAGTGTGGCGCAGCAGGCAAAGTAGTTGAACGAGTTGCGCTCCAACGAGATAATCTGCGAACCCAGATAGTCGTAGGTGTCCAGTGTGTCGAGAGCCAGCTCGTCGTGAGCTTCTCTCAGGTCGTTGATGATGAGCTGCATGGTCTCATTGACACTCTTCTGTCCAACGATATCAGTAGAATACTCTGTGACATAAGGTACACCTGGGGCATTGCCGTTCATCGACGGTGCACAGGCAAAGAGGCGCATCAGGTCGAAGTGCAGGAAAGCACGCAGACCCAGGGCCTCACCGCGATAGATATGGTAATTATATCCTGTGAACATCTCGGGGTCGGCTTCCTCGAGGTTACGCAGCAGGATGTTACAGTTGGCAATACAGTTGTAGGTGTTGCTCCAGATAGATGCAATGGTGGCTTCTACCGTCGAGTTGGTGTAGTCGAAGTCGTTGACATAGCGCCATGTTCCATTGGGATTGATGTCATACGTATGCGACAGCACCTCCACGAAACCGATGCCCATGTTCAGGCCATACATGTCTTGAGTGGTCATCTTGGTATAGATACCCGTCAGCTGGTCCTTAAATCCTCCCTCACGACTAAAGTGTTTTTCCTCCTTGATCTGCGATTTGGGATCGACGTCGAGCCAGTCGTTGCACGAGGCAAAGATGAACGCAGTCATCAGCAGAACACAAGGAAGCATCACCTTTACCACCTTATTATATATATTACTTGTAGTCATAACTATTAACTATTAACTATTAACTATTCATTAGAACGTAACCTGGGCAGAGAGCGAGAAGGTGCGTGCATAGGGATAGCTGGTACCACGCTCGGTCTTGATACTCGAGATGACGAACAGGTCGTTGGTGTAGGCGGTAATCTTCAGTCGCTCAAGGAAAGAGTTCTTCACGAACTTGCAGTTACGGAAGTCGTAATAGACAGAGAGTGAAGAAAGAGTAAACACGTTGTAGTCCTGCACGAAACGTGAGGTTGGGTAGGTGATGCTCTTGTCGGTGATGGCCTTATAGAGCGCCACATCGCCCGGAGTGTTCCAGCGGTCGGTCATCACGCGCTTGTCAACATTGTAGTAAATGCTGGCATTCTCTACCTTGTCCACCAAGGTCGAGTTGTATATCTGACCACCCCAGCGGTAGTTCATCGAGATGTTCCATCCCCAGCCGTTGATCTCGCCGTTGAGACCGAACAGTCCGTTCCATTTGGGCTGGGTGTCACCACATACCACCTGGTCGTTCATGTTGTACTCGTAGGTGACTGTTCCGTCGCGCTTCACGAAGATTTCCTTACCGTTCTGCGGGTCAATGCCCAGCGACTTCACTGCCCAAATGGCATTCATCGAGCAACCCTCGAAATATTTCACCTGCGGAGCGGTGGTCTTATTTTCCAGCGCACTGGCATCCTGGGCGTCGTTCCAGGCGCGCAGCGAGTTGGAGATTTTCTTCAGTGTGTTCTTGTTGTGGGCTGCACTGGCAAACACGTTCACGTAGTTGCGGCCGGCATCATAGAGCTTATAGTTCAGATAGAGCTCCACACCCTTGTTCTCGGTCTCACCCAGATTGGCCACATAGGTGGTGAAACCTGTGGTGTAAGGTACAGTCACATTGGTCACCATACCCTTGGTGGTGGCGATATAGTAGTCGAAGCGACCCGAAAGGCGGTTCTTGAAGAAGGCGAAGTCAAGACCGAAGTTGGTGTCATATTTCTCCTGCCATTTCAAGGTCTCGTTGGCGAGTCGCTGGATGTAAGAACCTATAGAGCCATTGTACGAGCGGCTGCCGTAGTAGACGAAAGTAGGCATGGCATCATAGGAAGAGAATCCCTGCGAACCCGTATACCCGTATGAGGCACGCAGCTTCAGGCGGTTCACCACCTCGCTGTCCTTCAGGAAAGCTTCGTTGTGGATGTTCCAACCGGCGCCTATCGACCAGAACGAGCCCCAGCGGTTCTTGCTGCCAGCCTCCGAGCTACCCATCAGACGGTAGTTGGCATCGAAGAGGTAGCGCTCGGCAAACGAGTAGTTCAGTGAGAGCAGACCACCACAGTTGCGGGTGATACCTTCACTGCCCGTTGGCTTGCTATCCTTGGCATATTGAACGCCGAACTTGATGTCGTCCATGAAGTCGTTGGGGAATCCCTCGGCAAGCACACCTGTGGTATTGAACTTCGTGTCCGACATGTTCAGCTGGCCGTTGATGAAGAGCAGATGCTCACCCCACATCTTGGACCACTGCATGCCCAGGTCGGCCGAGATGTCCGTACGGTTGCCGTTGGCCTGATAGTAGGAGCCCTTGCGGAACTCATCGGTCACCGTGGCGAAGTCGCTATGGTTGGCAGGCTTGAACTGATCCACAGTATTGTGCGTGTTCACCACGCCGAAACGGCCCGTCAGCTTCCATTGCTCGGTGATGAACCACTCCAGGTAGAAGTCGTTCTGAATAGTTGTGTAGCCCGTCTTGTCGATGGTGTTGAGCGTAGTGTTATAGAGGGGATTGTAAGTGTCGTAGACTGCGGCCCTCGGATTGGTATATTTGTAGCCTTGCACATAGTTGCCATTCTCATCGTACAGACGGCTGTAGGGGTTCAGGCGGGCGTAGGTGCTGAATACCCCGTAAGGTGAGTTGTGACTGTCGTTATAGTCGATGGTCAGTTTGTCGCGGAACTGCAGGTTCTTCACACGATAAGAAAGGGTCACACCGCCCGACAGTGTCTGACGGTCGGAGCCTTTCATCGCACCACCGATTCTGTTGAACGAGAGGTTTACACCATATTGCATGGCCTTGTCGCCGCCCTCGATATAGACAGAGTGCTTATGGCCGAAACCGTTGCGCACGGGCTGAGCCAGCCAGTCGGTATTCACACCGGCCAGGATTTCGCGCAGTTTGCTCGTGTAGGTTTCGTTCAGCGTCATCTGGGTTTCCTCGTTGTCGCTGGTGAAGATGCCAGCCATGCGCTCGGTCTCCAGTTTCTCCTCGGCATTGGTCAGGTTATAGCTGGTCAGGTCGGGCACCTCAAGACTCATAGAGCCGGTATAGGTCACGCGCAGTCTGCCGCTCTCCGGGCGGATGGTCTCGATGACGATTACACCATTGGCGGCCTTCGAACCGTAAATGGCCTTGGCAGTGGCGTCCTTCAGCGTCGTCACGCTTGCCACTTGGTTCATGTCCAGGTCGAGAATCTTTGTCAGCGTGGTCTCAAAACCGTCCAGGATAAACAACGGCTGGTTGGCATTTGAGGCATACTCTCCCTGTACCTGTGAGATAGAAGAAGAACCACGCATCTGGAAATCAGGGCTCGCGTTAGGGTTGCTACCGGCGCCCAGGTTCTCTATCTGCATGAACGACGGGTCGATGTTCTTCAGCGACTGCAGCACGTTGGCGTTACCTACCTTCTGCAGGTCCTCGCCCTTCACGGTCGTCACAGCACCGGTAAAGGTGTTGGCCTTACGGGTGAAAGCTCCGGTGACTACCACCTCCTCGATGGCTTTCGAGTCGGGAGTCAGCTGAATCTGGTAACTGTTGGCCGAGGTGAGGTTCACCACCTTGCGCTCGAAACCTACGTAACTCACCTCCAGTTGCTTCACCTCGGGGCTGATGGTCAGTTTGAAGTGGCCGTTCAGGTCGGTTACCACGGCAAAGCTCTCACGGCTGCCGGCACTCTTCACGTTTGTCACAGTGGCACCCGGCAGGGGCTCGCCCAGCTCTTCGACCACCATACCCGTGATGTCGCGGTTACGGTTGCCGGCGGGAGCGGCCTTCGACTTGACAATCGTCACCAGGTTGCCGTCCACCGAGTAGTGGAGGGGCTTTCCGCTGAGAATCATCTGTAAGGCTTCCTCAAACCATGCGTTTTTCACTTGTCCGCTCACTTTGTAGCTTTCCACATCCTCATACGTGAACATGATTTTGTAGTTGCTGGCCTTCTCCAACTGTCGAAGGGCCGTGGGCAGGCTTTCATTGCTAAAACTAAGCGTGATGTTTCCCTTGTCTTGCGCCGCCATCGGCAACACGTTCATGACGAGAAGAAGCAACAGCGTGGTTAGTTTTTCTCTGCTCATAAGCTGTTGATATTAAATGTTTGTAATTAGATTATCTGTTAATGAAACGGATGAGAAAAAGAAATGGCCACGTTTTTTTGCAGTTTTCTTAAGAATTTGTTATTTTTGCACCCGAAAAGTGACACTTTTCACCTACACAAGAAATGGACGAGAGAAAAGACTTCGATCGCATCTTCCGCGAATACTACAACGAGTTGTACTGTTTCGCCATGCAGTTCGTTCACGATGCCGACGACGCTCACGACATCGTGCACGATGCCTATGAAGATGTGTGGCGCCATTTCTCGGCCATGGAAGCCAATACCGTCAGGGGATTTCTTTATAAAAATGTACGCAACAAAGCTATCGACTTGCTGCGCCGGCAGGAGACACGCCGCAACTATGCGGAACTCTATACGAAGGTGTCATCACCCTATGACGAGGGTACCGACCTGCTGGAACTGCAGGAACGCGAGCAGATAGTGAGCGACGTGCTCGACTCGATGAAACCGCCCACCAAAGAGATTTTCGTATGGTGCTATGTCGACCGCCAACATTATAAAGAGGTGGCCGAACGGCTGGGTGTGAGTGTGAGCATGGTGAAGAAGCACATCTCGAAAGCATTGGCTATTATCCGCGAGAAACGTAAAAAAATGAAAATTTAGGTCTTTCCCCGTGGCTATTTCCGCAAGTCATCCGTTATATTAATAAAAAGAGGTAAGAAAACAATCTATAGAATTAACCAGTTAAGAAACATACAATGATAGAAGAAGCACTGGATATCATGAGTCCCAACTCTGAAGTGAGCGACGAGCAGCTGAAGAGAATGGATCAGGATGCAGACCTCAAAGAGGCTTGCGAGGATATCTTTGTGGCCCAAAACTTACTGGCACGACAGCAATTGCAGAGCACTGACGTGGAAGAGCAACTCAGCCGTTTCCACCGCAGGCATCGTCGTGCACGCATCCGCTATATCTTCGCAGCCGCATTGTCGGCAGCAGCCGTGCTGATAGCAGCTGTCTTTGTGCTGAAACCCAAACAGCAAAAAGACGACAGCCTCTTCTTCGAGGCTGCCAACGAACAGCAGCTGCCCACGATTACCACCGATGATGGCGACGAAATTCCCATCAAGATGATAGCACAACAGGGACATCCCGATCGCAAAGTGGTGGTCGACGAGCAGTATACCGAGGTGGAAGAACTGCGGCTGAACGTACCATTAGGGCAGTCGCTGCAGGTGGATCTGCCCGATGGCAGCCGTGTATACATGCACCCCGGCAGCCGCATCTACTATCCCAACCACTTTACGGGCGACAAGCGTGAGGTAAGGTTCAGCGGCGAAGGCTACTTTGTGGTGGCTCACGATGCCCGCCACCCATTCGTAGTAACCACCGACAAATGCCAGACCACCGTACTGGGCACCGAGTTCGACATTACCGCTTATGAGGGACGGCCCGAGTATGTGACACTCATCACAGGACGGGTGGCCTGCAAACTGAGAGCCAAAGAGCAAGGAGCAGGGAGCAATGAGCAAGAGGTCATCCTGCAACCCGGCCAGCAGCTGAAGGTCATCAACGAGCAACTCACGGTGAAAACCATTGCCGACACCGACCAGTTTACCTCATGGCGCGACGGTTATTTCTATTTCGACAACATTCCACTCAGAGAGATCCTGCGCGAAATCGGACAATATTATAATGTCAGCATCGTTACTTTGCGACCCTGGCTGCTCGACTATCGCATGCGCTTCATCGTCCCACGCAACAAAGGCATCGACTATGTGGTGAAGACACTCAACAGGATGGATAAAGTGAATGCCAAATTATACAACAACAGGTTATATATCAATCCTAACAAAGAATAAAAAACGAGGCGAAAATTTGCTTTTCGCCTCGTTTTTTTCATAACTTTGACTTCGTCGAACTTACTTAGCACTCGGAAAAGTTCAAATAAATTTGGCTTTCCCCTCGTTTTTTCGTAACTTTGCGACGAAAAGACGCGAAGTTACTCCATCTCGGCATAAAAAACAAACTCGTTTGTTTTGTTCTGCTCTCGATTTTTCGTAACTTTGCACGAACATTGTTTACGAAAGCCTGAATCAACAATATGAGTGACGATATCAAAGACGATTTGATGGATGAGGTGGAAGAGACCAAAGACGAAGGTACCAACGACTCTGCCCACTCCGACTATAAGCCGGTGAACCGCTTCGATGCGGCTGCCGTGCATCACCTTAGCGGCATGTATCAGAACTGGTTTCTGGATTACGCCTCATACGTAATCCTGGAACGTGCCGTTCCCCACATTGAAGACGGTCTGAAACCTGTGCAACGGCGCATCCTGCACTCGATGAAGCGCATGGACGACGGCAGATATAACAAGGTGGCCAACATCGTGGGACATACCATGCAGTTCCATCCGCATGGCGATGCCAGTATCGGCGACGCACTGGTGCAGCTGGGACAGAAAGACCTGCTGGTGGACACACAGGGCAACTGGGGTAACATCCTC
Source organism: Prevotella sp. UBA2739 (assembly GCA_002353525.1). Taxonomy (GTDB): domain Bacteria; phylum Bacteroidota; class Bacteroidia; order Bacteroidales; family Bacteroidaceae; genus Prevotella. Next base: position 31,539 of record DEJV01000054.1, read on the forward strand.
ACAGGCGACCGTGCCGCTGCTCCGCGATACATCGAGGCACGATTGTCGAAGTTCGCACTCGACGTGGTGTTCAACCCGAAGACCACCGAGTGGCAACTGTCTTACGACGGCCGCAACAAAGAGCCTATCACCCTGCCGGCCAAGTTCCCTCTGCTTTTGGCACAAGGCGCAGAAGGCATTGCCGTTGGCCTGTCGTCGAAAATCCTGCCGCACAATTTCAATGAGTTGTGCGATGCAGCCATCAAATATCTGCACGGACAGGAGTTCCAATTATATCCGGACTTCCTTACGGGCGGAAGCATCGACGTGTCGAAATACAACGACGGACAGCGTGGCGGTGTGCTGAAAGTACGTGCGAAGATTGAGAAACTAGACCAGAAAACGCTTGTCATTCGCGAGATTCCTTACTCGAAGACGGTGAACACACTCATCGAAAGCATCACCAAAGCCATTGAGAAGGGTAAGATCAAGGCACGCAACGTGACAGACCTCACCTCGGCCGAGGTGGAGATTCAAGTGCATCTGGCACCAGGAGTATCGTCGGACAAGACCATCGACGCGCTCTATGCCTTTACCGACTGCGAGGTGAATATCTCGCCCAACTGCTGTGTCATCGAGGACAACAAGCCGCAGTTCCTTACTGTGAGCGACGTGCTGCGCCACTCTGTAGACCGCACCATGGGCCTCATCCGACAGGAACTGCAAATTCGCCGCAACGAGTTGCTGGAGCAACTGCACTTCTGTTCACTGGAGAAAATCTTCATCGAGGAGCGCATTTATAAGGACAAGAAATTCGAACAGGCGCCCAACGTGGATGCTGTTTGTGAGCATATCGACGAGCGACTGACGCCCTACTATCCGCAGATGGTGCGCGAGGTGACTAAAGATGATATTCTGCGACTGCTGGAAATCAAGATGCAGCGCATCCTGAAATTCAACAAAGACAAAGCCGACGAGCTCATTGCCCGCATCAACGACGAGATTGCAGGCATCGACCGCGACCTGAACAACATGGTGGAGGTGACGGCCAACTGGTTCCAGTACATCAAAGACAAGTATGGCGCAGACCACCCGCGACTCACCGAGATTAAGAACTTCGACACCATCGAAGCTACCAAGGTGGTAGAGGCCAACCAGAAACTCTACATCAACCGCCAGGAAGGTTTCATCGGTACGGGACTGAAGAAAGACGAGTTTGTGTGCAACTGCTCCGACATCGACGATATCATCATTTTCTATAAGGACGGAAAATACAAGATTATCCGCGTAGCTGATAAGATATTCGTGGGAAAGAACATCCTGCATGTGGCCGTGTTCAAGAAGAACGACAAGCGTACCACCTACAACGTGGTCTATCGCGACGGCCGACAGGGATGGTACTTCATCAAACGATTCAACGTGACTGGCATCACACGCGACAAAGAGTACGACCTCACGCAGGGCACTCCTAGCTCGCGCGTACTCTACTTCACAGCCAATCCTAACGGGGAGGCAGAAATCATCAAGGTGACGCTCGACCCGAACCCGAAACTCAAGAAGATATTCATCGAGAAAGACTTCTCGGAGATTCTCATCAAGGGACGGGCCTCGAAGGGCAACTTACTGACCAAGAACACGGTGCATCGCATCGGACTGAAGAGCCATGGTCACTCCACACTGGGAGGCCGCAAGGTATGGTTCGACCCCGACGTGAACCGTCTGAACTACGACGAGCATGGCCGTCTGCTGGGTGAGTTCAACGAGGACGACAGCATCTTGGTGGTACTGAAGAATGGTGATTTCTATCTGACCAACTTCGACGTGAACAACCACTACGAGGACAATATCGACCGTCTGGAGAAATATGACGCCTCAAAGGTGTGGAGCGCTGTATTATTTGATGCCGACCAGCAGGGCTATCCTTACCTAAAACGCTTCCTCATGGAAGGCTCGAAGCGCAAGCAGAACTATCTGGGCGACAATCCCAACTCGAAATTGGTGCTGCTCACCGACGTACCCTTCCCCCGCATCCGAGTCGCCTTTGGCGGCAACGATGCTTTCCGCGACCCCATGGAGATAGATGTCGAACAGTTTATTGCGGTCAAAGGCTTCAAAGCCAAGGGTAAGCGCATCTCTACCTGGCAGATTGAAAGTATCGAAGAGCTGGAGCCACTCCGACAACCTGAACCGGAAGACGACGAGGAAGATAACGATAACGGGAACGATGACGGGAACGGAAACGGAGATTTGAATGCTGAGAATGATGAGAACTCACAGGACGGCAACTCCTACCCAAAAGGCAATCAAGCCTCTCAACATTCTGCTCTTAACGCTCAACAGGAAGAGGAGAACCTCGACCCCGATGCAGGCAAAAGCCAGCAACAGGTAATTGACGAGATAACAGGTCAGCTGAGTCTTTTTGGCGATGATTTCTAATGTTTGGGCTATGAGACATTACTTCACGCATCACAAAAGATGGCCATCCAGGCTGCTGTGCCTAGGGTTGTTGCTGATTTCCTTGTCGGCAATGGCACAAACCGATTCCACCCGCATACGTACATCGGTCAACATGTTGGGATTCGGCCCCACCAACATCCTCGACACGTACTTGTCGCAAGAGAAGTTTGCAGGCGAAGGACTCACCTTCCTCCATATCACCCAAAAAGAACGGCCGGGCAAGCGGTGGACCACCATTCTGCAACATGAGGCCAATTTCTCGATTGCCGACGACCGCGCCGAGCGTTCCGAAGAAATGGAAGGGGCATATAGCATCTATTGGGGACGTTATCTCACCTTCCGACTGCCCGGCAACTGGCGGCTAGAAGCTGGCGGCGTGCTCAATGGCAACGTGGGATTCATCTACAACACCAGCAACTCCAACAATCCGGCACAAGCCCGTTTCTCCATCAATGTGATGCCATCGGCTGTCATCACCAAACCATTCTGCCTGTTCGGACAGCAGTTCGCTGCCCGCTACGAACTAGACCTGCCGCTGGCAGGGCTGATGTTCAGCCCTAACTACGGACAGTCGTATTATGAGATTTTCAACCGTGGCAACTACGATCACAACCTGGTTCCCACCACCCTCATCTCCGCACCGAGCCTGCGCCACCAGCTGACCATCGACTGGCGGGCCAGCCGCACATGGGACCTGCGTGTGGGTTATCTAGGCAACTACCAGCAAGCCGAGGTAAACCATCTGAAACAGCACATCTACAACCACCGTCTGATGATTGGAGTCGTGAAACGCTTCAGAACTGTATACTATAAAAGGTAATATTTCAAGCAATATGATTTCTGCTTTCATCCACCATCCATCCATACCGGGAAAAACAAAAAGACGGACACTCCTCCGCGCGTTGTCCCTTTTTGCTCTTCTACCGTTCTGCCTTTTCACCTTCCTGCTCACCTCTTGTGTCGACGAGGAAGAGTATGCCGACGATTCAAAAGGCAACTTTGAGGCTCTCTGGCACATCATGGACGAGCACTATTGCTTCTTCAGCGAGAAGAATATCGAATGGGATGCCATCTACAATAAATATAAGGTACGCGTAGACGAAGGCATGAGCGAGATACAGCTCTTCGAGGTGCTGTGCAATATGCTGGGCGAACTGCGCGACGGACATGTGAACCTCTACACATCGTTCGACTATGGCCGCAACTGGAGCTGGCACGAAGACTACCCGTCGAATTTCAGCGACACCCTGCAACGACGCTATCTGGGAACTGACTATAAAATAGCTACGGGCTGCCGCTACCGCATTCTCGACGACAACATCGGTTACATCTACTGCGGCAGTTTCTCGGGAACCATGGGCGAAGGCAATCTCGACGACATCATGTCGTATCTCATAGCCTGCAACGGACTCATTCTCGACATACGCGATAATAGTGGCGGACTCGTCACCTCCGCAGAGCAGCTGGCTGCCCGCTTCACCAACAAGGAGATTCCCGTGGGTTACATGCAGCACAAGACTGGCAAGGGACACAACGATTTCTCCAGCATGGAGGAGCAAACACTCAAACCGTCGAAAGGCATGCGATGGCAAAAGCGAGTCATGCTGCTCACCAACCGGCAGGTGTTCAGTGCCGCCAACGAGTTTGTGAAATACATGAAACAGTGTCCGCTCGTCACCGTCGTGGGCGACCATACAGGTGGCGGAGCCGGCCTGCCTTTCTCCAGCTCACTGCCCAACGGCTGGAATGTGCGTTTCTCGGCCTGCCCCATGTACGATGTCAACAAACAAAGCACTGAAAACGGTATCGACCCCGATGTGAAAGTAGACTTGCGGCAGGAAGACCTCCTCAAAGGCGAAGACACCATCATCGAAACCGCACGCCGGTTGCTTCGACAAGAATAACCTTATTTATAGCATAAGCATTGAAGCTATCATCCCATATCAACAATAATGATTAGAATTGAGAACCTCTCCATCGGCTATCTGCAGAAAGACCACACCAAGGTGGTGGCATCGGGTTTCACTGCCACCTTGATGGGTGGCGAACTGACTTGTCTGATTGGTGCCAACGGAGTGGGTAAGTCTACACTTTTGCGCACATTGTCGGCCTTTCAGCCAAAATTGGACGGCCACATCTATATCGACGACAAGGAACTGAGCCAGTATTCCGACAAAGAACTGGCGCGCATCATTGGTGTGGTGCTGACCAAACGACCGCATATTACCAATATGACCGTCACCGAAATGGTAGGACTGGGCCGTAGCCCTTACACAGGTTTCTGGGGAACGCTCAACAGCGATGACTTGAACATCGTCAGAGAGGCCATCCATCTGGTGGGCATCGACGACCTTGCCCAACGCATGATACAAACATTGAGCGATGGAGAGAAACAAAAGGTAATGATTGCCAAGGCCTTAGCACAACAGACACCCGTCATCTATCTTGACGAACCGACGGCCTTCCTCGATTTTCCCAGCAAGGTGGAGATGATGCAGCTGTTGCTTCGGCTAAGCCGGGAGACTGGCAAAACCATCTTCCTCTCCACCCACGACCTGGAACTGGCTCTGCAAATTGCCGATAAGCTGTGGCTGATGGACAGGGAAGAAGGACTGACGGTAGGCTCACCCCGGCAACTGGCCGACAGCGGTCATCTCAGCCGGTATATCGAACGGAAGAAAGGAATCCGCTTCGACTGTGACAATCTGGTCATCCACATCGTGAAAGACTAAAAAAGATGGTCTTTAGCTTACAAAACAGAAAAAAATAACAGTAAAAACGAAAAAATCTTTATTCGTCATACACAATTCTCAATTTATTTGCGTATCTTTGCACCCGTCTTACGAGGATAAGCGCCTGTGGCGGAATTGGTAGACGCGCTAGACTTAGGATCTAGTATCTCACGATGTGCAGGTTCGAGTCCTGTCAGGCGCACGCAGCAAGTCGGCATAGCTCAGTTGGTTAGAGTATCACCTTGACATGGTGGGGGTCCTTGGTCCGAATCCAAGTGTCGACACAAAATAAAAGTGACTGATTTTCAGTCACTTTTATTTTTTACCTCTATCTCATATTCGACACAGAGAATTTTTGACATAGAGACATAGAGACATTTTTAGACGCAATGATTTTCAACGGTCTATATATTGTCTCTATGTCTCTATGTCAAAGCTTCTCTATGTCTAGAATTTCTCTTTGGTGATGAGATACTCAGCAATCTGAACAGCATTCAGGGCTGCGCCCTTGCGAATCTGGTCGCCACTGAGCCAGAAGGTCAGGCCATTCTCGTCGCTCAGGTCCTTGCGTACACGACCTACATAGATATCATCCTTGCCAGCTGTATCGAGCGGCATCGGATAAACCAGATTGGTGGGGTCGTCAACCAGTGTGCAACCAGGAGCAGCGGCAATAGCCTTTTGTGCCTCTTCCACGCTGATGGGACGCTCTGTCTCAATCCACACCGACTCAGAATGCGAGCGCAACGAGCTGACACGCACACACATGGCCGAGCATTTTGCATCGGTATGCATGATTTTCCGTGTCTCGTTATACATCTTCATCTCCTCCTTCGTGTAGCCGTTCGGCTGGAACACGTCAATCTGTGGTATCACATTATAAGCCAGCTGATGGGCGAACTTCTTGATGGTCTTCACCTCACCCGTCTCTACAATCTCCTTATATTGCTGCTGCAACTCAGCCATAGCTGCGGCACCAGCACCACTGGCACTCTGATATGAGCTGACGTGGATGCGCTTGATGTGCGACAGATTCTCCAGCGGCTGCAACACCACCACCATCATGATGGTCGTGCAGTTGGGATTGGCAATGATACCCCGTGGACGGTTCAGCGCATCCTCGGCATTGCACTCTGGCACCACCAAAGGCACATCCTCGTCCATGCGGAAAGCACTGGAGTTGTCAATCATCACGGCACCATATTTCGTAATTGTCTCAGCAAATTCTTTCGACGTTCCAGCACCCGCACTCGTAAAGGCGATGTCCACATCCTTGAAATCATCGTTGTGCTGCAACAGTTTCACCTCATACTCCTTCCCCTTGAACGTATATTTACGGCCGGCACTACGCTCGCTGCCAAACAATACCAACTCATCCATCGGGAAGTTTCTCTCTGCCAGAATCCGCAGGAACTCCTGTCCTACAGCTCCGCTTGCTCCAACAATTGCTACTTTCATTTTTACCTTAAAATTAATGTTTAGTTTCAATTCGTGTGCAAAGTTACGAAATAATTATCAATTATCAATTGTCAATTATCAATTAATTTGTATCTTTGCAAATGAAATGACATCATTTGCGTCATATTTTCCNNTTCTTTGTCGTGCTCTGTATCATTTTGTTTGCCCCTATCATCATGGGTAAGCTGCGCATCCCACATATCATCGGCATGGTGCTTGCCGGCGTGCTGGTGGGACAGTACGGGCTTAACATTCTCGAGCGCGACTCGTCGTTCGAGCTCTTCGGGCGCGTAGGCCTATATTATATTATGTTTCTGGCAGGACTGGAGATGGACATGGAGGGTGTGAAAAAGAAGAAAGCACGTTTCCTGTTTTTCGGGTTTCTCACCTTCACCGTGCCGCTCATCCTCACCTATTTCGGTTCCATCTACCTGCTCCACTATTCGCCCATGGCCTCGTTCCTGCTCGGCACCATCATGGCTTCCAACACGCTCATCGCCTACCCCATCGTAGGGCGTTACGGACTGCAACGCAACCGCAGCGTTACGCTGAGCGTGGGGTCGTCAATGATCTGTCTGTTCATGGCTTTGCTCACGCTGGCTGGCATTGCCGCCTTGTTCAACAATGCCTCGTCAGAGCTCTCTCCCCTTGCCGCCAACCTTCTGTTTCTCTTTAAGTTGGCATTATTCTTAGTGGGTTCCACCCTGCTCATTCCGCGGTTGGCACGCTGGTTCCTGCGCCGTTACTCCGATGCCGTCATGCAGTTCATTTTCGTTATGGCAGTATTGTTCCTCAGTGCGGCCTTCACCGATGCCATCGGACTGGAGGGCATCTTCGGCGCCTTTGTGTCGGGCCTCATCCTCAACCGCTATATCCCCCATGTGTCGGCCCTCATGAACCGCATCGAGTTCATCGGCAATGCCCTCTTCATTCCCTATTTCCTCATTGGTGTGGGCATGCTCATCAATGTGCGCACGCTCTTTGCTGGGGGTAATGTGCTGTGGATTGTGTTTCTCATCGCCTTCTTCGGAACCTTCGGAAAGGCCGTCGCTGCCTATCTCTCCGCCATTCTCTTCCGCATGCCGAAGTCGGCAGGCAACATGATGTTCGGACTCACATCGGCCCATGCCGCCGGCGCCATCGCCATGATTATGGTGGGCATGCGCCTGGAAGTGGCTCCCGAACAGTATCTTGTCAACGACGACATGCTCAACGGCGTGGTGATGATGATTCTCGTCACCTGCGTTATCAGTACGCTCATGACCGACCATGCGGCCAAGCAGATTATCCTCGAAGAGAAAAACCACCTGAAAGAAGACACCCAGCAGGCCGACGACGAAAAGATATTCCTCTGTGTGAAATACCCCGAGATTGCGCCTCGGCTGCTCGAGATGGCCATCATGGTGCGCAATCCCAAGCTGAACCGCGGACTGGTGGCCCTCAACGTGGTCTACGATGATGCCAGTGCCGACTATAACCGGCAGAAAGGCCACCAACTGCTCGAACAATTGCAACGGCAAGCCGCAGCCTCCGACGTGAAGATGCAGACGCAAGTGCGCCTGGCCTCCAACATTGCCAATGGCATCAAGCATGCCTTCCGCGAGTTTGCCGCTTCCGAAATCATCATGGGCATGCACGTCCACACCGACGTGTCGCCCAAGTTCTGGGGCGAGTTCATACAGAGTCTCTACAACGGACTCAACCGCCAGATATTCCTCATCCGCTTCGTGCAACCCCTCAACACGTTGCGCCGCATACAAGTGGCAGTACCCTCACGCGCAGAGTTTGAGCCGGGATTCTACCGCTGGTTGGAGAGATTAGCGCGCATGGCCGACAATCTGGAGTGCCGCATACAGTTCCATGGCCGCAACGAGTCGCTGGCACTCATCAACCAGTTCATACAAAACCGCCACCCCAACGTGCGTGGCGAATATACCTATATGGCCCACTGGAACGAACTGCCGCGTCTGGCTGGCACCATCAGCGAGGACCATATGTTTGTCGTCGTCACAGCCCGTAAAGGCACCATATCATATAAGACGGCCATGGAACGGCTGCCCGACGAGCTCACCCGTTATTTCTCAGGTAAGAATCTCATGATTGTCTTCCCCGACCAGTACGGCGACTCGAAAGACAGCATGACCTTCACCGAGACCCAGCACCACGAGGAAACCAGTATCTACGAAAACCTCCTCCGCTATCTCAAACGGCGATAACCATCCTCAATTCTCAATTCTCAATCCTCAATCCTCAATCCTCAATCTAAAAAGAATGATTACCATCAAGAATATCACCAAGAGCTTCGGCTCCCTGCAAGTACTCAAAGGCATCGACCTGCACATCGCCAAAGGCGAAGTTGTCAGCATTGTCGGCCCCAGTGGAGCCGGCAAGACCACCTTGTTGCAAATCATCGGCACCCTCGACCGGCCCGACAGTGGCACCGTATGCGTAGACGGCATCGACACCACGACCCTCTCGCAGAAGGAACTGTCCCACTTCCGCAACCGTCATCTCGGTTTCGTGTTCCAGTTCCACCAGCTGTTGCCCGAGTTCACGGCCATCGAGAACATCATGATTCCAGCCTACATTGCCGGCACATCCCATAGCGAGGCTAAGCGGCGCGCCGAAGAACTGCTCCAGTTCATGAATCTCACCGAGCGTGCCCACCACAAGCCCAACGAACTCTCCGGCGGAGAAAAACAGCGCGTGGCTGTGGCCCGTGCCCTCATCAACAATCCCGCCGTCATCCTTGCTGACGAGCCCTCTGGCAGTCTCGACAGCAAAAACAAGCAAGAGCTGCACCAGCTCTTCTTCGATCTCCGCGACCGTTTCGGCCAGACCTTCGTCATCGTCACCCACGACGAAGCCCTCGCCTCTATCACCGACCGAACCATCCACATGCGCGACGGCCTGTTGGAAGATGGAGAATTGAGGATGGAGGATGGAGAATTGAGAATGGAGGACGGAGAATTGAAGATGGCGGAATCATCGACAATAACAAATAAATAATACAAAATGAGTAAAGATAATAATAAGATATTAATTATCTCGAAAGCTTTGGCTCTGCGTATGATAAAACTATACAAATATTTAACAGAAGAAAAGGCAGAGCATGTCCTCTCAAAACAGATTCTTCGTAGTGGAACCAGTATCGGTGCCAATATTCGGGAAAGCATAAATGCGCAAAGCCATGCCGATTTCATTAACAAAATGAGTATTGCACTCAAAGAAGCCAACGAAACAGAGTACTGGCTAGAATTACTTCATGACTCCGAATTCATCTCAGACAAGGAATTCGAATCTATCTACGCTGATACAGGAAATGTAGTCGGGACCCTTGTGAACATCATCAAAACTGCGAAAAGCAGAATGAATGTTTCAGAATCCTAATCCTCAATTCTCAATCCTCAATTCTCAATTTTCAATTTTCAATGATTAAGCTTGGCGATTATAACACCCTAAAAGTCGTAAAACACGTTGACTTCGGACTTTATCTCGACGGCGGCGAAGCCGGTGAGATACTCCTTCCCACCCGCTATGTACCCGACGGCGTTTCCGTGGGCGACACCATCGAAGTATTCCTCTATCTCGACCAGGGCGAACGACTTATAGCCACCACCGAACGACCACTGGCTAAAGTCGGTGAGTTTGCATGGCTAGAGTGTGCCTGGACCAACCAATACGGAGCCTTCCTCAAATGGGGACTCATGAAAGACCTCTTCTGCCCCTTCCGCGAACAGAAGCAGCGCATGGAGCGTGGGAAGAGCTACTATGTCTACATCTTGGAAGACAAGGAGACCCACCGTCTGATGGCCACCGCCAAAGTGGAACGCTATCAGAAGACCACCGGCCGACAGCAGACACTCGACTTTGCCGAAGTGCTGCTCCACTATCTGGAGACCCACGACGGCTATTGTCCCCTCGGCGATAAGAGCGATGCCGACGACATCATGCAGCAGTTCACCGTCAGCAAGAAAACCTACAAGCGGGCCGTCGGCGACCTTTATCGTCGTCGCCTCATCACCATCCACGACGATGGCATACGCCTAGTCATCGACGACTAGGCGCCTCCCCACATTTTTCGACAAAGAGTTTTCCGACAAAGAGTTTTTTCGACATAGAGACATAGAGACCTTTTTTAATTGATTGAAGTTTCGGAGGTACGAGGGTGCGAGGGTACGAAGGTACGAGAATACCCTTGTCTCCGTCATCAGCAGCTCCAAAATATCTCAGCGAGCGAGACTAATCTCGTACCCACGTACCTACGTACCTTCGAATATAAAGGATGTATAACATCCGAAACTTGAATTAATTGATAATTGATAATGGACAATTGATAATTGACAACGTTCGGTAATTGACAACCGAATTGTTGATAATATTTACCTACGCGCATACGCGCATTTTTTCAAATTAATTTTTGTACGAAAAAGGCTCTGAACTGTCACTTTCTCTGTAACCACCAGAGGGTTAATGGCTTAGGAGGTGACAGTTTGTTTGCAAACCGTCACCTAACTGTCACTTGACGAGAAGTGCGATTTTGGCAAATAATCGCAACAAAGCAGGATGTGGTTAATGATAAACAGCTCTAACTTGTTACAGGGCTGCTCGTTAGCTATCATATTGGTTGTGTTTTCATCATAAAAACGTTGTGTTTCTATGATAGAAACGGAGTGTTTCTGTCGTAGAAACACCGTGTTTTTAGTACAAAAACACTCTGTTATCTTGACAATATGAGTGATTTTACATCGTGAAGGAAGTTGCATATCCCCGCATTTCGGCTCATAAGCTAAGTGGATGGGTGTAAAATAAATTCTGAAAACGTGAAAAATAGTGATAGATGGTGACAGTTTGAAAAGCAAACCGTCACTCCGAAAGTTGCTGATATAAAGAGAGTTACGCTGAAAAGTGACAGTTTGCCCCATTTTTTATCTTTTTTCAAAAATAATTCAACTTTCTGAAGTAGTGAAGAAGTCAGTAGTTAAGTAGTTAAGCCGATTGCATGAGAAGCAAGAAGTAGACGAAAGAGGGGGAGTTGGAGGGGGCTCCCATTCACAATTAAAAAAGTATCTCCCCGCGAGAGAAACTATGGG
>DEJV01000001.1 GCA_002353525.1 Prevotella sp. UBA2739
AAGTGAAATCAGAAAAAGGCAAAGCATAACCAACCTAAGTGGTAGTTACAACCAACCAAACTAGTAGTTACAAGTAACGTAACTGGTAGTTACAACCAACTAAACTAGATTACCGTTGTGACATGAGAAATGCAAACATGCTTTTTGGCACATGCAAATATGCTATTTACGACTCGTAAATATGTCTTCTGCAATCGTAGAGTTGCCTTCTAGAATCGCAGAACAGCCTTCTAAAATCGAAAAAGAACCGTTTTTCAACAACAAGTTTGACACTTTGCTACTGTTTTTGCAAGAACTCTTCAGAGAAGATTCTGCTGTAGTCGCGTGAGGCACGCGACCTCCTAGGGTAAGACCATCAGATATCTTCACAACACCGAGATTTGTAGAAGACCGACGGATAAAGAGAAGAGGTTGTTCACCTCTTTATATTTTTTAGTACTTTTTTATCTTATAATATATTGACTATTCAAAGATTTTCCGTAAATTTGCACCATAATCGATAATATTATTAACTAAAACTTAAAAATTATGAGAAAAACTTTACGCATGTTTTTAGTATGCTTCATGGCCCTGTTCTGCGGAACGGTGATGGCTCAGGAAGTAGCACTTGATTTCACTACCAATGGTTGGAATCTGCCTGAAGGAAAAGAAAACAAATTGACAGAATTAAAAAACTTCTCTAATGGTGTTTACACTATCCAGCTGCAGGCAACTGATGGCTACTATTTCCACGCCAGTGGTTACTTGATGTTAGGAAAGAGCGGATCATCATTAACATTACCCGCATTCGACTTTGAAGTTGAGAAAATTGAAGTTACAGGCAGCTCAGGTGCTTCTGCAGCAGTTAAACAAAACATCTATGTAGGTGAGACCGCTGTAAGTACAGAGACAACAGGAGCGAAGGATGTCACCAATATCTATGAGATTGCCGCTGATTATCAGGCAGCAGGAAATGTGTATATTTTAAAGGTAAACAGCGCACACAACACACAGATTACCAAAATCTTGATTTACAAGAAAGGCGGTGGTGGAAGTTCTACTACAACCGTTCCAACTCCCACCATCTCGGGTGAAACAAAATTCAGTGTGACCACAGAAGTTACCATCAGCGTTCCTGATGGTGGTTCGACCTATTACACACTTGACAACTCTACTCCTTCAAAGACCAATGGTACTGCTTATACGGTACCTTTCACATTGGACAAAACCACTACTGTAAAGGCTATCTCTTACGATGAGGATGACAACGCAAGTAGCGTGGCAGAGAAAACATTCACAAAGGAAGATGCCATTAAGGTAGCAAATATTAAAGAGTTTAATGCACTTGCAGAAAACACGGTAGCAGAATTAACCCTAACTAACGCACAAGTGCTGTACGTTAATGATTACAATGGAAAAGAAATTTTCGTTCGGGATGCCACCGGTGCTATAGACCTATACAAATTAGGAATTGAGGCTAAGGCTGGTGATGTTCTAAACGGTACGATTTCTGGAAAACGTAGTAAAAACAGTGGCTTTACCATGGCCATGAAAATTGATAACAGCACAGATCCATCAACTGTTACAGTAACTAGTGGTAGCGAAGCTGCTCCAATTGATATTGTTATTGCCAATGCAAATGACAACATCTGTGATTACGGTGTAATTAAAGACGTAACCATTGAGGCAAATGGCACCAACAAAACAGCTGTAATAGGTGCTGACAAACTTCCCCTCTACGATCGTTTCAAATTAAATCTTACTAATGATCTGAAAACTGACGGAAGCACTTATAACATCTATGGTCTTCTTTACGATGGTGGAACGCAATACGGAATTGAACTCGTTGTAACCAAAGTTGAATTAGTGAAAGAAGGAACACCTGCTGAACCACAAAATGTTTCAGTTGCTGAAGCTCTTGAAATTGTTAATGCACTAGAAGATAACAAAACTACCAATGAGCAATACAAGGTAACAGGTTTTGTTGTGGGTGCTCCAGATTTCCAGCGCAATACTGAAGGTGCGCTTTATGGAAACGTCAATTTCTACATTGCAGACGAAAAGGGCGGTTCAAATACACTATACGTTTTCCGTGCTAAGGATTTAGAGAATGTAGCATTCACAGAAGAAACCATCAATAACCTTAAAGAGGGAGATGAGGTCGTGGTTCTTGGTAACCTACAAAAGTTTGTAAAGAATGAGACAACAACACTAGAGCTCACTAATGGCTACCTTATCAGCATAAAGAGCAGTGGGGAGACTCCTGCGACGCCTGAAATGATTGCATTTACAGATGGTGATACAGCTGGAGATGGTGTCGTATTCTCAAAGGGCGAGTTCAAACTTACACAGGTTGATAAAGATGCCAAAACAGCTATTGATGGCAATAGTACTTACTTCGGAACTGCCGATAATTATCAGAAATTCACTCATCGCTTGAAGACTGGTGGAAAGTCTAGCAGCAAGAACTCTTTGACTCTTACTATTCCAAGCGACGGTACACTGAATGTTTACGTGCGCACAGGCAGCAACAGTGCTACAGATAGAAATCTGGTTCTTACTCAAGATGGAACAGAACTTTATAATAAAGTGGTTCAAGAGTCTGATGCCATTACTGTGACAATGGGCGAAAAGGATAATAATGTATATCCAGTGATTAGCGTTGAAGTGAAAGCTGGTGAGCTTGCTGTTGGCTATCCCACAGGTTCTCTCAACTTCTACGGTTTCGAATTCATCGCAGGCACCAATGGTGTGAATGCTGTAACTGTAGAGAAGGCCAAGAACAACATTCGTTACAACCTTGCTGGTCAGCGTGTTGACGAGAGCTACAAGGGTGTAGTGATTATGAATGGCAAGAAGTTCGTTGTGAAATAAATTCTGATACACACAACAACTCATAACCTTATGGGGACGGACCTGCTGGTTCGTCCCCATTTTTGTAGAATCCTAGCGCAGTTGCACCATTGCACCGTTGCGCCTCGAAGAGGCAACAAGCACATAGCCTAGGGTAACACCCTGGGTGTAAATGCGCAAAGAACGAACGCCCCACCGGGGCAAAAGCACTCTTCTGCTGTCTGGCTTATGCCCTTACAGGGCGAAGGATGGGACGCCTGGTTTGCCCAGGGTGTTGCCCTGGGCTATGAGCTCATAGGCCTTTCAGGCCGTCTTTGTAACTATCGAAACATCAGTTATTATGCATTATGAATTATGCATTAAAAAGATCAGTTATTATGCATTATGAATTATGAATTATGCATTAAAAAGCTTTCTATAGGAAAAACAAAAGGTCGTTCCGCATTGGAACGACCTTTTTATATCACATGGAATGTTTCCATTTATGTTACCTGATCCTGTCTGCCGCACGGACAAGAGCCTCGTCGGCAAGGATTGCCTTGCGCGCCATTATATAGAGGATGATAGCTACAAGAGGCAACACGGCAGCAAACGCCGGATGGAATGTTCCATAATCAAGCACTTGGCCAAACACAACATATACCACATACCAACCCAAGCACAGCAAGACGTTGAACATACAGAAACGTGCTTGCAACTTCCGGTTATGATAGGTGAATATAGCTGCTATGTTGACGGGCAACGTAAGAAGCAGAATGGCGAACAATGCCCACACCGAGAAATTGTGTGCTCCATTAGGTTCGGCCACCCAGAGATTATACATTTCCATATCAGCACCCATGCCCTGGGGAGTGAAACCGCCGATGGGCAGGCATAGGGTCACCACAGTGAGGATGAGTGCAAGAAGCAGGAAAATGGTTTGTTTACGCTGAATCATAGCTGATTAATTCTCCTTACTGTCTTTAGAAGGGTCACGGAAGTAGACATTTCCGTCGATGAACTCCTGTGTAGCCAGCAGTGTGGGTTTAGGAAGCTTTTCGTAATAACGTGAAATTTCTATCTGCTCGCGGTTCTCGAATACTTCCTCGAGGCTGTCGTTATAAGAAGCAAACTCAGCGAGTTTTTTGCTGAGGTCCTGCTTGATTTCCACTGAAATCTGATTGGCTCGCTTAGCGATAATGGCCACACTTTCGTAGATGTTACCTGTCTCGTCGCAGAGATCCATAATGTTGCGGGTAATGGTGTTTACCGGTGCTTTTGATTTCTTGTAATCCATAAATTGACTGTTGATTATTTTTTTATTCTGTTGTTACACTTTGTTCGCCATCGTCCTCGCCGATAATCTTTTTGCAACGCTTAATGTATTTTTCGGCAAGGGCTTTGTCCTTCGAGTCGGGATACTCGTTGATGAATCCATAGCATTCATCCTCAGCGTCTCTATATCGGTCCATGCGCTTGGCTTCGGTACTGTTTTCAGCCAGTTCGAACTTACTCTTCATGATGAGCAGTGCAAAATCCTCACGCTGATTGCTATATGGATAGTCTTTCAAGGCATTTTGCGCAGTCACGATGCAAGCCTCATAGTTACTACCACCCAACGAGCAGTTGCCGAAATAGGTGCCCATGTTATAATACAGCTGCGCCGACTTCAGCTCTTTTGTCACGAGTTTGTTCTGCAAGTCGAACATCCGCTGCTGAGCCTGTCGTTTGTTGGTGGCATCGGGATACAGGTCAAGATATTCCTGGTAGGCCGCAATGGCTGCGATGGTAGGCGACTGGTCAAGCCGTGGTTCGGGAGTACTCTCGTAGAGGCTCTCGCCCACGAAGTAGGAAGCCTGCTCGGCAAAGATTCCTTTAGGATATGACTGATGATACTTGCGGAAAGTGGCCGAAGCCATTTCGTAATCCTTATAGAGATATTGGGCCATGCCGAGCATGAAAAGGCACTCTTGCGCATGGTCGGTACCCTTCATGGGGATTACCAGCTGGTCGAGCAGCGTGATGGCACGCTGATACTTGCCGTTGGCATAGCACTCTTTCGCATATTCGTATTTATAGTCGTTATCCACGGTCTTGTAAACCTGATTGAACTCATGAGCACAACTGGAAAGCAATGCCAGAGCACATATAGAGAATAGAAAATTTTTCTTCATGCCTGTTGAAATTTTCGAAATTCGACGCAAAATTACACATTATTCTAATAATGACAAAATGAAGTAGACGTTTTTTAGCAAAAAAATGCATAAAGTGTACATATATTACGGTGTTTTTTAGTATTTTTGCACTCTATGGACTTTAAATTGACATCAAAATACAAGCCGACGGGTGATCAGCCCGAAGCGATACGTGAGTTAACAGACGGAATAAAACGTGGCGACCGAGCCCAGGTGCTGCTGGGTGTGACCGGCTCTGGAAAGACGTTCACGGTGGCAAATGTGATTGCCAACGTAAACCGCCCCACTCTGATTCTCAGCCACAACAAGACCTTGGCAGCCCAACTGTATGAGGAGATGAAAGGTTTCTTTCCTGAAAATGCTGTTGAGTACTATGTGTCCTACTACGACTACTACCAGCCGGAGGCCTATCTGCCCGCCTCAGATACGTATATTGAGAAAGACCTTGCCATTAACGACGAGATTGACCGCCTGCGCCTTTCTGCCGTGTCGGCTCTGCTCTCTGGCCGCAAAGACGTGGTGGTGGTATCCAGCGTGTCGTGCATCTACGGCATGGGCGGGCCCACCTCGATGGCCAACAGTGTGATTAGCATCAAGAGAGGACAGACACTCGACCGCAATATGTTTCTTCGCAGGTTGGTCGACGCACTCTACGTGCGCAATGACATTGACCTGCAACGTGGAAATTTCCGTGTGAAGGGCGACACCGTGGATGTGTTCATGGCCTATAGCGAAAACATTCTGCGGGTGACGTTTTGGGATGATGAGATAGACAGCATTGAGGAGCTCGATGCCATGACGCTGCATCGCCTGGCTTCGTTCGAAGAATATCAAATCTATCCCGCCAACCTCTTCGTCACCTCAAAGGAGCAGACCGAGATAGCCATCCGCCAGATACAAGACGACCTGACAAAGCAAATTGACTACTTCAACGAGATTGGCGACAGCATTAAGGCTCAACGAATTAAGGAACGTGTGGAATACGACATGGAAATGATAAAGGAGCTGGGACATTGCTCTGGCATCGAGAATTACTCGCGTTATTTCGACGGGCGTGAAGCCGGACAAAGACCTTATTGTTTGTTAGATTTTTTTCCAGAAGATTTCCTGCTCGTAGTTGACGAGAGCCATGTCAGTGTACCGCAGATTAGTGCCATGTATGGTGGCGACCGTGCCCGTAAGACCAATCTGGTGGAATTCGGTTTCCGTCTGCCTGCTGCCTTTGACAACCGCCCCTTGCGCTTCGAAGAATTCCAACAGCTGATTCATCAGGTCATCTACGTCTCGGCTACCCCTGCCGATTTCGAGCTTGCAGAGGCAGAAGGCGTGGTGGTGGAACAGCTGATTCGTCCTACCGGATTGCTCGATCCCGAGATAGAGGTGCGCCCCAGCGAGAACCAAATAGACGACCTGCTCGACGAAATCCTTACTCGCAGTCACCGCAACGAGCGCGTACTGGTGACGACACTCACGAAACGCATGGCCGAAGAGCTGACCGAATACTTGCTGAATCATGACGTAAGGGCAAACTACATCCATAGCGATGTGGCCACACTCGACCGTGTGAAAATCATGAGCGACCTGCGCGCCGGCGCCTTCGATGTGTTGGTGGGTGTGAACCTGCTGCGTGAAGGACTCGACCTGCCAGAGGTGTCGTTGGTAGCCATCCTCGATGCCGACAAAGAAGGATTCCTGCGTTCGCACCGTAGCCTCACACAGACGGCTGGCCGCGCTGCCCGTAATGTGAATGGAAAGGTCATCATGTATGCCGATACCATCACTCAAAGCATGCAACTGACCATTGACGAGACCATGCGCCGCCGCACCAAACAGCTGCGGTACAATGAGGAACACGGCATCACGCCCCAACAGATTATCAAGGAAATCAAGACCAGCCTGTCTACGAAGTCGGAAGACCTGCGACCCGATGCCCGCGAAATCAAGATGGCCATTGCAGGACGCCAGCAGGACAACGCACAGGCCGAAGCAAGTGGCGCATTTGCCGCAGACCCGATTGTACGCCGTATGACTCGCCCGCAACTGGAAAAGAGTATTGCCGAGACTACGCGCCTGATGAAAGAGGCCGCCAAGAACCTCGACTTCATACAGGCAGCTCAATACCGCGACGAAATAGTACGCTTGCAAGCGCAATTGGAGCTGAAATAACGTTAATTATTCCTTACGGTGAGAGCTATTCGCACATTATTTATTATTTTTGCACCAGTTTTAATGACAAGATCCATAATTATGAAGAAAATAGCATTGGTCATATTGCTCTGCCTGCCTATGTCTATGCAGGCACAAACCGTAGTGAACGAGGCCAAACAAAAGGCTGAGTTAGCAAAGAAAGCCGCTGAAGAGGCCGCCCGAAAGGCCGAGGAGGCACGCATTGCCGCCCTTAAGGCTGAGGAAGCAGCCAAAGCAGCAGAGGCCGCCGCCAAAGCAGAGGCGAAAGCCAAGAATACAGAAAAGGCAAAAGCCGACGCCAAGCTCGAAGAGAAAGCCAAAGCGGAGGCAAAGGCACAAAAAGAAATAAAAGCCGCAACCAACAAATGGGAGGCTGGCAACCAAGAGCGGGCACAAAAGGCCATGGAGGCTGCGGCAGCCGCTCCCGACCCCGATGCCAAATACCTTGGGGGCGCAGTACCCGAAGTAGACGGCCATGTGGAATGGCAGCTCTCCGTGGATGTGCCTGGCAAGAGTGCAGAGTGGATATACGACAAGCTGGGACAGTTGTTCACCGACATGACCCACGCCGAAGGGCAGATGGAGCAAAGCCGGGTGGCCCTGGCCGATGAAGACAACCACACCTTGGGCGTAAGGTTTCAAGAGTGGATGGTGTTCCGCACCTCCGTGCTCTCACTTGACCGCACAGAGGTGAACTTCACAGTCATTGCCGAGTGCAAAGACGGTCGTGCCGACGTGAAGCTGGGGCGCATCAACTATGTGTATGAGGAGAACCGTAACGGCGGCCAGAAATATAAGGCCGAGGAATGGATTACCGACAAATATGGCCTGAACAAGAGCAAGACCAAATTGGCCCGCCTCTCAGGTAAGTTCCGCCGCAAGACCATTGACCGCAAGGACTCTATCTTCAAAGAAATTAAGAACACGCTCTTGCTGGAGAACTGACAAATTGTCGCTCCCGGAGAATCGTCCACAAACGACGATGAGTCCGTTGAACCCATCAAAGCATTTAACAGTATTAAAACCAACATCATCATTATATGACTATTGAAAGAAGAAGACGAGGCGAACAAGAGGAAGAGCGCCAAGACCGCTACCTCAAGTTGCGCAACCTGCTAAACACAATATTTATGCTTGGAGCCGTGATAGGAGTATGCATCTACGTGTGGGGAAACAGCACCGTAGGAACCATTATCATCCTGGGGGCCATGGTTTTCAAGATGGTGGAATGCGTTTACAGATTTAAGAAATGAGAAAAGCTTTTGTCTCTCTCGTCCTATGGGCTGCCACGCTGCCTGTCGCTGCACAACTCAACGGCATGCAGCGCGATGGCAACATGGGTATGCCCACCACGCAAGATAACAGAACCGTGATGAATCGTGACACCACCAGCAGCAACAAGGAGATTCCTATGGGGCTGAAGGTGTGGACCGTGGACGAGCGTTTCGGCGACCGCATGGCGGCTACCGCCGATACGCTGCACTACATGTTCATGAACAGCATCTTTACCACTGGTCTGCGCTCAGAATACAATTCGCTGGGCAACTTGGGGTCGCCACGCGAGCACCGAGTGTTTATTGACAGACAGCTGAAAGACCAATTCATCTTCACGCAGCCATACGACTACTTCATCACGCCAGTAGACAAGTTCCATTTCACCAACACGCTCTCGCCTATCACCAATCTCGCCTATAACACCTGCGGCGACCGCAACAATGGTGAAGACCATTTCAAGGCGCTTTTCGGAGTGAATGCCGGCAAACGCATCGGACTGGGTTTCAAGTTTGACTATATCTATGGCCGCGGCTACTATCAGAACCAAAGCACGGCTCACTTCAACTACACCATGTACGGCTCGTATTTAGGCGACCACTATGAGGCACATCTCCTGCTGTCGACCAATCACCAAAAGGTGAGCGAGAACGGAGGTATCGCCAACGACGACTATATCACTCATCCTGAGGTGATCAGTGACAAGTATCGCACCAATGAGATACCGACGATGCTAGCACAAAACTGGAACCGAAACGACAACCAGCACGTGTTTCTGACCCACAGGTACAATATAGGATTCAACCGCAAAGTTCCCATGACCGAAGAGGAAATCAAAGCTAAGAAATTCGCCATGGCCTCGCAAAAAGAGCAAGACGCAAAGAAAGCTCGAGAGGAAGCGATGAAGTTAGCCAAGAAAGAAGGACGGGAATGGAACGAGGAGGAATATCAGCAAAGTCTGCAGAAGAAAGACTTCGGTGGTCGTCCCGACGATGCAAAGATTGCCGGCAAGGAGCCTGTTGCTGCAGCCGACACAACTGCCACGAACGGCCAAGGGCGCATTAAAGTGGGCAGCAAAGAAGAGGCCGACCGACTGCTGGCAGAGGATAAAACGAAGGAGAAAGAAGATACCGCATGGCTGAAAGATGAGTTCGTGCCCGTCACGAGTTTCATCCATACGGCAAAATTCGACAACTACCGTCGCATCTTCCAGGCCTATCAGACCCCAGACGAATATTATGCCAACCGATATAATGTGGTGGAGAAGCTGGGTGAAGACTCTATCTACGACAAGATGAAGCACTACAGGCTGAAGAACACGCTGGCCATAGCGCTGCTAGAGGGATTCAACAAGTGGGCAAAGGCAGGACTGAAAGGATTTATCACCTCTGACTTGCGCCACTTTACACTTCCTGCCGAAGCTGCCGACGGCGACACCCTGCCAAGCTTCACCTCTTTCAATGAGCACACACTCAGCGTGGGCGGCCAGCTCAGCAAGACACAGGGCTCATTGCTACACTATAACGCCACCGTGGAGACATGGATTCTGGGCGAGGATGCCGGACAATTGAAGATTGACGGTGCTGCAGACCTGAACTTCCGCCTCTTTGGCGACACCGTTCAGCTGGCTGCAAGCGGTTTTCTGCACAACATCAATCCCACATTCTTTTACCGCCACTACCAGTCGCGCCATCTGTGGTGGAACAATGACAAGCTGGACAAGGAGACAAGGCTACACCTGGAGGGACGGCTCACCTTCGGAAAGACAAACACACGTTTGCGCGTAGCGTTTGATGACATCAAGAACTACACCTACTTCGGTCAAGACTGGACGGTTGACGGTAATGACAGGGGAGCCTACAGCATTGCCGTGAGACAACACTCAGGTAACATGACCGTGCTCACAGCCCAGCTCGACCAGCGTATACGTTTGGGAGTGCTCAACTGGGAGAGTGTGGTGACATGGCAGAAATCGAGCAACAACAACGTGCTTCCCCTACCCTCGCTGAACATCTACACCAACCTGTTCTTCAAGTTCAACGTGGCTAATGTGCTGAATATCGACCTTGGTGCCGACCTCCGCTATTTCTCCAAATACTATGCCCACGATTACTGTCCGGCCCTCAGCCAGTTCACCGTTCAAGAGAACACTGAGCATCGCATTGAGCTGGGCAACTACCCCATCGTGAACGTCTATGCAAACATGGACATCAAGCACACACGCTTCTTCTTTATGATGAGCCACGTGAATGCAGGCAAGGGAAACAAGAATTACTTCTTTGCCCCCCACTACCCGCTCAACGGAAACCTGATAAGATTCGGAATCAGCTGGAACTTCTTCAACTAATTAAAAGCATCGCACAAGACAATGGGTCAAGAAAGGATGATTTGACTGTCTCGGTGTTTTGGCATCATCTTTGCAATGGAAAGTTGAGATAAAGAGGAGCAACAACCAAAAGAATCAAAAAACAAGCAAAAAAATTATCACAGACAAATGAAAGAAATAAAGAATCAAGAGTTCGGCGGTGAACGCCCACTCTTCGCAAGCAAAGACCTCAAGTTGACAAACATTACGATAGTTGACGGAGAGTCGGGCATCAAGCAATGCGAGAACATTGAGGCAGAAGATTGCAAATTCTATGGCAAATACCCCTGGTGGCATGTTGACGGAGCACGCATCAACAACTGCTATTTCGCACCAGGGTCGCGATCAGCCATCTGGTACACCAATGACCTGGTGATGAAAGACTCCGTCATCGACGGACCCAAGTTCTTCCGTGAGATGGAGAACGTAGAACTGGAGAATGTGACCATCAACGACGCCGACGAGACTTTCTGGCGAGTGAAGAACCTACGGTTGAAGAACGTAAAACTGCACGAAGGCACCTACCCCTTTATGTTTTCTGAGAATATCTATGTAGACGGCCTGGAGAGTGACGCGAAATATGTGTTCCAATATTGCAAGAATGTGGAAGTGCACAATGCCCGAATCACCACAAAAGACTCGTTCTGGGAATGTGAGAATGTCACTATCTACGATTCGGTGCTGGATGGAGAGTATCTGGCATGGCACTCAAAGAACGTACGGCTGGTGAACTGCCACCTGGCTGGCGAGCAGTTGCTTTGCTATACGGAGAATCTGACACTTAAGAACTGTACTTTTGACAGTGCATGCGATCGCGTCTTTGAGTACTCTACGGTGAATGCAGACATCCGCGGGCATATCGAAAACATCAAGAACCCCACAAGCGGACATATCATTGCCGACTCGATAGGAAGCGTGACCATCGACGAGAACATCCGCAAGCCGGCAGACTGCAAGATTGAGACAAGGAGCAAATAAAAGCTTTGAACAGACGATGACTACATTCGACTTCGACAAAATTATCAGCCGCAGAGACACGAACTCGGTGAAATGGGACGAATGCAACGACCCGGAGGTGATCCCCATGTGGGTAGCCGACATGGACTTCGCTACCGCTCCGGCTATCACTAACGCCCTGCACCGTCGCATAGACCACCCTATCTTTGGCTACACGCTGGTACCCGAGAGTTATTATGACGCCACCATCAACTGGTTTGCCAGACGCCATCATTGGCACATCAGCCGCGAGTGGATTCAATACACATCAGGGGTGGTGCCGGCGCTGAGTGCCGTTGTCAAGGCCCTGACGCAACCAGGCGACCAAGTCATCGTTCAGACGCCCGTATACAACTGCTTCTTTTCCAGCATCAGGAACAACGGATGCACCATTGTGGAGAATCCACTAAAAAGAAAGGATTTGGGCGAGAGTCTGTTCACCTACGAGATGGACTTGAATGACCTGGAGGAAAAAGCAGCCAACCCAAAAGCCAAGCTGCTTATACTCTGCAATCCTCATAACCCGGCAGGCCGGGTGTGGACTCCCGAGGAACTGATACGGCTGAACGATATCTGTATGCGCCATGGTGTGCGCGTAGTGTCCGACGAAATACATTGTGAGCTGGTGATGAGCGGAAACCGTTTTACGCCTTTCGCATCGCTGAGCAAAGAGTGCCTGCAAAACAGCATCACGTGCAACTCGCCATCGAAGTCGTTTAACACCGCAGGGTTGCAAATCGCCAACATCATCTGCTGCGACGCTGACATCCGCCAGCGCATCGACAGGGCCATCAACATCAATGAGGTGTGCGATGTGAACCCATTTGGTGTGATAGCCCTTGAGGCAGCCTACAATGAGGGGGAGCCCTGGCTCAATGCCTTGTGCCAGTATTT
The DNA here is from genome assembly GCA_002353525.1 of Prevotella sp. UBA2739. Lineage (GTDB taxonomy): Bacteria > Bacteroidota > Bacteroidia > Bacteroidales > Bacteroidaceae > Prevotella. Next base: position 12,721 of record DEJV01000001.1, read on the forward strand.
GGAAGACAATTATAAGGCACTCAAGTCATTCTTTGCCTCAAACTTGCCTCAGTTGCCTATCACCATGCTCGAAGGCACCTATCTGGTCTGGGTAGACATCAGTCCGCTAGGCACCGATGCAGACACGCTGACCGAGCGGTTGCTGAAAGAGGCGAAAGTGATGGTGAATGCAGGAACGATGTACGACACGACACCTGCCGGACAGAATTATATTCGCATCAACATTGCCTGTCCACGAACACGGATGATGGATGGGCTCAGAAGAATAGAAAAGACTATCAATAACCACTAATAAATAATCCCGTAGCATTATGACAAAAGAAGACATCATGCGCAGAGCTATCCAGCTCTCCATAGAGAGCGTAAGAAAGGGCGGAGGTCCCTTCGGAGCCGTGATTGCTAAAAATGGCGAGATTATCGCCGAGGCATCAAACTGCGTAACCATTGACTGCGACCCCACTGCTCATGCCGAAGTGTCGTGCATCCGCAAGGCAGCAAGTAAACTTGGTACTTTTGACCTTTCGGGATGTGAGATCTACACCTCGTGTGAGCCATGCCCCATGTGTTTTGGAGCCATTTACTGGGCACATCTCGACAAAATCTACTATGCCAACGACCGCAAGGATGCCGGGCGAATAGGTTTCGACGACGACTTCATCTACCAGGAGATTGCCCTGCCAGCCGAAGAGCGCATGAAACCCTCGGAAATCCTTTTGCGCGACGAGGCCATCAAGGCTTTCCAACTGTGGGAGGAGAAAGAAGACAAAACTGAATATTAAGCCTTCTCTCTCTGATCAGTTTGCAAAATAAGTGAAATAAACGTAAGCCAAGGCGGCAGCTACAGCCAGCAGCACGATTGAACGAATCAGGCAGCTGGCTACTTTTTTTACCACCACGAAAGCCACAACAATTGCCACAAGGGCAAACACGTAATAAGCAAAATTGTTCTCCATAAACAACAATCTATCCTAAGAAAAAACTAAAACAAAGACCGGAAAGATGTAGGAACAGGTGTCTCGAACTCCATACGCTCACGCGTCAACGGATGGTAGAAACACAAACGATAGGCATGCAGGCACAAACGATGCAACGGGTCGTCACCATTGCCATATTTCACATCGCCACAAATAGGATGTCCCATATCTGCCGAATGCACACGAATCTGATTTTTACGCCCTGTTTCCAAACGGTATTCCACCAACGAATAAGCATCAGAATGCGCTAACTCCTTGAAGTGGGTAACCGCATACTTGCCGCCATTGTCAACAGGCGACGAATATGTGATATAAGCCTTATTGTCTTTCAGCCAGTTGGCCACTGTTCCCTCAGGCTTGTCCATCACTCCCGAAACCACTCCCACATACCGGCGGTCGTACACTATATCGTGCCAATTGTGCTCCAACATCTGCTCTGTCTGCATATCCTTGGCATAGATCATCAAGCCGCTGGTGTCGCGGTCAAGACGGTGAACCACATGGGCACGACACGTCTGGCGGGTACGCTGGAAGTAATCGTCGAGCACACTCTTCACATTGAGCGACGAGTGGCCGGCAGCCATCGAGAGAATGCCCACATTCTTCTCTATCACCACCAGATACTGATCCTCGTAGACAAGTTTCACATAACGGCTCTTGAACGAGTCGTTACGCTTTGACTTACTGATGCTTACCCGCATGCCGGGCGTCAACGGATAGTCGAACTGTGTTACATACCTGTCGTTCACCCTCACGCCACGCCCATGAAGCGTTGCCTTGAGTTTGCTACGACTGCCTTTCACGTTAGCCAGCATCCATTCAAGCAGAGGCATCGCCTGACGAACCGTATAATGGTCGTAATCGTTGAATTGATTGTGATAGTATCTCATTTCGGCTGCAAAGTTACAACTTTTTTGCTAGCAATGACGCGTATTCGGCGGAATTTTCGTACCTTTGCACCCAAAATAAATAAAATAAGGTAAAATAAGGATGATCACAGTTACGAATCTTGCCATCCAATTCGGAAAGCGAGTACTTTACAAAGATGTAAACATTAAGTTCACCAGTGGGAACATTTACGGCATTATCGGTGCGAACGGCGCCGGAAAGTCTACCCTGCTCAAAGCCATCAGCGGAGAGTTGGAGCCCAACAAGGGTACTATTGAGCTTGGAGCAGGCGAACGCCTTTCGGTGCTCGATCAGGACCACTTTAAGTACGACCAGTTCTCGGTGATGGATACCGTGCTCCAAGGACATGAGCCCCTTTGGAAAAACATGAAAGAGCGAGAGGCTCTCTATGCAAAAGAAGAAATGACCGAGGAAGACGGCAACCGTGCGGCCGACCTGGAACTGAAATTCGCCGAGATGAACGGATGGGAAGCTGAGAGCGAGGCTGCCCAACTGTTGCAGAACTTGGGCATAAAAGAAGAGCTGCACTATAAGCAGATGGCCGACATCTCTAACAACGAGAAGGTGCGCGTGATGCTGGCTAAGGCCCTCTTCGGCCACCCAGATAACCTGCTGCTCGACGAGCCCACCAAC
>DEJV01000059.1 GCA_002353525.1 Prevotella sp. UBA2739
GGGTGAATCTGAACGTAAGAGGGGTTGGCCATGTAAGCACCCTTGCGATAGCACTGAACGGCAGCGGTGCAGTTGCAACCCATGGCGTTGGTCGAAAGGAAGTAGGTGTTGCCATAACCACCAGTGGCGATCACCACGGCGTTGGCAGAGAAGCGCTCCAGCTTACCTGTTACGAGGTTCTTGGCGATGATACCACGGGCACGGCCGTTGACAATCACCACATCCTCCATCTCGTAGCGGGTGTAGAGCTTCACCTTGCCGGCCTGTACCTGGCAAGAGAGTGAGCTGTAGGCACCGAGCAGCAGCTGCTGACCGGTCTGACCCTTGGCATAGAAAGTACGGCTCACCTGTGCGCCACCGAACGAACGGTTGGCCAGCATGCCGCCATACTCACGTGCAAAGGGCACGCCCTGTGCCACGCACTGGTCGATGATATTGTTGCTGACCTCAGCCAGACGATAAACGTTGGCCTCACGGGCACGATAGTCGCCACCCTTCACGGTATCGTAGAACAGACGATAGACAGAGTCGCCATCATTCTGATAGCACTTGGCAGCGTTGATACCTCCCTGAGCGGCAATAGAGTGAGCGCGGCGGGGTGAGTCTTGGATACAAAGGTTAATCACATTGAAGCCCATCTCACCGAGAGAAGCGGCAGCACTGGCACCAGCCAGACCTGTACCGACGACAATCACGTCGAGCTTCAGCTTATTCTTTGGGTTAACCAGACGCTGATGAGCCTTATAGTTGGTCCATTTCTCTGCTACTGGTCCTTCAGGAATTCTTGAATCTATTACTTTTGTCATGGTCTTTTCAAAAATTAAGAGTTAAACATTAAGCACCGCAACAAAGTGACGGAGCACAGTTGAATGCAAATGCCAGTACCACGATGAGGAACAGGGCCATCAGGATGGTAGTGTAGATGAGACCAATCATCTTCCAACGGCAGAACCAGGTCTTACCGTTCCAGCCCAGAGTGTGCATAGCACTCCAGAAACCATGAGAGAGGTGGAACCAAATGGCCACAATCCAGATGATGTAGAGCACCACATAGATGGGGTTCTGGAAGGTAGAAACAATCTTTCCGAAGCCATCGGCAGGTGCCGGGTCGAAATGAATAGAGGGGAACAACTCGGCAAACATCATGTTGTACCAGAAGTTGAACAGGTGCAGCAACAGACCGAGCAGGATGATGATACCCAGCACGAGCATGTTCTGACTGGCCCACTCCACCTTTTCAGGCTTCTCCGTCACGGCATAGCGCTCCGAGCCACGGGCACGGCGGTTTTGTGCCGTCAAGATGAAAGCATAGACAATGTGAATCACTGCCAATGCGGCCAGACCGAGTGTTGCCACTACGGCATACCAGTTGGCACCGAGCAATTCACAAATCGTGTTGTAAGCCTCTCCAGAGAAGAGGGCAGCGACGTTCATGCAGCAGTGGAACGTCAGGAAAAGGATAAGCGCAATACCTGTAACAGACATCACCACTTTCCTACCAATAGATGAATTGATTAACCACATAAATGATTGATTTTGATTATAAATATTTGATTATTAGATGTTTCACCGTTAGATTTATCACTCTTCACCTTGCATCATAGCATCATCTTTAATGTTCTCTCAGCCACGCAATACCTTATAATAAGTATTTTTCACGCCCTTAGAGACTGCAAAAATACTATAATTTGGTGATAAATCAAAGTATTTTTGAAAAAAAATAAATATCTTTGCACAAGATAAGGCACTTTTGCCCCTTTCATTTTACTAAAACACTAAACCATTGCTGTGCGATGAAGGATATTAAACGCATTGTTTTAACGGGTGGACCCTGTGCCGGAAAGACTACGGCACTAGTAAGAGTCATCAACCATTTTTCGGGACTTGGATACAAAGTGTTCACCATTCCTGAGGTTCCTACCATGTTTACGCAAGCCGGTATGAACTATCTTACCGACAACCAAGACTTCTTCTACGAGGGAGAAAAGGCCACGCTGGAGATACAACTGGCCCTGGAGGACAAGTTCGTGCGCATGGCACAGGCTTGCACCGAGCCCGCTGTCATCGTCTGCGACCGGGGGGCCATGGACATCTCGGCATACATGAAACCCGAAATGTGGGAGAAAATCACCCGCGAACTGGGTACTACCACACAAGAATTGCGCGACAACCGATACGATGCCGTGCTGCACCTGGTGAGCGCTGCCGACGGAGCCGAGCAGTATTACACCACAAGCAACAATGCCAGCCGTAACGAACCGGCCAGCGAGGAGGGCCTCAAGATAGCACGATTGCTCGACAAAAAGGTGATCGAGGCATGGACAGGCCACTCGCACCTGCGCGTCATCAACAACCACGAAGACTTCGATGCCAAACTGAAACGCGTGCTGAAAGAGATATCGAATGTGCTCGGCTTGCCACAGCCCATCATCGAAGAGCGCAAATGCATTGTCGAGGTGACGGGTGATATGCCCGACTGCATCGAGAGCGACATTGTGCAAACCTACCTCGTGGCCGACCCCGGATGCGAAATACGGCTGAGAAGGCGCGACTGGCAAGGAAAGGTTGTGAACACGCACACCACAAAGAAGAAGCTTTCGGGGAGCGAGGAGATCGTCACCGAACGGCAAATCAGCAACAGCCTCTACGAGTCGTTGCTCCAACAGGCCGACCCCTACCGCCACACCATCCACAAGAAACGCAAAAGCTTTATCTGGAAAGGGCAGTATTTCGAGCTCGACTTCTTCGAAACGCCAGCCAACTTGGTGATTCTCGAGACCAAAGGCATTGCCGAACACGAATCGGTGAAGTTCCCGCCATTCATAAAAGTGGTGGAGGACATCACCGGAAACAAACGATACAGCAACTATAACCTGGCGCTGAGAAAGTAATTGAAAGAGCATTTAAAAAAGACATAGAGAAAAAATGACACTACACTACGATGTCGTCGTGATTGGAGGCGGACATGCCGGCTGCGAGGCTGCTACGGCCTCTGCCAACATGGGAGCCAACACCTGTCTGGTGACGATGGACATGAACAAAATAGCCCAGATGTCGTGCAACCCGGCCGTGGGTGGCATCGCCAAAGGACAGATTGTGCGCGAGATTGACGCCCTGGGCGGACAGATGGCGCTCGTCACCGACGCCACGGCCATCCAGTTCCGCATGCTCAACCGGGGAAAAGGACCGGCCATGTGGAGCCCGAGAGCCCAATGCGACCGTGGAAAATTCATCTGGGAATGGCGCAAAACACTCGATGAAACCGACCATTTAGACATCTGGCAGGACCAGGCCGACGAGCTGATCGTAGAGAACGGCGAGGCCGTGGGCGTGCATACCATCTGGGGAGCCACCATCAAGGCGAAATGTGTGGTTGTAACAGCCGGCACGTTTCTCAACGGACTGATGCACATAGGCCGCAAAATGGTGCCGGGCGGACGAATTGCCGAGCCCGCCGTGGAGCATTTCACCGAGAGCATCACGCGCCATGGCGTCCGCGCGGCACGCATGAAGACGGGCACGCCGGTACGTATCGACAAGCGTAGTGTGCATTTCGACCTGCTGAACGAGCAGAAAGGCGAAGACGGCTACTACCAGTTCTCCTATATGGGCAAAAGGCGCCAGCTGAGACAACTGTCGTGCTGGGAGTGCTATACCAATGCCGAGGTGCACGAGACGTTGCGCTCGGGACTGGCAGACTCGCCGCTCTACAACGGACAGATACAGTCTATCGGACCACGTTATTGCCCGTCGATAGAAACCAAACTGGTTACCTTTCCCGACCGCAACCAGCACCTGCTCTTCCTGGAACCTGAGGGTGAAGACACCAACGAGATGTACCTGAACGGCTTTTCGTCGTCGCTGCCCATGGATGTTCAGCTGCAGGCTCTGCGCAAAATACCCGCACTGGCCGACGTGAAGGTGTATCGTCCGGGCTATGCCATTGAATACGATTTCTTCGATCCCACCCAGCTCACCCACACGCTGGAGTCGAAAGTCATCAAGAATCTCTTCATGGCCGGACAGGTGAACGGCACCACCGGTTATGAGGAAGCTGGAGGCCAGGGCACCATTGCGGGCATCAACGCCGCCATCATGGCCGGCGCAGCAGCTGCCACGGCCAAGCCCACAGCCCCTACATCCCCCACTCCATCCTCTCCCTCAGCCCTTGCGTCATCACCAAATGTCCCCAATTTCACAGCAGGTTGCGCTTCCGGCGCAGCAATCGCCGCCTCTACCACCCCCTTCATCCTCGCCCGCGACGAGGCTTACATCGGAGTTTTGATAGACGACCTGGTGACAAAAGGCGTTGATGAGCCCTATCGCATGTTCACCTCACGCGCCGAATACCGAATACTCTTGCGCCAAGACGATGCCGACGCCCGTCTTACCGAACGTGCCTACCAGCTTGGCCTGGCCACAAGAGCACGCTACGACCACTGGCTGGAGAAAAAACAACGCATCGAAGAAATCGAAAGTTTTTGCCATCAGACGACGGTAAAACCGAACGAAATAAACAGTGCACTTGAAAGCCTGGGCACCACTCCTATACACGGCAGCACAAAAATCGCCGATTTAATGGGTCGCCCGCAGATTAATTTCGCCAATCTATCGGAAATCATTCCGTCGCTGAAAACGCAGCTCGAGCAATCGGAGAACCGAAAGGAGGAAATTGCTGAGGCGGCAGAAATCAAAATGAAATATAAAGGATATATTGAGCGCGAGCGAATGGTGGCCGACAAAATGCACCGGCTGGAAAATATCCGCATCAAAGGACACTTTGACTACGAGAATATGCAGTCGCTCTCCACCGAGGCACGGCAGAAACTCAGCGCCATTAACCCCGAAACACTGGCACAGGCAAGCCGCATTCCAGGCGTATCGCCCAGCGACATCAACGTGATGCTGGTGATGATGGGGCGATAATGTTTCACGTGAAACAATCAAACTAATTATCCACATATAACTTATTGAGTATGAACAATCAAGTACTTATTGACAATTTGCGTTGCATTACTGATTTCCCGAAAAAAGGAATCAACTTCAGAGACGTAACCACACTCTACAAAAGTGGAGAGTGTATGAAGATTATGCTCGATGAAATGTACGAACTTTACAAAGACAAGGGCATCACCAAAATTGTTGGAATAGAAAGCCGTGGGTTTGTGATGGCTTCTGCATTAGCAGGACGACTGGGGTGTGGTGTGGTATTGGCCAGAAAACCAGGAAAGCTGCCATCCACCGTCATCAAGGAGTCGTTCTCAAAAGAATACGGCGTTGACACCGTTGAAATGCATATCGACTCTATCAGCACCGACGACGTCGTGCTCATCCACGACGACCTGCTGGCTACAGGAGGCACCGCCATGGCCACATACAAACTGGTTAGGCATTTCAACCCCAAGAAAATCTACATGAATTTCATTATCGAGATCACCGACGAGGGACTCCATGGCCGCGACGTGTTTAAGGATATCGAGCTGACAACGCTGCTCACAGTATAAACCAAGGGAGAGGGAGGCTGGTACACTTCCTCCCTCCTACCCGAAACGTATCAAACATCCTCACAAACGAACAAATGTTTCACGTGAAACAAAAGAAAACAATTACACTCTAAATCAACGTATTACACGCGAACAAGCATGACGAAAGAAGAAAACGAGAAACGGCTGGAACGCTTAAAAGCAATCGTACTGAATATGCCTGAGAAACCGGGCAGCTATCAGTACTACGACGAGCATGGAACAATCATCTATGTGGGGAAAGCGAAAAAGCTAAAAAGCCGTTGCTCGTCGTATTTCCATACCGAGGTTGACCGCTACAAGACAAAAGTGTTGGTCAGTAAGATTCACAACATTACTTACACGGTAGTGAATACCGAAGAGGACGCACTTTTGTTGGAAAACTCACTCATCAAGAAGTATAATCCACGCTATAACGTACTGCTCAAAGACGGGAAAACCTACCCTAGCATTTGCGTCACCAACGAACCGTTTCCGCGCATTTTCAAGACACGCACCATTAACAAAAAATGGGGTATTTACTTTGGTCCATACTCGCATATAGGCAGCATGTATGCCGTGCTCGAACTCATCAACAAACTCTATCGTCCGCGCACCTGCCGGTTCCCCATCACCGACGAGGGAATCCTACAGAAAAAATACCAGGTCTGCCTGGAATACCACATCAAAAATTGTGGTGCTCCATGCATCGGAAAACAGACAAAAGAAGACTATCTGCGCAACATTCAGCAGGCACGTGAGATACTGAAAGGCAACACCCGTCAGGTGCTTCGCGACATGCGTGAGGAGATGATGAAACTGGCTGAGGAATTACGCTTCGAAGAAGCTGAGGAAATGAAGCGGAAATACCTGCTCATCGACGCTTTTGTCAGCAAGAGCGAGGTGGTGAGCCACACCATCAACAACGTGGATGTAGTTTCGATAACAAACGACGATAAAACAGCTTATATCAACTACATACACGTATCCAACGGCAGTATCAACCAGAGTTTCACGTTTGAATACAAGAAACGGCTGAACGAGAGCGAAGAAGAACTCTTGCAGCTGGGAATCGTAGAGATGCGCGAGCGTTATAAGAGCCATTCCAAGGAGATTATCGTGCCATTTGAACTGGACATGCAACTGGACGGGGTCACCTTCACCGTACCGCAACGAGGCGATAAGAAAACGCTACTCGACCTATCGATTATGAACGGCAAACAGTATAAATTCGACCGCCTGAAACAGGCGGAAAAACTGAATCCCGAACAGAAACAGACACGGTTGATGAAGGAGCTGCAAACAGCTCTGAAACTGGAAAAACTGCCCTACCAGATAGAGTGTTTCGACAATAGTAACATCTCGGGCACCAACGCAGTGGCGGGTTGCGTGGTCTTTAAGGGGATGAAACCATCGAAAAAAGACTACCGGAAATACAACATCAAGACCGTGGTAGGCCCCGACGACTACGCCTCGATGCAAGAGGTGGTACGCCGCCGCTACACACGCATGATGGAAGAAGGCACTCCCCTACCCGACCTCATCATCACTGATGGTGGAAAGGGACAAATGGAGGTAGTGAGAGAGGTGGTGGAAGACGAGCTGCACCTGCAAATTCCCATTGCCGGACTGGCAAAAGACGACCGCCACCGCACAAACGAACTGCTCTATGGCTTCCCGCCTAGGGTCATCGGCATGAAAACCGACTCGGAACTGTTTCACATTCTGACACAAATACAGGATGAAGTACACCGCTATGCCATCACTTTCCATCGAAATAAGCGCTCTAAACACGCTCTGCACAGCGAGTTGGACGATATCAAGGGCATAGGCGAGAAAACGCGCGAGACGCTCTTAAAACAGCTGAAATCGGTAAAAAAGATACGCGAGGCGGAACTGCCAGTGCTGGAAGACGCTATCGGCAAGGCAAAAGCACAAATTATCTACGATCATTTTCACCCTGCCGATGGGCAAAATGATGCAGAATAATGCCTAAATTTCCATTTGCTAACAAATTAGAGTGCGATTTCTTAAGAAATTAAGATGCGATTTGTTAACAAATTGAGGTGCGATTTCTTAAGAAATTGAGGTGTAATTTGTTAAGAAATTGAAGTGTAATTTGCTAACAAATTGAAGTGTAATTTGCTAACAAATGAGAAAAACGTGGGTAAGGACTTGACAGAATCCGAAAGTTGAATGAAATAATTTGGCGGATTAAAAATAAAACACTATCTTTGCAGAAAAAGAAAAACATGAGAGCAGTCATTCAACGTGTCCAACACGCCAGCGTGAGCATCGGCGGCGAGCTAAAATCATCTATCGGCAAAGGGTTTCTCATCCTCTTAGGTGTATGCAATGAAGACACGATGGAGGATGTAGACTGGCTGGTGCACAAGATTGCCGCCCTGCGCGTGTTCGACGACGAACAGCATGTGATGAACCGCAGTATCGTAGACATTGGTGGTAACGCACTGGTAATCAGCCAGTTCACGCTATATGCCAGCTATAAGAAAGGTAACCGCCCATCGTGGTTCCGCGCTGGCAGCCACGAACATTCCATCCCCCTTTACGAGGCATTCTGTCAAAAGATGGGCGAAGCCATCAAACAAGAAGTAGGAACGGGCGAATTTGGCGCCGATATGCAGGTCAGCCTGCTGAACGACGGCCCTGTCACCATCTGCATGGATACAAAAAACAAAGAATAAAACCATGAGCAACAAGCAAATCGAACTGGCAGCCAACATCGGACTATTGGTTTCAGTGGTCCTCTACATACTTTGGCGCTTTCTGCCTTATAGCATGGCGATGATCGCAGCTTACGCAGGCATCGTGGTGAGCTTCATCACGGCAGCGCTGGCAGTCGTGATGATTGTGAAGAAAACCGACGGGAAAAGGTTTACACTACACAAAATAGTGCTGATGATTCCCCTACTCTGGTTTCTGATGCAAGCTGTAGCTTTTTGAGCAGCCACCAGGAAAACTTGGCCATCGTCTCTATTTTCAATCTATGAAGACAGCGAGTGAACACATCTGGAACTATCAATCTTAATCATAGGAGGCACAAATATGAACAAACAGACATTAGTTAACTATTCCAACCTGGCAGGATTCCTGCTCTACGTCGTAGGCCGCGTCACCAAAATGTCGTGGCTCTGCATCGTAGGCATTGCCTTGGTGGTGCTCAGCATGATTGTCACCATCATCTATCGTAACGAATTTGCCAAAACACAGTTCTGGGTGGCAGCTATCTGCTTGATCCTGCTGTTGATATTGGCCATTATCATGCTGCTAGTATGACCATTCGTGAAGCGCAAGACGCTGTAGACCAGTGGATTAAGGAGTATGGCGTGCGCTACTTCTCGGAACTAACCAACATGGCTTGCCTCACCGAAGAGGTGGGCGAACTGGCGCGTGTCATCGCCCGCAAATACGGTGACCAGAGCTTCAAGCCGGGCGAGCAGCCAAACCTTGGCGAGGAGATGGCAGACGTATTGTGGGTGCTCATCTGCCTGGCCAACCAGACAGGCGTGGACCTCACCGAGGAACTGAAGAAATCGATTGCAAAAAAGACCTTCCGCGACAAGACCCGACACCTGGAAAACCCTAAATTAAAAGCATAAAATCAAACAATAAAGAAAGAAAAAATGGCAGAAAATCATGAACATCAGCATGAGCATGAGCACCATCACGACCATGCTCCGAAAGTCAGCAAATATGAGGAAGCACTCAGCAAATATAACTGCGAACTCGACGACAACCAGGTGCGCGAGGCGGTGAAACGCATCATTGCCGAGCGCGTTCACGAGAACGACACCCCCGAGGTGAAGCGGTTCCTCATGGGCAGCATCGAATTGACCACCCTGAAAACCACCGACTCTGAGGAGAGTGTGATGGCCTTCACCGAGAAGGTCAACCAGTTCGACGAGGCCTACGGCGAACTGCCCCATGTGGCCACCATCTGCGTCTATCCCTGCTTTGCCAAGACCGTGAGCGAGACCCTCGAGATCGACGGTGTTGAGATCGCCTGTGTATCAGGCAGTTTTCCCTCATCACAGGCGTTGATAGAGGTAAAAGTAGCCGAGACTGCCCTGGCCATCAAAGACGGTGCCACCGAGATCGACATTGTGATGCCCGTGGGCAAATTCCTCTCAGGCGACTACGAGGGTGTATGCGATGAAATCGGCGAATTGAAGGCTGTCTGCGGCGAACACGCGATGAAGGTCATCCTCGAGACAGGTTGTCTGAAAACCGCCTCGAACATCAAAAAAGCGTCCATTTTATCGATGTATGCAGGTGCTGACTACATCAAGACATCGACGGGTAAGCTCGAGCCAGCCGCCACGCCGGAGGCCGCCTATGTAATGTGTCAGGCCATCAAGGAATACTACGATGAAACCGGCATTCAGATTGGATTCAAGCCAGCCGGTGGTATCAACAGTGTGATGGATGCACTCATCTACTACACCATCGTGAAGGAAGTATTGGGCGAGAAATGGCTCACCAACAAGTGGTTCCGTCTGGGCACCAGCCGTCTGGCCAACATGTTGCTCAGCGAACTGGTTGGCGAGGAAACCAAATTCTTCTAACTGATTGGCGCGGCGATTGATTTGCCGCACATCCACTTGAAATAGTTGGAGCATATATTTTTGCCTCGGATTTTCAAGGATGAACACGGAAATTATCAATGACAAACATTGAATAATGACAATAAAAATCCGTGTTACTCCGTGGAAATCCGAGGCAAAATTGTTTTGAGGAAAAAAATTTTTCCATATGTTTCCGTGGAAAATAGAGGCCAGGAAATACTCCGTAGAATCAGTTGTTACGCTGAATGACGAAGTCAAGATAGGCCGTGAAAGCCTGCTTCAGCTGTGGATCAGTAACCTCTGTTTCGATGAATTTGTGACCTTCTTCAGCAAAATGATCCATGCATTTCTCGGCATATTCAATACCGCCATGCGACTTGGCAAACTCCACCAAAACGCCGATTTCATCGGTGCTGACAGCCCCATCTTTCACCTTTTTGGCCAACGCAAGCATGTCGTCCTGCGGATAAGTGTTCAGGGCATAGATAACCGGCAGGGTGAGCTTGCCCTCGGCCATGTCGTTTCCGGTGGGTTTTCCTATCTCTTTCGAGTCGAAATAGTCGAAAATATCGTCGCGAATCTGGAAGATAATACCGATGTTTTGGCCAAATTTGCGAGCCTGCTCCACTTGTTCGGGCGTTGCACCCACGGAAAGAGCACCCACCGTGGCACACGACTCAAACAGGGCAGCAGTCTTTTGGCGAATGACCTGATAGTACACCTCTTCGGAGATTTCTTGATTCTGGATGTTTGTCAGCTGCAATATCTCGCCATTAGAGAGTGTTCTGCCCAGTTCCGCAAGGTTCTGAATGATAGTCTGATAGCCCGTAAACGACACATTCAGCAGGGCCGTCGAGAGAATGTAGTCACCTACCAGCACGGCCACCTTATTATCATAGGTGGCATTGACCGATGCCTGGCCGCGGCGCTCACTGCTCTCGTCCACCACATCGTCGTGCACCAGCGAGGCTGTGTGTAGCAACTCCAGGCCCACCGCACCATGCTGTGTAACGGAGGAAACGGTGCCGTAGTTCTTGGCAACAAGCAATATCAGCATCGGGCGCATGCGCTTGCCTCCCCGCTGACGGATATGGGCCAATGCGCTGCCAAGCAGTCCGTCTTCATGGGTCAACGACGTGTTGAAGAGTGAAATAAAGTCGTTCAACTCACTCTCTATAGGTTTTTTGATAAGCGACAGATAATCCATGTTCAAGAATTTTATGCAAAAATAGTTATTTTATTCGGATTAATGAAAAAGAATTCGTAATTTTGAGCAGAAAATAATCATTATTATGGATAAATTGTTTCTTTTAGACGCTTATGCGCTCATCTACAGGTCGTATTACGCTTTTATCAAAAGCCCGCGTATCAACTCGAAAGGCCAAAACACATCGGCCATTATGGGGTTCATGAACACGCTGCACGAGGTGCTCTCCAAGGAGCATCCCACCCACCTGGGCGTGGCTTTCGACCCTCACGGACCCACCTTCCGCAGCGAGGCTTTTCCCGAATATAAAGCGCAACGCGAAGAGACGCCTGAGGACATCCGCATGAGCGTGCCCATCATCAAGGACATTCTGCGGGCCATGCGCATCCCCATTCTGCAGGCCGACGGCTTTGAGGCCGACGACGTGATAGGCACTTTGGCAAAAAAGGCCGATTCCATCGGTGTAGACACTTATATGCTCACCCCCGACAAAGACTACGGACAGCTCGTGGGAGGACACGTGTTCCAATACCGTCCGCGCCACGGGGGCGGCTATGAGACCATGGGTGCCAACGAGGTGACAGCCAAATACGGACTGCAGTCGACCGACCAGGTGATCGACCTGCTGGCATTGATGGGCGACTCTGCCGACAACTTCCCGGGCTGTCCGGGTGTGGGTGAGAAGACGGCCGTGAAACTGCTCACCCAATTCGGCAACATCGACGAGATGCTCCGGCGTACGGATGAGATAAAAGGAGCCTTGCAGAAAAAAGTGACCGAGCACGTAGACGACATCCGCATGTCGCGCTTCCTAGCCACCATCCGCACCGACGTTCCTGTCGAACTCGACATGGATGCACTCAAGGTGGCCGAGCCCGACGAGACAGAACTGCGCCGAATCTTCGGCGAACTGGAGTTTAAGACGCTTGCCGACAAGATTCTTAATAAACCTGAAAAGAAACAAAAAAAGGTTGAAAAACAACCCGATTTATTCGGATTTTTCGCGCCCGAAGGGTCGGAACCGGAAAAAAACGCGAATTTTGAGACGCTAAAAACCACGGCGCACGATTACAAATTGATTGAAAATGAGGAAGATGCACGAAAGCTTTGTGACTATTTCTTAACAAAACAAATTCTCAGCCTAGACACAGAGACCACCTCGACCAACGCAATTGATGCTGAATTGGTGGGGCTGAGCTTCGCGGTTGAGGAAAAAACCGCATTTTACGTTCCCATTCCTGCTAATCGTGAAGAAGCGTTGCGAATTGTTAATGTATTCAAACCCGCATACGAAAACCCCGAAATTCTGAAAATCGGACAAAACATCAAGTACGACCTGGAGGTGCTCCACAACTACGGCATCGAATTGAAAGGACAATTATGGGACACGATGATTGCCCACTACCTCATCCAACCCGAGCTGCGTCACAACATGGACTACATGGCCGAGGTGTACTTGAACTACCAGACCATCCACATCGACGAGCTCATCGGTCCGAAGGGAAAGCAGCAACGCAACATGCGCGACCTCTCCCCTACCGACGTTTATGAGTATGCCGCCGAGGATGCCGACATCACATTGCGGCTGAAAAACGTGCTGGAACCCAAACTGAAGGAGGCCGGCGTGGAACAATTGTTCTACGAAATAGAGATGCCCTTGGTGCGCGTGCTGGCCGAAATGGAGATGAACGGCGTGATGATCGACACAGAATCGTTGCAAGAAACGTCAAAGATTTTCACCAACCGCATGCTCGAACTAGAACAGCGTATCTACGAGCTGGCTGGCGAACAGTTCAACATTGCGTCACCCAAGCAGGTGGGCGACATCTTGTTTGGCAAGATGAAAATAGTAGATAAGCCCAAGAAGACCAAGACCGGACAATATGTGACCAGCGAAGAGGTGCTGCAACAGCTGAAGAGCAAGAGCGAGATTGTAGAAGACATA
>DEJV01000063.1:0-8322 GCA_002353525.1 Prevotella sp. UBA2739
ACAACTTCACAAGACGACTCCTGCTAAATTCTGCGGTACTGCTACGGCGGTGTCCCCTTAAATCAGATTGTTGCGTCTTACTATATATTCTGAAGAAGTAAATTGATGGGCGGACTTTGGGAACCGCGTCATCTCATAGAAGTTTGTCTGGTAGGTCTGTTGTTGGTAGTCATTCTGTACCCAGCGTGAGGCGTTGGGCTGATAGCTACATCTTCTTCAAAAGTCATCATACTAACGGACTTCACGCTAAGTGATTGATACAGAATAGTTAATAAACAATAAATATTTTCCAATTATTTGGATAGCAACATAGAGGAATTTATATGGTTATAATAATTAAAAGGCTTTTAGTAAAATATTGGTGGATGTTTCCACTTCTGTTGGCATTGTCAATGCTTGCGCTAATTGTATTATTTACTAAGGCACCATCCATATTAGAAACTATTATTGGAGTCTTACTCCTTTTGGTAGTTATTGCATTATTTACTTCATGGGTGTTTTTGATTATTAACAAACAGTGGTTAAAGGTCCTTTTTTCTTTTATAGCATCCGCTGTTGTGGTTTGCATTCTATGGTTACCTCTTATTCTTAGTGCGATGTCAGGTCCTGATGGATTCGGTAAGGATCACCCCATCCCCGAAGGACTGGAATTCAACTTGCCGTTATCTTTTGAATCTGATAAGATTGAAGTTGTTGATAGTCTGGACAAAAATACATATTTGCAGATTTGGAACGATTGTCAAGGTGGAATGTATAAATATGACTTCTATTATGGCAGTTTAGCATCAGGTGAAGTATTCCTCCGTTGTTACGAAGTCACAAGTAACACACCTCTTTCAGAAGACAGGCTTTTTGAACAAAGTCGAGTGGAAATTCCTCCCCAAAAGCAGTTCGGGAAGGTTGTGAATATGCAGTCATTTACGATCTATGAAGGTGATTGGGATGATTATTATGCAGCCCGTATAGAAGTTTGGTTCAAAAGTTCCGAAACTAATAAAGAAAACAAGCTAATGGAAAAAATCTATCGTGTAGAAGGATGGATGAGATAAGCCTGTAAATTCCAATTTATAGGATAGATTTATTATTGGCAATATGGATGAATGATTGATTTTGATTCTATCTGGCGCACTCAGGACGAAATAAGAACGGTAGTGAATGCCGTTTTGGGAGATTATGTCTGGGACCTAGGATATTCCCAGGACCGGACAGCCATTGAGCTGGAGCTGTCTGTCCATCTTGAAGAGGATGAGATCTCCAATCTTTGCAGTCAATTCCCCGTTGCCGCCGACTACGACGGTGAAGGAATGGAAGGCTCCAAGTTCGTCTTCTTCCTTTAATTCGTCTTCTTGCTTGTATCCTTCCGGTTGTCGATGAATGTCATCGTGAAGAAATGTAACCATAACGTAATCATATCATCAGCGCTATTACCATTTATTCTATGTACTTTTGCACCCATGAATTTAATGGTATTGCCCCTTTGGGCTTGGATAGTGTTCTATGTGTTAGTGTTGTTCATGTTAGTGGCCGACCTGAAAATGTTCGGAAAGAAAGGACAACACGAGGTGAAAGTTGGCGAAGCACTCAAGATGACCGCCGTGTGGATAGGTGTATCTTTATTGTTTTGCGCAGGTATCTATTTCTTCTATCCCGGCGATTCTCACGAGATGGCGTTGGAGTTTCTGGCAGGCTACTTGATAGAAAAGTCGCTGTCGATGGATAATCTGTTTGTGTTTCTCATGCTGTTCTCTTTCTTCGGCATCGAGCGCAAGTATCAGCATGAGGTGCTCTTCTGGGGTATCTTCGGTGCATTGGTGCTGCGCAGCATCTTCATCTTTGCCGGTGCTGCAATGGTTGAGCGGTTCGAGTGGGTGTTGGGACTCTTCGGAATCTTCCTGCTCTATACTGGTGGCAAGATGTTTGCCCATGACGACAACCAGCAGTCAGACCCGTCACAGAACATCATCGTGCGGTGGTTTCGCAAACTCTATCCTGTGACCGACCGTATGCATGGTGATCGTTTCTTCATCGTAGAGAACGGAAAACGTATGGCAACACCGCTGTTTGTAGCCTTGCTGGTCATCGAGACCACCGATGTGGCTTTTGCCGTCGACAGCATTCCCGCAGTGTTCAGCGTCAGCCGCGACCCGTTCATCGTGCTCACCTCCAACATTTTTGCCATTCTCGGTTTGCGAGCCCTGTATTTTGCACTGGCCGCTGTGGCAAAATACTTCAAATATCTGAAGTACGGTCTTGGCGTCATCCTGATTTTCGTCGGCCTCAAGATGCTGCTTGCCATGAATGAGTATATCAATAGTCTGGGTGCGCTCGTCGGTCTGAACTTGAACATTCCTCATATAGAGGTGCCTACCCCCGTCAGCCTGGCTGTCATCTTCGGTGTCCTTGTGCTGTCCATGTTGCTCTCATTCATTGTGACAAAACAAGAGCAAGCAAAATAGAATCACCAAAGTTATCAGGCTGGCATCATCAACTTTTCAGGCAGATGTTGAGTCAATACGCCCTTGCTATGTCTGTTTCCTCTTTGTTATTCTTGCCAGATAGTCGTAATGCTCACCTTCGGCCACCACTTCGGCCTCATATCCGTTTCTCCGTGCACAGTCTTTCAGTGTGCCGGCGTCGATATACAGCCAGGGGAATGGTTGCCCGATGATGTTTTTATACTGCATGCGGAAACACTGCTCTCCGTAGTAATCCATGTCGGGCATATCACCCTCAAACACATAGCTGATGTCTGTTGAGTCGCAGAGCACCTGACCTCCGGGCGACAGTATCTTGTCGAGCAGTGTGAAGAACGCCGGCATGCGTTCCAACGTTCCCACAATGCCTATGCCGTTCATCAGCATGAGCACTGTTTCGTACTGCTCGTTCTGCAACGTGAAGAAGTCCTGTTCTCTCACATTCCTGACTCCTCGCAACCTCATCGTCTCGACAGACAGCGGAGAGATGTCGATAGCAGTCACGTCGATGCCCCGTTCTTGCAGCACGAGGGAATGGCAGCCAGCGGCAGCACCCACGTCAAGTGTTCTTCCTCTGGCCATGTCGAGGGCTTTCTTTTCTATCTCCGGCATCGACTCGTAGGTTCGGAAAAGCGTGGGCAGGGGCATTTCGTCCTCCTCAAACATCGGGGAGAACACCTTGAGCCTGCCTGCCTTCTTCATTTCCCAGTAGTCGGCAATGGCTCTGCCCATCGGATCCATCTTACTGTCCATAAAGCAAAAATGCCCCCAAAGCGAGTTGCACAACGATGATGGCCGGCACGCCATACTTGAACTTCTTGTGTTGCGTCTTATGATGCCAGACCTTCATGCCCAGCCAGGCTCCGACGCTGCCGCCCAATACGGCCGGCATCAGCAATGCCGCCTCTCTGATGCGCCATTTGGCCCTCTTTGCCTTCCATTTGTCGATGCCATAGGTAAGGAAAGTGGCCACATTGATAACAATGAGGTAGATAAGCGCGATATGTAAAAACCCGTGTTCTCCCATCCGTCAGTCTATTCTCGTCATGTGATAGCCCATCCTCTTCAGTTGCATAGCAGCCCCCATCAGGTAGAGTTGGTGCAAGCATGACACGTAGGCATTGAACGCCTCCCTGGTGCCAGGCTCTATATGCTGGTGCATCAAGGCGTTATAGACGCGTGAGGCACATTCGCCAGTCACTTTCTCTAGAACAGTGTAGTCAACACCCTTCACCATCAGCACTTCCTCACGGATGTATTCGTCCATGTTGTCGTAGCCCCGTTTGTCTCTCATGTAGGCATAGAGGTCTGGCAGCTTGGAATAGATTTCCCATTCCAAATCCCAATACCTGGCTACGGCCATGCCGATGTACATCATCCATCCGAGGGATGCCGAAGGGTAGTCCTGAAACTCCCTGATGCCGTCGGGGATGTAGGCCGTGGCAATCTCTTCCCACTTTGCTTCCACATCGGCACATTCGGGAAGCCTTTCGTCCACTTCTTCCAAAGAGAGAAGAAACTGGTGCAGATCCTTGTGTAGCTTTTCTTCAAATTGTTCCATTATCGCATTTGACTAAAGTTTCGGCTGTTATGCATCCTTGATATTCGGAGTTTCGGAGCTACTCTCGCACCCTCGTACCTCTGAAACTTCAAGCATTTGAGTTTTGGTCGATTCCTGTCGCGGCTTGGCAGAGCCGGTGCAAGCGCCGCTCTGTTCCCGCTGCTCCATCACTTCTTCTAATCGTTCCACTGCCTGGGTAATATCTTCACGAAACCGTCTGTGGTCTCTCAGAAAATCTGCCTGGCCACCCGAAATGGCTTCATACAGCTCTCCATTCATACTGTCAACGTATGTCGCGATGGCATACTCAATGTCATCCTTCTGCCATTCGAGGGAAGAATGAATATATACGTTCCGCTTCTGATGCAGAAAGGCGTATGCTGTTTCTATGCAGTCCTTGTTCATCATGCGTCGTAGCCTGTAGGTCTGAACTGCTTTTGTTGCTCGCTCCACGTAAAGCCATTCTTCTGCAGATAGTCCTTTATCTGCTGCGGCTCTCTGCTGAAAGCGTAGCACAACGATTCCAGGCTGTCGAACTCCTCGTCCCTCAGCAGCATGTTGACGCTCGAAACCAGGATGGCTGGGTCTTGTGGTAAAAAGTCCATATTTCACTCTATCTTTGATGAAACACGGTGCAAAGTTAATGTTTTTTTTATGAATTCAGAGTTTTTTCGCTAACTTTGCACCCAAATCATATTAGCTTATGCAGAAAGTAAAGATACAAACCATGTTGGGCGACATCATTGTGCGCCTTTACGACGAGACACCCATTCACCGTGACAACTTCGTCAAATTGGTGAAAGAGGGCTATTACGACGGAACGCTGTTCCATCGGGTCATCAAGGACTTCATGATTCAGGGCGGCGATCCCGACTCCAAGGGCGCGCCAGCCGGAAAGATGCTGGGTGTTGGCGGTCCCGACTATACCCTTGAAGCCGAAATCAAGGAGGGGTTGTTCCATAAGCGCGGGGCACTGGCCGCTGCGCGTCAGGGCGACGAGGTGAACCCCGAACGCCGTAGCAGCGGCTCGCAGTTCTACATCGTGTGGGGACAGGTCTACAGCGAGAGTCAGCTTCGCCAGTTCTCCAAGCAGTTGAAAATGCAACAGGTGCAGTCGGTGTTCCGTCAGCTCGCATCCTCGCATCGGGCCGAAATCATGCAGATGCGGCGCGACAAAAATCGTGCAGCATTGCAAGAACTGCAGGACAAGCTGGCTGCCGAGGCAGAGCGACAGGCAGCCCGCTATGCCGGTCTGACCGAGGCACAGACCCAGATCTACTCCACCGTAGGCGGCACGCCCCATCTCGACGGCCAGTACTCCGTGTTTGGCGAGGTTGAGCAGGGACTCGACGTGGTGGAGATGATCCAGGCCACTGCCACCGGCCGCGGCGACCGCCCTGTCGACGACATAGAAATGCGAATCACCATAGAAGAATGAGCGCGATGAAGATACATGTTTTGCGCACCGGCGAAGTGCGCGTGTCGCCCTACCTGCCCTTTGGCGGCGACCATTGCAACCTACTGAAAGCCTCAGGCATGACCACTCCGCGAAAAGACTGGATATGGCTGCCCGTATGCGTCTATCTGATTGAGCACCCGAGGGGACTGATACTCGTCGACACGGGGTGGCACCGCGACATGTCGCCACAGGGCGTCTACGATAAGGCCGCGCAGATAAAGAGTCTCGGCTCGTGGTTCTTATACCATGTGAATCAGGGGCGGATACCGCTAGGCGAGGCCGTCGACGAACAGTTGGCCGCCATGGGCATCAAGCCCGCCGACCTCGACTACGTGCTGCTGACCCATCTGGACTGCGATCACGCCAACGGGCTGCGTGCCGTGCGCGAAGCCAGGCACATCGTCGTGGCCCGTGAGGAGTTGGAGTGCGCCCGCAGGAACCGTTTCGTACGCTATAAGAAACAGTGGTGGGAGGGATGTCGTTTGGAGACCATCAGCTGGAACGGCACCGAGGGACCAGCCCGCAAATCGTTCGACCTCTTCGGCGATGGCAGTGTGCAGATGATCAACATCCCCGGCCATTGCGACGGTCTTTGCGCTGTGAAGCTTACCCGCAACGACGGCAGTTTTGTGTTGCTGTTCAGCGACGGCGGCTATGCCACCAAGTCGTGGCGTGAGATGATTACCAGCGGCGTGTCGCTCGACAAGGCTATGCAGCGCAAGTCGCTGCAGTGGATTCGTGAGCAGAGCCTGTCACCCCACTGCATAGAGTCGTTGGCCACCCACGATGCTGATGTGCAGCCCCACGTAATTGAGTTGTAGGTGCATTCTGCTTTCTTGAAGGGGTAAGAAGGTGCGAAGGTACGAATAGTTCGAAAGTAACCTCGTACCTTCGAAAGACGCACCCTCGCAACTTCGCACCCTCGAAAAATCCTACCCTCGTACCCTCGCACCTCCGTACCTTTGTACCCTCGAAAAATCCTACCCTCGCACCCTCGAAACTACAATTAAATAATGAATATGATAAAGGCATATATTACACATCCAACTGTTTTTCCCTTTCAAGCGGAAGAGCCTTGGACTATTGTGGGAAACCTGTGTGAGACCATCACTCATCTCGTCGGGATGCTCGGCGATGACTATGAAGTCAAAGACGGAGTAGCTATCCATCGGACAGCCACCATCGGGCATAACGTCACCGTGAAAGCGCCGGCAATTATCTCGGCTGGTTGTTTTGTGGGCAGCAACTCCTATCTGCGCGGCGGCATCTTTCTGGCGCCTGGAGCATGGGTGGGCATCAGCTGCGAGGTGAAGACCTCGGTATTGCTCGAGTGCTGTGCCATTGCCCATTTCAACTTCGTGGGCGACAGCATCATCGGTCACGATGTGAACATCGAGGCTGGTGCCATTCTCTGCAACCACTATAACGAGCGCGACGATGACACGGTGTATGTGCACATTGATGGCCGGCGCGTCTCTACCGGACTCCACAAGTTCGGCTCGCTGGTAGGCGACGGCTGCCGTATTGGTGCTAACGCCGTGCTCTCGCCAGGGACGTTGCTAAAGCCGAAGACCATAGTGAGGCGGCTAGAGCTTGTTGAACAAGATTCATGAGTACACATGACAGATTTTTCGCTTTACATACAGAATGAATGGTCGTGGGGAGTGCTTTTCCTGTCGGCTCTCTTTGTCGGTATGTCCAAGACAGGCGTTCAAGGACTCACCATCCTGACGGTTCCCCTGCTGGCGATGGCGTTCGGAGCCAAGCCGTCTACCGGACTGATGCTGCCTCTGCTTTGTTTTGCAGACGTCATCGGTGTAAGCTACTATCGGCGTCAGGCAGAGTGGAAATATATCTTGCGGCTGCTCCCCATGGCAGTGGCAGGATTCTTCCTTGCCCTTTGGGTGGACCATCTGATACCTGCCACAGAGTTCAAGCATCTGATGGGAGCTTGCCTTGCACTGGTATTGGGAGTCATGCTCTGGAGTCAGTGGAAGGGGCGCGAGAACCTACTTATCGACAAGTGGTGGTATAGTCCTCTGTTCGGCTTGCTGGGTGGTTTTACCACGATGATAGGCAATGCCGCAGGTCCCGTAATGGCCATCTATTTGTTATCCATGCGCATGCCCAAACTGGCTTTCGTCGGTACGAATGCCTGGTTCTTCCTCTGTGTGAACTTCCTGAAGCTTCCGTTGCAGATCTTTGCGTGGCACAACATCACCCCGACCACACTGGCCATCGATGTGTGTGCCATTCCGTTTATCTTGCTGGGAGCTTTCCTAGGCATCCGGTTGGTCAAGTTCCTTCCCGAACGCGAATTCCGTGTCTTCACCACCGTTGCCACCATCATCAGCGTCATCGTGATGCTGATTTCATAGGGGGGTTAGAAGCAAGAAAGTAAGAGGCAAGAAGCAAGAGAATAGATTTTAGAAGCAAGAAGCAAAAAAGAAAGAAGCAAGAAAGCATATCTCTTACTTTCTTGCTTCTTACTTCCTAATCTTTTTAATCTTTCTAATCATTCACTTCTGACCCATTGAGCCTTATGAAACCTCAATGGCCTTGGCGACCTTCTTCTCCTCTTTCTCCACCTTCGGCAGGACAACCGTCAGGATGCCATTGTCAACCTTGGCCGATATCTTGTCTTTCTCCACATCCTCTGGCAGAGTGTAGTTCTGCTCGTAATTCGAGTAGCTGAACTCACGGCGCAGATAGTGATGGTGTTTGCCCTCATGCTTGTGCTCTTGTTTGTTCTCGATGGCAATGCAGAGGTTACCGTCATCGTCGATGCTCACCCTGCAATACTCTTTCTTGATGCCAGGAGCTGCAAG
>DEJV01000063.1:8336-16060 GCA_002353525.1 Prevotella sp. UBA2739
TCCTCCTTGACATTGACTGCGGGTGCCGTTGTATTGGCGCGAGGCATGAAATCAGTGTTCAGGAAATCGTCAAATACTGTTGGGAACCAACTGTTTTTAAACATTACTGGTAACATAATCAATACCTCCTAATTTTATTTTAAGTTAAACGTATGTCGTTGATTGCCTTTGCCTTCGCTCCGGCTCTCACCCAGTGGGGATGCAAGAAGCATGCCTGTAGGCGTTTCGTGACAAGTTGGCTTTAGGGAAAGGACAAGATGGCACTGATTTTAAACCTTAGTAATCTTTACTGACAATTCCTTAAACTTCTTTAAACATTGGGCATTCATTGTGACTATTTTCTTCGGATGTATTCGGACGGAGTTATTCCGAAGTGCTTTTTAAACTGGCGGGTGAAGTGTTGGGGATAGTCAAAGCCCAGTTGCTCGGCCGTGCTGCTGATGCCTGCTCCGCTGATGAGCAGCTTTTGTGCCTGCTGCATGACAAATCGCCGGATGATGTTCCCGGCGGTGTCATCCGTCATCTGCCGGACAAGGTCGCCAAAGTAGTTGGGCGAGAGAAACAGTTCCTGGGCACAGTATTTCACTGTGGGCAGCCCATGTGTTTGCTGAAGGCCCTCAGCATAATAGCGTTTGAGCAGGTTTTCGAATCGGGTGAGCAAATCGTTGGACGATTGGGTTTGCAACGAGAGCTGTCCGGCATAGAACCGGGCTATGTGTTCCAAGACTAGCTGCAGGTAGGCAACGATGATCTGCTGCGTATGGGCGTCGTTCTGCAATAGTTCTGTGCGCATAGTCTCCAACAGGCTGACGATGGTTTGCCGCTGCTCGGTGGTCATCAGCAGCGCCTCGTTGGTGTTGTACGAAAAGTAAGTATAGGTAGGCATTCTCCGTTCAAGGTCGGTGCCGTGCAGAAGCTCCGGGTCGAAGAGTAGCGCCCATCCTTTGGTCTGAATCTCTTCGCCAGTATCGGCCTTACCTCCAATCTGGCCTGGTGAGACACACATCAGGGCATGACGGCGAAGATCGTAGGTGGTGAGGCCGTAGGTAAGGTCTTCCAGGGTCTCGTCACCGATGAAGATGCCATAGACATCGTAGTTGTTGAGCGAGTGTCGGCAGTGCTCCAGCTCGTCGTAGTGGATGACCGATACGAGCGGATGCAATACGGGCGCACCGATATATCGGGCGTAGTCGTTGACATGGTGTACCTTCAGTATCTTTTTCATATCGCCGTCAAAGGTACAATGAAGCGAGGGAAAAACAAAATTTTTTTTGAGTTTTTCCGTGTGCGAGTACCCTTGGGCAAAGTTTAAAATACCGTTTTTTCTCCATTTTCGGTAAATATGGTTGAACAATCCGTATTTTATTTAATCCCCCCAACCCTTTTTCGCCGTATCTTTGCAATCGAATGAATTCTCGGAGGTACGAATTCTCGGAGGTACGAAGGTGCGAGGGTACGAGAATACCCTTGTCCTCGTCAATAGTAAATCCAAGAGCTTTTGATAGTCGAGACTAATCTCGCACCCTCGCACCTCCGCACCTTCGCACCCTCGAAAAATCCTACCCTCGCACCTTCGTACCTCCGAACATAAAAGATGTATAACACGAAACTTAAATACAAAACTGTAAAGATATGAGTAAGATAGCATTAGGAACCTGGGCCTGGGGCGCAGGAGCATTCGGTGGCGACACCGTGTTTGGAAGTAAGACCGACGTGGAGAACCTGAAACCCGTATTCGATGCGGCAATGAAGGCCGGACTCTCTCTCTGGGACACGGCTACGGCCTATGGCATGGGCGAATCGGAGCGCATTCTCGGCACCCTGGCAAAGGATTACAAACGCGAGGATGTGCAGATATCCACGAAGTTCACGCCCCAGATTGCGGAGGTGTTTGAGAACTCTGTAGAGAAGATGGCCGATGCTTCGATTGAGCGCATGGGCTGCGACTACATCGACATCTACTGGATTCACAATCCCATGGATGTGGAGCGCTGGACTCCGGGACTGATTCCCCTGCTGAAGAGCGGCAAGGTGAAGCGCGTGGGCGTGTCTAACCATAACATCAAGGAGATTCAGCGTGCCAACGAGATACTGGGTGATGCAGGCTTCAAGGTATCGGCTGTGCAGAACCACTTCTCGCTGCTCTATCGCTCGTCGGAGAAGGGTGGGGTGCTCGACTATTGCAAAGAGAACGGTATTGAGTTCTGGGCCTACATGGTATTGGAGCAGGGAGCCCTCTCTGGTAAATATAATAAGGAGAACCCGCTGCCCGAGGAGAGTGACCGCGGCAAGAAATACAATCCCGTGCTGCCGCAGCTGGAGACTCTGACGAACGAGATGAAGGCGATAGGAGAGAAGTACGGTGCCTCCTGCTCGCAGATAGGCATAGCCTGGGCCATTGCTAAGGGCACGATGCCCATCATCGGAGCCACGAAGGAGCGTCACGTCGTCGAGGCTGCCGAAGCCGCCAAGATTGTGTTGACTGCCGAGGAGGTGGCTCGTCTGGAACAACTCGCTGATGCCACCGGCATTGACACCCGTGGCGGATGGGAACACCCCATGGAGTAAAGATAATTGATAATTGGCAATTGATAATTGATAATTAAAAATTGAGGACGAGAGTTTTATTGCTGTCCATGATGACAGCGGCTAATATATATGCTCAAGGTATGATGGATGTGCATAGCCACATCATCACTCCTGAGTTTTTGTCTGCTCTCAATGCTGAAGGGCGGTTGATGGACGAGGGATTCCCTCTGCCTAAGTATGATGCCAACATGCATCTGCGGTGGATGGACGAGGCGGGCATCCAGACATCGGTGCTGACCTTGGCGGCACCCCAGCCCCTCTCCAAGGGAGGCGTGGCTGGCCAGTCTGTTGTCCGCAAGTTCAATGAGGCTGCAGCCCAACTGAAGAGACAGCATCCTGGACGTTTCCTGTTTTGTGCGGCCCTGCCATTGTCCGATGTGGATGCGGCCATCCGCGAGGCTATCTATGCCCTCGACACGTTGAAGGCCGACGGCATTAAGCTGGCTACCAATGTGGACGGACAATATCTTGGTGCGCCAAAGCTCGATACGCTCTTCTCGGTGCTCAACGAGCGGCGGGCTGTGGTCATTCTGCATCCCCATCGTCCTGAGCCAGTCAACCGTCAGGTGATGCAGCAGACACCCCTGGCCATGCAGGAATATCTCTCGGAGACTACCCGGGCCGTCACGAACATGATTAGCCGCAACGTGCTAGCCCGCTACCCCAATGTGAAGGTTGTGGTACCCCATTGCGGAGCCTACCTGCCCTTGGCCATCCCGCGCATGAAGTCGTTGACTCCCGTGATGCAGAAAAACAAACTAGTGGGCGAGATCGACTACAAGGCCAATCTTGCAGCCCTCTACTACGACCTGGCAGGCGCGCACTCGGCGGAGGTCGTCCGCATCTTGCTCACCATCACCACGCCCGACCATCTGCTTTATGGTTCCGACTATCCCTATGTGGCCCCTCAGGTGCTCACGCAAAGCCTGCAGCGCATGAAGGATTATCTGACCACAGAGCCCGACCTTGCGCCTTACAAAGAAATGATTATGCACAAGAATGCAGAAAGGCTATTCAAATAGTTGATTTTTCGAAGGGACGGATTCTCGAAAGTATGAGGGTAGGAATTTTCGAAGGTACGAGGGTGCGAGGGTACGAAGGTACGAGAATACCCTTGTCCTCATCAAATAGTAAAACCAAAAGCTTTTGATAGTCGAGACTAATCTCGCACCCTCGCACCTCCGTACCCTCGCACCTTCGAGAATCCGCACCCTCGAAAAATCCTACCTTCGCACCCTCGAGAAATAAATGATATAACAAACGAAACTATAAATCAATAGAAATGGAATACGTTCAACTTGGAAACTCAGACCTCCGTGTGTCGCGCATCTGCCTGGGCTGTATGGGCTTTGGCGATGCCACGATAGGACAACATTCGTGGACCATTGGTGAGGAACCGACATGCGAAATCATACGTCGTTCGCTCGACCTCGGCGTGAACTTCTTCGATACAGCCATTGCCTATCAGCTAGGTACATCAGAACAGTTTGTGGGCCGCGCCTTGCGCGATATGGCTAGGCGCGACGACGTGGTGGTGGCTACGAAGTTCCTGCCACGCACCGACGAGGAAATACAGCAGGGCATTGATGGGCGCCAGCATGTACTGAACAATATCAACAGCAGTCTGGAGCACCTCGGCATGGACTATGTGGACTTGTATATTTACCACATCTGGGACTACAAGACTCCTGCGGAGGAGATTCTGGCGGGCATGAACGAGGCGGTGCGCTCAGGCAAGGCCCGCTATATCGGCATCGCCAATGCCTACGCCTACCAGGTGGCGAAGATGAATGCGCTGGCCGAACGGAACGGTTGGGCAAAGTTCATCAGCGTGCAGAACCACTACAACCTCATTATGCGTGAGGAGGAGCGCGAGATGTTCCCCTTCTGTCGTGAGGAAAACATTGCCATGACTCCCTACAGTGCGCTGGCTTCCGGTAAACTGGCCAAGCGTCCGGGCGAGAGTTCCAAGCGGCAGCAGGAAGACGCTTTCATGCACTTCAAATACGATGCCACCGCCGAGCAGGACAACCGTATCGTGGAGCGCGTGGTGGAACTGGCCGACCGCTATGGGGTAGAGATGACGCAGATTTCGCTGGCCTGGCTGCTGACGAAAGTAGAGGCGCCCATTGTGGGAGCCACGAAGCTGCACCACATTGACGGAGCCGTCAAAGCACTCGATGTCCGTCTTTCTGCCGATGATATCCGTTACCTGGAAGAACCCTATGTGCCGCACCGCCTTTCTGGCGTCATGGCCGTGAACAAGCCCGTGATGAGCGAAGAGCCCGTCTGGGTGGCAGCAAGCAGGAACAAATAAAAATGGTAACCATGAAAAAGAAGTTTAGTTTTATTCTATTGTTCACTCTTGTGCTCTCCATCACGGCAGCAGCACAAGAGACGATGATCGTACGACTGGCCGAAATCGAGGTCTATCCCGAGTATTTGCAAGAATACCTGAAGTTTGCCAACGAGGTGGACCGTCTGAGTGTGGAGCGCGAGCCGGGAGTTGTCTGCCTGTTCCCCATGCAGAGTGCCGAGGACTCCACGCAGATACGCATTCTCGAGATCTATGCCTCAGAGGATGCCTATCAGCAGCATCTCAAGACCGAGCATTTCCAGAAGTACAAGCAGGGAACCATGCACATGGTGAAGAGCCTGAAGCTGCCCACCATGCGGCCCCTCGACCCCGAGACCATGAAACTGATATTCAACAAACAAAGATAAGAAACGATTATGAAACAGAACATCGGACAGAAACTGGCACTCTATCCCACGCCAGCCACAGTCGTTGGAACTGTCGGAGAAGGGGGAAAGGTAAACTGGCTGCTCGTAGCCCATGTCGGCATCGTCAGCCATTCGAAGCTCTTGTTGAGCGTACACTCGTCGCACCATAGCGTGAAGGCTATCAACGATACTAAGCGGCTCTCCATCAACATCATCGACGAGGCATTTGTCTCTGCCGCCGACTATACCGGCACCGTCAGTGGAGCAAAGACCGACAAGTCGGCCATCTTCCCCTACCATCTCGGCGATGCAGGCATGCCCGTCATCGAGCAGTCGCCGTTGGTCATGGAGTGCGAGGTGATAGACACCTACGAGATTGACGGTTTCAAAAACTACATCTGCAACGTGCTCAACACCTACGTTGAAGAAGATAAACTCGACGAGAAGGGCAAGCCCGACTATACGAAGCTGAAGCCTGTGCTCTTCGAAATGCCCACCTATAAATATCTGCGCACCGGCGACATCATCGGCGACTGCGTAAAAATGGGTAAGACGTATGGAGAAACTATGAAATAAAAACGAGCTTATGAAAAAGATTGTAATGATGATGGCAGCACTCTTGGCCATCAGCCTGAGTGCCTGCTCACAAAGTAACAAAAAAGAGAACAACGAAATGAAGAAAACATTAGTAGCTTATTTCTCTGCTACGGGCACAACCAAGGCCGTTGCCCAGCAGTTGGCTGAAGTGGCAGGTGCCGACTTGCACGAGATCAAACCGGAGCAGCCTTATACGGATGCAGACCTCGACTGGCGCAACAAGCAAAGCCGTTCGTCGGTGGAGATGCAAGATAAGCATTCGCGTCCCGCCATCACTGCCAAGCTTCAGAACATGCAAGACTATGACGTGGTGTATGTAGGCTTCCCCATCTGGTGGTACACCTGCCCGACGATTATCAACACGTTCATGGAGGCATACGACTTTAGCGGCAAGACCGTCATTCCTTTTGCCACATCAGGAGGCAGCGGCATCAAGAAGTCATGTGCTGACTTGAAAGCCGCTTATCCGCAACTGACTTGGAAAGAGGGTAAACTGCTGAATCGAGTCTCGAAGGATGAGCTGAAGCAATGGGTAGAGGATAATAAGTAATTGGGAGTATGATTGTTTTCGAAGGTACGAATTCTCGAAGGTGCGAAGGTGCGAGGGTACGAAGGTACGAGAATACTCTTGTCTTCGTCAGTCGCAACTCCAAAGATCTCAGCGAGTAAGACTAATCTCGCACCCTCGTACCTTCGAAAATTCCAGCGAGTAAGACTAATCTCGCACCCTCGTACCTTCGTACCCTCGAAAAATCCGCGGTCAGTCTGTCACCACCTCATCGAAATGCTCTTTGCCCCAGTTGATGAGGTCAGAGAGAATGGGCATCAGCGAGCGGCCCGTATCTGTCAGCGAATACTCTACGCGTGGGGGAACTTCAGGGAACACCTCGCGATGCACCAGATGACTTTGCTCCAGGTTTTTCAGCGTCTGCGAGAGCATTTTCTGAGAACAGTCGGTCATGAAGCGGCGCATTTCATTGAAACGCAGCACGCCCGTCGTTCCCGCCCCTTGCTCGCCAGCTTGTTGTTCGCTCCTGTTCAGCAGAAACAGTACGAGCAATGACCACTTGTCGCCAAAGCGACTGATGACTTGCCTGATGGGACAGGCTAAGTACTCTGCTTTTATATCTGCCATTTTCTTCCTTTTTGCCGCAAAGGTAACAAATAGTTACTAAGTAGCGCAATGTTACTATGTTAATCTGCGTTAAAGTGTTTTTCTTGGAATGCCGATTTTGTCGCAATTCCTACTTTTTGGTAACTATGTCACCTATTGGTGCCTTCTTGCAGGAGTTGAAAAGTTGTCGTACCTTTGCACTCAGATAACGAAATCATCATCATTTAAAACTTATAAAACAATGAAACAGATTGAGAAAATGAAAGCTGGTAAAAATTACAGCGCAGTAAGTGTGGGTAAGATAGACGAGATCATCGAGCATGTGCTGCCGATGGGACCCAACGTAACCATTCAGGGCAAGGTGTTTGCTGGTCAGGCTGTAGGAGCTACAGGCAGCGAACTGAGTTTCCAGACACTCGTTCCCGGCCAGGACAGCGGTTTCCTGCACACGCACAAGACCCACGAGGAACTCTACATCATCCTGAAGGGCGAGGGTCAGTATCAGGTGGACGGTGAGATTTTCCCCGTCAGCGAAGGTACCATTGTCCGTGTGGCTCCCGACGGCAAGCGTGCGCTGAAGAATACAGGCACGGAGAATCTGACCATGCTCTGCATCCAGTATAAGGCCAATGCCTTCACCGAGGCTGACAGCCCCATGACGGACGGAGTGATTCTTCAGGACGAACTGAAATGGTAAGCC
>DEJV01000039.1:0-3301 GCA_002353525.1 Prevotella sp. UBA2739
GTGCCCGCACAAAACTGTATTACAGCTATGCTGACAAAGATTTCACAACATTGGAAACAGAACCGCAACTGCTCTTTGAGTATCCTGACGAGAAGATCCAGACACTCGACGCCGACATCTGTCCTATGCCTAACGGACGCTATTTCATGACCTACGTGGCACAGGAGCGTCCTGGGGGTATTAAATATATGATTTCCGATAAAATCAATCATTTCAACGACTATCACGCAGAGCAAATAGACAATGAAAACCGCGGTTGTGAGGCACCTAACGTGTGGAAGCGCATCGGTGAAGACAAGTGGGTTATCATGTACGATGTTTACAGCGTCACGCCCCATAACTTCGGCTTTGTGGAAACGAGCGATTTCAAGACTTTCAAACCACTCGGACGTTTCAACGAAGGTGTTATGAAAGCCACCAATTTCGTTTCGCCCAAGCATGGCTCGGTCATCCATATCACCAAGGCCGAAGCCAAGCGCCTGGAGCAATACTGGGCCAACCAACCGAAACAAACGACCATTAAGAGTGGTGAACGGTGGCTTGACGACAGCGGCCGGCACATCAATGCCCATGGAGGAGGAATCATGAAATATGGCGACACTTACTATTGGTTCGGCGAACACAAGGCCGATACCACATCAAGTGCCATGGTGGGTGTCATGTGTTATGCTTCCGAAGACCTCATAAACTGGCGCAACTGTGGAGTAGCACTGAGCGTAAGTGACGAAAAAGGCAGTGACATAGAGCGTGGATGTATCCTTGAACGTCCTAAAGTCATATATAATAAGGTAACAAAAAAGTTCTGCATGTGGTTCCACCTGGAGCTGAAGGGGCAGGGCTACCGTGCAGCCCGATATGGAGTGGCAGTGAGCGACCGCCCAGAAGGTCCCTACAAATTCCTCTATTCCCAGCGTGCCAATGCCGGCACTTATCCCGTTGAATTCGGCAAAAATGAGAGAAACGTACTCGATACGCTCCATGTTAAGAACTTCGAGGAATGGTGGACTCCCCAATGGAAACAGGCTATCAAAGAAGGACTTTTCCTGAAAAGAGATTTCTCTACTGGGCAGATGTCAAGAGACATGACCCTCTATATCGATGATGGTGGCAAGGCCTATCATATTTTCTCTTCAGAAGATAACCTTACACTTCACATCGCCGAACTGACCAACGACTACCTTCATCACACGGGTCGATATACACGAGTAGCCCCATGCGGTCAAAACGAAGCGCCAGCCATTTTCAAAAAAGACGGAACCTATTGGATGATTACCTCTGGCTGTACGGGCTGGAATCCCAACGAGGCCCGTATGTTCTCTGCTCCCAGCATCTGGGGGCCATGGACTCAGCATCCCAACCCCTGCATCGGCCCGAAACAAGAGATTACCTTTGGCGGTCAGAGCACTTTCATCCTTCCCTATGGAGACCAGTTCATCTTTATGGCCGATATTTGGCGTCCGAAGCATCCAAGCGATGCCCGCTACATCTGGTTGCCCATTGAATTTGAACAGGGGAGACCCATCATCAGATGGAGAGACGAATGGAATCCCAACAGTAGCATCCGAAATTAACGATTTGTTCCCTTTAATTCACAAACAGGGGACCTCCATTAAATGGAAAATAACGAATTTTGCAAGCGAAAACTATTAATATCTAACTATTATATTAACTTAAAACCTAACAAATGAAGTATGCTAATTTAAAGAAACCATCAAGGAATTTCTTTTTCGCGATGGTATTGGCAGCAGGAATGACCTCATTCCCTTTGCCAACAATGGCAACACCGGCAGTTCAGGATGTTCAGCAATCGGGCATCGTGAAAGGTCATGTTGTGGACAAAAACGGTGAACCCATTATCGGAGCCACTGTAAAAGTGAACGGTAGCCAATTGGGTGCTGTTACTGACTTCGATGGAAACTTTGAACTGAAGAACGCACCCGCCGGAGGCGTACTGACCATTTCCTACATTGGATACAAGACTCAGGAAGTAGCCTACAAAGCGGGGCAGAACGTAAATGTAACCATCGTTGAAGATTCCGAGACACTGCAGGAAGTGGTAGTGGTAGGTTACGGTACGATGCGTAAGAAAGACCTGACCGGTTCTGTCGTCCAGATTGACCCGAGCAAGATAGCAGACCAGAATCCTGGCACAGTGCAGGACCTGCTGCGCGGAACGCCAGGTCTGCAGATTGGTTTCAGCTCTGACGCTCAGTCGAATGCCAGCATCCAGCTGCGTGGTCAGAACTCGCTTTACACGGACGGATCTCACAACTCGCCTCTTATCATCCTGGATGGCATGCAGTTTGCGGGCAGTCTCTCGGAGATCAACCCCGATGACATTGAGCAGATCGACGTGCTGAAGGATGCCTCGTCGGCTGCCATCTATGGTGCGAAAGCTGCAAGCGGTGTAATCATCATCACCACCAAGAAGGGTAAGGAGGGCAAACCCGTCATCAACGTGAGCGTAAACCTGGCTGCTAATACGAAGGCTGCCTATCGCGAGGTGTTCAGCCCCAGCGAGTATATGACTTATCGCGAAGACTGGTATAAGGCCCAGACGTATGGCTATCGTGAGGATGGCTCTTGGGGCTACTATGGCAAGGAAAGCGGTATCCCCGCAGGTTACTATGATCACTTCGACAATCTGTCGCAATATGGCATCTCGCAAGACCAGTGGGCCAGCAACGGTCCGAAGACCTCGCAGGCTGGCGAGTCGATGCTGAGCCTCTACGCCCGCCGCATGGGCTTCGATGCCGATGCTGCCACGGTGATGGATAACTTCCTGGCTGGCAGGACCTACAACTGGGAGGATGCCACCTTCCGCACGGGTTTCAACCAGGACTACAATGCCAGCATCTCGGGTGCAACGGACAGGGTGAGCTATTACCTGGGCTTCGGTTATCTGAACAACCAGGGTGCCATCCAGGGTGATGACTATCATACGTACCGCGCGAACATGAAGCTGAATGCGAAGATAACCGACTGGCTTGAGATGGGTGCAAACGTGAACTTCCAGGATCGTAGTGACATTTCACAGAAGGTGCCTCTGGGCAGCAACTACTGGGATGACAACCAGCTGCGCGAATCGCCATATGCTTCACGTTTTGACGCTGAAGGCAATGAGGTGCAGTATCCGCGTACGGGCAACCCTACGAACGGTGGCTACAACTACCACTTCCAGCAGAAATACCTCGACCTGGACAAGGGCTACACCGTGCTGAACACGATCTTCAATGCCAAAGTGAAGCTGCCTTTCGGTTTCACCTATCAGTTCAACATCGCTCCGCGCTTCCAGTGGTTC
>DEJV01000039.1:3422-8382 GCA_002353525.1 Prevotella sp. UBA2739
GCTGAGGAGAACCGCTACTGGTACGACGAGATTCATGCCCGCAACATCACGCCTACCGACGTGTTGGGATTCCATTACATCGAAGGTGCCAACAAGGAGCAGAGTTCATTCAAGACCAACGATACTCACTATACTGCAGCTGCCTATCTGGGCCGCCTGTTCTACGGATTCATGGACCGTTACATGCTGACAGCCACCGTTCGACGCGACGGTTACTCAGCCTTCGGACAGAACAATCCTTGGGCCAACTTCTGGTCGCTGGGTGCCAGCTGGGTACTCTCGGAAGAGAAGTTCGCTCAAAACTGGAAATGGCTCGACATGGCCAAGCTGCGTCTCAGCTACGGTACAAACGGTAACCGTTCGCTGAACGACACCTATCTGGCGCTCTCAAACCTTGCCAACGGCGGACTCTATGCTTACTATAAGTACGGATCTATGTCGCAAGATGTGCTCAACGCCCTTCAGGTGAGCCGTCTGGGTAACCCGAACCTGGAGTGGGAGAAGACCTCTTCATGGAACTTCGGTGTGGACTTCTCGCTGCTGAAGCGCCGCGTCTCGGGTAGCATCGACGTTTACCACAAGCGTACTCACGACATGATCATGGCTCAACGCCTGCCTAACTTCACCGGTTTCTCGAGTATCACCACCAACCTCGGTGAGGTGACCAACACCGGTTTCGAAATCACGCTTAATACCCGCAACATCGACACGGAGAACTTCACATGGAACACGACGATCGGCTTCTCGTACAACAAGAACAAGATCAAGCACCTCTACTATGAGTACGACGAGAACGGAAAGGAACTGGATGACACCAGCAACGGTTGGTTTATCGGCAAGCCCATCGGCGAAATCTGGTATTGGGAGACCGATGGTATCTGGCAGGCCAACGAGGCCGAAGAAGCTGCCAAGGTGAACCAGAAACCCGGCGACCCGAAGGTAATCAACCACTGCACGGAAGACGATAAGGACGGTGTGCCTGTCTATAACGACAAGGACCGCGTCTATCAGGGAACCACCCAGCCGCCTATCTACTGGAACATGCGCAACGACTTCACCTTCCTGAAGGACTTCACATTCTCGTTTTCGATGTACAGCTACATGGGGCACAAGAGCCGCGCCGGCTACTGGCTGAACGGGGATAATTCGGGCTCAATGTTCACACAAACCTGCAATACATACAAGAAAGAATACTGGACACCTGAGAATCCTACCAACGAGTATGGCCGACTGAATGCCGTAGGACCTTCTGGCGTGACGGGCATCGAGAAGGTTTACAACCGCAGTTTCGTCCGCCTGGACAATATTACCCTGGGCTACACATTGCCGCGCGAACTCACGGGCAAATGGGGCATTCAGCGAGTGCACGTAACGGCTGGCATCA
The DNA here is from genome assembly GCA_002353525.1 of Prevotella sp. UBA2739. GTDB lineage: Bacteria > Bacteroidota > Bacteroidia > Bacteroidales > Bacteroidaceae > Prevotella. The sequence goes on from DEJV01000039.1 coordinate 4,807, forward strand.
ACAATGTCTTCACCATCGACAGCTGGGAATACGGCGATCCTGAGACGGGAGGCTTCGCCAACCGCCAGTTCCAGTTCGGTCTTAATGTAACACTTTAAAAACAGATAAATCGTATGAAAATCAATAAGAGCAATATATTCCGCGGAGGACTCATCGCAGTCCTGGCAGGAAGCATGGTGGGCTGTTCTGACAGTTTCCTTGAGCAGGATCCGCTGTCATTCTATGAGCCAGCTACCACCTATAGCACGGAGGCTGGTCTGCAGGCCGCCCTGGCACAATGTGACAAACAGTTGAAGACTTACCGTATTGACGGTAACTGGAACAACGTGGGTATCTTCACCAACTACCTGATGTCGGATGTAGGCATGTATGCCAAGACCGATATGGGTGGCGGCTTCCAGGACAACTTCGACGCCAAGCTTACTCCGACGTCGGGTATGGCTGGCGGAGGTGACGCCAACTATATGCAGCGTTTCTGGGATCAGGGATACAGCATGGTGAAATATGCCAACTCCATTCTTTCGTATGTGGATCAGGTGAAAGGCCTCGATGATGCCACACGCGATGCATACAAAGGCCGCGCCTACTTCCATCGCGCCTATGCTTACTACAATCTCGCATTGCAGTTTGGCGACATTCCCTTGGTGACGAAACTGATCAGTGTGCCCAAGCGTAATTATACGTCAGCCAGCAAGGAGGCTATCTTCAAGATGCTGGTTCATGATCTGGAGTTTGCCGTTGAGCATGTGCCCCCACAGGCTAAAATGGCTTACGTAGGTCAGGTAAATCAGGAAGGGTGTATGCATCTGCTCGTGAAGTGCTACCTCGCCGTGGGCGAATATGCCAAGGCTGAGCAAGTGGCCACTGACCTGATTAACAACCACGGCCTGAAGCTCATGACTGAGAACTTCGGCACATGGCAGCCATCGGGTAACGAGAAGACTTGGAAGGTGACCCGCAACGTGGTATGGGATTTGCACCGCACGCCCAACATTGCTGACCCTGCCAACAAGGAGACTATCATGATGATCTCTAACTCGAACGACCAGGACTTCACCACCTACAACGTGATGCGTGCCTGCTTCGCTCACTGGAGCAACGGTATCATCCGTGACCCGCACGGACTTGGCGGCCCCGGACAAAACATCGCCCGTAACAACGGAAACTACAACGAAGAACTCGACTGGGTACGCGCTGCCGGACGTGGCATTGCCGTGAACCGCACATCTTATTATTATAACAAGACTATCTGGAGCTACGACGGAGAGACCGACTGGCAGGACCTGCGCCACAACCGTGAGGTAGGTAACTGGATGGAGATGGAAGACTTCAAGTACAACAACCGCAAGTCTGATTGCTACGGACAAAACTACCAGCTTTATGCCACTGAGGACTATGCCGATCCTTCTGATCCTTCGAAGATTCTGGTTCACAAGGGCGACATTCTCTGCTCCGACACCATCCGCAGCTGGTATCCCACCCCGCTCTATCAGCTCTACATCCTCGATACGCCCAACGAGCAGAATCCAGGTGCCAACCAGTTCCAGGGTGCATCGGGCAAGGGTGCCAATGGCGACATGTATCTCTTCCGCCTGGCTGAGACTTATCTGCTGCGCGCCGAAGCCCGTTTTTATCAGGGCAAGACAGCTGAAGCTGCCGAAGACGTGAATGCCATCCGCCGTCGTGCCAATGCCAAGAAGATGTTCAAGACCGTCACTATCGGCGACATCATGTCGGAGCGTGCTCGCGAACTCTATCTCGAAGAGTTCCGCCAGGCCGAGATGGTACGCGTCAGCTGGTGTCTGGCTCGCAGCGGAAAGCCTGATGAATGGGGCAACACCTACGATCTCAACACTTGGGACAAGCAGGAAGGTACCGACCTCAAGGGAGGAAGCTACTGGTATCGTCGTTGCACTACCTATAACGTATTCAACCACGATTACGGCAAGGGACAGCAGGGCAACCAGACTTTTGAGTACAAGGTGAACAAGCACAACCTGCACTGGCCTGTTCCCAACTCGGCTATCACCGCCAATAACAAAGGTGTGCTCCGTCAGAACTTCGGCTATGATGGCTATGACGAGAGTGTTCCGATGTGGAACAGTTGGGAAGAGGCTGTCGCAGATGAAGACAGATCTGAATAACAGTGATTCATTCACCAGATACTTAGGTTATTATTAAATGTATGACTGGGGCAGCCTGTCAAAAAATGCAGACTGCCCCTTTATCACAAATTTTAACCTCTTTACTAATACCGTTTCTGATATTTATCGTATATTTGCAAAAAGAAAATTGCCGTATGAGACACTCGTAGGCTTAAACCTAATCAATATGACAAAAAAACTATCTTTATTGGCAATCATTTTGTGGGCGACCCTTTCGCTTCAAGCGCGGAAATGGATTCCCGCAGAGGTGAGGGACGTAATCCGCAAGGTGAACACCTACTGGCAACAGAACAATAAGGCTGAGGTGAGGTCTTTCTGGGATAATGCCGCTTATCACACGGGAAACATGGAAGTCTATAAGCTGCTGAAGGATGAGCAGATGCTCGACTACAGCATCCGATGGGCTGAGCACAACCAGTGGATGGGTGCCACAGAGGCTGATCCCGCCAAGTGGAAATACAAGCGCTACGGCGAGGGGCAAGACTACGTGCTCTTCGGGGACTGGCAGATCTGTTTCCAGACGTATATCGACCTTTATGTATTGTTAGGTGATGAGTCAAAAATCAAAAGAGCCATGGAGGTGATGGGCTATGAGGCCGACTCCAAGGCTAACGACTATTGGTGGTGGGCTGATGCGCTCTACATGGTGATGCCGGTGATGACCAAGATGTACCGGCTGACGGGCGACGAGAAATACCTTGACAAGCTCTACGAGAACCTGCTCTATAGCGATAGCATCATGCTCGACCAGGAAACGGGACTCTACTTCCGCGACGGCAAGTATGTCTATCCCAAGCACAAATCAGCCAACGGCAAGAAGGACTTCTGGGCGCGCGGCGACGGATGGGTGCTGGCCGGTCTGGCCAAGGTGCTGCAGGATATGCCCGAGAGCTACATCCGACAGCCATTCTTCGTGCATAAGTTCACGCGGCTGGCCCGTGCCGTGGCCAAATGTCAGCAGCCGCAGGGCTACTGGACGCGCTCCATGCTCGACGCCAATCACGCACCGGGCCCCGAGACCAGCGGAACGGCTTTCTTCTGCTACGGACTGTTGTGGGGAGTCAATCACGGACGTCTGGATAGGAAAGAGTTTGCCCCGGTCATCGAGCGGGCATGGAAATACCTCACTGAAACAGCCTTGCAAAAGAGCGGCAAGGTGGGCTATGTGCAACCCATCGGCGAACGGGCCATTCCGGGACAGACCGTGGATGCCAACAGCGAGGCCAACTTTGGCGTAGGGGCTTTTCTGCTGGCCGCCTGCGAATATGAACGATACCTGAGAAAGAAGTAGGATGTACGAAGGACGAAGTACGATGTATCGCCTTCGGCGAGGATGATGGATGAAGGATGAAGGTTGAAAGATGAAGGGCGAAATAACTTCGTAACTCAAAATTCCAACCTCGTACTTCAA
>DEJV01000003.1 GCA_002353525.1 Prevotella sp. UBA2739
TTCATCAACACGGTGGCCGACCGTATCATTGAACTGACTCCGAAGGGCACTATTGACAAGCTCATGACCTACGATGACTACATCTACGATGAGGCCATCAAGGAGCAAAAGGCAAAGATGTATAGCTAAAGGGGATTGAATATTCGCACATGAACAATTGGCATGCTTTTTGCATTTTAGTTGAAAAAAAACGTGATGATTATGAACGAAGAAAAAAAAATCAATATTGAAGACGGCAACCTAGAGGAAACCGCAGAAAAAGAAACAGAACAGCAAACAACTAGCGACACTTGCGAAAAGAGTGAAGCTGGTGAGAACGAAGAAAACAACGAAACTGAAGAGAAAGACAACACCCCAGAGGAGAAAGATCCGCTGGATGCTGCCAACGAGCAGATAGAGAAGCTGAAAGACCAGCTCCTGCGCACCATCGCCGAATTTGACAATTACAAAAAACGCACCATGAAAGAAAAAGCAGAGCTGATTCTCAATGGAAGCGAAAAGACGGTGACCGCTATTCTGCCTGTGCTCGACGACTTTGAGCGCGCCATGGCCGACCAGACCGATGACCCGCAAGCCATCAAAGAGGGCATGGAGCTGATCTTCAAAAAATTCGTCAAGACACTGGAAGGACTTGGCGTGAAGAAAATAGATACCGACGACAAGGATTTCGACGTCGATTTCCATGAGGCCATTGCCATGGTGCCCGGAATGGGAGACGACAAGAAAGGCAAGGTCATTGATTGTGTACAGACAGGTTACATGCTCAATGATAAGGTAATCAGACATGCCAAAGTGGCAGTCGGACAATAAAAAACTATCAACTAGCAAGCAACCATCAATTAGAAAGAAAAGGAAATGGCACAAAAACGTGATTATTACGAGGTTCTGGGTGTCGACAAAAACGCATCGGAAGACGACATCAAGAAAGCCTATCGTAAAATAGCCATCAAATATCACCCCGACCGTAACCCCGGCGACAAAGAAGCCGAGGAGAAATTCAAAGAGGCGGCCGAGGCTTACGATGTATTGCACGACCCGCAAAAGCGCCAGCAATACGACCAGTTCGGATTTGACGGTCCGAATATGGGTGGCGGATTCGGCGGATTCAGTGGTGGCGGATTCTCCATGGACGACATCTTCTCTATGTTCGGCGATGTGTTCGGCGGCAGAGGCGGATTTGGAGGATTCAGCAGCGGTTTCAGCAGCGGCGGCCAGCGCCAACAACACCGAGGCAGTGACTTGCGCCTGAAGGTACGCCTCTCCCTACAAGAAATTGCCACTGGCGTCAACAAAAGATTTAAAGTGCGCAAAGATGTAGTGTGCGAACATTGTCATGGAAGCGGTGCCGAGGGAAATAGTGGCAGCGAGACTTGTCCCACATGTCATGGAAGCGGTGTAGTCACCCGCACCACACAGAGCCTTTTCGGTATGATGCAGACGCAAAGCGTTTGTCCTACCTGTCAGGGTGAAGGAAAAATCATCAAGAACAAGTGTCATCACTGTCATGGCGAAGGCGTTGTGAAAGGTGAAGAAGTGGTCGAGATCAAGATTCCTGCAGGTGTGGCCGAGGGCATGGTAGTCAACGTTCCAGGCAAGGGTAATGCCGGCAAGCACAACGGTGTGAACGGCAATATTCAGGTATTTATAGAAGAAGAGCCCAACAATACTTTCGTGCGCGACGGCAATGATGTGATCTATAACTTGTTGCTCGACTTCCCGACAGCCGCACTAGGTGGCAATGTAGACATACCGACCATCGAGGGCACAAAGGCTAAAATCAAGATTGAGCCGGGAACCCAACCTGGTAAAACGCTCCGCCTTAGAGGGAAAGGACTACCTGCCGTTCAAGGCTATGGCAACGGAACGGGCGACCTGGTAGTCAACATTAGCGTATATGTGCCCAAGACGCTCAGCCGCGACGAGAAAGATGCCCTTGAGCATATGCAGAAGAGCGACAATTTCAAGGGCGACGCGCAGACGAAACGTAACATCTTTGAGCGGTTCAAGAACTATTTCAACTGAACCGCTCATCAGCACGCCCATCAGAATCCACACTAGCTATGACGTATCAAGAAACCATCGAGTATCTGTTTAATGCCACACCCGTTTTCGAGAAAATCGGAGCTGGGGCATATAAGGAAGGTTTGGAAAACACCATTGCCATGGATGAGCATTTCGGTCATCCACACCGTCATTTCAAAACCATCCATGTGGCTGGCACCAACGGAAAGGGTTCTTGTTCGCACACATTAGCTGCCATCCTTCAGTCTGCAGGTTTCAAAGTGGGGCTCTACACTTCGCCACACCTCGTAGACTTTCGTGAACGCATCCGTGTTAACGGGCTGATGGTGAGCGAGAAATACGTCATAGACTTCGTCGAGAACGAGCGTTCGTTCTTCGAGCCGTTGCATCCCTCTTTCTTCGAACTGACCACAGCCATGGCATTCAAGTATTTTGCCGAACAAGAAGTCGACATTGCCGTGGTGGAGGTAGGCTTGGGCGGAAGACTGGATTGCACCAACATCATCACTCCTATTCTTTCCATTATCACGAACATCTCGTTCGACCATACCCAGTTTCTTGGCAACACATTGGCACAGATTGCTGCCGAGAAAGCGGGCATCATCAAGCCTGGTGTGCCTGTTGTTATTGGCGAGACAACTCCCGAGACTCTTCCCGTTTTCAAGGCAAAAGCCATGGAAGCCAATGCCCCACTCCACCTTGCAGAGCAATTCACGCCTGATGCTGACTATGATTTCGAACTGAAAGGCAGTTATCAGGAAAAGAATAAGCGCACCATCCTTTGTGCCATGCATTGCCTAGAGCAAATACTAGACATCAAAGAAGCTGACGGAGCCATTGCCGAAGGAATGAAAAATGTGTGTGAGCTGACAGGATTGGTAGGTCGCTGGCAAACCATTCACAAGCAGCCACTCGTGATTTGCGACACTGGCCACAACGTGGGCGGATGGACCTATCTTGCCAGTCAGATAAAAGCCCAGAAGTGTCAGCAACTGCGCATCGTTTTTGGAATGGTCGACGATAAAGACATCGATACTGTGATGGAGATGCTGCCTCAGGATGCCATCTACTATTTCACACAGGCATCCACCCATCGGGCTATTCCCGTGGAGAAAGTAGCCAGCATCGCTAAGGCTCACCATCTGTCAGGAACGGCATTCAGCACAGTGAAAAGCGCTTACCAACAGGCTCTTCAAGATGCTTCCACAGAGGATTTTATCTTTGTAGGAGGCAGCAGCTATGTGGTTGCTGATTTGCTATCTTGATAACGATTCACAAGTTTTAACATTCTCTATAAGACATTTTATAAGTGTTTCATTCGTGATTCTCATTTATTTTTAGTTACTTTGCAACTAACATTTTTAGTAACTAAAAACTGAAGAAATATGAGTACCATTGAAACAGAAAACCTCTGTGGCCTGAAACGCAAAGATTTTCAGACCACGATCAACGGAAAGAAAACAGATTTATACATCCTGAGAAACCGACTCGGATATGAGGTTGCAATCACCAACTATGGTGGAGCCATTGTAGCAATCATGGTGCCCGATAAGGATGGCAAAGTTGCCAACGTTATCCAGGGTCACGATAATATCCAAGATGTCATCAACAGTCCCGAACCTTATTTGTCGACACTCATCGGACGTTACGGTAACCGTATTTGCCGCGGACAGTTCACGCTCAACGGCAAGGAGTATCAGCTGGCCATCAACAATGGTCCGAATGCCCTGCATGGCGGTCCCACCGGATTCCACGCTCGCGTTTGGGATGCACGGCAAATGGGTCCTCGCTCACTGGCTCTGCACTATGTATCGGCCTACGGAGAAGAAGGATTCACTGGCGAATATCGAGTAACCGTTGAGTACACATTCACCGACAACAACGAACTGGTGATTGAGTATCTGGCTTCGACCAACAAGAAGACCATCATGAACCTTACTCACCATGCCTTCTTCAGCCTTCAGGGCATTGCCAATCCCACTCCGGTTATCAACGACCAGGTTTGCGAGATTAACGCCGACTTCTTTATCCCCATCGACGAGACCAGCATCCCCACGGGAGAGATTCTGAAAGTTGCAGGCACCCCATTCGATTTCCGTACGCCCAAACCCATTGGCCAGGACATCGATGCCGATGATGAGCAGATTAAGAATGGTGCCGGATACGATCACTGCTTCGTGCTCAACAAGCGTGAGGAAGGCGAACTGAGCTTTGCCGCCCGTCTGAGAGAGCCCGTCAGCGGCCGCACACTCGATGTTTACACCACCGAGCCTGGCATGCAGATCTATACCGACAACTGGGCTGATGGCTATGCCGGCCAGCATGGTGCCACATTCCCACGTCGCTCTGCCATCTGCTTCGAGTGCCAGCACTTCCCCGATTCACCCAACCGTCCTTACTTCCCCAGTGTTGTGCTGAACCCTGGTGAGCAGTATAAGCAGAAGACCATCTACCGCTTTGGAGCGGAATAAAAGGTGAACTGATAAAAGGAAAGTTTTCATTGAAGGATAAACATTAATAAAAGTAATATGACACAGACAAAAAACAATGGCAAGCTAGTTGCCATTATCACTATGTGCTTCATCTTTGCGATGATCAGCTTCGTTACAAACATGGGAGCTCCGTTTGGAAACATTTGGGGATTTGAATATCCGTTTGCCAAGGCATGGGGTAACCTGATGAACTTTGCAGCCTACCTCTTCATGGGCATTCCAGCTGGTAAGATGCTTGTCAAGTACGGCTATAAGAAGACTGCTCTCATCGCACTTGCAGTAGGTCTCATCGGATTAGTGTTCCAGTATCTGTCAAGTCTTGTGGGTGCAGGCACTTATGTTTTCACTTACGACAACATTCCCGTAGCCCTCAACCTGATTATCTACCTGCTGGGCGCATTCATCTGCGGTTTCTGCGTATGTATGCTCAACACTGTTGTCAACCCCATGCTGAACCTTCTTGGCGGTGGTGGCAACAAGGGTAACCAGCTCATCCAGATTGGCGGTACACTGAACTCGCTGACCGGTACGCTCACCCCACTGCTTGCAGGTATCCTCGTAGGCACCGTTACCAAGGACACCAGCATGAGCGACGTTGCTCCTCTGCTGTTCATAGGCATGGCAGTGTTTGCCATCTCGTTTTTCATCATCCGTGGTGTGGCTATTCCTGAGCCGAACCTTGGTAAGGAGAACATTACTTACGAGCGCAGTCCGCTGGCCTTCCGCCATTGTCTGTTAGGTGTCATTGCCATATTCTTCTATGTAGGCATCGAGATTGGCATCCCCATGGAGCTTAATTTCTATGTGACCGATCTCGGGTTCGAGGGTGCAGCCGCCGTTGGTGGCACACTGGCTGCTGCCTACTGGCTTCTGATGATGATTGGCCGTGCATGCTCTAGCGCCATCTCCGGAAAAGTTTCCACCAAGCTTCAGCTGACCATTGTGAGCACGGTGGCCATTGTGCTCTTGCTCATTGCCATCTTCATGCCCGAGAGCGTTACCATCGCCTTCAACGGCCACGATGTTCCAGCCAAGAGCTTCATCATCCCTGCTTGTGGTCTTTGCACCAGCATCATGTGGGGTGGCATCTTCAACCTTTCTGTTGAGGGATTGGGCAAATACACCGAAGCAGCATCCGGCATTTTCATGACCATGGTGGTTGGTGGTGGCATCATGCCGCTCATCCAGGAGGCTATTGCCAAGTCTCAGGGTCCCATTTTCAGCTACTGGCTCGTCATTGCCATGTTGGCCTACATCCTGTTCTATGCCCTCATCGGTTGCAAGAATGTCAACAAAGACATCAAGGTAGATTAAAATAGTTAACTAATTAATACTAAAGAATCAAGAATTATGATAGCAATTGAAGAAGTAAGAAGTCGTTTCATCAAGCATTTCGATGGTAAGACAGGTCATGTTTATGCATCTCCTGGCCGTATTAACCTTATTGGTGAGCACACCGACTATAACGGTGGATTCGTATTCCCCGGAGCAGTGGACACTGGCATCGTGGCCGAGATTCGCGCCAACGGTACAGAAGACACCGTAAGGGCATACGCCATCAACCGTAAAGACCGTGTTGACTTTAAGCTGAGCGACCCCAACGGTCCCCGCACCCACTGGGCACGCTACATTTACGGAATGGCTCTCGAGATGAGAAAGGTGGGAGTTCCCGTGAAGGGTTTCAATATTGCTTTTGCGGGTGACGTACCCCTTGGCGCAGGCATGTCGTCGTCGGCTGCCATGACCAGCTGCTTCGGTTTCGGTCTGAACGACATCTTCGGCGAAGAAGGACATAAGGCCAGCCAGTGGGATCTTGTCTTTGCCGGACAAGCTACCGAGCACAAGTATATTGGTGTGAACTGCGGCATCATGGACGAGTTTGCCAGTGTCTTCGGCAAGTCTGGCTGTCTGATGCGCCTCGACTGCCGTTCGCGCGAGTTCCAGTATTTCCCCTTCAAGCCCGATGGCTATCGCCTCGTGTTGCTGAACAGTGTTGTTGAGCACCAGCTTTCTGGCTCTCCCTACAACGACCGCCGCAACTCGTGCGAGAATGTGGTGAAGCACATCCAGGCCAAGCATCCCGAAGGGAAGTTTGAGACACTGCGCGACTGCACCTGGGAGCAGTTAGAGGAAGTACGTGCTGAGGTTGGCGAAGAGGACTACACCCGCGCTAAGTTCGTCTTGGGCGAGAAAGACCGTGTGCTGGCTGTCTGCGACGCATTGTTGGAAGGCGACTACGAGAAGGTTGGCGAAATGATGTATAAGACCCACGAGGGCCTGTCGAAAGACTATGAGGTGAGCTGCGAGGAACTTGACTTCCTCAATGAGATTGCCAAAGAGAATGGCGTCACTGGTTCACGCATCATGGGTGGCGGCTTTGGTGGCTGCACCATCAACCTGGTTCGCAACGACCTCTATCAGAAGTTCATCGCCGATGCCAAGAAGCGTTTCAACGAGAAGTATGGCCACGAGCCTATCGTCATCGACGTTGTGATTGGCGACGGTTCGCGCAAGCTTTGCTAAACTAGCAGATTCAAATTATCCACATAAAGACGTTCCCCATCATCAGGGAACGTCTTTTTGTTTCTATGAGCATCTGGTTCATGTTTCGCATTTACCCAACTTCTTTTGTAGTTCAGAACTCCTGAACTCCTACAACTTGCGAAAATTGAGACGAAGACGTATGATTATCATCGACCATCACACCCATCGAATGCGAATATGCTGCGTCCGGCATAGTTTTTCATGCTGCGCAGTCTGCTCTTTCGATATTTTTATTTACCTTTGCAACGATAAATCAGACCAGAGATTGCAAATGACAACAACAGACAATACGATCACGAGTGGCCAGAATCCGAAAATCAAACGTCTGCTCGCCCTGCAACAGAAATCATCCGAACGCCGGAAGGAAGGACTGTTTGTGGTGGAGGGCAGGCGCGAGTTGCAGCACTGTCTGGATGCCGGATACGAAATAGACAGCGTGTTCTATTGCCCCTCGGTTCTCAATGACCAGGGCGATGATGTCACCATGCTGTTCCGACAACTGCCTGCAACAACCCGACTGTTTGAGGTCTCTATGGATGTGTACGAGAAGATTGCCTATCGGGGCAGCACCGAAGGGATGCTGGCCGAAGTGAAGACCCGCCAGTTGTCGCTCACCGACCTGCAGCTGTCAGCCAGTCCGCTCATCATCGTGCTCGAGAGCGTCGAGAAACCGGGCAACCTGGGTGCCGTGCTGCGCTCTGCCGATGCCGCTCAGGCCGATGCCGTCATCGTTTGCGACCCGAAGACCGACCTGTACAACCCCAACCTCATCCGCTCTAGCATCGGCGCCATCTTCACCGTGCCCTGTGTGGCTTGTTCATCAGACAGTTGCATCGAATACTTGCAACAACATGGAATACAGATTCTTACGGCACAGCTTCAAGACTCGCACCTCTACTACGACACCGACATGCGCCGCGCCACGGCCATCGTGATGGGCACCGAGTCGACGGGGCTTACCGACAAATGGCGCCAGGCTGCCACCGCCCACATCCGCATACCGATGCTCGGCCGTCTGGACTCACTCAATGTCTCAGTCTCTGCCGCCATTCTGCTCTTCGAGGCCGTACGCCAACGCAATATATAATAAGGTGAAGAGAGCCTTGCCGCAGCCACGCCTCTTTCACCTCGAAAAAGGCAAAAAAAGAGAGATTATTTTGGTTGTTTGCCAAAAATAGTATAATTTTGCACGCTGAAATTTGGTTCTCCCAATCATATTGAGGGAGATGAAAAGGGAATCAGGTGAGAATCCTGAACAGAGCCCGCTGCTGTAAGCTCATTGTGTTATCAGCAAAAAAGCCACTGTCTGTCTCCGACGGGAAGGTGCTGATAATTGAGCAAAGTCAGAAGACCTGCCGGTTTCATAACAACAAACAAGATACCCTCTTCGGGATATAAGAAGGTAAAAAGAACGAATATGAAGAAATTGTTGATCGTAACCGCTATGCTGCTATGCCAGTATAGTATGGTGTTTGCCCAAAAGCATCTTCGCGACTCTGTTGAACTCAAGAATGTCACCGTCATTGGCAAGAGCAAGACACAGAAGCTGCGCGAGGGAGCCTTGTCGGTGAATGCCATTGACGTGCGCTCGATGGTCAACTCGCTGACCAACCTCAACAGCCTGGTCGACAAGACTGCCGGTGTGAAGGTGCGCGAGGAAGGCGGCGTGGGCTCCGACTTCGACCTGAGCATCAACGGCATGTCGGGCAACTCGGTGCGCTACTTCCTCGACGGCGTTCCCTTGGACACCAAAGGAAGCAACGTGTCGCTGGCCAATCTGCCCATCAACCTGATCGACCACATAGAGATCTATAAAGGTGTAGTGCCCACATGGCTGGGAAGCGACGCGCTGGGTGGCGCCGTGAACATCGTCACCAGCCGCAAGAAGGCAAACTATCTTGACGTCAGCTACGGCTTCGGATCGTTCCATACGCATCAGGCCGATCTCAACAGCCAGTATATCTTTGCCAACGGACTCACCATAAGGCCCACCCTGGGAGTGAAATACTCGAAGAACGACTACATGATGAAAGGCGTAGAAGTGTGGGACGAGGAGAGCCGCCAGTACACCAATGCCAACCGCCGTCGTTTCCACGACGACTATTTCTCGCTCATCGGGCAGCTGGAAGTGGGTGTGACCGACAAATGGTGGGCCGACGATTTCTTTGTGAGTGCCTCGTATGCCAAGACAAAGAAAGACCTGCAGACCGGTACCCTCCAGAGCAAGGTGATCGGTATGGCCGACAGAGAGGCTGATGCCTGGAATATTTCGGCCCACTACCGCAAGCACCATTTCCTGATGGAGAACCTCCACGCCAACCTTGCCCTGTCGCACACCTGGGACACCTCACTCACCACCGACACCGCTTACCGCAAATACAACTGGGACGGCGACTACATCGTCAGCTCGCGTAACGAAATCAACGGGCGAGCCCGTTCGATGAGACACTATAAGCGGCCACTCACCCTCATTCGGGGCGACCTGAACTATATGTTTGGCGGAGCCCAGGAAACCAAGGAGCCTGGTGCCGACATGCATTCGCTGAATTTCAGTTATTCGCTCAACCGGACTGGCAACAAGAGATGGGATGAGGTGGACAACACCTTCGAGCCCTCTAACGACGTACTGTCGAAGCATATTTTCGGACTCACCTACAACCAGTCGCTGTTCGGCAACAGAATGTACAACTCGTTCTTCGTCAAAGACTATCTGAACCACATGTATGTGGAACAGACCGACATCCAGTCGGTCACAGGGTCGAGAGATGTCATGGGCTCCTCCACCAGCAATCATTTCGGATATGGTGTGGGCAGCCGGTTCCAGTTTGCCGAGCCTCTGTCGCTGAAAGCCAGTTTCGAGCATAGTGTCAGACTGCCCCTAGCCCGTGAGTTGCTGGGCAACGGAACAACCATCTATGCCAACATGGCACTCAAGCCTGAAAGCAGCAACAACGTGAACGTAGGCATCTACGGAACATGGAAGAATGACGACCACACCCTCTCTTACGACGTGAACGGATTTCTGCGCTATGTCGACAACTATATCCAACCCACCGTATCAGAGAAGGAAGGAACGCTGCAATATACCAATGTGCCGGCCGTACACATCAAGGGTGCAGAGGCTGAGTTGCGCTACGACTGGCAACAGCGCCTGCAGGTGGTTGGCAACATCAGTTGGCAAGATGCCCGCGACCGACAGAAATTCAAGAACGACGGCAAGCCCTCGGTCACCTACAACAACCATGTGCCGAACCGTCCGTGGCTCTTCGCCACCACAGAGGTTCACTACACCTTCCGCAACCTCTTCGAAAAGACCGACCGCCTGGTGCTGGGCATGGACTATCAGTGGGTGCACTGGTTCTTCCTGTCGTGGGAGGGATACGGCGCACTCGACACCAAGGCACGCATTCCCGAGAAGAACGATGTGGGTGCTTCCCTCACCTATTCGTGGCATCGCGACCGCTACAACATCTCGCTAGACTGCACCAACCTGCTGGACAAAACTCTCTACGACAACTACAAGCTGCAGAAACCTGGCAGGGCCATCTTCGCCAAGTTCAGGGTGCTGATACAATAGAGGTGAGAAGTGAGAGGTAAGAGGTGAGAAGTGAGAGGTGAGAGAATACCGGCACGACTCGCCTTGTGGAAGAGTACAAACGGAAATTATACAATCAATTCTTTATAAAAAACTAACTAAAAATGAAAAAACTGAATTTTTATTGGATGGCGCTTTTGGCGCTCATGACAACACTGAGCTTTACTGCTTGTTCAGATGACGACGATCCCAAGACCGATCCCGACACCGATCCTGTGGAGGAAGTTACCCCTTACCATTTCGACCTGACTGTAACCGTCGGCAAGCAAGGTGGTATGGGACGTGACGTGACCACCATCATGCAGAGCATTCCTTCACTCGAGGGCACTGGTGTGGTAGACTTCAAGAATGTGGGTGCGGAAATCAATGCCGACTACTCGATGGAAGCCATCGTAAAGGGCAAATACTATTATCAGGTTCCCGTTTCTGCCGACCGCTTCGTGAAACTGCAGTTCGTCAACAACCAGATGAAGGTGGTTCAGGCTCAGCCGTTCAAGACCAACACCTACAACTGCCGCCAGTATACGCATGCATGGATCAACGATAACACCCTGGTCATCATGGCTGCCAACGGCGACAAAGATGCCATTGTGTGGACCAAGCTCAACACCGACAACATGACCATCCTCGACGAGGGAACCCTTAGTCTGAGTCTTACTGACGACTGGGAAAGTTTTACCACAAGTGGTATACTGGCCTATCGTGAGAGTGACAACAAACTGTTCTACTTCTATTATCAGAAGAAAGGATCAGGACGTAAAGCCACGAACGAAAAGTATTTCCGCATTTGCGTTATCAACGCTCAGACCATGGCTGTGGAACAGAATATCATCAATAGCGAAGCTAACGAGATGGCAGGTTCAGCATATGGAGAACTTCTGCAGCAAACCGTTTTCTTCGATGAAAGCGACAACCTATATCTTGTGGCATTCAATGACTCTGACGCTGGAGAAATGGGAAAACTCTTGCGTATCAGCAAGGGAAAATTCGACTTCGATAAAGGATTCGACGGATTTCCTAACAGCGACGGCAAACTGCTCACCGTACAGTATATGGGCAACGGCAAGGTGTTCTGCTACTCACGCCACGACGATAGTGCTCTCGGAACAGCCATTGACAGTTATGCCCACTATTACAGTGTTATTGACCTGAATAGCAGAACTCGTACCCGCATGGCTATCAATGGTGCAGAGATTCCTTATAGCAGTGGACGTTTCTCACAGCGTTCTGCTTTCGATAAGAAAGAAGGTAAACTGTATTTTGGTGTGAACACTGAAAACGACCAGCCTTGCATCTACATCTATGATGTGAAGGACGGAACCGTAAAAGAGGGTATGAAAGTATCTGAAGGCTATTACTTCGAGCAGATTCGTATTCTAGAGGATTAAATTATAAAGTAACCAGATTCCGGTTGTTTCAGGGATTCCGGAAAAACCGGAGATAGTCTTCGATTATTTACGAAATCAGGGCGTGTCATTATATTTTGACACGCCCTGATTCTCTTTTTTCAATTTTAAGTAGTATCTTTGCAGGCATGATGAAGAAAGAGGATTTGAAAATCGTGTTTATGGGCACCCCCGAGTTTGCGGTGGGAACACTACAGCGACTCGTGGAAGGAGGATATAACGTGGTGGCTGTTGTTACTCAGCCCGACAAACCCGTGGGACGGCATCAGGATACCTTGCAGCCGTCGGAGGTGAAGCGCTATGCGCTGGAGCACGGGCTGCCCGTCCTGCAGCCGGAGAAGATGAAAGACCCGGAGTTTGTGGAGCAGTTGCGCTCCTACCACGCCGACGTACAGGTGGTGGTGGCCTTCCGCATGCTGCCCGAGGTAGTGTGGGACATGCCGCGTTTTGGCACTTTCAATGTTCATGCCGCCCTGCTGCCCCAATACCGCGGTGCTGCTCCCATCAACTGGGCTGTTATCAATGGTGAGACGAAGACTGGTGTGACCACCTTCTTCTTAGATCATGACATCGATACGGGCCGCATCATCATGCAGAAACCCTTCCCCATTCCCGATGATGCTGATGTGGAATATGTCTATGACGGACTGATGCACTTAGGTGCTGACATTGCCGTTGAGACAATTGACCGGATACTGGAGGGCGATGGGCAGGTGGAGGCCGTTCCACAGGAGGAATGGAATGCCACCCATTTACAGACGCTAAAGCCCGCTCCAAAAATATTCAAGGACACTTGCCGCATCGACTGGAATAAGTCTGCCAAACAAGTATACGATTTCGTGCGTGGTCTTAGTCCCTACCCTGGAGCCTGGACCACCCTGGTGAGTCCCGACGGCAAGTCCACCGTCTTAAAGATTTTCAAGACAGTCAAGGTCGATGCCGCCCAGACCGGCTCCACCATCCGTGTGGAAGGCAAGAAGCTGATGGTAGGTGGCCTGGAGCTTGTCGAGCTTCAGCTCACAGGCAAGAAGCGCATGCTGGCCCGTGACTTCCTCAACGGTTTCCGCGAAATAGAAAAATACTTAATTAAGTGAAAAGTGATAAGTGAAGAGCTTATTCAAGTAACAAGTAATAAGTGAAAAGTGACAAGTGTGATTACTCTCGCGATTGAGATTTCACACTTGTCACTTTTTTATCATCGAATAATTGTCAATCCCCAATTAGTTCCCGTTCTCGTTCCCGTTATCGTTCCCGTTGAAATAATTGTCAATTATCAATTATCAATTGGCTAAATTTCCCATCCCACGGCAGAGGCACCGAGCACGGCAGCGCTCGAACCGTCGAGACCGCTGATGAGGAACTTGGGTTTGCCTTTGAAGATCTTCAGGGCATGAGCCTCGTAGCTCTCCTTGATGGGATTCATAATCAGGTCGCCAGCCTTGGTCAGGCCACCGAAGAAGATAAATGCCTCAGGACTCGAGAAAGCGGCAAAGTCAGCGCAGGCCTCACCCAGCATGTCACCCGTAAACTTATACACGCGCAGGGCCAGCTTGTCACCCTTGCCGGCAGCTATCGACACGTCCAGCGAGGTGATGTCCTCCGCCTTCATGTCGCGCAGCAGCGAGGGCTCGTCGCTGTTAGCCAGGAACTCACGAGCCGTGCGGGCCACACCCGTTGCCGAGCAGTAAGCCTCCAGACAGCCCGTACGTCCGCAACCACACGACCGTCCGTTCTCACGGCGCATGATGACGTGACCCAGCTCACCGGCAAAACCGTCGTGGCCATACACCAGCTGACCGTTGATCACGATACCCGAGCCTACACCTGTGCCCAGAGTCAGCACGATGAAGTTCTTCATGCCACGGGCCACACCGTAGATCATCTCGCCCACGGCAGCGGCGTTGGCGTCGTTGGTCAGCGCCACGGGCAGGTTGTTCAGTCGCTCGCTGAACATTTTTGCCAGGGGCACCACGCCGTCGTGCGCCCATGCCAGGTTCGGAGCGAACTCAATCGTTCCGTTATAGTAGTTGCCGTTCGGCGCACCAATACCCATCGCCTTGATCATGTCCAGTCCGCCCACCTCTTCTATAATGGGCTGCAGGGCCACCACGCAGGCGTCCACATAGTCCTCCACCTTGTCGTAGCCTTGTGTCTTGATGGCAGTAGTCGCCTTAATCTCGCCACGGCTGTCAACAATTCCGAACACCGAGTTGGTTCCGCCGAGGTCCAAACCAATCACATAAGGTTTGATCATTTGTGTATCCATACAATTTATATTTTTAGTTTTTAGTTAGAAAAAAATCATCTTCCGTCCGAAAGCATCTCTCGTACCCACGTACCTTCGTACCCTCGTACGCTCGTACCTTCTCGCAAAGGTATGAAAAAGTTAGGAGTTACGAGTGTAGCATCCCAAGTAATTTCTGCTATTTAACAAAAATTTACAGCCAAATCACAAAAACAACCTTACAAAGCCACCCTACTTCCATTTTTTTCAGTACCTTTGCACTCACTATGCCATTACCATTCCATATAGACATTGTCGATCTCGTGTTCAAGGGCATCCTCATCGGCATGATTGCCTCCGCTCCCATGGGGCCGGTGGGCATCCTTTGTGTGCAGCGCACCCTGAACAAGGGACGGTGGTATGGCTTCGTCACCGGCATCGGGGCAGCCGTCAGCGACATCATCTACGCCCTCATCACCGGAGCAGGCATGAGCTTCGTCATGGACATCATCAACAACCAGCAAAACAAGTTCTGGCTGCAGCTCTCGGGCAGCATCATGCTGCTCGTCTTCGGCATCATCTGCTGGCGCTCCAACCCCACGAAGAACATGCACCAGAGCGGTTCCAACAAGGGCACCCTCTTCCACAACGGGTTCACCGCCTTCCTGGTGACCTTCTCCAACCCGCTGATTATCTTCCTGTTCATGGGTCTTTTCGCCCAGTTTGCCTTCGTCATCCCCGACCATCCCTTCGAGATGTTCATCGGCTACCTCAGCATTGTGGCCGGTGCCCTCATCTGGTGGTTTGGACTCACATGGCTGGTCGACAAGGTGCGCAACATCTTCGACGAGAGCGGCATCCTCATCATCAACCGAGTCATCGGTTGTGCCGTCATCCTCTTCTCGCTCATCGTCCTCTTCGGCACCGTCTTCAACCTCTACAATTTCCACTACTGAGGAAGGCCCAGTTAATTGACAATTGATAATTGACAATTGATAATTAGGCCTGACGGCATCAAAACTAAAGGTCGCAAGACAGTTCCCGTTATCGTTCCCGTTATCGTTGAAAAAAATTCAATCCTCAATTATCAATTAACGAATAGTTTCAGCAAGAAAAGGTAATCACACTTGTCACTTCTCACTTTTCACTTCTCACTTAGAAAAATGTTTATCTCACAAGAATTACGTAAAAAAAGCATTGCCGAATACCTGCTCTACATGTGGCAGGTAGAAGACATCATCCGCGCATACGACTGCTCGCTCACCCGTCTGCGCAAGGAATACATCAACCGTTTCGACTATACCGACGAACAGAAGGAAGACATGGCCGACTGGTACGGCAACCTCGTCACCATGATGAACAGCGAGGGCAAACGGCAGGGCGGACATCTGCAAATCAACCAGATCACCCTGCAGCAGCTCGAGGAGCTCAACGCCCAGCTGCTCGCCAGTCCCAAGTTCCCCTTCTACAATGCCGAGTATTATAAGGTGCTGCCCTTCATCGTCGAGCTGCGCAACCGTGGCTCCCATAAAGACGAGAACGAGGTGGAGACCTGCTTCAACGCCCTCTATGGCACCATGATGCTGCGTCTACAGAAGAAACCCCTCTCGCCCGAGACCCAGCATGCCATCCAGGAGATCACCACCTTCATCGGCATGCTCTCCGACTACTATCATCAGGACCGGCAGAAACCCCTCGAGTTCGAGTAGCAACAATTCTCAATTCGTTATCGTTATCGTTAACGTTATCGTTTTATTATGCATTATGCATTATAAATTATGAATTATGAATTATGAACATTCTCATCACCGGCTGTAACGGCCAATTAGGAAGCGAACTGCGGCAGCTACAGGCCGCACATCCCGAGCACCACTGGATCAATACCGACGTGCAGGAACTCGACATCACCAACCAGCTCGCCGTAGAGCATTTCGTTGCCCACCACCAGGTGGACGGCATCATCAACTGTGCCGCCTACACCGCCGTCGACAAGGCCGAGAACGACCGGCAGCTGGCCACCGCCCTCAACACCGTGGCACCCGCCTACCTTGCCGCCGCCATCGAGAAGCGCAGCGGATGGATCATCCACATCTCCACCGACTACGTCTTCAACGGCACCAAGCACCTGCCCTACACCGAGAACGACACCCCCTGTCCCGACAGTGTCTACGGCAGCACCAAGCTTGCCGGCGAGATGGGCGTGCAGAAGTTCTGCCAGCGCGCGCTCATCATCCGCACCGCCTGGCTCTACAGCACCTTCGGCAACAACTTCGTCAAGACCATGCTGCGTCTGGGCACCGAGCGCCCCGAGCTGGGAGTCGTCTTCGACCAGATAGGCACCCCCACCTATGCCCGCGACCTCGCCCAGGCCATCATCACCATCATCGCCCAGGGCATCCGTCCCGGCATCTATCACTACAGCAACGAGGGAGTCACCTCGTGGTACGACTTCGCCGTGGCCGTCCACCGCATGGCCGCCATCACCACCTGTCAGGTGCGCCCCATCCACACCAGCGAGTACCCCACTCCCGCACACCGTCCGCCCTACAGCGTCCTCGACAAGACCAAGATCAAGACCGTCTACGGCCTCACCATCCCCCACTGGGAAGCTTCCCTTGCCGAGTGCATAAAACGGGAACGTTAACGTTAACGGGAACGTTCTGTAATGGAAAATGGAAAATGGAAAATGGAGAATGTGCCTCACGGCATCAAACCTCAAGGTCGCAAGACAGTTCCCGTTCCCGTTCCCGTTATCGTTAAAAAATCACTCAACCCTCAATATCACAACCCAGTTATCGTTAACGGGAACGTTCTGTAATGGAGAATGGAAGATGGAGAATGGAAAATGGAGAATGTGCCTCACGGCATCAAACCTCAAGGTCGCAAGACAGTTCCCGTTCCCGTTCCCGTTATCGTTAAAATAATTATCAATTATCAATTCTCAATTATCAATTGGTATAAATGAATCCAGAAATACAACGAAGAAGAACCTTTGCGATTATCTCGCACCCCGATGCCGGTAAGACCACACTCACCGAGAAGTTCCTTCTCTTCGGAGGACAGATACAAGTGGCAGGCGCAGTAAAAAACAACAAAATCAAGAAGACAGCCACCTCCGACTGGATGGACATCGAGAAGCAGCGCGGCATCTCCGTCAGCACCTCCGTCATGGAGTTCGACTACCAGCCCGACGGCTCCGACACCGAGTATAAAGTCAACATCCTCGACACGCCGGGCCACCAGGACTTTGCCGAAGACACCTTCCGCACCCTCACCGCCGTCGACTCCGCCATCATCGTCGTCGATGGAGCCAAGGGCGTGGAGACCCAGACGCGCAAGCTCATGAATGTGTGCCGCATGCGCAACACCCCCGTCATCATCTTCATCAACAAGATGGACCGNNGAGGGCCGCGACCCCTTCGACCTCCTCGACGAGCTCGAGCAGGAGCTGCAGATCCACGTACGTCCCCTCTCCTGGCCCATCAACCAGGGCGCTAAGTTCAAGGGCGTCTACAACATCTACGAGCAGAAGCTCGACCTCTTCACCCCCGACAAGCAGCGCGTCACCGAGAAAGTGGAAGTAGACATCGCCTCTGCCGAGCTCGACCAGCGTGTGGGCCAGCAAGATGCCGACAAGCTGCGCGAAGACCTCGAGCTTGTCGATGGCGTCTATCCTCCCTTCGAGGTATCCACCTACCGCTCCGCCGAGGTAGCCCCCGTCTTCTTCGGCTCTGCCCTCAACAACTTCGGCGTGCAGGAGCTCCTCAACTGCTTCGTCGAGATAGCCCCCAGTCCCCGCGACACCAAGGCCGAAGAGCGCATGGTAAGTCCCGAGGAGCCCAAGTTCACCGGTTTCATCTTCAAGATCACCGCCAACATCGACCCCAACCACCGTTCCTGCATCGCCTTCTGCAAGGTATGCAGCGGCCGGTTCGTGCGCAACCAGCCCTACCTCCTAGTCCGTCAGGGCAAGACCGTGCGTTTCTCCTCCCCCACCCAGTTCATGGCCCAGCGCAAGAGCACCATCGACGAGGCCTTCCCCGGCGACATCGTCGGCCTGCCCGACAACGGCATCTTCAAGATTGGCGACACCCTCACCGAAGGTGAGCAGCTCCACTTCCGCGGCCTCCCCTCCTTCTCGCCCGAGATGTTCAAGTACATCGAGAACGACGACCCCATGAAGGCCAAGCAGTTGCAGAAGGGCATCGACCAGCTCATGGACGAGGGAGTAGCCCAGCTCTTCGTCAACCAGTTCAATGGCCGTAAGATTATCGGCACCGTAGGCCAGCTCCAGTTCGAGGTCATCCAATACCGCCTCGAGAACGAGTACAACGCCCGTTGCCGTTGGGAGCCCGTCCACCTCTACAAAGCCTGTTGGATAGAAGCCGACGACGAGAAAGAGCTGGAGAACTTCAAGAAGCGCAAATACCAGTATATGGCTAAAGACAAAGAAGGCCGTGACGTCTTCCTCGCCGACTCCGGCTATGTGCTCCAGATGGCGCAGGAAGACTTCAAGCACATCAAGTTCCACTTCACGAGCGAGTTCTGACCGCGGAACGATAACGTTAACGCTAACGATAACTGTCCTTATCTAATTGATAATTGAAAATGGAGAATGGAGGATGGGCCTGACGGCATCAAAACTCAAGGTCGCATGACTGTTATCGTTATCGTGAACGTTATCGTTGAAAAAAAATCAATTGTCAATTATCAATTATCAATTGATTAACGTTATCGTTATAATCCCCTTCCCCTCAAGGTCGCAAGACTGTTAACGTTATCGTTATAATCCCCTTCCCCTCAAGGTCGCAAGACTGTTAACGTTATCGTTAACGTTATCGTTGATAAAAAGTTTTCCCCTTGCGGATATAGATCCCCCGTGGCAGAGGAGCGTTTGTGTTCATTCGTTGCCCCGAGAGATTATACACCTCCCCCTTCCACTCAGGCATTTGCGTGGCGTTGTCGATGTGCGTGCTCACGTCCTTTTTGCTCTCCCGTATTCCCAGGCTTTTCATCCCCTTGGCGTGAGCTGTTCCCGGATCCGTCGGAATATACCATTTATACGGAGCAATCATCATCCCCTTGTTGAAGTAGTCCGTGTCGTACGTATAGAATTTATTTTCGTAGATGAAGTACGCCCCCTCTGGTACCGTCCTGTTGGCGAACACTCCATGTGCCGTGCCGCCCTCCACCGTTGCCACCGGGTCGTTGCCGTCGTAGCTCACCTCCTGCCGCCCCAGCAGATACGGTCCTTTGCCGAATGTCCCCTTCAGTAGGTATGGAGTATGAGAGCTCAGGTGAAGATCTTGTTTCTCTACAATGGTAAGATTCGTGTCGTCAATCTTAATCAATTCATATGCTTTTACACCACTGCCAAATGTTGCTTGATAATTGCTTACATCACAGGGAAGAATAAGGGTGTTATAAAGGTTTTCTTCGAAATTGCGATACATCATGACATTTGAAATTCCTTGTTTTTGTGGTAAATCTGCCATTGCATCTAAAACAGTGTAATCTTTTAGTTTGTAAACAATTGGTGATAAAGCCTCCTTGTTAGATATCGCATATAAACGTAAAAAACCGTCTTTGTATTTTAAATAACCTTTGGCAGGAAATATGATATCCATCTGTCCATTTTTGTCAAAGCTAACTTTTACTTTATTCCTTTTTTCGATTCTGTCTTTTTCGAGTGCTATACAATTAAAAAAATTCCCCTCTCCATTGTCAGTCAAATATTTTTGTTCATTTATGTCATAAATATACCATTCATCTTCGGAAACTTTTATAATCTTGAAAAGATGAATCTTAGGGAGAAAATCAACTGTAACTTTATTATACTTTTTTCCCACATAATTGTAATATATATTATCAGAAGGAGCATTTCCAACTTTATTCATGCTCTCTAAGACGTAATAATATGTTTTTTTTCCAGTCTTTGTGGTTTGTGTAAACCAATAGACTCCATCGTTGTCCCAATTGTCGGTTGAGGTAACTCTTGTCCAAATACTTTGTCCCCAAACTTCGCTAGAGGCAAGTAAAACGCTTAAAAATGTAAATAAGTATTTTTTCATCTTTGTTAATAATTTTATTTAAATGCAAAAGTACAATGTTTCTTTGAAACTGACAAATTTTCTTCCCTCAATCTTAATTTGGATAATTTTTTGTAAGATTTTTCTTGTGTTTTAAAGAAAAGCATTATCTTTGTCCCTTGGATTAACAATAAAAAACTGAACGCTTATGAAAAAAATCATGATGATGGCCGTGGTAGCGATGGTGTCGCTGACGGCTTTTGCACAACATGAGGTGGGATCGATTGCCCTGAAACCTTTGGTAGGACTGACTCTGGCTAACTATACAGGATGCGAGGTGAGCACCGACATGAAGGCCGGACTGGCCGTGGGCATGGAGGCCGAATATCAGGCTACTCCGTTCCTGGGCATCTCTGCCGGTGTGATCTACGCGATGCAGGGCGCCAAGGTGAAACTGGACGTGGCTGGCTTTAAACTGGGCAGCGTGAAGGCTAAGGCCGACTACGTGAACATTCCGGTGCTGGCAAACGTGTATGTGACGAAAGGACTGGCCTTGAAGGCTGGCGTACAGGTGGGACTGAACGTGGCCTCGGACATCGACGTGAAGACTCCTATCTCTGACGACAGCTATAACCTGGCTGACGTGAAGGACTATACGGAGTCGATGGCGCTGTCTATTCCCGTGGGCGTGTCGTATGAGTATGAGGACTTCGTGATCGACGCACGCTATAACATCGGTCTGACGGATGTGTATAAGAAGGATAACGTGATTACGAACTTCGCCCTGAAGGGTACCAAGAATAGCGTCATCCAAATTACACTGGGATATAAGTTTGACTTGTAAGGAACGGGAACGGGAACGATAACGTTAAC